>NZ_KZ559465.1:0-280 GCF_002850715.1 Citrobacter sp. L55 | reverse complement strand
TCAAAGGCACCAAAGCACAGGCGGAAGCCATCAGGGAGGAGTGTCGGGGTGTGCTCGAAGGCAGTCTGAAACTCAGGCTGAACATGGATAAGACTAAAATCACCCATGTTAATGACGGCTTTATCTTTCTGGGGCACAGGATCATTCGCAAACGCAGTCGTTATGGCGAGATGCGAGTGGTCTCAACGATCCCGCAGGAGAAAGCCAGAAACTTCGCCGCATCGCTGACAGCACTGTTATCAGGCAACTACAGTGAAAGCAAAGTCGATATGGCTGAACA
>NZ_KZ559464.1:0-284 GCF_002850715.1 Citrobacter sp. L55 | reverse complement strand
AAACATGAATCCCGTAGTGAACGCTACACCTATATACCCACCATCTCCTTGCTGGACAGCCTGCAGCGAGAAGGCTTCCAGCCATTCTTTGCCTGTCAGACCCGTGTGCGTGATCCGGAGCGTCGCGAACACACCAAGCATATGCTGCGTCTACGGCGTGAGGGACAGATAACCGGTAAGCAGGTGCCGGAAATAATCCTGCTCAACTCTCACGATGGCAGCAGTTCGTACCAGATGCTGCCGGGACTATTTCGTGCGGTTTGTCAGAACGGCCTTGTCTGTGG
>NZ_KZ559463.1:0-290 GCF_002850715.1 Citrobacter sp. L55 | reverse complement strand
AATTTTTCTGCTAAACCAATGCCATGCTCTAAAGCTTTTTGGCTGGGCGTATCAGGCAATGTATATCCACTCTGGATAATGGCTTTATGGAACAATCCTGCTGCCAGGGGAGAGGCCATTAATGACATGACACTACGAGCACCTGCGGACCCACCAAATAACGTAATATTTGTCGGGTCACCACCAAATTCTGAGATATTCTCCCGGACCCATTGCAATGCTGAAATCTGATCGAGCAAGGCAAAATTATGAACACAATCTTCATCTTCAAGGGCTGGATGAGCGAAAAA
>NZ_KZ559462.1:0-324 GCF_002850715.1 Citrobacter sp. L55 | reverse complement strand
ACTGCTCTTTAACAATTTATCAGACAATCTGTGTGGGCACTCGAAGATACGGATTCTTAACGTCGCAAGACGAAAAATGAATACCAAGTCTCTGAGTGAACACGTAATTCATTACGAAGTTTAATTCACGAGCATCAAACTTAAATTGAAGAGTTTGATCATGGCTCAGATTGAACGCTGGCGGCAGGCCTAACACATGCAAGTCGAACGGTAGCACAGAGGAGCTTGCTCCTTGGGTGACGAGTGGCGGACGGGTGAGTAATGTCTGGGAAACTGCCCGATGGAGGGGGATAACTACTGGAAACGGTAGCTAATACCGCATAA
>NZ_KZ559461.1:0-422 GCF_002850715.1 Citrobacter sp. L55 | reverse complement strand
CTGGCAGTTCCCTACTCTCGCATGGGGAGACCCCACACTACCATCGGCGCTACGGCGTTTCACTTCTGAGTTCGGCATGGGGTCAGGTGGGACCACCGCGCTACAGCCGCCAGGCAAATTCTGTCTATCAACACACCTCTCGGTCTGTCGATGTAATCTGTAATCAAGCTGAATTTCGATGTCTCTTTCGCCAAAACACCTTCGGCGTTGTAAGGTTAAGCCTCACGGTTCATTAGTATCGGTTAGCTCAACGTATCGCTACGCTTACACACCCGACCTATCAACGTCGTCGTCTTCAACGTTCCTTCAGGACCCTTAAAGGGTCAGGGAGAACTCATCTCGGGGCAAGTTTCGTGCTTAGATGCTTTCAGCACTTATCTCTTCCGCATTTAGCTACCGGGCAATGCCATTGGCATGACAAC
>NZ_KZ559460.1:0-452 GCF_002850715.1 Citrobacter sp. L55 | reverse complement strand
GATTACGATCGAGCGGACATCGCAGCAACAATTAGAGGTGGTGGCGGGAATAATGCAGGTTCATGTTCTGAGTCGTGCGAGGCATTCATAGTAGGTAACGCAGATACCGCGCAAATGGACTTATTCGCAAGACAGGAAAATGCCGCATGAGAAACAAACTATCGCAAATCACAAGGTCGCTAATGCGGCCTTTTTATTTTCTCGCGTTCACCTTCAACCGAATTAACCGACAGTTCATGGAGCACTGAAAATGGCTGACATTATCGATAACGCATCAACGCTTGAAGATTTGCAGCGTGACGCGGCACTGAATATGCACAGACTCAACCACTCAGCAGTATCAGCAACGCACTGTGAGGAGTGCGGTGACAAGTTACTTGATGAGCGCCGGAAAGCGTATCCGGGATGCACGATGTGTGTCAGTTGTCAGGGTGAGATGGAATTGCGTAAGA
>NZ_KZ559459.1:0-466 GCF_002850715.1 Citrobacter sp. L55 | reverse complement strand
ACACACCGCTTTTCATTTCTTGTTTACGGAGAAATGAAACAGTGTGTCGTTTCAATTTTCAGCTTGATCCAGATTTTTAAAGAGCAAAACTTCGCAGTGAACCTTTTCAGGTACACTCTGAAGTTTTCTTGTTTTTTTGCAGTAAGGGATGGTGGAGCTATGCGGGATCGAACCGCAGACCTCCTGCGTGCAAAGCAGGCGCTCTCCCAGCTGAGCTATAGCCCCATCGTAGTTAAATCTCGTTTAACCTTAATTTCTGTTGAGGCAAGGCGTGGTGACGCGAAGCATACTGAAGTATGTGAGCATCGCCGCAACGCAGCATCAGCAGAAATTTGGTAGGCCTGAGTGGACTTGAACCACCGACCTCACCCTTATCAGGGGTGCGCTCTAACCACCTGAGCTACAAGCCTGCAGAGATTTTCTTACTGCTAATTTTCATCAGACAATCTGTGTGAGCACTACAAAG
>NZ_KZ559458.1:0-534 GCF_002850715.1 Citrobacter sp. L55 | reverse complement strand
GGGAGCAAACAGGATTAGATACCCTGGTAGTCCACGCCGTAAACGATGTCGACTTGGAGGTTGTGCCCTTGAGGCGTGGCTTCCGGAGCTAACGCGTTAAGTCGACCGCCTGGGGAGTACGGCCGCAAGGTTAAAACTCAAATGAATTGACGGGGGCCCGCACAAGCGGTGGAGCATGTGGTTTAATTCGATGCAACGCGAAGAACCTTACCTACTCTTGACATCCAGAGAAGTTTGCAGAGATGTGAACGTGCCTTCGGGAACTCTGAGACAGGTGCTGCATGGCTGTCGTCAGCTCGTGTTGTGAAATGTTGGGTTAAGTCCCGCAACGAGCGCAACCCTTATCCTTTGTTGCCAGCGGTTAGGCCGGGAACTCAAAGGAGACTGCCAGTGATAAACTGGAGGAAGGTGGGGATGACGTCAAGTCATCATGGCCCTTACGAGTAGGGCTACACACGTGCTACAATGGCATATACAAAGAGAAGCGACCTCGCGAGAGCAAGCGGACCTCATAAAGTATGTCGTAGTCCGGAT
>NZ_KZ559457.1:0-552 GCF_002850715.1 Citrobacter sp. L55 | reverse complement strand
CTCCGCGTTCAGCCAGCATCTCCTGCAGCTCACGGTAACTGATGCCGTATTTGCAGTACCAGCGTACGGCCCACAGAATGATGTCACGCTGAAAATGCCGGCCTTTGAATGGGTTCATGTGCAGCTCCATCAGCAAAAGGGGATGATAAGTTTATCACCACCGACTATTTGCAACAGTGCCATATTTTTATTCCAGCAGGCGAGCTTTCCAGGATGCGTTTTTCACTATCCGAAACCCAACGGCTGAGGTGCCATTTCGGATCTTTAGCCAGGAATTGAGCAACCTCTTCGAGGAGTGCTTTTCCTGTTTCTCCTGGCTTTGTTGAATAAATCAGATTTCGGGTAAGTCTCCCCCGTAGCGGGTTGTGTTTTCAGGCAATACGCACGCTTTCAGGTATACCTGCTTTCGTCATTTTGTTCAGCGCTCGTACCAGGGCCATAGCCTCCGCAACCTGACCATCGTAGTCACGCAGCGTCAGTGAACCCCCGAACAGCTGTTTTACCCGGTACATCGCCGTTTCCGCTATCGAGCGACGGTTGTAATCTGTTGTC
>NZ_KZ559456.1:0-652 GCF_002850715.1 Citrobacter sp. L55 | reverse complement strand
TCCGCTTCCCGAGTCCCGTATCTGGCCGTTGGAGGTTGGAATTGTATTCGACCAGGTTGATGGCGCTGACATGCTGGATGAATCACAGCAGAACAAGCTGAAAGCCAACATCAATCAACTCTGGCTGGAACGAACGGCCACCAGCGAAATTATCACAATTGCGCGTGGTCTTGTCGGCAGCATGCAGGGGGTAACCCATGCGTGAGATTATCGTTGATAACTTTGCTGGTGGCGGTGGCGCATCAACGGGTATTGAACTGGCGATCGGGCGCAGCGTGGATATTGCGATCAACCACGACGAAAATGCCATTGCGATGCACAAGACGAACCACCCGGACACACTGCATTATTGTGAATCCGTATTTGACGTGGATCCGGTAGCCGCCACCGGAGGTAATCCAGTCGGACTGGCGTGGTTTAGCCCGGACTGCCGACACTTCTCGAAGGCAAAAGGCGCGAAGCCAGTGAAAAAAGAGATACGCGGTCTTGCCTGGATTGTTCTGCGTTGGGCACTGGCGAAACGACCGCGCGTGATGATGCTGGAGAACGTGGAAGAGTTTAAAACGTGGGGACCGCTGCTGGCCGATGAAATGCGTCCAGACCCTGCCCGCACTGGCGAAACATTCAATGCTTTTGTCGGCATGCTTTCCAC
>NZ_KZ559455.1:0-653 GCF_002850715.1 Citrobacter sp. L55 | reverse complement strand
CGCCTCATTGCGTAAAACATTTCCGCATCGAGGACGTTCTCGCACCACACAACGCGCTTACGGCAATATTGAATATCAGCACCAGTGTGGTATTGAATTCGTCGAGCGATGTCTTGCGTGTTGTTGCAATCACAATATCGTCTAATAGCTACATCACGAACTGGGCTTTCCCGGTGGAGCGTCTTAATCATCACGCGTTCAACGAAAGCGGCATCATCTGATTCTTTGGCGAGAGCGATGATGTTGCTGAACGATGATTGAGGGATAACCAGCTCTCTGGCTTTCTGATAGAGAACATCACCACGCAGGCCATCCTCTTCATAAAGCCTCATAACAACTCTTTCTATCTGGTTGGCTTTATCCTCACTCCAGTGACTGCGAATCATCAGGCGACCGATAACGTTGATAGCACCTGCAGGAGAATCATCACCACGATTAACGCGCCCCCAGACTGACAGCATGTAATGCACCCATGCCTGCTGTTTTTTGGTGATGGTCTTTTTTGGGTGACGCCAAACGCGCCGGAAATGAGCGTCATCAACAAAGTTCACCATTGAGAATATCGGCGTTATCTTCATGCTTCTGCTCCTGATGTTTTATAGCGACTGATGTAATTGCGTAATATCCGGTAGTCAGTGGCAAATGACCCCGGG
>NZ_KZ559454.1:0-723 GCF_002850715.1 Citrobacter sp. L55 | reverse complement strand
GGCCACCCGGCATTGTCAGCGTATATCTGACCCCGTTGAATTAGCTGGAACATTGGCTGACTCCTGATTGCGCTTTAATTCCTCTCGGTATGCTGCAACCTCTCTCGCTTTCCTTTTCTGTCTCGGTGATGGCTTTGCGTGTTCCCATATAAATGGGTAATTACTTCCCCAAACCAGCCAGCGCCTGTTGCTTATCCGATAAGTGTCTCTGATATGAACACCAAGCAAACGCCTTGCTTTTCGGTTGTCCATCACTCGTCATCCTCCAAATCTGCGATAGCATCCATCACATCAGATCCGCGAATTACTTCGAATGCGCGACAGGCCATTTCGAAAACCAGTTGCTCCTGCGGGTGCGGCGATTCCCAATACTTAAACCCTGTACGATGTGTATATCCCTGCATCGCGTAGAACTGCCCGGCAAGTTCAATTGCGGCATCAACCAGTTCGCGATTTGTCATAGTTTCCTTCTCCATCACATCCTCCCAATCTTCTTACGCAATTCCATCTCACCCTGACAACTGACACACATCGTGCATCCCGGATACGCTTTCCGGCGCTCATCAAGTAACTTGTCACCGCACTCCTCACAGTGCGTTGCTGATACTGCTGAGTGGTTGAGTCTGTGCATATTCAGTGCCGCGTCACGCTGCAAATCTTCAAGCGTTGATGCGTTATCGATAATGTCAGCCATTTTCAGTGCTCCATGAACTGTCGGTTAAT
>NZ_KZ559453.1:0-744 GCF_002850715.1 Citrobacter sp. L55 | reverse complement strand
TTGCCCGGGTGGATTGGGTTATGAGCCCGTCGCCCGGTGATGCCCTTTTCTGTTGTGCCCTGAAAAAGGCTGGCGGTTACCGGACAAACGGGAAAACACCGGGCCGCCAGAACAGGGAGTTACTTGTTATTGCTTTGGCCTGCTTTTAACCACATCAGGCGCGGTGGTATCCTTCTAAGTCGCTACAACCATGAAGGAAATTTTTTATGAGCAATGTTACTTATCTCAATCATGCCAGGCTCGATGCCATTGAGTTGGCTATTTCAAGGCTGGCTATTGCTATTACAGAGACTGAAGGACCACATACTAAAGAGCTTGAAAGTTCTATCGCCCATTTCCGCGCGCTATTTGAAAAGCCTGATATCACTGAAAAAGAGCGCGAAACCTACCTCAGAACGATAAGGTTGTTGGATCCATTAAATAGCGACCCTACCGAGCCGTTCTGAATCGAGGCGTGCCGCTCTTTCCCTTCGCTCTAAAATCGCCTCAACAATTTCGACTCCATTGAGGCGCTTCTTTCCATTAATGTCCTGCTGGACCTCTTTTAATGCTTTTTGCGCAAGCTGAATGCGCGATTCAGTCCCGGAATTTGGCTCGAGCTGTTGAACTCGCTTAGCATCCTCCAGCAGTAGAGCAATGATGTGCTTCAGTTCGTTTGCGTCCACCGTGAACTCCTTTGCAATTTTTATGTGTTAGCGAATCATCCGGTTATTCATATGCCACCGGCGGCTACTTCGTGGGCGT
>NZ_KZ559452.1:0-782 GCF_002850715.1 Citrobacter sp. L55 | reverse complement strand
ACCGACGCCCTGCTCATCCGAGCGGGGCGTTTTCTTTTGTTTCTCAGAAAGGAAATTTCCATGCGCTTAGCCAGCCGCTTTGGCCGAATTAACCAGATCCGCCGTGACCGTCCGTTAACCCGTGAGGAACTGATGCAGCATGTCCCCAGCGTGTTCAGTGAGGACAGACACGGTTCCAGAAGTGAAAAATACGCTTACATCCCCACCATTACCCTGCTGGAGAACCTCCGGCGGGAGGGTTTCGAGCCGTTTTTTGCCTGCCAGTCACGCGTTCGCGACCAGAGCCGCCGGGAGCACACGAAGCACATGCTGCGTCTGCGCCGTGCCGGTCAGATAAAGGGTCAGCAGGTACCGGAGATCATTCTGCTTAACTCGCACGATGGCAGCAGTTCGTATCAGATGTTGCCTGGTTACTTTCGCAGCGTCTGCACGAACAGCCTCGTCTGCGGACAGTCGTTTGGCGAAATTCGCGTTCCACACAGGGGGAACGTGGTGGAAAAAGTCATTGAAGGGGCTTACGAAGTACTCGGTATCTTTGACCGGGTGGAAGAGAAGCGCTATGCCATGCAGTCGCTGATGCTGCCGCCACCGGCAAAACAGGCATTTGCCAGAGCAGCACTGACGTATCGCTTTGGTGAAGAGCATCAGCCGGTGACCGAAGCCCAGGTGCTCTCCCCCCGCCGCTGGCAGGATGAACAGAATGACCTCTGGACGGTATTCAACCGGCTTCAGGAAAATCTGCAGAAAGGCGGACTTGCCGGGCGAACCGCGCAGGGAAAGCG
>NZ_KZ559451.1:0-1057 GCF_002850715.1 Citrobacter sp. L55 | reverse complement strand
GGCTTTGTTGAATAAATCAGATTTCGGGTAAGTCTCCCCCGTAGCGGGTTGTGTTTTCAGGCAATACGCACGCTTTCAGGTATACCTGCTTTCGTCATTTTGTTCAGCGCTCGTACCAGGGCCATAGCCTCCGCAACCTGACCATCGTAGTCACGCAGCGTCAGTGAACCCCCGAACAGCTGTTTTACCCGGTACATCGCCGTTTCCGCTATCGAGCGACGGTTGTAATCTGTTGTCCATTTCCACCGCGCATTACTCCCGGTCATTCGCTGATTAGCCACTGCACGGTTACGGTCTGCATATTCACCGGGCCAGTAACCCGCACCTTTTCGGGGCGGGATAAGCGCGCTGATTTTCTTACGCCGCAGTTCATCGTGACAGAGCCGGGTGTCGTAAGCGCCGTCTGCCGATGCTGCCCTGATTTTTCTGTGAGTCTGCCGGATAAGACCCGGGAAGGCTTCTGAGTCCGTCACATTGTTCAGCGACAGGTCTGCACAGATGATTTCATGTGTGTTGCTGTCAACGGCCAGATGCAACTTTCGCCAGATACGACGGCGTTCCTGGCCATGCTTTTTGACTTTCCATTCGCCTTCACCGAAGACCTTCAGCCCGGTGGAATCAATTACCATATGCGCGATTTCACCCCGGGTGGGCGTTTTGAAACTGACATTAACCGACTTTGCCCGCCTGCTGACACAGCTGTAATCCGGGCAGCGTAGCGGAACGTTCATCAGAGAAAAAATGGAATCAATAAAGCCCTGCGCAGCGCGCAGGGTCAGCCTGAATACGCGTTTAATGACCAGCACAGTCGTGATGGCAAGGTCAGAATAGCGCTGAGGTCTGCCTCGTGAAGAAGGTGTTGCTGACTCATACCAGGCCTGAATAGCTTCATCATCCAGCCAGAAAGTTATGGAGCCACGGTTGATGAGGGCTTTATTGTAGGTGGGCCAGTTGGTGATTTTGAACTTTTGCTTTGCCACGGAACGGTCTGTGTTGTCGGGAAGATACGTGATCTGATCCTTCAACTCAGCAAAAGTTCGATTTATTCAACAAAGCC
>NZ_KZ559450.1:0-1164 GCF_002850715.1 Citrobacter sp. L55 | reverse complement strand
TGCTTGGCACCATTAGTGATGAAGACAAGGCGAAACTAATTGAGTGGAGAACTTATATCAAGGAACTGGAGGGGGTAGACACCTCCAGTGCGCCAAAGATTAACTGGTCTGAGAAACCGGCGGTGTAGGCCAGACAGGATTTATAGTATCAACCCGCATCAAATCCAGCCTGTAATCCTGCCATTCAATCAAAGCGTCGGCTTCTTCCTCCGTCGCTTTGCCCTTGTCTACGGCGTATTGTCGCCAGGCGATTTCTGAATCCGCCTGAGCGCGCAATTGGGCTTTACGAAACTCATTTTCAGCGATATTTGCAGCTTTCAGTTTGTTTTCATCAGTCACCCAGGCGCTGCCATTCCATTTGTCAAAAGGTGTGGCTGGCGCAAGTGGTGTTGTGTTTTCAGGGTAATCACCAGGGGCTTTCACTTCAATTGGTTGGCCGCTCTCTGTGCTGTAAACCGTTTCGCCGCGATGGTCATCGACTAACTCCCACTTATCGCCGACACGGATTATCGCTTTTCCCGCTTCATCGGCCGGGGGTTCATCAATATATGCACCAGCAGGTAAGCCAGCAGTTGCCGGGATAAACTCATCAATAAAGCCGATATATTCCCCATCAGGTTTTGTCAGATAGCAAACAATCCATCCTGAAGTTTCTGCAAATCCCTGCGCATTAAGCGTGATGTATTCTTTCATTATTGCGCTCTCACGATGTAATTAAATGCCACGCTTTTAACGCGGTTCTCAGCAGCGGTTGGAACTTGAGTCGCAGCATTAATATTTAAGTTTCTGTAGGAAATACTCAGTCCTGTTCCACTCTGCCACGAGGTGATTCCAGTACCGGTGTAGGTAATGACGCCCGTCGCTAAATCTGGGTTTCCTGTATAGACGTTCGCGGCACTGCCAATAATGTTTCGGATCGCATCCCCCTGTTCGCTTAAAAGCGCCCGTCCGGTATCAATACCCCTTCCATCATCCCAGCCACGAATAGTTTGCGCACGTAAGTCGGGCAAGACTCCGGACGGGTACGCAAGGGCAAGCTTAGGGTTTGCAACCTTATCAAATGTTGCACCGTTCATTTTCAGAAAGCCGGTCGGCGGTGTTGCCAGCGGCCAGGGAATTGGAGTCCCAACCGGGAGCATAGAGCCTTCTCCCAGACCAACGTTT
>NZ_KZ559449.1:0-1178 GCF_002850715.1 Citrobacter sp. L55 | reverse complement strand
ACTAAGCAACTGTCTTGAGCGATAAAATTATGGAGCTACATGATGGTACGACTCATTCCATTCTTCGTTCTTTCTGAGCATTGCATTCAGGATGGTCAGCAGTTTACGCATACAGGCAACCAGCGCTACTTTTTTGGGTTTTCCTGCTGCAACCAGCCGGGTATAAAACGCTTTAATAACTGGATTGTAGCGGGTTGCTACGAGTGCGGCCATGTACAGCGCAGTTCGCACACCCGCCCGACCACCAAAGATGGTTCGTCGGCCTCTCATCGTGCCAGAATCCCGATTTACTGGGGCAACGCCCACGAGAGCGCTAATTTCTCGTCTCGAGAGACGACCCAATTCAGGAACCTCGGCCAGCAGTGCGGCTACGGTCATGGTACCGACGCCCTTAATGCTACTCAATCGCTCAGAGAGTTCTTTGAAGTGGCTTCGGATATGGTTATTCATATCATCATCGATCCGCGCAAGCTCGTCTTCCAACGCTTTGATGATGGTATTAATGCTTTTTCTGCTTTGCGGGGGAGCAAGGTACAACCTGTTTCGCTCAGCAACCAGCATAGCGATCAACTGCCGTCTGCGAACTACCATTGCATTGAGAACCTGACGTTCTGCATCCGGCAAAGCCCGGATAAAACGGCTGCGTTCCGGATGGCGATTGATAACCTCAGCCATCTGCGCAAGTACTCTCGCATCAATACGGTCGGTCTTCGCCAGATATCCCATAGCACGGGCAAAGTCACGAGCCTGCCGGGGATTGACCACTGTGAGCTCAAAACCTTCGGCCTGAAGGGCACAGGCAACGGCAGCTTCAAGCCCTCCGGTGGCTTCCATCAGCACGAGCGCAACGGAGTACTTCCTCAGCTCAGCAATGATGGAATCAAAACCATCAGTGTCATTGGTGACCGAAAAAGACTCAATTGCGCTGCTGGCAGCAATGTCCAGCGTTGCTTTCGAAACATCAATACCGACACAAAGTGGACCTGGCAGACTCATTATTACCCATCCTTGCAAATGCGTTATGGAGTACGGACAACTGTTCGGGTTTCAGATGAGTGGCTCAGCATATGCGCCAGTCGCTTAGTCACGGGCTTAAAACCCTTGGAGAAATCAGGCTGCATACGCCGTGCCAAATCTATTCATCGCTATGGTAGCTAAATTTCAAGATACAAGGAGAA
>NZ_KZ559448.1:0-1820 GCF_002850715.1 Citrobacter sp. L55 | reverse complement strand
GTCATCGGGTCGCTGAACGTCTGCATAAGCTGGCGCACGATGACGGCCAGCTCGCGGGCGATTTTATCTTTCAGTTTAGGGTCGCGTTCTTCCGGGGCTATCTGTTCCGGGAAATGCATTATCACCCGGCGACGCGACACGCCGCCGCTGCGGTCGGTGAAGCGCATCGGATTGTTGTTTACGGCCAGTATCACCGCCGGAATGTGGGTGGAATACGCATCGCGGTATTTCGGGTCAACGGAGACCGCATCCCCGCCGGTAATGGCCTTGAGTCCTGCCCCGTCACCGCTCCATTTCTCCTGGTCGGGCAGACGTATCAACGAGAAGCCAATCAGCGCCGCGCGCTCGCGGGGGGATTCCAGCGTTTCGATGGTCGCCGATGTGGCGTTATCTTCCCCGGCGAGCATCGTCGCTATTTCGGCCAGAATACTTTTCCCGCTGCCGCCCGGACCGGTCACTTCGAGAAAGAGCTGCCAGTCGTAGCGGTTCGCCAGCACCATAAACAGTGCGGCGAGTATCACATCCCGTTTATCGGCACGCGAACCGGCGGCGCGGTCGAGCCAGCGCCAGAAATTCGGCGCGTGCGTCTCCAGCGTTTCCTCCTCCACCGGCGGGGTGAAATCCACGTCGCACAGGGTGCGCAGCCAGTGCGTTTTGCTGTGCGGGCTGAATACTCCGCTTTTGGTATCGAGCACGCCGTTGCGAAAGCCAATCAGCCGCCGCGCCGGAGCGTCCTGCTGCGGAATAATCAGTTTCAGGGTGTCGACCACCGAGGCAATTTTCCCCGATGAGAACGGGGCGCGCAGACGCTGGAACAGCCCGGCCACGTCGCGCGCAAAGTCCGATGGCGGGATGATTTTCCATATTCCCGCCTCATAGCGGGACAGGAGCTGGCCGTTCGCATCCACCGCCAGCGCTTCGCCGTAATGCTCATGCACCCGCATGGCTTTCTCACTGGTGCTCATGGCGGTAAATTCCGCCTCGCTCATGGTGCTGAACGGGCTGTCAGCCGGTGGCCGGATAGCGTCATACATGGCTTTACGCGTGGCCTCCCCGCCGTGCTGTGTATACGCATCATTCCAGTCACCGAACACCGGCGGCAGGGCGACCACGCCCTCGCAGGACTCTGCGGCCGCAGACGCTTTGGTCTGGCCGTCGCCGTTAAGGTCACGGTCGGCGGCAATGACAATCCGGCAGGCCGGATATTTGTGACGGGCAAGGCTCGCCAGAGAAAGGAGGTTCACCGACGACAGCGCCACCATGACGGTTTCGCCGGTCAGGTGATGCACGGTGAGCGCGGTCGCGTAGCCCTCCGCTATCCACAGCCGTTTTCCCGCCTCTTTTTTCCCGTCGAGAATATGACACGCCCCTTTTACCTGCCCCCCTTTCAGGGTGCGCTTGAGACCGTCCGCATTAATGAGCTGGACGTTAACCAGTGCGCCGCTATCGTCATACAGCGGGACAACCACATCCCCGGCGCGGTACGTCACGCCGCCGGTTTTATGCAGGGTGGTGAGCGTCAGACATTCCCGACCGGGGAAGCCCTTGCGGGTGAGGTAGGCATTGCCGGTGGCCGGGCGGGCTTTCTCCATCAGTCTGGCGGCCAGCGCGGCGGCCGCTTTGCGGTCGGCCTCAGTTTCAGCGTCTGCGGCCGCAGTCACCGCCGGGGAGACCGGCGGCAGGTTGCCGGTCACGGCGTTCACCTTCCCGGCCGCCTCTGACGGGGTCACGCCGAACACTTTCTCAACCAGTTTCAGGCCGTCCCCCGCGCCGCACTGGTTACAGAACCACGTCCCGCGCTCCTCTTTATCGTCAAAGCG
>NZ_KZ559447.1:0-1944 GCF_002850715.1 Citrobacter sp. L55 | reverse complement strand
TTCACCACTTCCCGTGGATGTACCTGTGTATGGTTGATGGTGCCGGTGAAGAGGGTTTCGTGCGTAATCAACCGATGCTGGTTATCGAGGAAGATCACGGTAAATTCTTCGCGCTCCTGTGTGGCAAGCTGCAGACGCAGCCAGTCACGTACTGCATGGCTGGACGTAAATGACGCCCCGGGTTCGCGTAACTGACGCTCCAGAAGGGTTAGTGCCTTGCGGATGGTCTGTTGTGCAGAGACAGGCAGGACTGAGGCAAATAAAGGGAGCTGTTGTTTCATGGCGTTTCCCTCAGTCGATGATGTGCATGATGGTGCTGCATTCCGCATGCCTGAGTGCGTAANGGCAGGACTGAGGCAAATAAAGGGAGCTGTTGTTTCATGGCGTTTCCCTCAGTCGATGATGTGCATGATGGTGCTGCATTCCGCATGCCTGAGTGCGTAATCCCGCAGACGGTAATAGTGTTCCGTCATGGCATCGCATTCGGTGCGACAGGCATGGTGGCTGTAAGCAATGAGGCAGACTGCAATGCCTGCAGCTTCTGCACTCATCTCTGCTCCGTTGCCATTCATACTGTTGAACAGCGACCATTTTTCACTGGTATCCTCATTTGCTTCCGGGGCCATAAAAGCACCGCCGTTGCTCAGCATGTAAAACTGCCAGATGCCACCGTGATAATCGGCGCAGAGTCGGTCCATCCAGGCAAAGATACGTGGCTCCAGGGNGTTGCTCAGCATGTAAAACTGCCAGATGCCACCGTGATAATCGGCGCAGAGTCGGTCCATCCAGGCAAAGATACGTGGCTCCAGGGTTATACACTGCGGTATGTTGCCAAAGTGTTGTGGCCAGAAGTCCACACGCAGTTCGTCCGAAACGAGCGTAGCGCTCAGTTCATCAGAGGATGGATGTAACGGGAGGGTGTTGTTAAGGTTGAGCATATCAGTCATATCAGTCATGTCAGTCATGTCAGTCATGTCAGTCATGTCAGTGGTTCCTTTTGTAAAGGTCATAAGCGCACTCCCGCTGAACAGGAGCGTGCAGGTCGTTTGAGTTTTTGGGCAACAGGCGTGCAGTGCTACCGGCTGGTGATATCTGCCGGCGGTACGTTCAGGCGTAGCTGTGGGCAGGACTGTGCATAGCCATCAGCATCGCACCGTGAGGGCCAGATGCCGTCAGCCACAGACAGCCTGCACAGACTGCGTTCACCGGGGNCTCCCGCTGAACAGGAGCGTGCAGGTCGTTTGAGTTTTTGGGCAACAGGCGTGCAGTGCTACCGGCTGGTGATATCTGCCGGCGGTACGTTCAGGCGTAGCTGTGGGCAGGACTGTGCATAGCCATCAGCATCGCACCGTGAGGGCCAGATGCCGTCAGCCACAGACAGCCTGCACAGACTGCGTTCACCGGGGTGGTAGCAGAGATGTCTGCACCAGGCGCAGAGGTCATCGTCGGATATGGAGCGGCTGCCGGGCTGGTTTTGCAGTGAGACAGGCCAGACTGCTGATCAGTATTCGCCGGAACGTGCTGCATCAGCTCAGTGCCTGCTGCAGCTCTTCCGCCATCACCCACANGGTAGCAGAGATGTCTGCACCAGGCGCAGAGGTCATCGTCGGATATGGAGCGGCTGCCGGGCTGGTTTTGCAGTGAGACAGGCCAGACTGCTGATCAGTATTCGCCGGAACGTGCTGCATCAGCTCAGTGCCTGCTGCAGCTCTTCCGCCATCACCCACAACGCGCGGTTAAGCTTCAGGTCACCGTCGATACCTTTCACGGCGCGGGTACGGCTGCGCTTTCCCTGCGCGGTTCGCCCGGCAAGTCCGCCTTTCTGCAGATTTTCCTGAAGCCGGTTGAATACCGTCCAGAGGTCATTCTGTTCATCCTGCCAGCGGCGGGGGGAGAGCACCTGGGCTTCGGTCACCGGCTGATGCTCTTCACCAAAGCGATACG
>NZ_KZ559446.1:0-2133 GCF_002850715.1 Citrobacter sp. L55 | reverse complement strand
GAGCAAACAGGATTAGATACCCTGGTAGTCCACGCCGTAAACGATGTCGACTTGGAGGTTGTGCCCTTGAGGCGTGGCTTCCGGAGCTAACGCGTTAAGTCGACCGCCTGGGGAGTACGGCCGCAAGGTTAAAACTCAAATGAATTGACGGGGGCCCGCACAAGCGGTGGAGCATGTGGTTTAATTCGATGCAACGCGAAGAACCTTACCTACTCTTGACATCCAGAGAAGTTTGCAGAGATGCGAACGTGCCTTCGGGAACTCTGAGACAGGTGCTGCATGGCTGTCGTCAGCTCGTGTTGTGAAATGTTGGGTTAAGTCCCGCAACGAGCGCAACCCTTATCCTTTGTTGCCAGCGATTCGGTCGGGAACTCAAAGGAGACTGCCAGTGATAAACTGGAGGAAGGTGGGGATGACGTCAAGTCATCATGGCCCTTACGAGTAGGGCTACACACGTGCTACAATGGCATATACAAAGAGAAGCGACCTCGCGAGAGCAAGCGGACCTCATAAAGTATGTCGTAGTCCGGATNCTCCATGAAGTCGGAATCGCTAGTAATCGTGGATCAGAATGCCACGGTGAATACGTTCCCGGGCCTTGTACACACCGCCCGTCACACCATGGGAGTGGGTTGCAAAAGAAGTAGGTAGCTTAACCTTCGGGAGGGCGCTTACCACTTTGTGATTCATGACTGGGGTGAAGTCGTAACAAGGTAACCGTAGGGGAACCTGCGGTTGGATCACCTCCTTACCTTAAAGAACCGACCTTTGTAGTGCTCACACAGATTGTCTGATGAAAATTAGCAGTAAGAAAATCTCTGCAGGCTTGTAGCTCAGGTGGTTAGAGCGCACCCCTGATAAGGGTGAGGTCGGTGGTTCAAGTCCACTCAGGCCTACCAAATTNCTTTGTAGTGCTCACACAGATTGTCTGATGAAAATTAGCAGTAAGAAAATCTCTGCAGGCTTGTAGCTCAGGTGGTTAGAGCGCACCCCTGATAAGGGTGAGGTCGGTGGTTCAAGTCCACTCAGGCCTACCAAATTCGCCTCCGTGCTGTGTTACGGCGATGCTCGCATACTTCAGTATGCTTCGCACCACCGCGCCTTGCCCGGAAACGAATTAGGGTACAGAGATTAGCATTTACGATGGGGTTATAGCTCAGCTGGGAGAGCGCCTGCCTTGCACGCAGGAGGTCTGCGGTTCGATCCCGCATAGCTCCACCATTCCTTACTGCAAAAANCCAAATTCGCCTCCGTGCTGTGTTACGGCGATGCTCGCATACTTCAGTATGCTTCGCACCACCGCGCCTTGCCCGGAAACGAATTAGGGTACAGAGATTAGCATTTACGATGGGGTTATAGCTCAGCTGGGAGAGCGCCTGCCTTGCACGCAGGAGGTCTGCGGTTCGATCCCGCATAGCTCCACCATTCCTTACTGCAAAAACACAAGAAAACTTCAGAGTGTACCTGAAAAGGTTCACTGCGAAGTTTTGCTCTTTAAAAATCTGGATCAAGCTGAAAATTGAAACGACACACTGTTTCATTTCTCCGTAAACAAGAAATGAAAAGCGGTGTGTTCGAGTCTCTCAAATTTTCGCAACACTGAAGTGTTTTACGAAACATCTTCGGGTTGTGAGGTTAAGCGACTAAGCGTACACGGTGGATGCCCTGGCAGTCAGAGGCGATGAAGGACGTGCTAATCTGCGATAAGCGTCGGTAAGGTGATATGAACCGTTATAACCGGCGATTTCCGAATGGGGAAACCCAGTGTGATTCGTCACACTATCATTNACAAGAAAACTTCAGAGTGTACCTGAAAAGGTTCACTGCGAAGTTTTGCTCTTTAAAAATCTGGATCAAGCTGAAAATTGAAACGACACACTGTTTCATTTCTCCGTAAACAAGAAATGAAAAGCGGTGTGTTCGAGTCTCTCAAATTTTCGCAACACTGAAATGTTTTACGAAACATCTTCGGGTTGTGAGGTTAAGCGACTAAGCGTACACGGTGGATGCCCTGGCAGTCAGAGGCGATGAAGGACGTGCTAATCTGCGATAAGCGTCGGTAAGGTGATATGAACCGTTATAACCGGCGATTTCCGAATGGGGAAACCCAGTGTGATTCGTCACACTATCATT
>NZ_KZ559445.1:0-2575 GCF_002850715.1 Citrobacter sp. L55 | reverse complement strand
TTCACCACTTCCCGTGGATGTACCTGTGTATGGTTGATGGTGCCGGTGAAGAGGGTTTCGTGCGTAATCAACCGATGCTGGTTATCGAGGAAGATCACGGTAAATTCTTCGCGCTCCTGTGTGGCAAGCTGCAGACGCAGCCAGTCCCGTACTGCATGGCTGGACGTAAATGACGCCCCGGGTTCGCGTAACTGACGCTCCAGAAGGGTTAGTGCCTTGCGGATGGTCTGTTGTGCAGAGACAGGCAGGACTGAGGCAAATAAAGGGAGCTGTTGTTTCATGGCGTTTCCCTCAGTCGATGATGTGCATGATGGTGCTGCATTCCGCATGCCTGAGTGCGTAANCGTACTGCATGGCTGGACGTAAATGACGCCCCGGGTTCGCGTAACTGACGCTCCAGAAGGGTTAGTGCCTTGCGGATGGTCTGTTGTGCAGAGACAGGCAGGACTGAGGCAAATAAAGGGAGCTGTTGTTTCATGGCGTTTCCCTCAGTCGATGATGTGCATGATGGTGCTGCATTCCGCATGCCTGAGTGCGTAATCCCGCAGACGGTAATAGTGTTCCGTCATGGCATCGCATTCGGTGCGACAGGCATGGTGGCTGTAAGCAATGAGGCAGACTGCAATGCCTGCAGCTTCTGCACTCATCTCTGCNGGCAGGACTGAGGCAAATAAAGGGAGCTGTTGTTTCATGGCGTTTCCCTCAGTCGATGATGTGCATGATGGTGCTGCATTCCGCATGCCTGAGTGCGTAATCCCGCAGACGGTAATAGTGTTCCGTCATGGCATCGCATTCGGTGCGACAGGCATGGTGGCTGTAAGCAATGAGGCAGACTGCAATGCCTGCAGCTTCTGCACTCATCTCTGCGCCGTTGCCATTCATACTGTTGAACAGCGACCATTTTTCACTGGTATCCTCATTTGCTTCCGGGGCCATAAAAGCACCGCCGTTGCTCAGCATGTAAAACTGCCAGATGCCACCGTGATAATCGGCGCAGAGTCGGTCCATCCAGGCAAAGATACGTGGCTCCAGGGNCCGTTGCCATTCATACTGTTGAACAGCGACCATTTTTCACTGGTATCCTCATTTGCTTCCGGGGCCATAAAAGCACCGCCGTTGCTCAGCATGTAAAACTGCCAGATGCCACCGTGATAATCGGCGCAGAGTCGGTCCATCCAGGCAAAGATACGTGGCTCCAGGGTTATACACTGCGGTATGTTGCCAAAGTGTTGTGGCCAGAAGTCCACACGCAGTTCGTCCGAAACGAGCGTAGCGCTCAGTTCATCAGAGGATGGATGTAACGGGAGGGTGTTGTTAAGGTTGAGCATATCAGTCATATCAGTCATNGTTGCTCAGCATGTAAAACTGCCAGATGCCACCGTGATAATCGGCGCAGAGTCGGTCCATCCAGGCAAAGATACGTGGCTCCAGGGTTATACACTGCGGTATGTTGCCAAAGTGTTGTGGCCAGAAGTCCACACGCAGTTCGTCCGAAACGAGCGTAGCGCTCAGTTCATCAGAGGATGGATGTAACGGGAGGGTGTTGTTAAGGTTGAGCATATCAGTCATATCAGTCATATCAGTCATATCAGTCATATCAGTCATGTCAGTCATGTCAGTGGTTCCTTTTGTAAAGGTCATAAGCGCACTCCCGCTGAACAGGAGCGTGCAGGTCGTTTGAGTTTTTGGGCAACAGGCGTGCAGTGCTACCGGCTGGTGATATCTGCCGGCGGTACGTTCAGGCGTAGCTGTGGGCAGGACTGTGCATAGCCATCAGCATCGCACCGTGAGGGCCAGATGCCGTCAGCCACAGACAGCCTGCACAGACTGCGTTCACCGGGGNCTCCCGCTGAACAGGAGCGTGCAGGTCGTTTGAGTTTTTGGGCAACAGGCGTGCAGTGCTACCGGCTGGTGATATCTGCCGGCGGTACGTTCAGGCGTAGCTGTGGGCAGGACTGTGCATAGCCATCAGCATCGCACCGTGAGGGCCAGATGCCGTCAGCCACAGACAGCCTGCACAGACTGCGTTCACCGGGGCGGTAGCAGAGATGTCTGCACCAGGCGCAGAGGTCATCGTCGGATATGGAGCGGCTGCCGGGCTGGTTTTGCAGTGAGACAGGCCAGACTGCTGATCAGTATTCGCCGGAACGTGCTGCATCAGCTCAGTGCCTGCTGCAGCTCTTCCGCCATCACCCACANGGTAGCAGAGATGTCTGCACCAGGCGCAGAGGTCATCGTCGGATATGGAGCGGCTGCCGGGCTGGTTTTGCAGTGAGACAGGCCAGACTGCTGATCAGTATTCGCCGGAACGTGCTGCATCAGCTCAGTGCCTGCTGCAGCTCTTCCGCCATCACCCACAACGCGCGGTTAAGCTTCAGGTCACCGTCGATACCTTTCACGGCGCGGGTACGGCTTCGCTTTCCCTGCGCGGTTCGCCCGGCAAGTCCGCCTTTCTGCAGATTTTCCTGAAGCCGGTTGAATACCGTCCAGAGGTCATTCTGTTCATCCTGCCAGCGGCGGGGGGAGAGCACCTGGGCTTCGGTCACCGGCTGATGCTCTTCACCAAAGCGATACG
>NZ_KZ559444.1:0-3086 GCF_002850715.1 Citrobacter sp. L55 | reverse complement strand
ATGGCAAACTGAAACGGATAATCGGCGCCACGCTGGGATTTAAATCCATGAAGACGGCTTACGCCACCATCAAAGGTATTGAGGTGATGCGTGCACTACGCAAAGGCCAGGCCTCAGCATTTTATTATGGTGATCCCCTGGGCGAAATGCGCCTGGTAAGCAGAGTTTTTGAAATGTAAGGCCTTTGAATAAGACAAAAGGCTGCCTCATCGCTAACTTTGCAACAGTGCCTTAAAAGAAACATTCTTGCATTTTCCCCATACCCACATTACTGTTAAGGTCATTGAGTTCAGGCCTCTTCTGGCCTGCCGCAACAAACAACATCATCAAAAAAATAACGGGGTTCGCTATGGCGCAACAAAGGGAACAGGCGGCGCTGCCGCCTGCAACAGAAAAAGTCGGACTTAAGGGATACCTGGCTTTTTTTCTGACCATCATTTTCTTTTCCGGCGTATTTTCCGGAACGGAAGGTTGGTGGCGTGTATTTGATTTTACCGTGCTGAACGGTTCGTTTGGCCAGATCGCGAATGGCGCTGAACAAACGACCGTAACCTTCCGGGGCGCGGGCGGTACGGGCGCAAAAGATGGTTTTCTTTTCGCGCTGGAACTCGCTCCCTCTGTCATTTTGTCACTGGGCATTATTTCTATCACCGACGGTCTTGGCGGACTGCGTGCGGCGCAACAGCTGATGACGCCCATCCTGAAACCCCTGCTGGGTATTCCGGGCATCTGCTCACTGGCGCTCATCGCTAACTTACAAAACACCGATGCGGCCGCGGGGATGACGAAAGAACTGGCGCAGGATGGCGAAATCACTGAGCGCGATAAAGTCATTTTTGCAGCGTACCAGACCAGCGGCAGCGCAATTATTACCAACTATTTTTCCTCTGGTGTCGCTGTCTTCGCGTTTCTGGGAACGTCCGTTATCGTCCCCCTGGCTGTCATCCTGGTGTTTAAATTTGTCGGTGCCAACCTGCTACGTATCTGGATCAATTTTGAAGAACGCCGTAACCCAACGCAAGGAGCACAAGCATGACCACTCAGGTACGCAAAAATGTCATGGACATGTTCATCGATGGTGCCCGCCGCGGCTTTACGATTGCCACCACTAACCTGCTGCCGAACGTGGTCATGGCATTCGTCATTATTCAGGCGCTGAAAATTACCGGTTTACTTGACTGGGTTGGGCACATTTGCCAGCCCGTTATGGCTCTGTGGGGACTTCCTGGTGAAGCCGCCACCGTGCTTTTAGCGTCGCTAATGAGCATGGGCGGCGCGGTAGGCGTTTCTGCCAGTCTGCTCACGGCGGGAGCCTTAAATGGTCACGACGTCACGGTGCTGCTTCCGGCGATATACCTGATGGGTAACCCTGTGCAGAACGTGGGTCGCTGCCTCGGTACCGCCGAAGTTAACGCCAAATATTATCCCCATATCATCGCCGTGTGTGCCATCAACGCACTGCTGTCGATCTGGGTTATGCAGAGCATTGTTTAAAAGGGAATTCTCATGCCTGATTTATCCTTCGCAGAGTTTACGTTGATGCAAGGTGCACACCTTTACACCCCGGAAGACCAGGGAATCAGAGACGTGCTTCTCGCCAACGGCAAGATTATTGCTGTGGCACGCGATATCTCTCCTCACATCGTGCCAGATTGTAAGGTTATCAATCTCAGAGGACTGATTCTGTGTCCTGGCTTTATCGATCAGCATGTTCACCTGATTGGCGGCGGTGGTGAAGCGGGTCCCACTACCCGTACGCCAGAAGTCAGACTGAGCAGACTGACCGAAGCCGGGGTCACGACCGTCATTGGTTTGCTCGGCACCGACTCCGTGACCCGTCACCCGGAATCGCTTCTGGCGAAAACACGGGCGCTGAATGAAGAAGGGATCACCGCCTGGATGTTAACCGGCGCTTACCATGTACCTTCACCGACAATCACCGGTTCGGTAGAAAAAGATGTGGCGCTGATCGATCGCGTCATCGGCGTTAAATGTGCAGTTTCAGACCACCGTTCTGCCGCGCCTGGCGATTATCAACTGGCAAACATGGCAGCGGAATCCCGCGTGGGTGGCCTGCTGGGCAGCAAACCGGGTGTCAGCGTGTTCCATATGGGCGACAGCAAAAAGGGGCTTAAACCGCTGTATGACATTCTGGAAAATAGCGATGTACCGATGAGCAAGCTGCTTCCCACCCACGTTAACCGCAATGAGGCGCTGTTCGAAGAAGCACTGGCTTTTGCGCTCAAAGGCGGCACCATCGACATCACCAGCGGCATCCCCGATCCTGTCGCACCGGCTGAAGCTGTCGCCCGGGCACTGAAAGCCGGTATCCCGCTTGCCCGGATAACGGTCAGCTCGGATGGTAATGGTAGCCAGCCGTTGTTTGATGATGCCGGAAAACTGACAGGGATTGGTGTGGCGGGCTTCGAGAGCTTACTTGAAACCGTGCAGTCATTAGTCAACGATTACGGGTTTACCCTGACCGATGCATTGCGTCCGCTGACGACCAGTGTGGCAGGCTTTCTTAACCTTTCCACTAAAGGTGAAATTGCTCCTGGAAAGGATGCCGATCTGCTGGTTATGACACCAGAATTATGTATTGAGCAGGTTTATGCTCACGGCAAACAGATGGTGGTTGACGGTAAAGCCTGCGTGAAGGGTACCTTCGAGTAAGGGTAATCGGTTATCAGCCGTCAATCCGGGCCATTTTCTTCTCCAGCTATTTGGGATTATCGGGTCGAGCAATGAAACTCTTTCGTTGCGCTCCCACGGAACCGGACATGACGGTCTCCTGTAATCCAGTACGCCACAAAACCCGTCCTTTAGGGCGGGTATAACTGACCGGGCACTGTTGCAAATAGTCGGTGGTGATAAACTTATCATCCCCTTTTGCTGATGGAGCTGCACATGAACCCATTCAAAGGCCGGCATTTTTCAGCGTGACATCATTCTGTGGGCCGTACGCTGGTACTGCAAATACGGCATCAGTTACCGTGAGCTGCAGGAGATGCTGGCTGAACGCGGAGTGAATGTCGATCACTCCACGATTTACCGCTGGGTTCAGCGTTATGCGCCTGAAATGGAAA
>NZ_KZ559443.1:556-3346 GCF_002850715.1 Citrobacter sp. L55 | reverse complement strand
GGGTTGCAAAAGAAGTAGGTAGCTTAACCTTCGGGAGGGCGCTTACCACTTTGTGATTCATGACTGGGGTGAAGTCGTAACAAGGTAACCGTAGGGGAACCTGCGGTTGGATCACCTCCTTACCTTAAAGAAACGTTCTTTGTAGTGCTCACACAGATTGTCTGATGAATGATGAACTTCTGAATGTACTTTCGAGTGCATTAAGAAGTTTTGCTCTTTAAAAATCTGGATCAAGCTGAAAATTGAAACGACACACTGTTTCATTTCTCCGTAAACAAGAAATGAAAAACGGTGTGTCCGAGTCTCTCAAATTTTCGCAACACTGAAGTGTTTTACGAAACATCTTCGGGTTGTGAGGTTAAGCGACTAAGCGTACACGGTGGATGCCCTGGCAGTCAGAGGCGATGAAGGACGTGCTAATCTGCGATAAGCGTCGGTAAGGTGATATGAACCGTTATAACCGGCGATTTCCGAATGGGGAAACCCAGTGTGATTCGTCACACTATCATTNTGTTTTACGAAACATCTTCGGGTTGTGAGGTTAAGCGACTAAGCGTACACGGTGGATGCCCTGGCAGTCAGAGGCGATGAAGGACGTGCTAATCTGCGATAAGCGTCGGTAAGGTGATATGAACCGTTATAACCGGCGATTTCCGAATGGGGAAACCCAGTGTGATTCGTCACACTATCATTGCGTGAATACATAGCGTAATGAAGCGAACCGGGGGAACTGAAACATCTAAGTACCCCGAGGAAAAGAAATCAACCGAGATTCCCCCAGTAGCGGCGAGCGAACGGGGAGCAGCCCAGAGTCTGAATCAGCATGTGTGGTAGTGGAACGGTCTGGAAAGTCCGNCGTGAATACATAGCGTAATGAAGCGAACCGGGGGAACTGAAACATCTAAGTACCCCGAGGAAAAGAAATCAACCGAGATTCCCCCAGTAGCGGCGAGCGAACGGGGAGCAGCCCAGAGTCTGAATCAGCATGTGTGGTAGTGGAACGGTCTGGAAAGTCCGGCGATACAGGGTGATAGCCCCGTACACAAAAGTGCATGTGTTGTGAACTCGAAGAGTAGGGCGGGACACGTGGTATCCTGTCTGAATATGGGGGGACCATCCTCCAAGGCTAAATACTCCTGACTGACCGATAGTGAACCAGTACCGTGAGGGAAAGGCGAAAAGAACCCCGGCGAGGGGAGNCCTCCAAGGCTAAATACTCCTGACTGACCGATAGTGAACCAGTACCGTGAGGGAAAGGCGAAAAGAACCCCGGCGAGGGGAGTGAAAAAGAACCTGAAACCGTGTACGTACAAGCAGTGGGAGCCTCTTTATGGGGTGACTGCGTACCTTTTGTATAATGGGTCAGCGACTTATATTCTGTAGCAAGGTTAACCGCATAGGGGAGCCGAAGGGAAACCGAGTCTTAACTGGGCGTTAAGTTGCAGGGTATAGACCCGAAACCCGGTGATCTAGCCATGGGCAGGTTGAAGGTTGGGTAACACTAACTGGAGGACCGAACCGACTAATGTTGAAAAATTAGCGGATGACTTGTGGCTGGGGGNATAGGGGAGCCGAAGGGAAACCGAGTCTTAACTGGGCGTTAAGTTGCAGGGTATAGACCCGAAACCCGGTGATCTAGCCATGGGCAGGTTGAAGGTTGGGTAACACTAACTGGAGGACCGAACCGACTAATGTTGAAAAATTAGCGGATGACTTGTGGCTGGGGGTGAAAGGCCAATCAAACCGGGAGATAGCTGGTTCTCCCCGAAAGCTATTTAGGTAGCGCCTCGTGAATTCATCTTCGGGGGTAGAGCACTGTTTCGGCTAGGGGGTCATCCCGACTTACCAACCCGATGCAAACTGCGAATACCGAAGAATGTTATCACGGGAGACACACGGCGGGTGCTAACGTCCGTCGTGAAGAGGGAAACAACCCAGACCGCCAGCTAAGGTCCCAAAGTCATGGTTAAGTGGGAAACGATGTGGGAAGGCACAGACAGCCAGGATGTTGGCTTAGAAGCAGCCATCATTTAAAGAAAGCGTAATAGCTCACTGGTCGAGTCGGCCTGCGCGGAAGATGTAACGGGGCTAAACCATGCACCGAAGCTGCGGCAGCGACACTATGTGTTGTTGGGTAGGGGAGCGTTCTGTAAGCCGTTGAAGGTGGCCTGTGAGGGTTGCTGGAGGTATCAGAAGTGCGAATGCTGACATAAGTAACGATAATGCGGGTGAAAAACCCGCACGCCGGAAGACCAAGGGTTCCTGTCCAACGTTAATCGGGGCAGGGTGAGTCGACCCCTAAGGCGAGGCCGAAAGGCGTAGTCGATGGGAAACAGGTTAATATTCCTGTACTTGGTGTTACTGCGAAGGGGGGACGGAGAAGGCTATGTTAGCCGGGCGACGGTTGTCCCGGTTTAAGCATGTAGGCGGAGATTCCAGGTAAATCCGGAATCTTGTTAACGCTGAGGTGTGATGACGAGGCACTACGGTGCTGAAGTAACAAATGCCCTGCTTCCAGGAAAAGCCTCTAAGCATCAGGTAACACGAAATCGTACCCCAAACCGACACAGGTGGTCAGGTAGAGAATACCAAGGCGCTTGAGAGAACTCGGGTGAAGGAACTAGGCAAAATGGTGCCGTAACTTCGGGAGAAGGCACGCTGATATGTAGGTGAAGTGATTTACTCATGGAGCTGAAATCAGTCGAAGATACCAGCTGGCTGCAACTGTTTATTAAAAACACAGCACTGTGCAAACACGAAAGTGGACGTATACGGTGTGACGCCTGCCCG
>NZ_KZ559443.1:0-495 GCF_002850715.1 Citrobacter sp. L55 | reverse complement strand
GCACGAATGGCGTAATGATGGCCAGGCTGTCTCCACCCGAGACTCAGTGAAATTGAACTCGCTGTGAAGATGCAGTGTACCCGCGGCAAGACGGAAAGACCCCGTGAACCTTTACTATAGCTTGACACTGAACACTGGTCCTTGATGTGTAGGATAGGTGGGAGGCTTTGAAGTGTGGACGCCAGTCTGCATGGAGCCAACCTTGAAATACCACCCTTTAATGGCTGGTGTTCTAACGTAGACCCGTAATCCGGGTTGCGGACAGTGTCTGGTGGGTAGTTTGACTGGGGCGGTCTCCTCCTAAAGAGTAACGGAGGAGCACGAAGGTTAGCTAATCCTGGTCGGACATCAGGAGGTTAGTGCAAAGGCATAAGCTAGCTTGACTGCGAGAGTGACGGCTCGAGCAGGTGCGAAAGCAGGTCTTAGTGATCCGGTGGTTCTGAATGGAAGGGCCATCGCTCAACGGATAAAAGGTACTCCGGGGATAACAGGCTG
>NZ_KZ559442.1:0-4006 GCF_002850715.1 Citrobacter sp. L55 | reverse complement strand
AGGCCCGGTCGAAAGACCGGGCCTTTTGTTTTATCTGTGGTCTGTCGGTGAGTGCTCTCCTGAGGAGGACAAATCCGCCGGGAGCGGATTTGAACGTTGCGCAGCAACGGCCCGGAGGGTGGCGGGCAGGACGCCCGCCATAAACTGCCAGGCATCAAACAAGTGAAGAAGCCCATCCTGCCGGATGGGCTTTTTTGCGTCTGCAGGGAGTGAAAACTGCCGGATGCAGCGTACCATTTTATCCAGCCCATCATGTTGTAACCGGTGTTCAGGCCTGAGAAGCGCAGCACACCAGGCTCTCCCGGCAGCACATTGCCTGCTATCCATGCACGGGGTTGAGTAACAGGTACTGTCGCTCAGGATCGCGGACCTCTGTACGTCCCATCACGTTAACCCCCATCTTCTTATAGAACCCAGATGTCAGCTTGTTAACAGGCACGACTAATCTTACATATGGATTTTGTGAGGGGTAGAGCAGTAAAGATATTGAGAGATGATCGGTTGGAAAGTATCAGAAACTATAAAAGCAAAAACCCGCCTCTAGGGCGGGTTCTTTAAATAGTGGTGCCGGACTCGGAATCGATGTCCCCGTTTAATTTATTGATATGTATGAATTAATTTTGATTTGGTGTTTTTTGTACCCTCATTTGTGCCCTCGGTCCTTTTTGATGCTGAATTAAGGGATTCAAACTCAGGAACGAGAGGGCAACATCGAGGGAAAGTGCTTCGCCACAATGTTGTTCATTTTATCAAGCAGTTCTGACCTTTTGAAGCTGATATGCTCTGTCCCCTTCTGAAAGTATTTGATCGCAAACATCTGGTCCTCGTAACAATTGCTGTGCCTGTTCTCATGAATATGATCGCTGAGACGCCGGGTAACATCGGCGCGGTTGTCGGGAACCGGTTTGCCATCAAGCAGCATCAGCATGCGTTCAAGATCCGCCAGACTATCACGTTGCCATCCCCGGTTAAGTCCAAATCCCCATCGGTCATGTTTCACCAGTCCATTCACGATGATCTTTTTCCCGAACTTACATGGGCTATTGCTCTTAAAATCCCAGCTCAGCCCCTTAAACACGTTTATCACCCCGCGTTCAAACACCTCGCCTTTGTTCTGGTGCAACTGCTCAAACGTGCTGAGAATGTTCTTTTCACTGACAGCGGGAATGTCATCCTTTTCCAGACTGTTGTACCACTGATCACGCGCCTGAGCGTCCATGACGGAAAGCATCCCTGACTTTTTCATTAAATCGCGCCATATACCACGATCGAGATTACGGGTAATGGCTTTCATCGCTGTTTCTGGTTTCTCCATCAGCCAGCAACCACAGCGAAAATCCTGCTTCATGGCCCAGTCCAGTGCAGTTTTACCGCCAATACTGCAGGTCAGTGTCGAGATATCGTCCAGTTGCTGAATAAGAGCTTCAATCTGTGCCAGCGCGACATTCCGTCCGGTGACGATGCGCTCAATGCTGGTGGAGCAAATTACATCTGTATGGTCGGTCAAAACTTCAGGTTCGGTGAGGGTAAAGTCTGACATCATTTTTCCTTTTATATAAAGCAAAACGCCAGTCGGTGAGGACTGGCACTTATGCATGTACGCTGAGTATGGTTCGGTGGCTAATCTGTTCCGGCCTTTTGCAGAAGCTGCAGATGGCGGAGATCGCGAACGTTCTGTAATGCCTGTTCAATCCGGGGCAACAACGTTGCTGAGTCGGTATTGTCTTCGCCGTTGTCGAAGATGATTTCCGTACCGCAATCGATATTGTCCTGCAGCCAGCCAATCAGAATGTTGAGAGCGGCTTCAGTGGTTAATTCTGGCATCAGGACTCCTTGTGGTGATTGATGTTGAGTTACCAGTCAAAGGTGGCAAAGCCTGGTAGCACTTCGCCACAGGCATCAAGATGAACAATGCTGACGGAGTAACGACGCATAAGCGCCATCACCAGGCGGCGACAGGCTTTAGACAGACCGAGACGTTTGAGGCGTAATACCGGAAACGACCACGCCCCCAGGTGAAGCAGATAGCCCGACCCGGTGTACAGAATCCATTCACTGTCACCAAAGTCTTCATGCTGATGTGAAAGGGCAAACAGCAGGGTGTTGTCGGCTTCGGTGATGTGAGAAGTACTGCACTGGATGCCGCTGAGACGTGCGACAGGCGGGAGNCCGTTATCGCAGACCACATTGATCAGGTCAGCCAGTTCAATCCCGTCGATATCAACAGCGATTCGGCCCATGTTGAGGGCCAGTATATTGACGGCATCAGCTTCCACGGTCAGAGACAGCTTCATTGCTGCACCTCTTTGTATTTACCGGTGGTGATATCGGTCACCACTTTGTAATCGTTGTGGGTCATCAGCCCGATGGCTTTGCGGGCGCGAAGAATATCGATACTGGTGAGAAGCGGCGACTGTGTTTCTGCGTTAAAACCGCGACGGTCTGTACGTACCAGATCGTACTTTTCCACGATAAAATTGATGGCGTCGCATAGCGAGATACCCGCGTCGATATGTTCCTGGATGACGCTGTCGTTGCCAAACGGGGTGTCGTTTAGTGCCAGACCATAGTGACGGTCCAGCAGGTGACTNCCGCGACGGTCTGTACGTACCAGATCGTACTTTTCCACGATAAAATTGATGGCGTCGCATAGCGAGATACCCGCGTCGATATGTTCCTGGATGACGCTGTCGTTGCCAAACGGGGTGTCGTTTAGTGCCAGACCATAGTGACGGTCCAGCAGGTGACTTAGAAGCCGGTGCCAGATCTCCACCGGCGACTGGCGTGGCGTAACCTCCTGCGTGGAGGATAGTGGCTGGGTTTGCATAGTTGATCCCTTTGTTGATGGGTTAAAACGAGGGAAAGCAGTTCGAAGGTTTACGCAGTTGCTGCAGGTGTGGGGNNAAATTGCCATGTATACGTACCCATGCGAGCCGAGGCTGTCGGCCTCGCAGGTCAGCCCTTTTGCGTAGAGCGTGACGCAGTGCTGATGGCGGGGATTGATTTCACCGGAAACCAGCATTAACTCGAGCTGTTTGAGCAGTACCGGAGATGCCTGGTCAAGGTGGCGTAAATCCGCGTCGCTGAATGTTCCTGCGATAGTGCTGCGGTCAGCCAGATAATGCAGGTGGTTGCCTTCCTGCACCAGCCGTGCGCCAAAGCATGGCGTGACGGTGGGTTTAAGTCCCCACCAGGGCTCAGAAATATCATGCTTTGCTGCATTCGTTGTGTTTTGCATTTTAAGTAATCNAATGTTCCTGCGATAGTGCTGCGGTCAGCCAGATAATGCAGGTGGTTGCCTTCCTGCACCAGCCGTGCGCCAAAGCATGGCGTGACGGTGGGTTTAAGTCCCCACCAGGGCTCAGAAATATCATGCTTTGCTGCATTCGTTGTGTTTTGCATTTTAAGTAATCCTTAATGATGCGTTAATTCAGGGTAACGCTGCGTAATACGACAAAGGGGCCGTTACGGTCCTGACAACGTTCAGCGAAGACAGCCAGCACACCGCTGATATCCTGTACCTCCCGGCCGGCATAGTGGCAGATACTGCCGGACCACTTATATTTACCGGTACAGAAGCGAAACAGCCGGGACTGCGGATGCTGGCGGTATATCGCCATCGCCTGACGCTTGCTGATAATTTTCATCGATATTTTCCTCCTTAAAGCCAGCCTCTCTCAGAAAACGAAACTATTTCCATACCTCCCACTACCAGGTGGTCCAGCAGGCGGATATCCACCAGGTCCAGTGCCTGCCTGAGGCGTTCTGTGATTCGTCTGTCTGCATCGCTGGGTTCAGCGTGTCCTGAAGGGTGGCAGTGCGCCACGAGAATGGCAGCAGCGTTATGTTTCAGCGCAGCTTTCACCACTTCCCGTGGATGTACCTGTGTATGGTTGATGGTGCCGGTGAAGAGGGTTTCGTGCGTAATCAACCGATGCTGGTTATCGAGGAAGATCACGGTAAATTCTTCGCGCTCCTGTGTGGCAAGCTGCAGACGCAGCCAGTC
>NZ_KZ559441.1:0-4592 GCF_002850715.1 Citrobacter sp. L55 | reverse complement strand
CCATCTGCGCAGCACCGGTGATCATGTTTTTAACATAGTCGGCGTGGCCCGGGCAGTCTACGTGTGCGTAGTGGCGAGTCGGGGTGTCATATTCAACGTGAGAGGTGTTGATGGTGATACCACGAGCTTTTTCTTCCGGCGCGTTATCGATCTGGTCGAATGCACGAGCAGCACCGCCGTAGGTTTTAGCCAGTACGGTAGTGATTGCAGCGGTCAGCGTTGTTTTACCATGGTCAACGTGGCCGATAGTACCGACGTTAACGTGCGGTTTTGTACGTTCAAATTTTTCTTTAGACATCGATTGTCCCTCTAAGACACGGATAAATCGGTGATATCACCACATCAACCAGGCCATATGCCTGAGCTGTTGAATGCTTTTAAAAGTAAACAGAGAGAAACGGGAAGGAGAAGTGAAGTGGTGCTGATACCCAGAGTCGAACTGGGGACCTCACCCTTACCAAGGGTGCGCTCTACCAACTGAGCCATATCAGCACGTCTGGAGCGGGCAGCGGGAATCGAACCCGCATCATCAGCTTGGAAGGCTGAGGTAATAGCCATTATACGATGCCCGCATCCTGAAACTCGGCTACCCAGTTCTTTCTGTAATAAAAAAGAGATTTCTCTCTTTTTTATTCGAGCTGATTAATTTTTTAACCAGCTCAGGCGGCGATAACGCTGCCAGAAAGTGGTGGTGGGGGAAGGATTCGAACCTTCGAAGTCTGTGACGGCAGATTTACAGTCTGCTCCCTTTGGCCGCTCGGGAACCCCACCGGACTTGATGGTGCCGACTACCGGAATCGAACTGGTGACCTACTGATTACAAGTCAGTTGCTCTACCTACTGAGCTAAGTCGGCATCAAGTAGCGCGCATTTTATGGAGACATGCGCACTCATGCAACTAAAAAATTGCATAAAATGTTCTATCGCTCACATTTTGCGCTATACGACCGATAAATAATCTATTTCTTCTTCGAATTGAACAAATTTCCAACGTCAGCCGCGCTCCCAGAAGGCATTTTGCTCCAGCATGCCGTTATCAATAGAGAGAAAGTGCATCTTTATACATCTGGAATAGCCGTCACATTGCGTTTCAGGGGACGATTTTTTCTTATTATTCCCTCCCATCTGGTGTTACCCTCCTGCCCATTGTCCAAATTAACTGAAATGTGCGTGCCATTGCGTACCGGGGATGATTTCGTTTTTTACCGCAGACCTGATATAGCAATGACAGCCAGACCATGCGTATGAGTATAAAAGAGCAAGCGTTAACGTCGCCTTACCTACAGTTTGATCGCAACCAGTGGGCTGCGCTTCGTGATTCCGTGCCGATGACTCTGACCGAGGAAGAGATTGCTCGTCTGAAAGGCATTAACGAAGACTTATCGCTGGAAGAAGTTGCTGAGATTTATTTGCCATTATCGCGTTTGCTAAATTTTTACATCAGTTCGAACCTGCGGCGTCAGGCTGTGCTGGAGCAATTTTTAGGCACCAACGGCGAGCGTATTCCTTATATTATTAGCATTGCTGGCAGCGTCGCCGTCGGCAAAAGTACGACTGCACGTGTGTTGCAAGCGTTGCTGAGTCGCTGGCCCGAGCATCGTAAGGTTGAGCTGATCACTACTGACGGTTTTCTTCATCCTAACCAGGTGTTGAAAGATCGTGGGCTCATGAAGAAGAAAGGCTTTCCTCAGTCCTATGATATGCACCGTCTGGTTAAATTCGTTTCCGATTTAAAGTCTGGCGTCCCCAACGTTACAGCACCGGTCTATTCTCATCTGATCTATGATGTGATCCCTGATGGCGACAAAACCGTTGCCCAGCCCGACATATTAATCCTCGAAGGGCTCAATGTATTACAAAGCGGGATGGACTATCCTCACGATCCACATCATGTATTTGTTTCTGACTTTGTCGACTTTTCTATTTATGTTGATGCGCCAGAAGAATTACTCCAGACGTGGTATATCAACCGCTTCCTGAAATTCCGCGAAGGGGCATTTACCAACCCAGACTCTTATTTCCATAACTATGCGAAATTGTCGGAAGACGAGGCAATCAACACGGCTACATCGCTATGGAAAGAAATCAACTGGTTGAATTTAAAACAGAATATTTTACCAACGCGTGAGCGAGCCAGCTTAATCATGACGAAAAGCGCCAATCATGCCGTTGAGCAAGTCAGATTACGAAAATAAAAAATAAAGGGGAGCCATAGCTCCCCTTCTTATTATTCAGCGCTTCTAAGCGATATTTCCCCACCCATCCAGGCTTTTATCACGCCATTTTGTTCGAGTAGTAATGCACCTTGCGCATCTATTCCACGAGATACGCCAAATATTTCTTTATCACCAATAATGAGTTTAACGGGACGGTCGATAAAGTTATCCAGCGCCCTCCAGCGGGACAAATACGGCGCCAGGCCCTCATGCTCAAACAGTACCAGGGCAGCGCGCAGCTCGCGGATCAGCCGGGCAGCCAGAGTATTGCGGTCAATGGTAATACCCGCTTCCTGCAGATTAATCCAGCCTTGATTAACCACATTCTCCTCAACCCGACGCATAGACATGTTTATACCCGCCCCAATAACAATCTGTGCGGCATCGCCCGTTTTTCCGGTGAGTTCAACCAGGATCCCTGCCAGTTTACGGTCGAGCAAATAGAGGTCGTTCGGCCATTTAACACGTACTTTATCCGCGCCCAGATCGCGTAAAACCTCAGCCATGACAATACCAATCACCAGGCTCAGGCCAATCGCGGCTGCCGGTCCTTGTTCCAGTCGCCAGAACATTGAAAGGTACAGATTGGCGCCAAAGGGAGAGAACCATTTACGTCCACGACGACCACGACCGGCCTGCTGATACTCAGCGACGCAGGCATCCCCTGACTCCAGTTGACCAATTCGATCCATAAGGTACTGATTGGTTGAGTCGATAACCGGCAGGACCGTTATATTCCCGCCATCCAGCTGAGAATAAATAAGTGATGAATCTAATAGCTGGATAGGTTCAGGTAAGCTGTATCCTTTACCAGGGACAGTAAATACATCAACACCCCAGTCACGTAGCGTCTGGACATGTTTATTGATTGCCGCACGGCTCATTCCCAGCTTTTCACCGAGTTGCTCACCAGAGTGAAATTCGCCATCGGATAATAATGAAATAAGCGTCAGGGGGACGGTATTATCCTTCATGCAACGATCTCCACGGCATTCACTTCACCCAGTGGGCCAATAAACCGGACTTCCGGCTCAAGCCAGACATTGAATTTCTCACCGACTTTTTGGCGTACGTGATGCGCCAGTTGCACCACATCCTGACTCGTCGCATGGCCTGCATTGATCAGCACCAGTGCCTGCTGCTGATGTACCGCTGCGCCACCAATGCGCATGCCTTTTAGCTGACATTGATCGATAAGCCAGCCAGCAGCCAGTTTCACAGAGCCATCAGCCTGCGGGTAATGAGGTGCAGTCGGGAATTTCACCAGGAGCTCCTGCGCAATGTCCGCGGTGACAACCGGGTTTTTAAAGAAACTCCCCGCATTCCCGTTTACTTTTGGATCGGGCAGTTTTGTGGTGCGCATATGGCAAACAGAATCAAAAACCTGCCGAGGCGTTACCGTGGCAGGATCAAGACGCGTCAGGTCACCGTATGTGAGAACGGGTTGCCACTGTTTAGGTAAGCGCAGACCAACAGCTACAATCGCGAAACGATCCTGGTACTCATGTTTGAAGATACTGTCACGGTAACCAAATCGGCATTCTGCGGCGCTGACGCGCAGATGTTTGCCGGTCGAAAGCTCTACGCAGTCCACATATTCACAGACGCGCCGCAGTTCTACGCCATAGGCACCAATATTCTGGATCGGCGATGAACCCACGCAGCCGGGGATCAGCGCCAGATTTTCCAGTCCGGGCATGCTTTGCTGCAGCGTATGCTCTACCAGATGATGCCAGTTTTCACCAGCGCCTACGTGCAAATGCCACGCATCAGGTTGTTCTGTAATCGCTATTCCCTTGATACGGTTGACGATCACCGTTCCATGGAAGGCATCAAGAAACAGGACGTTACTCCCTTCGCCCAGGATTAGCACTGGATGATGTGATGCATTGGCTGATTGCCAGGCATTTAGTAGTTGTTGCGCATTTTCAGCACAGACAAGCACATTAGCTTGTTGATCGATACCGAAGGTGTTCCAGGCTTTAAGGGAGTGATTCATAGACGCTTTCCTGATGCAAAATCGCGCTTAGTTTACCGTATATGCAGCGGGATGGCTTGTGTTATGGAAGCTTAGGATGTTGCTTTGCAACCGATGAGGCTGCAATCACAGGCAGAATAAGGTTTACAGGCACCGTATCCGGTAATAACAGACGCCGGCCGGATAAGGCGGGAGGCCACCTCCGGCAGTTTTCACTCCCTGCAGACGCAAAGAAGCCCATCCGGCAGGATGGGCTTCTTCACTTATTTGATGCCTGGCAGTTCCCTACTCTCGCATGGGGAGACCCCACACTACCATCGGCGCTACGGCGTTTCACTTCTGAGTTCGGCATGGGGTCAGGTGGGACCACCGCGCTACAGCCGCCAGGCAAATTCTGT
>NZ_KZ559440.1:0-4965 GCF_002850715.1 Citrobacter sp. L55 | reverse complement strand
CCTCTTTTAATGCTTTTTGCGCAAGCTGAATGCGCGATTCAGTCCCGGAATTTGGCTCGAGCTGTTGAACTCGCTTAGCATCCTCCAGCAGTAGAGCAATGATGTGCTTCAGTTCGTTTGCGTCCACCGTGAACTCCTTTGCAATTTTTATGTGTTAGCGAATCATCCGGTTATTCATATGCCACCGGCGGCTACTTCGTGGGCGTCCTGCCTGTTCGCTGTTTGTTTATTTAATGTAGGATAACTTACAAAGAAAGGTCAAGAGGAAATGTTGGATAACTTACATTGAGGGGTGGAAAAAAACCGGGATAACCCGGTTTCCTTATAAATCCATTATCACTTGTCTTACTAATCCGACCAAACGGCAGTTGCCGTTTACCTCGAGCATCCTGTAGTTGGGATTGAGAGGTACAAGGTATTTAAGCGGACCATCAATGACGAATTTTTTTATAGTGGCTTCGTCACTTCCCATTAGCTGAGCAATGACAATTTTACCATTTGCTTGGCTGGCATCTCCAAAGTCAGGTTCTACGACGACGAGAGAGCCCTCCGGGATGCTTGGTGCGCCATTTGGGTTAGTCATTGAGTCACCGCGGACTATTAGTGCAAAAGCGCTCTCTGAAACAGCTGCTGAAGTGTAAACCCAGTCTTGAATGTCTCGTTCCGTTATCGCACCACTATTGGCAGTCCATTCCCCGGCTTGCACCCACGTTAAAACGGGAACTGATCTAATTCCGAATCTCTGCTCTGGGTTCATTGTTGGCGGTTGTTGTTTCCCGTCATCCTTACCCTCCAGCAACCACTGCGGTGTCTTTTCAAGAGCAGCCGCAAGCGCCTGAAGGTTCTCACCGCCAGGTTTATAGTCACCAGATTCCCAGCCGGTGATCGTGACGCGGTTTACCCCGACAAGCTTTGCCAGGACGGATTGCGTCATCTTCAGCTCTTTTCGTCTGCTTCGGATTCGATCATTCATTTTCATGTAGGCAATCCTACCATTTTCTAATGTAGGAGTGCTTGACCATTTTATGTAAGATATCCTACTATCTATGCGCTGCATGACCTAACTCCAGAGGGAAAAATGAAAAAGAATGACGTTATCTCTTACTTCGGTGGCGTAGGGAAAACCGCCAAGGCGCTGAATATCTCCCACGCATCTGTATCGGGCTGGGATGAAGTTATCCCAAAGGGGAGGGCATTTGAGATCCAGGCGCTGACGAAAGGTGATTTGAAAGTTAACCAATCCCTTTATGAAAAGCGTAGTCATTCGGCTGCGTGATTAAAACCACAGAAAATAGGGGACAACCGTGGATAAACAACACTGGAAAGTAGAGCGACAACCAGCTTGGCTGGTGGCTGCAATCAAAAGAACGATCGCCGAAATGTCTGGTGGGTATGCCGAAGCAGCTGAATGGCTTGGTCTGTACCGCGCTGGAAAACTCTCAACGGATGCACTCTATAACCGACTACGTAACGAAGGTGATCAAATTTTCCCGCTTGAGTGGGCGATGGTGCTTCAGGATGCGAGCGGTACTAAGTATGTCACCGATGCGATAGCCCGCCGTAGTGGTGGTGTATTCGTTCCGCTGGTGGAAGTAGATGATCTTGATAACGGCGATATCAACCAGCGTCTGATGGAGTCAATCGAATGGATTGGCAAACACTCGCAGTACCTGCGTAAGGCAACCGCCGACGGGGTTATTGATCCGGCAGAACGTGAGCAGATTGAAGAGAACAGTTATCAGGTAATGGCTAAGTGGCAGGAGCATTTGACGCTGCTATTCCGTGTTTTCTGCGCGCCAGAAAAGAGTGACGCCCGCGAGTGTGCAGCTCCGGGCGCCTTGGCGAACAACTCTTCGAGTATGGAGAAATAATCCGCATGANGACGGGGTTATTGATCCGGCAGAACGTGAGCAGATTGAAGAGAACAGTTATCAGGTAATGGCTAAGTGGCAGGAGCATTTGACGCTGCTATTCCGTGTTTTCTGCGCGCCAGAAAAGAGTGACGCCCGCGAGTGTGCAGCTCCGGGCGCCTTGGCGAACAACTCTTCGAGTATGGAGAAATAATCCGCATGAGCAGTTTAACGGCTTTTAACCGTCTACCGCAACTCAGGATGATCCCGGTTTCGGGTACTCCGTTGTTTCGGTATGAACGCAGATTATCAAACCGCTGGGTTCCGTGTAACCACAGTAGGGCGGTTTCAATTGTGGGGGTCTATAACCGGAGGGCAAAACGCCTGTGCGCGAACTTAACCGAAGGTTCAAAGACCACCGCGGAGTGTCTGTCCGTGTTATCCGCTGGGAACCAGAAACACAACGCGTTATCTACCTGCGTGATGGCTACCCGCACGAATGCTTCAGCCCACTTGAGCATTTCAGGCAAAAGTTCAGGGAGATAACGGACGATCATGAGCACTAAATTAACCGGCTACGTTTGGGATGGTTGCGCGGCGTCGGGCATGAAGTTGTCTAGTGTCGCGATCATGGCTCGACTGGCTGATTTCAGCAGCGATGAGGGAGTGTGCTGGCCGTCCATTGAAACTATTGCTCGCCAGCTTGGCGCAGGGCCGAGCACTATCAGAACGGCAATCGCTAAGCTTGAAAAAGATGGCTGGCTCACGCGTACACAGCGCCGTAATGGTAACCGTAATGCTTCGAACGTTTACCGCCTGAATGTGGCGAAACTTCAGGCTGCCGCATTTTCTCAACTGTCAGATTCTGACACGTCAAAATCTGACGCATCAAATTTTGACGCCTCAAAAGCTGACCCGTCGAAATCTGGCAAAAATGGCGGTTTTGACCCGTCAGAATCTGGCGGGGATCCGTCAGTAAAATCAAAACAAGATCCACAAGTAACTTCAAAACCCTCTTGTCCGGTTGCGGCGCAACCAGACCCTGAAGTCGTGATTACTGATCAGGCAATTTTGGTTCTGACCCATTTGAACCAAATCAGCGGATCCCGGTATCAGAAATCAAAAACATCCCTGGAGAACATCCGTGCCCGACTGCGTGAGGGATACAGCGTTGCAGACCTGCAACTTGTTATCGACCTGAAGCATGAGCACTGGCACGAGAACGACGAGCAGTACCAGTACATGCGNCAGCGGATCCCGGTATCAGAAATCAAAAACATCCCTGGAGAACATCCGTGCCCGACTGCGTGAGGGATACAGCGTTGCAGACCTGCAACTTGTTATCGACCTGAAGCATGAGCACTGGCACGAGAACGACGAGCAGTACCAGTACATGCGACCGGAAACGCTGTTTGGCCCGAAGAAATTCGAGAGCTATCTGCAAAGCGCTACCCGCTGGGAGCAGAAGGGACGGCCTAAACGTGCTGACTGGGGCGCGAAAAAGCGCGATGTGATGGCTTTTGGTCCGGTTGAAACAACGATTCCAGAGGGGTTCAGAGGATGATGTTAAACAAATATTGCCAGGCTCTGGCGGCACTGCGCAACAAACCAGCCCACGAACTGAAAGAGGTTGGCGATCAGTGGCGGACACCGGATCTGCTTTTTTGGGGTATCAACGCGCTATTTGGTCCATTAGTTCTGGACTTGTTTGCTGACGACGACAACGCGAAGTGCCCGGCATGGTACACCGCCGAAGATAATGCACTGACACAGAACTGGTCTGAACGTCTGAATGAACTGGGCGGCGCGGCTTTTGCCAACCCTCCATATAGCCGCTCGCAGTATCACGACAAGCAGGCGATCACGGGTATGACACACATCATGAATCACACCATGGACATGCGTGAAAGAGGTGGTCGCTATATTTACCTGGTGAAGTCTGCCACAAGTGAAACATGGTGGCCGGAAGATGCCGATCACATCATGTTTATTCGTGGTCGTATTGGGTTCGATCTGCCTGTGTGGTTTGTGCCTGCTGACGAAAAACAAAAACCCACCAGCGCGTTTTTTGCCGGTGCCATAGCTGTATTCGATAAGTCATGGCGTGGCGAGCGGTTCAGCTATATCAACCGTACAGAACTGGAGGCAAAAGGGCGTGCGTTTATGGCTTTGGCACAATTTGCTACCAGCAAACCTCAACCAGCAACGTCCACACCAACAGTAGCCGGTAAGCCAGAAACAGAGTTGCCACTCACCCAGAAAGATATTTTTGATATCAGCGGTGTCGAAGCGTGGGCATGTGTTAGAGCTGCGTTCGGCGATAAAGAAGAATACACATTCAGTGAATCGAAGTTTGGGCATACCTGGGCGGCGGATTCTGTCGAAGCACCGGAATTCACTCAGGTATCACCATTAACGATCGACAAAGCGAAGCTGCNGGTAAGCCAGAAACAGAGTTGCCACTCACCCAGAAAGATATTTTTGATATCAGCGGTGTCGAAGCGTGGGCATGTGTTAGAGCTGCGTTCGGCGATAAAGAAGAATACACATTCAGTGAATCGAAGTTTGGGCATACCTGGGCGGCGGATTCTGTCGAAGCACCGGAATTCACTCAGGTATCACCATTAACGATCGACAAAGCGAAGCTGCTTATTAGTGAGAGCATTTTGTTCGGTGTGGATGAGTGGCTGTTGTCGATTCAATTCGATGACGCTGCTGCGCGCCTGGATATGTCGGAACGTATTCGCACTGTTGCCCTTGAAGCATCCGGTGAATATGGCATGAACATTGCTGATTTCATTGCAGCTATGGGAAGCCTGGATGTTTCCAGTTGGTCCAATATTCGCCACATCCGCATGCACATCCGTGAGAAAGCTAAACCAGTGGCGGGTCCGCTTCCCGAGTCCCGTATCTGGCCGTTGGAGGTTGGAATTGTATTCGACCAGGTTGATGGCGCTGACATGCTGGATGAATCACAGCAGAACAAGCTGAAAGCCAACATCAATCAACTCTGGCTGGAACGAACGGCCACCAGCGAAATTATCACAATTGCGCGTGGTCTTGTCGGCAGCATGCAGGGGGTAACCCATGCGTGAGATTATCGTTGATAACTTTG
>NZ_KZ559439.1:0-5841 GCF_002850715.1 Citrobacter sp. L55 | reverse complement strand
CCTGAACCAGGGATTCACGGACACGATGCAGCGCACGCATTGCCTGCTGAGATTCAGTTCTGGGCTGTACAAAACGCATAGACGGACGCGATGCAGCTTCACAAATAGCTTCGGCGTCGACAAAGTCGTTTTTGTTACTTTTAACGAATGGACGGACAAATTGTGGTGATATCAGCTTAGGAAAATGCCCCAACTCTTCCAACTTGCGTGCCATAAAGTGAGAGCCACCACAGGCTTCCATTGCGATGGTTGTAGCGGGGCATGTCGCCAAAAATTCGATTAACTTTGGCCGTGTAAATTTTTTACGGTAAACAGCCTTGCCGCGACGATCCTGGCAATGAATATGGAAAGAGNTCGATTAACTTTGGCCGTGTAAATTTTTTACGGTAAACAGCCTTGCCGCGACGATCCTGGCAATGAATATGGAAAGAGTTTTTACCCAGATCGATACCAATGAGCGCAATGTTTTCCATGATAGTTCTCCGAATGAAAGCCTGTCCTCAGCATAGTACCGGGAAGGAGGGAGTGACCATCTCATTAAATAAAGCACGTTAAGCCCATTGCAGACTCTAGATATTGACGAGTACGTCGGGTTTTCTCTTGTTTGAGTTGCCTCTTGTGGTAAGATAGTAATCAATTACTATCTTACAAGGAGTGCTCGTGGACACCCATCCAAAGCATCTGCCGGCCGATGAACGTCGTGCCGTAACTGTCGAGTCCGTCGTGGCGCTTGCCGGTTCACAAAACCCAAGCGAGATAACCACTGCGGCTATCGCTAAACACATGAACTTGACCCAGGGTGCGCTGTTTCGGCACTTCCCGAACAAGGAAGCCATTTGGCAGGCGGTCATGGAGTGGGTAGCAGAGCGCCTATTAGCCAGAATCGATCGATCCGCACAAGGAATCGAGTCGCCCTTGGCAGCCATGGAGGCGATGTTCATGAGTCATATCGAATTCGTAGCTGAGCACCCAGGCGTGCCAAGAATGATGTTTGGTGAGCTTCAGCGTGCCGAATCGACACCGGCCAAGCGCATGGTGCAAACCTTGATTCAGCGCTACGGCGAACGTTTGCATCGTCTCATCGAGAAAGGCAAGGCCAGCGGCGAGTTGTCTCCCTCGCTTGACAACGAGGCGGCGGCAACGCTGTTCATTGGCACGATCCAGGGCTTGGTCATGCAATCGCTGTTGGCGGGTGATGTGGGACGTATGCACCGCGATGCGCCGCGCGTCTTTGCAATTTATCGGCGTGGCATAAGGAGTGCGCAATGAAAAAGTTACCCTTGCAAGGCCGCACCCTGGCACTGCTTGCCGTCATCATTCCTTTGCTGGTGCTTTTTATTTATGTCGGTCTGCGATCAGGGCCGCTCGCCCCGGTCGCTGTGACGGTGGCAAGCGTGGAATCACAGGCTATCACACCGGCGCTGTTCGGCATCGGCACGGTGGAGGCGCGCTACACCTACAAGATCGGACCGACGTTTGCCGGGCGCGTCAAACGCCTGGAGGTGCATGTAGGCGACCAGGTCAAGGCCGGACAGGTGCTCGGCGAGATGGAGCCGGTCGACCTTGATGATCGGGTGCGCTCACAGGAGTCTGTATTCAAGCGGGCGGAAGCGGCTTTGCGCGAGGCAGAAGCCCGGCAAGCCTACGCGCAAACCCAGGCGCGCCGCTATGAGCAATTGTTTGCGGTGCGCTCGACCAGCGAGGAAATCGTCACCACCAAGCGGCAGGAACTGCAGATCGCCGATGCCGCCCTATCCGCCGCTCGGGAAGATATTGCCCGGGCACGCTCCGACCGCGAAGCACTCGTCGCGCAGCGGAGCAATCTGCGCCTGATCGCGCCGGTCGACGGTGTAGTCGCCGTGCGCGATGCCGATCCCGGCACGACCATCGTCGCGGGCCAGGCCGTGGTGGAAGTGATCGACCCCAAGAGTTTGTGGATCAATGTGCGCTTCGACCAGATCAGCGCATCGGGGCTGGCTGGGGGGCTGCCGGCTCATATCGTCCTGCGTTCGCGTGGTGGCCAGACCTTGAAAGGTCGCGTGCTGCGGGTGGAACCCAAGGCCGACGCGGTAACCGAGGAAACGCTTGCCAAGGTGACATTCGATAACAAACCAGAACCTTTGCCACCAGTGGGTGAACTGGCCGAAGTCACGGTTGACTTGCCGGCGCTCCCGGCCGCTCCACTGATCCCCAACGCTGCCGTCCAGCGTGAAGGCGATAAAGTTGGTGTCTGGCAAATCGTGGATGGTGATCTGCATTTCTCCCCGGTCAAGCTCGGCACTTCCGACCTCAATGGTTACGTGCAGGTGCGCGAAGGGCTCAAGAATGGGGACCAGGTTGTGACCTATAGCGAAAAGGCACTGACGGCGCGCAGCCGCATCCATGTGGTCGAGCATATCCCGGGAGTTTCACGATGATCAGCCTGGCCGGCCGCGACATTCTCCATGCCTGGGGGAAATTCGTCTTCACCGGCATCGGTCTGGGTCTGCTGATCGGCGTCACCCTGGTCATGGCTGGGGTGTACCGAGGCATGGTGGACGACGGCAAGGCGTTGCTCGACAACAGTGGCGCTGACCTTTGGGTGGTGCAAAAGGATACTCTGGGTCCTTATGCGGAGTCGTCCAGCCTCAACGATGACGTGTATCGCGCCATTCTCGCCATGCCGGGAGTCTCACAGGCAGCGAACGCGACCTACCTGACCATGCAGGTACGCAAGGGCGAGAGTGATGTACGCACCATGGTGGTCGGCATCGCGCCCGGTGCGTTGGGGGCTACACCCGGATGGCCTCCTTATCTCGTCGCTGGACGCCAGATCACGCGCGGTCACTACGAGGCTGTGGCCGACATCGCCACCGGCTTCAAACTGGGAGATCGTCTTGCCATTCGCCGCAATCATTACACCGTCGTGGGGCTGACACGGCGCATGGTGTCGTCCAGCGGCGACCCGATGGTATTCATTCCGCTCAAAGATGCCCAGGAGGCCCAGTTCCTCAAGGACAACGATGCCATCTGGCAAAGCCGGCGTCGCACCGAAGCCAACCCGGTCTTCAATCGACCCGGTGATCCAGGTTTGCTGGATGCCGTGATTGCTTCACAGAGCAGCAACGCGTTCGTCAATGCCGTGCTGGTCACTCTGAAACCTGGTCATGCGCCGGACGAGGTTGCCGAATCCATCCAGCGCTGGAAGCGTTTGACGGTCTACACCCGGGCACAGATGGAAGACATCCTCGTCGGCAAGCTGATCGCCACCTCGGCCAAGCAGATCGGCATGTTCCTTGTGATTCTGGCCATCGTTAGCGCGGCCATCGTTGCCTTCATCATCTATTCGCTGACGATGGACAAAATCCGTGAGATCGCGGTGTTGAAGCTCATCGGCACACGCAACCGAACCATCGCCGCGATGATCATGCAGCAGGCGCTCGCCCTGGGCGTGATTGGCTTCGTGGTCGGCAAGATCACAGCCACCTTTTCAGCACCGGCTTTTCCAAAATATGTCCTGCTCACGCCAATGGATTCTGTCGCCGGTTTTTTTGCCGTGCTCGTGATCTGCGTTCTAGCTAGCCTCGTCGCCATTCGCATAGCACTCAAGGTCGATCCGGCCGAAGCCATTGGAGGTTGAGATGAGTGGCAAAGGGATACACATCGAAAGTTTAAGCAAGCGGTATGGCGATGGTGACACCGCTGTCTTTGCCTTGAGAGACGTGAATATGCATGTTGCGCCTGGTGAAGTGGTGGGACTGATCGGCCCTTCCGGGTCCGGCAAGAGCACGCTGCTCAAGTGTCTGGGTGCGGTGATCGAACCGACCGCCGGTCGCATGACGCTGGGCGATGAAGTGATCTACGCCGATGGCTGGAAAGTCCGCGACCTGCGCGCCTTACGGCGTGACAAGATCGGTTTCGTTTTCCAGGCGCCGTACCTGATTCCGTTTCTCGATGTCACCGACAACGTGGCGCTGCTGCCGATGCTTGCAGGCGTCGCGAATGGAGAGTCGCGCGCGAAGGCACTGGAATTGCTCACAGCGCTTGATGTGCAACACCGAGCTCGCGCAATGCCCTCGCAACTCTCCGGTGGCGAGCAGCAACGGGTCGCCATCGCGCGCGGACTGGTCAATCGTCCGCCGGTGATCCTGGCCGATGAACCCACTGCGCCGCTGGATTCCGAGCGCGCCATGGCTGTAATCCGCATCCTCAACGACATGGCCCGGAAGTTCGAGACCGCCATCATCGTCGTCACCCATGACGAAAAGATCATCCCCACATTCAAGCGCATCTACCACATCCGCGACGGCGTGACCCATGAGGAAGCTGGCGAAGGGCGGGAGTTCGAATGAGAGAACGATTGAATTACAGGAGAATTTCATGACCCACCGCAAACACAGCCACGCATTTGGAACTATCACCCTGACCGTTACGGCCTGCCTGCTTTTATGGGGTTTTCAGTTGCCAGCTTGGGCTGGTGACGCTACCCAGGTTGAGCCACTGGCGCTACGCAAGATCATGCAGGAACTCGGGCGCAACATGCAGGCTATTACCGGTGCGATTTCGCAGGAGGAATGGGTTCAGGTCGTTCAGCTCGCCCCAAAAGTTGCTGCACACCCCGAGCCACCGCTTACTGAAAAAATGCGCATCCTTGCTTACCTCGGCGCTGATGCGACCAAGTTCAGCAACTTTGACGCGCAGACTCACGAGGCGGCGCTGGCCATGAAGCTGGCTGCTGTGAGCAGCGACGGCAAGGCGGTGATCCAATCATTCGCCCACGTGCAGGAAAGCTGCTTGGGCTGCCACCAAGCTTTCCGTAAACCTTTCGTGGAGCATTTTTATGGAGCACGCTAAAACATGCCAGCGCCCCATCAGCCTCGAAAGACGGCTTGCGGCAACTTACCTGGTAGCTGGTCTGGTCACCGCCGGTCTGGCCGGCTGCGCCGCCGGCCCTGATTTTCAGCGTCCCACCGCACCCGATGTGGCTCGCTACACTGCAACACCGGTAGCTGATAGAACCGTGTCCGCTCCCACGCAGTTCGGCGAAACACAACGTCTAGTCGAAGGGCTTCCGATCGAAACGCAATGGTGGCAAAGCTTGGGTTCATCCGCACTCGACGGACTGATAAACGAAGCTTTCCATGTCAGCCCGACGCTGGCGAGCATCAGCGCCAATTTGCGACAGGCGCAGGAGCTTCTTGCCGCACAGGCGGGCTCGACGCAATATCCACAGGTAGATGTCGCACTGGGATCTCAGCGCCAGCAAATGAGTCCCAGTAGCCAAGGGTTGAGCGGAGACGCACGTCAATTCAGCCTCTACAACGCCAGCGTTGGCGTGCATTACAACCTCGATCTGGCTGGCGGCAACCGGCGCGCACTCGAAGCCTTGGCTGCTCGCGCCGACTACCGTCGCTTCGAACTGAATGCTGCGCGCCTGGCCCTTGCCGGCAACATGGCAACCGCTGCCATTACCCGAGCACGCCTCGCCGCGCAACTAGAAGCCACTACTGCCATTTTGCGCGAGCAGGATGAGCAACTGCGCCTGGCCCATGAACGCGTGCGTATCGGTCAGGCCTCACCTGATGAAGCGTTGAGCCTACAAGCTCAGGCGGAGCAAACGCGGGCAGAACGGCACTGTTGCAAAGTTAGCGATGAGGCAGCCTTTTGTCTTATTCAAAGGCCTTACATTTCAAAAACTCTGCTTACCAGGCGCATTTCGCCCAGGGGATCACCATAATAAAATGCTGAGGCCTGGCCTTTGCGTAGTGCACGCATCACCTCAATACCTTTGATGGTGGCGTAAGCCGTCTTCATGGATTTAAATCCCAGCGTGGCGCCGATTATCCGTTTCAGTTTGCCATG
>NZ_KZ559438.1:0-5949 GCF_002850715.1 Citrobacter sp. L55 | reverse complement strand
CCTCTTTTAATGCTTTTTGCGCAAGCTGAATGCGCGATTCAGTCCCGGAATTTGGCTCGAGCTGTTGAACTCGCTTAGCATCCTCCAGCAGTAGAGCAATGATGTGCTTCAGTTCGTTTGCGTCCACCGTGAACTCCTTTGCAATTTTTATGTGTTAGCGAATCATCCGGTTATTCATATGCCACCGGCGGCTACTTCGTGGGCGTTCTGCCTGTTCGTTGTTGTGTAACACCTTTAAGTTGTAATTTAGTTGTGGTGATGCACAATGTCAACAACTTTATGTGGTTTGATTGAAGATGAGATGAATGCAAGGATGTATAAAAAAGAGGAGGCTGTATGGAAGACAAGCTTTACGTATTTAATTACACACACAATAGAGATAAGTTGTTTGCGAACCTAATCAGTATCATTGATGGTATTGTTGCTGATGGGGTGGTAAGAGATGAGGAAGTTCTTTACCTTGACACATGGCTACTTGAAGCAAATCAAATTATAAGAAATGGCGTTATTAAGAGTCTATCGGCGAGGGTCTCAGATATCTTAGCTGATGGTGTCATTACAGAGGAAGAAAGAAAAGAACTCAAAAACAGTCTGACAAAAATCCAAAGAGAAATTTTAGATATTCCTGGAATTGATTTTTACTCTGCTGAAATGGATCTACATCTTCTTAATGGATTGTGTAAAGGGCTGATCTCGGATAGGACCTTGACGGAAGATGAAATTAGATATCTCGATTGGTGGTTAACCCAAAATGGGGCACTTAAGAGTAACTACCCAGGGAAGGATTTGTACATTCTAATAAAAGATATCCTTAACGATGGGGTAATAACTCCAGAGGAAAGCGAAACTCTACATAAAGCACTTGTTGACTTTACTGGATGCGATCTAGACAGCGGGGTTGTTGATGGATTGGCGACGAGGCTACCGATTGATAATGATGCACTCGTTGATCTTGCGGACAAAACCTACTGTTTAACGGGTACCTTTATGGCAGGTAAACGAGCTGTGGTAGAGGAACGGATCAAAAGTGCAGGGGGAAAAATAAGTAATGGAATTACCCAAAAACTGGACTTCCTTGTTGTCGGAACCCTATCATCCAGAGACTGGAAATTTTCCAGCCATGGGAGAAAGATAGAGAAAGCTGTTAGCTATCGCGACGATAATGGTGCAAAGCTAAAAATTATCTCAGAGGAAATGCTATTTAGCGTATTACCATGAACGTGATGACCAGAACACTCTGCCGATAACATGAATTCTTGCGCGGCGTTCATTGAAGGTGAGTATTTCATCTGGATACTCATCTTTGTTGAAACTTCTTATAATTAAACCACCATCAGGTTGGTTTATTAGCACTTTGACCCTTAGCAGGACCCCATCTCTAACAGCGTATAAATCGCCATCTCGGATAGGATTTGTCTGTGCTATATCAACAGCAACATGATCGCCGTTATTGAGAACTGGCAATAAGCTGTTCCCCCAAATTTTTACGATCCTAGCATTTGTAGCGCTAACTCCAGCTTTCCTTAAATCCATTCTTCGGATAGGAAACCAGTCAATTACAGACTCCACAATTTCGGCTTCACACCCATTTCCTGCTGATAACTCAACATCTAGTACTGGTATGTCAGCGAAAATGGCAGGGTCTAAACTGGCACTTTCAGCCTCTCCAACCACAAAATCAGAAAGTGAAGCATTTTCCTCAATGCCTAGTTGCAACCACTTTTGGCTAACGCCTAATACATTTGCGATTTCTTTTATCTTTCGCGGTTGCAATGTATCTCCGTTTTCTATTTTTGCTACGGATTGTTGAGAAACACCTATGTATTCAGCGAGTTGAGCTTGGCTTAACCCTTTTTTTTCTCTCGCAATTTTCAGTCTTTCCGCCAGTGTGTTCACAACTTCCCCCCTTATTTATGGTGAGATTACAACTTTATGTTTTAGCTTTCCAACACCTAAAAGTTGTGATAAAAGTTGTTAAGGTTGTATAATCTCTATCGGCAACAACTTTTATGTATTGATACAGGAGAAAGCTATGACTCCCGAGCAGTTAGCCCTTTCAGAGGCAATCGCTCTGGCTGGTGGCCAATCAGAGTTAGCGCGCAAGCTTACCGCTAGTTCTGGGCGATTAGTGAAACAACAGCAGGTCTGGAACTGGCTGAACAGAGAGAAAAAACCACCAGCAAAACTATCAGCGCTAATTGAAAAGGTCACCGGAGTTTCAAGAGAGAAATTACGTCCTGATATTTTTCAAAAGATTAAAGATTCAGCAGCGTAATTGTAACCACAGAACTAAGGGGTAAGCCGTGGGTAACGAGCCTATTTGGAAAGTCGAACGTCAGCCAGCATGGCTGGTGGCGGCGATAAAAAAAACGATCACCGATCTACCGGGTGGTTATGCCGAGGCAGCGGAATGGTTGGGCGTGACAGAGAACGCATTGTTTAACCGCCTTCGCGTTGATGGTGACCAGATCTTCCCACTGGGCTGGGCAATGGTTTTACAACGTGCTGGTGGTTCAACTCATATCGCTGATGCCGTTGCGCGCCATTCTCAGGGCGTATTTGTACCACTGGCAGATGTTGATGATCTGGATAACGCCGATATCAACCAGCGCCTGATGGAGTCCATCGAATGGATTGGTAAACACTCGCAGTACCTGCGTAAGGCAACCGCTGACGGGGTTATTGATCCGGCAGAACGTGAGCAGATTGAAGAGAACAGTTATCAGGTAATGGCTAAGTGGCAGGAGCATTTGACGCTGCTATTCCGTGTTTTCTGCGCGCCAGAAAAGAGTGACGCCCGCGAGTGTGCAGCTCCGGGCGCCTTGGCGAACAACTCTTCGAGTATGGAGAAATAATCCGCATGANGACGGGGTTATTGATCCGGCAGAACGTGAGCAGATTGAAGAGAACAGTTATCAGGTAATGGCTAAGTGGCAGGAGCATTTGACGCTGCTATTCCGTGTTTTCTGCGCGCCAGAAAAGAGTGACGCCCGCGAGTGTGCAGCTCCGGGCGCCTTGGCGAACAACTCTTCGAGTATGGAGAAATAATCCGCATGAACAGTTTAACGGCTTTTAACCGTCTACCGCAACTAAGGATGATCCCGGTTTCGGGTACTCCGTTGTTTCGGTATGAACGCAGATTATCAAACCGCTGGGTTCCGTGTAACCACAGTAGGGCGGTTTCAATTGTGGGGGTCTACAACCGGAGGGCAAAACGCCTGTGCGCGAACTTAACCGAAGGTTCAAAGACCACCGCGGAGTGCCAGTCCGTGTTATCCGCTGGGAGCCAGAAACACAGCGCGTTATCTATCTGCGTGATGGCTACCCGCACGAATGCTTTAGCCCACTTGAGCATTTCAGGCAAAAGTTCAGGGAGATAACGGACGATCATGAGCACTAAATTAACCGGCTACGTATGGGATGGTTGCGCGGCGTCGGGCATGAAATTGTCTAGTGTCGCGATCATGGCACGCCTCGCTGATTTCAGCAGCGATGAGGGCGTGTGCTGGCCGTCCATTGAAACTATTGCTCGCCAGCTTGGCGCAGGGCCGAGCACGATCAGAACGGCAATCGCAAAGCTTGAAAAAGATGGCTGGCTCACGCGTACACAGCGCCGTAATGGTAACCGTAATGCGTCGAACGTGTACCGCCTGAATGTGGCGAAACTTCAGGCTGCCGCATTTTCTCAACTGTCAGATTCTGACACGTCAAAATCTGACGCATCAAAATTTGACGCCTCAAAAACTGACCCGTCGAAATCCGTCAAAAACGGCGGTTTTGACCCGTCAGAATCTGGCGGGGATCCGTCAGTAAAATCAAAACAAGATCCACAAGTAACTTCAAAACCCTCTTGTCCGGTTGCGGCGCAACCAGACCCTGAAGTCGTGATTACTGACCAGGCGATTCTGGTTCTGACCCATTTGAACCAGACCAGCGGATCCCGGTATCAGAAATCAAAAACATCCCTGGAGAACATCCGTGCCCGACTGCGTGAGGGATACAGCGTTGCAGACCTGCAACTTGTTATCGACCTGAAGCATGAGCACTGGCACGAGAACGACGAGCAGTACCAGTACATGCGNCAGCGGATCCCGGTATCAGAAATCAAAAACATCCCTGGAGAACATCCGTGCCCGACTGCGTGAGGGATACAGCGTTGCAGACCTGCAACTTGTTATCGACCTGAAGCATGAGCACTGGCACGAGAACGACGAGCAGTACCAGTACATGCGCCCGGAAACGCTGTTCGGCCCGAAGAAATTCGAGAGCTATCTGCAAAGCGCTACCCGCTGGGAGCAGAAGGGACGGCCTAAACGCGCTGACTGGGGCGCGAAAAAGCGCGATGTGATGGCTTTTGGTCCGGTTGAAACAACGATTCCAGAGGGGTTCAGAGGATGACGTTAAACAAATATTGCCAGGCGCTGGCGGCACTACGTAGCAAACCAGCCCACGAACTGAAAGAAGTTGGCGATCAGTGGCGGACGCCGGATCTGCTTTTTTGGGGGATCAACGCGCTATTTGGTCCATTAGTTCTGGACTTGTTTGCTGACGACGACAACGCGAAGTGCCCGGCATGGTACACCGCAGAAGATAACGCGCTGACGCAGGACTGGTCTGAACGTCTGGCAGAACTGGGTGGCGCTGGCTATGGCAACCCACCGTATAGCCGTTCGCAGTATCACGAGAAACAGGCGATCACTGGTATGACGCACATCATGAAATACGCAGCAGCCCAGCGCGAGAAGGGCGGTCGCAATGTATTCCTGATAAAAGCCGCGCCGAGTGAAACGTGGTGGCCGGAAGATGCCGATCACATTGTATTCATTCGCGGGCGCATTGGGTTCGATCTGCCTGTGTGGTTTGTACCTGCTGACGAAAAACAGAAACCCACCAGCGCGTTTTTTGCCGGTGCTATAGCTGTCTTCGATAAGTCATGGCGTGGTGAGCGGTTCAGCTATATCAACCGCACAAAACTGGAGGCAAAAGGTCGTGCGTTTATGGCTTTGGCACAATTTGCCACCAGCAAACCTCAACCAGCAACGGCCACACCAACAGTAGCTGGTAAGCCAGAAACAGAGTTGCCACTCACCCAGAAAGATATTTTTGATATCAGCGGTGTCGAAGCGTGGGCATGTGTTAGAGCTGCGTTCGGCGATAAAGAAGAATACACATTCAGTGAATCGAAGTTTGGGCATACCTGGGCGGCGGATTCTGTCGAAGCACCGGAATTCACTCAGGTATCACCATTAACGATCGACAAAGCGAAGCTGCNGGTAAGCCAGAAACAGAGTTGCCACTCACCCAGAAAGATATTTTTGATATCAGCGGTGTCGAAGCGTGGGCATGTGTTAGAGCTGCGTTCGGCGATAAAGAAGAATACACATTCAGTGAATCGAAGTTTGGGCATACCTGGGCGGCGGATTCTGTCGAAGCACCGGAATTCACTCAGGTATCACCATTAACGATCGACAAAGCGAAGCTGCTTATTCGTGAGAGCATTTTGTTCGGTGTGGATGAGTGGCTGTTGTCGATTCAATTCGATGACGCTGCTGCGCGCCTGGATGTGTCGGAACGTATTCGCACTGTTGCCCTTGAGGCATCCGGTGAATATGGCATGAACAGTGCTGATTTCATTGCAGCTATGGGAAGCCTGTATGTTTCCAGTTGGTCCAATATTCGCCACATCCGCATGCACATCCGTGAGAAAGCTAAACCAGTGGCGGATCCGCTTCCCGAGTCCCGTATCTGGCCGTTGGAGGTTGGAATTGTATTCGACCAGGTTGATGGCGCTGACATGCTGGATGAATCACAGCAGAACAAGCTGAAAGCCAACATCAATCAACTCTGGCTGGAACGAACGGCCACCAGCGAAATTATCACAATTGCGCGTGGTCTTGTCGGCAGCATGCAGGGGGTAACCCATGCGTGAGATTATCGTTGATAACTTTG
>NZ_KZ559437.1:0-6654 GCF_002850715.1 Citrobacter sp. L55 | reverse complement strand
AGCGAACGACCTACACCGAGCCGAGATACCAGTGTGTGAGCTATGAGAAAGCGCCACACTTCCCGAACGGGAGAAAGGCGGAACAGGTATCCGGTAAGCGGCAGGGTCGGAACAGGAGAGCGCACGAGGGAGCCGCCGGAGAGAAATCACCGGTATCTTTAAGTCCTGTCGGGTTTCGCCCTCCTCTGACTTGAGCGTCTATTTTTGTGATGCTCGTCAGGGGAGGCGGAGCCTATGGAAAAACGGCAACGCCGCATCCTTTTTCCAGCCCTTCCTGATTCGACCGCTATCCCTTTATCTTGTCATTCGTAAGCCGGTAACGCCCGCCGCAGCCGAACGGCAGGAGCGCAGCGACCGAGTGAGCGAGGAGGCGTCATTTCATCTGCCCGCACATAGTGTTGCGGACGCTCCCGAGCCACATATCCCTCCTGCCACATGAAGCACTTTCCTGATAACCACACTCATGCCACCATAGTAAGCCAGTATACACTCCGCTAGCGCTGCGTGACTGGTTCAGGGCTGCGCCCCGAAACCCGCTAAAAGCCTGACGCGCCTGCGGCTTGTCCAACGCCACGCCGACCGGGAAAAGATTTCCCGCCCGTCCCGGCGTTATCAGGAGGCCTGATTGTCCGAGAAACGCACCAAAATGCTCACCCTGTGGGTGACGGAAGACGAGCACCGGCGACTGCTGGAACGCTGCGACGGCAAACAGCTCGCGGCGTGGATGCGCCAGACGTGCCTGGACGAGAAGCCGGCCCGCGCCGGCAAACTTCCCACGCTTGCGCCTGCGCTGCTGCGCCAGCTTGCCGGAATGGGGAACAACCTGAACCAGATAGCACGTCGGGTGAATGCCGGTGCCGGGAGCGGCCATGACCGTGTGCAGGTGGTGGCCGCTCTGATGGCCATTGACGCCGGACTTGAGCGGCTGCGGCATGCTGTACTGGAGAAAAGGCGGGACGATGATCGTTAAATTTCACGCCAGAGGTCGCGGCGGCGGTTCCGGTCCGGTGGACTATCTGCTGGGTAAGGAGCGTAACCGTGAGGGTGCCCGCGTGCTGCAGGGGAAACCGGAGGAGGTACGGGAGCTGATTGACGCCTCGCCGTATGCGAAGAAATACACGTCCGGGGTACTGTCGTTTGCGGAGGCAGATTTACCGCCGGGCCAGCGTGAGAAGCTGACAGAGAGCTTCGAGCGGGTTCTGATGCCCGGACTCGATAAAGACCAGTACAGCATTCTGTGGGTGGAGCACCGGGACAAGGGGCGGCTGGAGCTGAATTTTCTTATCCCGAACACCGAGCTGCTGACCGGAAAGCGGCTGCAGCCGTACTACGACCGTGCCGACCGTCCGCGCATCGATGCGTGGCAGACCATAGTGAACGGCAGGCTGGGGCTACACGACCCGAACGCACCGGAGAACAGACGTATGCTGGTCACGCCGAACACCCTGCCAAAAACGAAGCAGGAGGCCGCCGAGGCGATTACCGACGGTCTGGTACGTCTCTGTGTGGCCGGAGAGCTTAAAACGCGTCAGGACGTTACTGAGGCGCTCACGGCGGCAGGTTTTGACGTGGTGCGGACCACGAAAAACAGTATCAGCATTGCCGACCCGGACGGGGGGCGGAACATCCGACTGAAGGGAGCGATTTATGAGCAGTCTTTTGAAGCTGGCGACGGACCTGGAGCAGAAATCGAGAGAGCAGCAGCAGTCTACCGAGAAAATGCTGAAAGCCGCATTCAGCGGGCACGAGAAGTCTGTCAGCGAGGCACTGAACTCAAGTCTGTCGAGAATCAGCGACGCCATCAGCGCCCACGAGAAGGGTATGACCGAAGCCATGCAGTCGAACAGGCTGAGCGTGATGCGTATGGTCGGGCGGACGTGGATGACCATCACCCTGGTGTCCGGGCTGCTGTTCGCCAGCCTGAGCGGGGTGCTGTGGTACCAGGGGAGCCTGATAGCGTCGAACCTGGCGGAAATCGACCGGCAGAACGCGGCGCTGTCGAAGCTGAACGCGAAGACATGGGGCGTGACGCACCTGGAAGACAGCAACGGACGCTTTCTGGTGCTGCCGAAGGGAGTGAAAGCCGAAGCGGGTTTGAAGACGGGCAACGGGAAGCGGAACGCGGTGAAGCTGGTGAAGGAGTAACGGAGCATGACAGAGCTGGAAAGACAGTTGCTGAGCGCGTTAGAGCAGCTACAGCAGGACTACTCGCAAAGGCTGGACGAGTGGGAGAGCGCCTTCGGGGAATTGCGGACGATGTGTGGTCTTATGCAACGGGACAACGAACGGCTGAGCGGGCAGGTCATGCGCTTGAGTCAGCAGGTGGAGCGCTTGAGCGGGCAACTGAGTCGTTTGAGCCGGTAGTGCAGCGGCACGAACTGGCGGAGGCGGAAAAGAAACAGCGGGAGCATGAGAAAACCCTGGAGCTGGGAGACAGGGAGTACGGTGACTGAGAATTTTGCCGGAAACAGACGTTTTGTTACCTGATTACGTTGAAATCCGGCGTTATTCACCTGGCTGCATGGTCATGCAAATGGTTAAAATTTACCGGGCGCGTTTCCGGTGATTTTCCGGGTGGTTTGTTGCCTGTTTTATCCCGTAGTCACCGGAAACGCCGTCAGCCTGTTTTCGCGGTGCCGATAACGGATGTTATGGTAAATCAGCCTGACCGGCACGGTCACTCTGAGCCGCTGCTGAACAGCCGCGACCAGAATCCGCGTTTCTTTTCCTGCGCCAGCGCATCCGTCAGCCGGCTGATTTCCGCCTGCAGGTGGTCGCGCTCCTCATCGAGCTGCCGGCGTTCGGCTTCGCGGGCGGTCCTGTCCTCGAGCATCAGGGTGACGGTCTGCTGCAGTTCGTTCAGCTGCTTCTGAATCGCGGCTAACTGGGGATTTTCCGCTGGCATATCGCCTTTTTTTGACTGTCCCTTCCTGTGCCGTGGTGGTGTCGCACCCGTATTGAGTTCACCGTAGACCCGGATCAGTTCGCTGGTCTCAAACTCCCGACGGCCATCCTTCCCTGTCCTGTAGCTGACAAGGCCTTTCGCCATATCGCGGTATAACTGCGAGCGCGATTTTCCGGTTAATTTCAGGGTGTCCTGAACAGTGTGCCATGCCATAAAAGTGACGTTGTCCCGTTAGTGTCTCATCGTAAAAGCATAACCTGTTTTCAGCGCCGGCGGATCGCCGGTTTCCAGGTGAAGGTTGTCTCCACTGCCTCATGCGCCTGACGGCGGGCCTGCTGTGCTTCAGCGGCTTTCCGGTCGGCCTCAATAGAGGCCATTACCCTGTCCCGTACCTGCAGCTTAATGTCCTTCGGCAGCTTTTTGTTGCCTTTCAGACCCATCGCCAGCGCCTGCGCGACAAAGGCATCCGCCAGTCGTTTCTCTTCGGCTGCAGTCAGCTTTTTGTATCTCATCGTGTGTCTCCGGGACGGCCAGATATTAAGTAACATATTACGCCATATAGGAAATTCGGGTTATGTCGCATCCGGTGTATGATGACGGTAATTTAACCATATTAAACAGAAGGAATTGTCCGTGAAGATCTGTTTCCCGGCCCGAAAGGCGAACGGTAAAGACTACAGCACGCTGGATGAAATGATGGCGCAGGTGGGACGCGAACCCCACGGCACGTGGCTGGCGGGGACCAATGGCATGTGGCACGGCGGCATTCATATCAGCCGTGAAAGTGCGCCGGCGTCCTTTCTGACTCCGGAGAACGTTGATTCGGCGGTACCACTGCCGTTTATGGCCGGGGGTGAGGTGGTGGCTTACCGTCTGAACAGTCAGTATCTGACCGATACCTGGCTGGGGCAGACGCTGCAGTATTCCAGCACGTTTGTGCTGGTGAAGTCGGTCTGTACGCCCGATCCAGACAAGCCGGATAACAGCCTGGAGTTTTATGCGCTCTATCTCGGGCTGACCCCGCCGTCAGCCTTTCCGGCGCTCCAGTGCTATCAGGTGACTGCCGGAGGCAATGGTCTGCGAACCCGACACTACAGCGGGCAGGAGAAGACAGGAGAGCCTGCGCCGGTACCAACGGGAAAACTGGCAACCGGGCAGAAAGTGGTGGTCCTGCGTGAGAACCTCTTCGGGCTGGACGGACATATCCCGACCTTCGGGCTTGCCCGGCTCCTGAATGAACACGACGAGATGACCGGGGAGGCGTTCTGGGTGTCGCTTGATCCGTTGTATATGACCCCGGAGGGTAAGCACACTGCGCCCCTGCCGGCATGGATGCAGCAGGCGGTGACACAGGGCATCTACGACACGGTAGTGATACCCGCCACCAGAATGACCGTTGCCGCCGGCGATGCGGTGGGGTTCCTCGGGGAAGACATTGTCCCCGGCGGGCTGAATAAGGCGGAAACAGATCCGTATGTGCATATCGAGGTGCTAAGTACCGATGACCGGCTGCCGGATTTTCTGCGTAATGCAGCCGGTGTCACAGGCGGGGAAAAATATCTTCATATTCGCCCGGAGAGCAGTCTGTATACCCGCAGTGGCGATACCTTCACCAAAACCAGCGGGAAGGTACGGAAAGATATTCACAAAATCCTGCCGCAGGCCAAATGTCCGTCATTCACCGACGGCGCCGGCAAGCGCTGGTTCGATATCGGGGAGGGCGCCTGGCTGAGTGGCGACGACGTGAAGGCGGATATCAGCCAGTATGACCTAAAAAATCGGGGGTTCTCAGCGTTTGAGCAGCCCGCCACAGCCAGTATGGAGAAATCCCTGCATGAGAACTGGGTGAAATCGGTGTTTAACCACCTTTCCGAATGGGTACGGCCAGAGCGTGGTATTCGTGAGAAGCAGGTGTCGAATTATTATCAGGCGCTGATACGCAAGATGGATCAGAATCACGACGGCGAGCTGTCCGGGGAGGAGCTGCATGTGGCCCTGCAGTACCCTGAGATGGACGTGAGGGATCTGGTTGCGGGTCTGGTCATCAAACACGACAGCGAGTGGTCTGGCGGCAGCAGCCATCTGCGCTGGACGGACTACCTGAAACACATGGATTTGCTGCTGACCGGCTATGTCAGGACGTGGCTCGACAACATGGAGTGGATGAGTCAGGTACCGCCTTTCGACAAGGGAAAACCCGTCTGGCACATGCATCCGGTTAAGTTTCTTGATGCCCTAAAATCGCAAAAGAAAACTCTGAAAGGAAAACTGACCTACAATGCAGAAGGAAATGATATTCCATCATCTATGTATTATAGCCGAGTAATCCATTGGCCGGGTAATGATCTATCAGGTGTTACCCTTGGTAGAGGTTATGATATGGGGGACCGTTCTGAAGCTGATGTATATAGAGATATGGTTGCATCAGGAATACCTAACGGCCAGGCAGGTAAAATATCTAAAGGCGCAGGCCTAAAAGGAAATGCTGCGCGTGATTTTGTTCTCTCAAATAAAAATGACATAGGGGAGATTACGTTAGAGCAACAAGAGTCTCTCTTTGCCCTCATATATCCTAAATATGTAGAGCGTGCCATTTCAAACTATAATAAATGGACTAATGGTGTTTCTGGTGCGAAACCGTGGGTAGAGTTAATGCCTCCAATCCAAGAAGTACTGGTTGATTTTGTTTATCAGGGCTTTACTAAAGGGCCAAAACCAATGCTTGCTGGTTCAAATAATAACAAGCAAGAATTAATTGACTACATAAGAAATACCAATGCTATTTCTCAGTATGAACCGGGTAGACATAGGGCTGATTATTTGGAGACTAGCGAATGAAACGTATTTTTGTTGCTGTTGTGTTTTTTTCAGCGTTTTCATATGGCGCGGATGTTTGTAACAATGTGAATAATTCTATTCAAGTGGGATTGTGCGCTGAAAATAAAAAAAATGAAGCTGATAAGTATTTGAATGAGCAGTACTCAATTTTGATGGGTAAAATAAATGCAGAATATATAAATGATGTTGGGTTGAGGAATGAATTAATTGCTAGTGTTAAAACGTCGCAAAGAAATTGGATTAAATTTAGAGACTCCAATTGTAAATTGTACTCATTCCAGATTGATAGCAATAGCCCTGCATATCAAACCACTATTAATGAGTGTATCGCTAGAATGTCAGAGAGCAGGGGAAAGGAGTTAGCTGCAATTTCTAATGATATGTAGATAGTTAGGCTGTTTTGAAAGGATCTTCTTGAGATCCTTTTTGTCTGCGCGTAATCTCTTGCTCTGTAAACGAAAAAACCGCCTGGGGAGGCGGTTTGATCGAAGGTTAAGTCAGTTGGGGAACTGCTTAACCTGGTAACTGTCTTGTGCGAGACGAGTCACCAAAACTGTCCTTCCAGTGTAGCCGCACTCCGGCCACCACTTCAAGTACTCTCTAAACCTCTCTCGCACATCTACTGTTACCAATGGCTGCTGCCAGTGGCGTTTTTGCGTGCCTTTCCGGGTTGGACTCAAGTTGATAGTTACCGGAACGGGCGCAGCAGTCGGGCTGAACGGGGGGTTCGTGCATACAGCCCAGCTTGGAGCGAACGACCTACACCGAGCCGAGATACCAGTGTGTGAGCTATGAGAAAGCGCCACACTTCCCGAACGGGAGAAAGGCGGAACAGGTATCCGGTAAGCGGCAGGGTCGGAACAGGAGAGCGCACGAGGGAGCCGCCGGAGAGAAATCACCGGTATCTTTAA
>NZ_KZ559436.1:0-6736 GCF_002850715.1 Citrobacter sp. L55 | reverse complement strand
CCCTGTACGATGTGTATATCCCTGCATCGCGTAGAACTGCCCGGCAAGTTCAATTGCGGCATCAACCAGTTCGCGATTTGTCATAGTTTCCTTCTCCATCACATCCTCCCAATCTTCTTACGCAATTCCATCTCACCCTGACAACTGACACACATCGTGCATCCCGGATACGCTTTCCGGCGCTCATCGCTCATGAAAATATCAGGAACGACTTCTTTGCAGCCTAATGCGAATGCCACAAGCTTATTAATGTCTTTGTCACTCAGCTTTCTGTAATCCATCACACTGGCTTCTCTGCTTCGGAAATAATGTTGTCCGTGGCGAAAGTGGATATTTCCAAATCTCCGTCACGCATACGGATAATCATGTTGTGCAAAGGCATGCCGTCGCACTGCCTGTTAAAGGTGGAGTGGTATTCTGCGCGACTGTGGGCCATCCACTCGTCCGGGTCGACGTTGTAAACCTTGCCTTTCGTTAGCTCCATCACATCACCCTCGCTTATCACATTTAACGCACCAACCACTAAAGCATTTACGTCCGCAGTGTTTGCATATAGGCCACATCACATCCTCCCAATCTTCTTACGCAATTCCATCTCACCCTGACAACTGACACACATCGTGCATCCCGGATACGCTTTCCGGCGCTCATCAAGTAACTTGTCACCGCACTCCTCACAGTGCGTTGCTGATACTGCTGAGTGGTTGAGTCTGTGCATATTCAGTGCCGCGTCACGCTGCAAATCTTCAAGCGTTGATGCGTTATCGATAATGTCAGCCATTTTCAGTGCTCCATGAACTGTCGGTTAATNTCTTACGCAATTCCATCTCACCCTGACAACTGACACACATCGTGCATCCCGGATACGCTTTCCGGCGCTCATCAAGTAACTTGTCACCGCACTCCTCACAGTGCGTTGCTGATACTGCTGAGTGGTTGAGTCTGTGCATATTCAGTGCCGCGTCACGCTGCAAATCTTCAAGCGTTGATGCGTTATCGATAATGTCAGCCATTTTCAGTGCTCCATGAACTGTCGGTTAATACGGTTGAAGGTGAACGCGAGAAAATAAAAAGGCCGCATTAGCGACCTTGTGATTTGCGATAGTTTGTTTCTCATGCGGCATTTTCCTGTCTTGCGAATAAGTCCATTTGCGCGGTATCTGCGTTACCTACTATGAATGCCTCGCACGACTCAGAACATGAACCTGCATTATTCCCGCCACCACCTCTAATTGTTGCTGCGATGTCCGCTCGATCGTAATCNCGGTTGAAGGTGAACGCGAGAAAATAAAAAGGCCGCATTAGCGACCTTGTGATTTGCGATAGTTTGTTTCTCATGCGGCATTTTCCTGTCTTGCGAATAAGTCCATTTGCGCGGTATCTGCGTTACCTACTATGAATGCCTCGCACGACTCAGAACATGAACCTGCATTATTCCCGCCACCACCTCTAATTGTTGCTGCGATGTCCGCTCGATCGTAATCAGCGTACATAGCCTCCACACCGTCCAGAGACTGACCTTCGCGGTACATAATCTTGTTTTCCTGTTGGCGGCGTTCGACGACTCGGACATTAGGAGACTCGATAACAGCGCGAAACTTGGCTAGCATCTCTGGCTCATCTCTCATAGCAAGAGCTACTTTGTTGAGTCCCTTTTTAATGCAGAAGACGCAATTTCCGAGATGTTCAGGTATTTGCAGGTCAAATGGCTGGCGAGACCACCAATCAAGAATGTCAGGCTTTTCAAACTCTGTAATTTCTGCCATGAAGTGCTGCTTTGATTTTCTGATGTCGAGAACGCGACCTGCTATTTTTTTTGCTAATTCAGTGTCCAGAAGGAATCTAGGTTCAAGCATAGAAACCATCTCATTAAGACTGACTATGCCAGTCATCTCTCTGTACAGCCCCCCNCCCCCCATCATGTAGTCATCGAAACCCATGCGGCGCATCATCCTGAAAATGGTATCTCCCCATATGCGAGCAGGTTCATCGATTCGCATCCCAAGCCAGGATACATGCTCATCAAAGTTATCCCGGCAGTAGTGGTTGCATACCTCAATCTTCATCGTCCTGGTGCAGAACGCACCGCCAAAATAAGGTGTTCCGTATTTCTCGGTTATATCTATCCATGGTTGAAGGTCAGGTCCAATATCATCGATGCCTATTACTTTGTATCCGTTCCCTTTTCCAAGGACTGGATTAACATCGACACGTAGGCATGTGAGATTTATCCCCCAGTGATTCACGACATCACGAATAAACTGGTAAGTTGCCGGATGTTCGGCTCCGGTATCCATGAACACATAGTGAATATTTTCACCAGCCTTCCTTCTCTTCTCCATCAAGTGAATAAGATATGCTGACGTTCTGCCTCCAGAGAAGCTGACGACATGGTTCATAATTCCTCCCGTTCAGGGTCATATTTACCCCATGCACATCTCTCAATATTCACCTGCAGCCGCTTATCTCCGACCTCTTCGATACTCCTACCGGTAATCTCTGCTACTTCTACGTTGGTGTAGCGCATGAGCGCTGATAGTTCTTCTATGCTCCAGACTTTCATCAGTCGCTCCTTATTTGTCCGTAACGACCGCGATACTTACGCATACGGTCATCAACGTAATCAGGCTCTACAGGTCCAACTACCATCCATCCCGGTCTGAATGACGCTTCTAAATTGGCGTACCAGACTTCCTTTTCGTGCAACTCCAGAAGCCTGTCTTCCATGGTTGGCTTCTGGAAATCGTCATTAGCGATAGCTGCAAAGCAACGAGCCAGCACCTCATCTTTGGTGCCTGATTTTTTAGGCGGGCGCAGATATCCCGCCCCGGTGAGAGGCGCCGACATAGCTAATTCCTTGTTGAGTTAATTCAGAACGGGATCGAATCGTCGAATTGCTGAGATGGTTGATTGTTGGATGGTTGCTGGTTATTGCCTGAAGTGGCAAATCCAATGCGAGCGTTTAATAGTTCGAGAGTTATAGACTGACCGTTTTGCCCCTGGTAAACATCCACCTTGATATTCTCTCCAGTTATTTCAACGATTCCACCTTCAACCAGAACATTTCGGTAGTAGTCAGCTTGCGCACCAGGCTTTGCAAAAACGGCTGCGCTATAGTTCGTCCATTCTTTTTGCTTGCTCTGGCGGTCGTAATACTGAACACCTGCTCGGATATTAAATCCGATGTTTTCACCCGCCTGAAACTCACGAGCTGCTTTGTTTAACCGTACTGTTATTGAATGCGCCATTAAGCGATAACTCCTTCAAGTTCATCTTTTCGAATGTTGTAAACGTCCTGAGCTTTCTGTTGCTCATCAGTACCTTCGAGCATTTTCCATGCTTTAGCGAAAGCTTGTTTAAGTTCATCGACTGAGGTCTTTTGTGCTGCGGCATCAGTGAAGGCCTTCAGGATCTGCTCAGGAGTAGGGGATGGTTTTGATTGTTTAGCTGGCGCGGAATTCTGCTGATGTTTGTGCTCATCAGTATCAGCATCTTTGGAGTCATCAATTCCGAACAATCCGTTAAGGCAATATTTGCGAGCGTAAGAGCTTGTAGCGCCAGTAACCTGAGCGGCATCCATACCTTTTTTGCTTTCTTCTTCTCGCGCCATAGCGGTTGCTGTGTGCTTATTTTCACCGTCCGTGATGGTCGCCGTAGCCTTGACGTAATACCGATCGCCAATCAGCACGATTTCATCGCTAATCGACAGGAAAAGCCCTTTCAGTAGCGGCTTAACTCCTTCGAGAATGTCCTCGCAGCTGCGGTATTTGTATTTGCCGAACGAGTTGTACTGATTCTTTGGCGCATTCAGGTGCTCCTGAATGGATGCCAGCCGCTCATAAAATGTGGCGCTCATAATTACCTCAGAATGGAAGTTCGGAAGGGTTAGACAGGAGCTCGCATTTATTCATGCGCTCACGTTTAGCCATAGACAGGCAGAAGCTTTTCATCGACTTGTTACCTGACTTGCGCCAGTAAAGCGCCTCAGTAACGTGGCACTGGCGTTTAATTCGGCTTAGTTCCGGAGTTCTTGCTAAATCGACAGGAATCATCTTCCACCTCAGTAGTTAATTTGTGTTCTCGGTACCAGGCCATCCATCATCGCCTTCAGGACTTCGATAGCCTGTTCGCGTGAGATGCTGGTATTAGCAGTGAGTGCGTTTACGATTTCAGTACCAACGGCCTTGCGGTGCTTAACATCTGCTTCACGCTTTGCCTTTTCGTCAGAGATGCGCTTCTCTTCTGCCATGCGGGCTGCTTCTTTCGCTTCAGCTTCACGCTTAATGCGATCAGCTTCTTCCTGAGCTTTGCGTTGTTCCGCTTCAATGGCTGCTTTCTTCTCTGCTTCGGCTTTCGCAGCTGCGTCTCTAGCTTCCTGCTCTGCGCGCTCTTGTGCTTGCTTAGCCAGTAATTCAGCCTGTGATCTTGCTGCAATCGCATCCTCTTCACGCTTCTTCGCTGCCGCCAGTTCAGCCGCTGCTTTCTCTTCGGCTTCTCGCTTGGCCTGTTCTGCTGCCTGACGCTTCAACTCTTCTTCATGAGCAATGCGCTGGCGTTCTGCTTCCGCTTTCTTCTCTGCCAGTTCACGGTCGAATGCGTCGTTCATCAGCAAAGCAATTTCATGATCGGATTCGAATTTCTTCCGGTCTTCCTCGGCTTTAATCTTGGCTGCTTCCTCTGCCTTAATTCGTTCCTGTTCAGCCTCCCATTCTTCGCGGGGCTTGAGGATTGCGTCACGAATGGCGTCGCACTCTCGGGTGAAAATGCGCAGCTCTTCCTCAGCCGGTTTTACCGCCTCCTTTAACCGCTTGAGATATTCACGCCCAGGCTTTTCAATGGCTGCTTTGCTGGACCCAACCATGCGGGCCAGACTGCCGATACGGTCACGACCTTTTTTAGTGGTAACGTCTGGCACTTCTTTTGCCATTTCGCGAATCTGCTCAAGATATCCAGCTAAACCACCAGAGGTATAAAGTGCTGGCGCTTGCTCTGGCTTGATTTCAATGACAGTTAAATCCGTTACTTCACTCATGGTCTCTCCTGAAATTTGGTTGTGCGCTTCCCGTCTGCGATAGCCGGACGAGTAGGGGGAATGGGGGTGTGGATTGTGTATTTGAAGCGGTATTAAATTTCGCGGATTAACTCGAAATAACCGCAAGAAGAATCGCTAACTACTGGGGCGCGTACTAATACAGCATCCATATCACCCCAATCTCTGCGTAATTGCTTATTTGATGGCAACTGTCTACCCAAAGCCTCCAACACTACAGCTCTGTCGAAATCGAATTTTGCACGGCCATCCATAACGAAATATTCAAACTCTTGCATAACTACCCCTCAATGACTCAATCCACCGCCAAGCCCGCTGAGATAAACCTCAACGAGCAACTCTTTCGTATAGGTGCGCTCACACCCGCGGTGGAGGTAAAGCTTCCCGCGCTTATGTGCTGATGCTGTCCACGTCGCATCTTTGTGCTTAACCAGCATCCCAGGCTGAACAGCACCGCGGTTAACTTCCTGCGTTCCGTAATGATGTAGGCTCATGATTTACCCTCCACCTGCTGCAATAACCCGGCAATGTGCATCTGCCAGCGGTTCATTGTGATTTTCTCGCGAGGTTTATCGACTGATGAGAGTTGCCACTCGTTGTCGTTGAGTTTTGATGCGTGGTACTGCTTGCCGTTGTGGGTGACTGTCATGATTCAGCCCCCAGATGACCTTTCCTGCGAAGCCACTCAATTACTTCATCAGCGTCAAGGCGATCCAGAATGTCATCGGTATGCCCAGCTTCCTCTGCCGAATCGATGTAGTCATCAAGATCAATGCTTTCGAAAACCGTCTTATCACCAATAGCTTCGAGAAGTTCATGTACGTCAACTGAGTCAATCTCGACGTTAACCACGTCCCACTTGCTACCGCTGACCGTGGCACTTTTACATTTAAATTCGATATCAATTGTCATAATCATCTCCGCGCTTAAGCCGCGCCGCTGAGCTAAAGACCTCTGCATGCAATTTTCATCGCTGCAAGAAATTAAGCGGTGGATAGCCGCCATTCATAACTAAGCGTCCTCTGAGAAGCCGCTGAGGTATGAGCAATAAAAAACCCGCCGGAGCGGGTCATTCTTCTTCCTGTGGCTCTAACTCAGCCAAAAAATATTCATCGGTTGGTAGAGATTCGAGTGGATACGTTTTCCGATGGCGTACAGGGTGATAGCCCTTGTTCGCATCATCGCAGGTAACTCCATAGAATCGCTCATCCTCATCCAACGGCGTATGGTTGAATCCCTCGAACACCTCAAATGTGTTTTTGTCGAAGTCAACCACGTATGCCCACTCGCAAAATAGTGAGTCAGCTGCAAACTCCGTATAGACGCGAACCGGCAATGGCTCACTGGAATCCTGAATTAGTGAAAGAATTTCACCGCCAGTATCTCGTGATAGCGAAGGGTGGTTTTTGCTGAATTTCTTAGCAATTGCGTGATCCACAAATCCGCTACTGCTTTCCATGTCATGCCCAACCTCAATCCACCACGCTTTAATCTGTTCTTCGGTAGGCTGAAATGTCTGCGAAAGCTTTGGAAGAAATACATCTCGGTTAAGTTCTTCACGCAGAAAAGTTAGAATGTCGATACCTTGACCTGATGGATAGCCATCCCACTGACCGTACTGCGCAACTTTGTACTCGCCGTCTTTGACCACGCAGGTCAAGTGTCTTGTTCCCATCGCCTTACCCT
>NZ_KZ559435.1:0-7878 GCF_002850715.1 Citrobacter sp. L55 | reverse complement strand
CTAAATAGCTGCGCCTAATACCGCTACACTTTTGCCAGCCCATGTTTGCCTCCGGGGAATGGGCTGACGATTTCCATAAAATGGCGAACTTTTTTCAACAGTTGCCACATTGAGCGGCACTGATGATTGCGCGTTATTGTGTCGTGCAGCGCCTGCCATAACCGCTCTACATGATTCACCCACGGCGAGTATACCGGTTGATAAATGACCCTGAACTTCGGGTTCGCTTTCAGCCAGTTTCGTGTTTTCTCACTCTTGTGAATAATGTAGTTATCCACGATAAGCGTTATCGTTTTTGCCCGGCGATACGTCTCTTTCAGATGTTCCAACAGGCTGATAAATAAAGATGAGGCTGTGCTATTGCCGCCCACGTAGCTGACCTTTCCTGTACCGCTGTGCAACGCACCTGCCAGATAATATTTTTCATTCTGACCGGGTGTGACCACCCGTTTTTGTTGTCCACGACGCTGCCAGTCCGCACCGATTTTGGGATTGAGATGAATATCCACCTCATCTTCGTAAAACACCGGATGTTCAATGCTACATTCATCCAGAGCCTTGCGGATTGCCACCATTTTTTCATCTTTATGCGGATCGCGTATATGTAGAGTGGGTGCCGCTCTGCGCCACACCAGCCCTGCGGGAGGCAGCCAGCGGCGGACTGTGCCGGGATGAAGTTTACATCCGGTTATCTCGTTGATTTTTATTGCCAGCAGTTCGGTACTCCAGCGGGAACGCTGATAACCAAAATCACCGGGAGAACGACTGACAAGCTGTACCAGCAGAGTACAAATTTGTTCAAATGGCCATTTACGTTCACGGCCCGGACTCAGTGATATCAGGCCTTCCGCGCCATACAGGGTAAACCAGTTAATCCAGCGCCCGACGGATGAACGGGTACAGCAAAGTGTTCTGGCAACGTCGGTAACACGACTTCCCCGGTGTGGCATCAACATGGCAGTCAGTCTGCGGGCATGGTTCTTGTCACGTGTTTTATGGATAGTTTTCTGCATCAGGCGTCGTTCGGTACGGGGTATTGGTGCTATGATCTGCATCGCTCAGTCCGGTTGGTGATTTGTGATTTTTGGCGATTGATCAGATCGCACAATCCGGGCTGAGTTCCCTTTAAGTGATCTACTATTCCGCGCAGCTATTTAGNTAGTTTTCTGCATCAGGCGTCGTTCGGTACGGGGTATTGGTGCTATGATCTGCATCGCTCAGTCCGGTTGGTGATTTGTGATTTTTGGCGATTGATCAGATCGCACAATCCGGGCTGAGTTCCCTTTAAGTGATCTACTATTCCGCGCAGCTATTTAGATTCCACTTTTTCGCTTATTGTGTAGTGGGTCAGTAATACATGGTGACCATGTAAGTAGCCCACATAATCGTGCCATTCACATTTAGAGATCATCCGGCATAATCAATTTGCCAACGAAGGAGATCGCTATGTGTAAAGCCCGTTTTACTGAGCATCAGATCATCGCTGTGATTAAGTCGGTTGAAGCCGGACGAACTGTTAAAGATGTCTGCCGGGAGGCCGGTATTTCTGAAGCCACCTGCTACAACTGGAAGTCCAGATATGGCGGCATGGAGGCTTCTGATATTAAAAAGATCAAAGATCTTGAGGACGAGAACCGACGTCTCAAACAGATGTTTGCCGACCTGAGCCTTGAGAACCGGTCGCTGAAAGACGTTATCGAAAAAAAGCCTTAAAACCAGCCTTTCAGCGTGAGCTGGTCACTCATCTGATAACGACATTCGGACTCAGTATCCGTCAGGCCTGCCGGAGTCTGAACCTGAGCAGAACGGTTTACCATTACCGCCCGGATACCACGCGTGACGAACCCGTTATTGTCGCGTTACAGGCAGTGGCAGAGCGATACCCACGATACAGTTTTCCAAAACTTTTCTAGGTTTTGCGGCGGCAGGGACACCCGTGGAATCACAAAAGGATCCATCGTATTTATTGTCTGCTGAAGCTGAATTTTCGCCGAAAGGGCAAACAGCGGTTGCCGGTGCGTAATCCTTCGCCACTGGCCACGCCGGAAGCAGCGCTGAACCAGAGCTGGTCTGTCGATTTTATGCATGAGCCCTGGCCTGTGGCCGTCGTTTTCGCACGTTCAATGTCGTTGATGACTTTAACCGTGAGGCGTTGTCGATTGAACTCGATCTGAATCTGGCAGCTCTGCGTGTGGTCCGTGTACTCGACAGGATTGCGGCAAATCGCGGCTATCCGGTCATGCTACGTATGGTTAACGGTCCGGAATTTATCTCACTGGCACTGGCTGAATGGGCAGAGAAACATGCAGTAAAACTGGAGTTTATCCCGCCGGGTAAGCCGACGCAGAACGCTTTTATTGAGCGCTTTAACCGAACATACCGTACAGAAATACTCGATTTTTATCTGTTCAGAACGCTGAATAAAGTGCGGGAAATCACGGAAAGATGGGTGTCAGAATATAACTGTGAACGCCCTCATGAATCACTGAACAATATGACGCCGGAGGAATATCGGCAACACAATCATTTGGTCGGTATCTCAAAAAATGCATGGAACTAAAACGGGTCTATTTACAACCAGTCCCCGGTATTAGATACAGCCGTCAGTTAGTCATGTCGGTTTGTTTATCTTCACATTTTCCATTTCGCCGCCGTGCTGCAAACTCTGATGGCGTCTGATAATTCAGTGCCGAATGTGGACGACATTCATTATAATCCTGCCGCCAGTCATTAATGATTTTCCTGGCGTGAACGATATCGCTTAACCAGTGTTCATTCAGACATTCATCGTGAAATCGTCTGTTAAAGCTCTCAATAAATCCGTTCTGCGTTGGCCTGCCCGGCTGGATTAAACGCAACTCAACACCATGCTCAAAGGCCCATTGATCCAGTGCGCGGCAGGTGAACTCCGGACCCTGGTCAGCTCTATCGTCGGCGGATAGCTCGAAACAGTGCAATGCTGCTCAGAATACGCCTGACCTGAACGCCTGAATATGTACATAAATCCCAACGGGGATCTCAATCCCCTGCTCTGCCGCCAGTGACCGGACCTGATTTGCCAAAGCAGTGCGCTGCTCTACCATATACTGACGCGTGCTTCGAAGAGCCTTGATATCCTGTTGTTCAATATTTTTGATGGCTACAAAATGAATGCCCGGGCGAAGTGCTGTCTCACAAATTGCCAGCGCATCATTGGCATCGTTTTTTTGGTGATGCGTTAATGCTTTTACGTGTTGGGTGGGGATAAGTCGGAAGAGAAAGCCCATTGACTGAAAAGTGCTCCCCCAATAATGCGAAGTTGCGCAAGCCTCCATTGCAACGATCGAACCGGCGGGAAACTGACGAATACTCTCCAGCAATTTAGCCCGGGAAACCTTACGGTTAAGTGCAATGCTCCCGTTATTCATCCAGACGGAGACCTGAAAGACAGATTTAGCCAAATCGATACCAATGACTTTTATCCCCTTCATGATGCAGTACCTCTCACTCAGCATAAGTGTGGCAGGACTTGCGGTGAGGGAGGGACGTCCATCACATCACAACAGGTATACCCGCTTGTGGTTGGACGTGAAGGCCCTCACGACGCAATATCTGCCAGATCCGCCGGTAACCAAAGCGGCGGCGTTCAAGCGTCAGCACCCGGATGCTGAGCTGAATTACGACAGGTTGACAGAGACAAACCTGCAAGCCTGCAGGCACGACGTTGCGACAGACCGGTTACATCACACATAAACTCAACGGCTTCCCGCTTCTGGCATGTCGTCAGTACTTTCGCGCCAGAGCCACCTGAAGTGCCTCCTTATACAGCATGACTAAGGCAAGCAGCTTCTTCAGCCTGAGATTCTCTTCATCAAGCGCCGCATGTGCTTCAGTTCTGAAGGAGAAATCCCGACATATTTCTTGCGCCATGTATACAACTTGGCATCAGAAATTCCTAGCTTATTGCAGACCTCCGGCAGGGACGTCCCCTTTTCAGCCAGCTTCAAGGCAAAAACAATCTGCTCTTCTGTGAATCGTGATTTTTTTCATCGGCACCACCTCCGTTCAGGCTGTGTAGATCATGCCTGCATTCTGTTTCTTGATGGCACAGGATTTGGGGGCTGAGTCAATATTTTGATTGCCTGCGTGGACGGTCTAAATAGATTCCCGGATGCGATAAATAGCGTGTATCCGCGGACACGCATCCAGCTATTAGGCGACAATAACTCAGTCCGGCGTGTTGCCTCACCAGTTAATGTTACTTTCTTGCTTCAGCTAAAATGTTACCATTAGCACGGGTTCCGTAGACCAGCTCTCTTACCACTCTGACCCGCCATTCCTGTAACCTGCGTTGCAGTGTTCTGCGATGGCCTTCGGTGAATTTACCCGGATGTGCATCTTCAAGCTTGAGAAGTAATTCGGTACTGCCCAGCTGCGGCTCATCTTTCAGCCAACATTCTATTTCGTTCCAGACGTCTGCAAAGGGATCTGCCCGGGTTCGCCAGTGGCGGGGTTTTGATGGTGCTGGATGATGTAAAGGATTCACTGCGCCCTCCTGCCAGGCTACGGAGAGCCCCTGCAAAAACGCGGTTAAATCGCTGTTTTTGTCTCCGACAGGATCCCCGACTGCTATTCGCGCCAACTGGTGCTGATAGTGCCGAATGGTTTCCAGCAATTTCAACGGGTCAAGTGCGTGGATGATATCGTCAAAATGGCTCCGAAGCTCAGCACGCAAGGTATGTAGTTCTATCAGGCGGTTATAGGGCGTTTTGGGAGCGTCATGCCTGCGAACCGTTTTCCCGCCAATACGTTGCGTCTCCAGAAGCTTGAACGATGGCTGAAAGAAGTTAATAAATAATCGATTAGCCATGTACATCTGGTTCATCGCTTTTACTGCGTGCTCACCGTCAAGACGACCATATCCCGCCAGCTTTCTGACCACAGAACCATTTTTTTGCTCTATCCAGGCCTGATCGTTTTTCCGGTATGGTCGGGAGCGCGTCAGCGCGATACATCTGGCAGAACAGTATTCAAATAAGGCTTCGTTGATAAATTCGGCGCCGTTATCAACATCAAGGCCGAGAAGCGGGAATGGCAGGCTCTTTTGAACCTTATCAACGGCCCGGATGATTAATTCTGCGTTACGTGCCGGCAGCGCCACACATTCTGTCCACCCGCTGGCGATATCGGTCAGCGACAACGTCCACAAAAAGGTACCAGAGAGATGCCGGCCACAGTGTGCCACGAGATCCATCTCCATAAACCCTGGTGAATGTCGCTCATGCTCAGTGAACATCCTGACCGGGATACTTTTGCTGACGCGGTTAACCACCCGGTTGCGTTTTTTACCGGCGGTGGAATGTGCTTCTTTCAGCAGGCGATCGATGGAGGACGCACTGATTTTCATAAGCTGATCGCGGAGGTCCGGATTCAGACTGATATGTCCGTGTTTCTCCATAGCTGGAATAAGCTGGGGCAGTAACGCCCTGAGGCGCTTGCCGCATAAGCGATCTGAAGCTTCCCAGAGGACAATCAGAGCCTGCTGAACGGCTGTGCCATAAACCGAACGAGCCGGAGTTGAGCTGCGCCTCTGGCTACCGTTGGTAACAGCACCGTTCAGTAACCGGATTGCTGATTTACGATGGTACCCGCTGATCAGAATGAATTCTTCGAGAATCCTGGTTTTCTCTGCCTTACTGGCTGCATGATAGCGTGTTTTCAGCGCCCGCAGCAGCTGGCGACGGGTATCCATAGGCAACAGCACATTGCTCATAGGTGCACCTTTAGCTGATTATTTATCACACAGCCAAAGTAACAATTTTGATGAGGCAACAGTGCGCGTTCGGTAACAAAAATGCTGAGTCAATGCGCGGTGGCAAGTTATTGACGCATAAGCTGTACCACTTCCGCCTTGAGTGGAGCCACTGGAGCTGGATGCGGGTTGTGCTGGGTGGTGAGAGCTTCTCTGCCCTGGCTGAAGGCCTGCAGGAAGCCTTCGGGCAACTGGGCGGTGTGCCATCAGAGCACAAGACAGACAGTCTGCTGGCAGCATGGAAATAACAGGGTGAAGACGGTCGCCGCGAGCTGACTGAGCGCTATGCTGCCCTCTGCCAGCACTACGGCATGCAGGGCGTGCACAATAATGCCGGACGGGGCTATGAAAATGGTTCGGTTGAAAGCGCCCACGGGCATCTGAAAAGACGCATCCGCCAGGCGCTGATGCTGCAGGGCAGTAACGACTTCAGCACCGTTGAAGAATACCAGGCCTTTATCACCCAGCAGGTTATGCGACACAACCGCAACAACCAGGATCTGGTGAAGGAAGAGCGCCCCCATCTGAAACCACTGCCGCTGCGTCGCAGCGCCGACTACAGCGAACTGACGGTGAGGGTCAGTAGCAGCAGTACCATCAACGTCAGGCACGTCGTCTACAGCGTCCCTTCAAGACTTGTCGGCCAACTCTTACGCGTCCGCTTATGGGATGATCGCCTGAGCTGTTACGTGGGCAGCAGTGAAGTGATGAGCTGTGCCCGTGTCAGACCAGAAAAAGGGAAAACACGGGCCAGACGCATCGACTTCCGGCATGTGATTGACAGCCTGGCGAAAAAAAACGGTGCGTTCTGCCATGCGACGCTGAGAAATGACATCCTGCCGGACGATGAATGGCGAAAACTGTGGCGTCGACTGTGCAATCATCTTGAGCCAGAGATAGCCGGTCGCCTGATGGTGCACGCCCTGAAACTGGCTGCGGGATATGACGATATCTCGGTCGTGGCGAGGGGGATGGAGCAGATGCTGAATACACCGGGTAAGCTGGATCTGCACCGCCTGATGCGGTTCCTGGGGATAAAGGAAAAGGAACCGCCTGCGGTCAGTGTGGTTCAGCACAACCTTAGCAGTTATGAACAGCTGTTGCGCGTTAAAGGAGGTCTGCAGTGAGCAATATCCACCTTCTTGAACGTAGCCTGCGCAAACTGCGTCTGACCCGCGTCATTGCTGAATGGCATGCGCTGGAGAAACGCGCCCTGGCGGAGGGCTGGACGCTGTAACGCTATCTGCTGACGCTGTGCAACGAAGAACTCCTATGGCGCGAGAGCGAAAAGCTGCGGCGCTATAAAAAGGAAGCCCGGTTGCCGGTGGCGAAAACGCTGAGTGAGTATGACTTCAGCCAGGTGCCGGAACTGAATAACGCTCAGTTCCGGCAGCTCTGCGAAACGACAGACTGGGTTGATGTCGCAGAAAACGTCCTGCTGTTCGGCGCCAGCGGTCTGGGAAAAAGCCATCTGGCGGCGGCGATCGTGGATGGCGTTGTAGGGCTGGGCTACAGGGCCCGGTTCTACAGTGCCGGAGAGCTACTGCAGGAGCTGCGTAAAGCGCGGACACAACTGAAACTCAACGAGCTTCTGCTGAAACTGGATCGCTACCGGGTGATAGTGATAGACGACCTCGGGTATGTCAAACGCGACAACGCGGAAACGGGTGTGCTGTTCGAGCTGATCGCACATCGTTATGAGCGCGGCAGTCTGGTGATCACCAGCAACCATCCGTTCAGCACGTGGGGCAGTATCTTCGTGGATGAAACGATGGCGGTGGCAGCAGCCGACCGGCTGATCCATCATAGATATATGTTCGAGCTAAAAGGAGAAAGTTACCGGAAAAAGACAGCAAAGGCAGTAACCAGCGTGGCTTAAAACCACTTATCAATGGATGCGGCCAGAGTAGTTGGCGCCAGTCGGCAAAACTAAATAGCTGCGCGGAATAGTAGATCACTTAAAGGGAACTCAGCCCGGATTGTGCGATCTGATCAATCGCCAAAAATCACAAATCACCAACCGGACTGAGCGATGCAGATCATAGCACCAATACCCCGTACCGAACGACGCCTGATGCAGAAAACTA
>NZ_KZ559434.1:0-9245 GCF_002850715.1 Citrobacter sp. L55 | reverse complement strand
CTCCGGTTTATCCGAAGGCTCCCTGCGAAAGCAAAGCCGGCAGGCCGAATGGAACCAGGTGTGCAGATAACATCATGGCCGGGTACGACGGTACCGAAAGAGAGGCCGGATATACGACAGCATCTTACCCCCGTCACACAAAATGCAGAATGGCTTGCATAACGGGAGGTGTCCATATACGGATAAGGTGACGTTGACGCCGTCATCCGGCAGATAAGCATTTTGCCGGATGGTGCTCACGCTTATCCGGCCCGCATACTGATGCTTAATCCCGAGGATCGTCTTTATGATCAATACGGTTGCGATCGTCGTCTTTGCGCTGAAATTCGCCATCAAAGGTCTCACCGCCACCGGTTCCGGCGCTGAAACCACCGCCCGGCATACGCGAAAAACGCAAATGCGGCAGCAGTTTCATCGTCAGATGTTTTTGCACCGGGGGTAATAAAAGAAGAAGACCGAGGAAATCGGTGAAAAAACCGGGCAGTACCAACAGCAGACCAGCAATGATCAGCGACACGCTCTTGATCATTTCTGCAGCAGGACTTTCACCAGCCGCCATTTTTTGTTGCATCAGTAAAAAGTTTTTAAATCCCTGGTTACGAACCAGAGACATACCGATAACCGACGTAAAAATAACCAAAATCAGCGTCATCAGGACACCCAGGACATGGGCAACCTGAATAAAAATAGATATCTCTATGTAAACATAGAGAAAAATGGCAAGTAATGGTATCCAGCGCAAAGGGTTCTCCTGTCAATAACAGTCGTTTTTTTCAACGCCTGTCCGATGAATTATGTGACTCGCATCAATAAGATGTTGAGGTGGTTAGCAAAATTTCAAGTCGCTTGTACACTTATTTTTAGTATTAATCCTAAAGGGGTGATCCATTTCACAGAATAATAAATAAGGGGTAAATTCCACGCTTTAAGTGATCCAGATTACGGTAGAAATCCTGAACCAGCATATGATCTCGAGTATCAGACCGATGCAGGGGATAATCGTCGGTCGAGAAACAATCGAAATCACATATATCCTGTGTGTTTAGTCAAATCATTGGCAGCTTGAAAAAGAAGGTTCACATGTTAAACAACATTCGTATCGAAGAAGACTTGTTGGGTACCAGGGAAGTTCCAGCGGACGCCTACTACGGTGTTCACACTCTGAGAGCGATTGAAAACTTCTACATTAGCAACAACAAAATCAGCGACATTCCTGAATTTGTTCGCGGTATGGTAATGGTTAAAAAGGCAGCGGCAATGGCCAACAAAGAGCTGCAAACCATTCCTAAGAGTGTGGCAAATGCCATCATCGCGGCGTGTGATGAAGTCCTGAATAACGGAAAATGCATGGATCAATTCCCGGTAGATGTTTACCAGGGTGGTGCGGGTACCTCCGTCAACATGAACACCAACGAAGTGCTGGCCAATATCGGTCTGGAACTGATGGGTCACCAGAAAGGTGAATATCAGTACCTGAACCCGAACGACCACGTTAACAAATGTCAGTCTACCAACGACGCTTACCCAACTGGCTTCCGTATCGCGGTATACGCATCCATCATCAAACTGATCGATGCCCTGAACCAGCTGCGTGAAGGCTTCGAACAAAAAGCTGTTGAATTCCAGGACATCCTGAAAATGGGCCGTACCCAGCTGCAGGATGCTGTACCGATGACCCTCGGTCAGGAATTCCATGCTTTCAGCGTACTGTTGAAAGAAGAAGTGAAAAACATTAGTCGTACCGCTGAGCTGCTGCTGGAAGTTAACCTCGGTGCAACTGCAATCGGTACGGGTCTGAACACGCCGAAAGAATACTCCCCGCTGGCAGTACAGAAACTGGCTGAAGTCACTGGCTTCGCCTGTGTTCCGGCAGAAGATCTGATTGAAGCAACTTCTGACTGCGGCGCATACGTTATGGTTCACGGCGCACTGAAACGTCTGGCTGTTAAGATGTCCAAAATCTGTAACGACCTGCGTTTGCTCTCCTCTGGCCCACGTGCTGGTCTGAACGAGATCAACCTGCCGGAACTGCAGGCTGGTTCTTCTATCATGCCAGCAAAAGTGAACCCAGTTGTTCCAGAAGTCGTAAACCAGGTTTGCTTTAAAGTCATCGGTAACGACATCACCGTTACTATGGCATCTGAAGCTGGTCAGCTGCAGCTGAACGTAATGGAGCCGGTCATTGGCCAGGCAATGTTTGAATCCATTCACATTCTGAGCAATGCTTGCTACAACCTGCTGGAAAAATGCGTTAGTGGTATCACTGCTAACAAAGAAGTCTGTGAAGCGTTTGTATTCAACTCCATCGGCATCGTTACTTACCTCAACCCGTTCATCGGTCACCATAACGGCGACATCGTCGGTAAAATTTGTGCCGAAACCGGTAAGAGCGTACGTGAAGTTGTCCTGGAACGCGGTCTGTTGACCGAGTCTGAACTGGACGATATCTTCTCTGCACAGAACCTGATGCACCCTGCTTATAAAGCAAAACGTTATACTGATGAAAGCGAACAGTAATCGTGTAGGGTAGTACCAGAGAAGGCACGTCATGATGACGTGCCTTTTTTCTTACTCGAAGTTACTTAAAAACAACAATTTAATATCAACTTGTTAAACAACAAGGAAGGCTAATATGATAGTTTTAGAACTTATCATCGTTTTGCTGGCAATCTTTTTAGGTGCCAGACTTGGGGGTATCGGTATTGGATTTGCAGGTGGGCTGGGTGTTCTGGTTCTTGCCGCTATTGGCGTAAAACCAGGTAATATTCCGTTCGATGTTATTTCCATTATCATGGCGGTTATCGCTGCCATCTCTGCCATGCAGATTGCCGGTGGTCTGGACTATCTGGTTCATCAAACTGAAAAACTGCTGCGTAAAAACCCGAAATACATCACGATCCTTGCACCAATCGTGACCTATTTCCTGACTATCTTTGCCGGTACCGGCAACATCTCTCTGGCAACTCTGCCGGTTATCGCTGAAGTCGCGAAGGAACAAGGTATCAAACCTTGCCGTCCGCTCTCTACCGCAGTGGTTTCTGCACAGATTGCGATTACGGCGTCGCCAATCTCCGCAGCTGTGGTTTACATGTCTTCCGTAATGGAAGGTCATGGCATCAGCTACATTCACCTGCTGTCCGTGGTCATTCCGTCCACTCTGCTGGCCGTTCTGGTGATGTCCTTCCTGGTAACGATGCTGTTCAACTCCAAACTGTCTGACGACCCGATTTACCGTAAGCGTCTGGAAGAAGGTTTGGTTGAACTGCGTGGTGAAAGACAAGTTGAAATCAAAGCTGGCGCGAAAACCTCCGTTTGGTTGTTCCTGCTGGGCGTGATTTGCGTAGTTGTATACGCCATCATCAACAGCCCAAGCCTCGGCCTGGTCGCTAAACCGCTGATGAACACCACCAACGCAATCCTGATCATCATGCTGAGCGTCGCGACGCTGACTACGATCGTCTGCCGCGTTGAAACTGACTCCATCCTGAACTCCAGCACCTTTAAAGCGGGTATGAGCGCCTGTATTTGTATCCTGGGTGTTGCATGGCTGGGTGATACCTTCGTATCTCACAACATTGACTGGATCAAAGATACTGCAGGTAGCGTAATTCAGGGTCATCCGTGGTTGCTGGCTGTCATCTTCTTCTTTGCTTCTGCGCTGCTGTACTCTCAGGCTGCAACCGCTAAAGCACTGATGCCGATGGCTCTGGCTCTGAACGTTTCCCCACTGACTGCTGTTGCGTCTTTCGCCGCTGTTTCTGGCCTGTTCATTCTGCCAACCTACCCTACTCTGGTTGCGGCGGTGCAGATGGATGACACCGGTACAACCCGCATCGGTAAATTCGTCTTTAACCATCCGTTCTTCATCCCAGGTACTCTGGGCGTGCTTTTGGCTGTCTGCTTCGGCTTCTTGCTGGGCAGCTTCATGCTGTAAGACTTTACTGCAGGGTGCCTTCGCGCCCTGCAGTTCCTCCTCCTCATCATCCCGCTTTAACTAACATCCTTCCCTCGTCCGTTGTATAGTGACCACTCTTTAGCTGGTTACTCTGTTCTTTCGAGGTGTTTATGCTTGATGTAAAGAGTCAGGATATTTCCATCCCCGATACCGTTGTGGTGCTCTGTACCGCCCCGGATGAAGCAACCGCCCAGGATCTGGCCGCCAAAGTACTGGCGGAAAAACTGGCTGCCTGCGTGACGCTGCTGCCTGGCGCGACCTCCCTCTATTATTGGGAAGGTAAACTGGAGCAGGAATATGAAGTCCAGATGATTTTAAAAACCACCGTCACACACCAGCAAGCCCTTCTCGATTGCCTGAAGTCACATCATCCATACCAAACGCCTGAACTTCTGGTTTTACCCGTCACTCACGGAGACTTTGATTACCGCTCATGGCTCAACGCATCCTTACGCTGATCCTGCTGCTGTGCAGCACATCTACCTTTGCCGGATTATTTGACGCGCCTGGCCGCTCGCAGTTTGTTCCTGCCGATCGGGCGTTTGCTTTTGATTTTCAGCAAAACCAACACGATCTGAACCTCTCATGGCAGGTTAAAGATGGCTACTATCTGTACCGAAAACAGATAAGCATTACGCCATCTCAGGCCGATATCGCCGAGGTAAAACTACCGCCAGGCGTCTGGCATGAAGATGAGTTTTATGGCAAAAGTGAGATTTACCGTAAACAATTGACTATCCCGGTCACGGTCAATCAGGCTAAATCTGGCGCAACATTAACGGTCACATACCAAGGCTGTGCCGACGCCGGTTTTTGCTATCCGCCTGAAACTAAAACGGTGCCATTAAGTGAAGTGTCTGCCAATACCAGGGCGACACCTGCGCCAGTGCCTGCCACCGATACTTTGCAAGAGAGACCACAACCTGCAACCCAGCTTCCCTTCTCTGCGCTGTGGGCATTGCTAATCGGAATTGGCATCGCATTTACACCTTGCGTATTGCCGATGTATCCGCTGATTTCCGGTATCGTGCTGGGCGGCAAACAACGCTTATCAACCGGACGCGCGCTGCTGCTGACGTTTATCTACGTCCAGGGAATGGCGCTCACTTATACCGCGCTGGGTCTGGTTGTTGCCGCCGCTGGATTGCAGTTCCAGGCTGCGCTACAGCATCCTTACGTCCTGATTGGCCTTGCCGTGGTCTTTACGCTGCTGGCCCTTTCGATGTTTGGCTTGTTCACGCTGCAACTCCCTTCATCGCTGCAAACACGCCTTACATTGATGAGTAACCGTCAGCAAGGCGGTTCCCCCGGTAGCGTCTTTGCGATGGGGGCGATTGCCGGCCTCATCTGTTCTCCTTGTACAACGGCCCCGCTAAGCGCGATTTTGCTGTATATCGCTCAGAGCGGGAACATGTGGCTGGGAGGCGGCACGCTGTATCTGTACGCGCTGGGGATGGGATTACCTCTGATGCTAATTACCGTATTCGGTAATCGTCTGTTGCCTAAAAGCGGCCCATGGATGGAACATGTCAAAACCGCTTTTGGCTTTGTCATTCTGGCGCTCCCCGTCTTCTTACTCGAACGCATCATTGGCGACGACTGGGGCGTTCTCCTGTGGTCGCTGTTGGGCGTCGCATTCTTTAGCTGGGCATTTATCACCAGCCTGCAGGCAAAGCACGCCTGGATGCGCATCGTGCAGATTATCCTGTTAGCTGCAGCGCTGGTAACCGTTCGGCCATTGCAGGACTGGGCGTTCGGCGTGCCGCATGCTCAAACCCAGACACACCTTAACTTCACGCCTGTGGCTTCGGTGGATGCGCTAAATCAGGCGCTGGCACAAGCTAAAGGCAAGCCCGTGATGTTGGATCTGTATGCTGACTGGTGCGTGGCCTGCAAGGAGTTTGAGAAGTATACGTTTAGCAATCAGCAGGTTCAGCAAGCGCTAGGCGACACGGTGCTTTTGCAGGCGGATGTGACTGCAAATAATGCCCAGGATGTCGCTCTGCTGAAACATCTACAGGTTTTAGGTTTGCCGACTATTTTGTTCTTTGACGCCGAGGGGAAAGAGCATCCGGAGGCTCGGGTAACCGGCTTTATGGATGCCGCGACCTTCAGCGCACATTTGCGCGATCGCCAACCGTGAGCGACACTTGCAACAAGAAATACGGAGGAGAATACCGTGCAACGTGAAGATGTCCTGGGAGAAGCCCTGAAATTACTTGAGGTTCAAGGGATAGCCAATACCACACTGGAAATGGTGGCCGATCGTATCGATTATCCTCTTGATGAACTACAACGCTTTTGGCCCGACAAAGAGGCAATTCTGTACGATGCGTTACGTTACCTCAGTCAGCGGGTGGATATCTGGCGGCGTCAACTTTTGCTGGATGACACCCTGAGCGCTGAACAGAAATTACTGGCACGCTACACCGCGCTGTCCGAATGCGTGAGCAATAATCGCTATCCAGGCTGCCTGTTTATCGCCGCCTGTACGTTTTACCCCGATCCCGGGCATCCGATCCATCAGTTAGCCGATCAGCAAAAAAAGGCGGCACATGACTTCACCCATGAGCTGCTGACGACGCTGGAAGTTGACGACCCTGCAATGGTTGCCAAACAGATGGAACTGGTGCTGGAGGGCTGTCTGAGCCGCATGCTGGTGAATCGTAGCCATGCTGATGTCGAAACGGCACACCGCCTGGCTGAAGATATCCTGCGCTTTGCTCAGTGCCGTATGGGCGGTGCGCTGACCTAAGCAAGCATGCCCGCCAGGCCGAAATGAGTCAACACACCAGCGGGTCCTGCCGCAGCAATTGCACCGTTAGTTACTGGAAACGTCGGAAAGGCTTGTGCACAACTTGCGGTAGTGTGCGGGAGTAATACAGGCCGCGTAACGTTTTCGTCAGCCTTTGCTCATATAGAAGGTCAGATAGGTAAATTGCCTGGAAGTTTTGTGCAAACTTCAGGCATAATCGCACAGATTGCCGCAATATTAAGCGGTTGAACATCTTTTCCCGAAATTTGATTGACTGGCAGACGTGAATAAGGTTTAATGCGCCCCGTTGCCCGGATAGCTCAGTCGGTAGAGCAGGGGATTGAAAATCCCCGTGTCCTTGGTTCGATTCCGAGTCCGGGCACCAAATTCATATCAACGGACCTCCACGGAGGTCCGTTTTTGCATTCTAAGCCCCCTAAAATCAATACCTCTTCAATCCTTTAACTCCACCCAACTCAATCAACTTCAACCCGCATCAAGTCCCTTGCGAGGGTACAACTGAGGGTATAGTCTGATTCGATAAAATTTATACCCCTTTTTACTATCAGGAGATACCGCCAATGGCGCTCACTGACGCAAAAATCCGTGCAGCTAAACCGGATGAAAAACCTTATAAACTTGCCGACAGTGGCAACATGTTTTTGCTGGTTCACCCTAACGGCTCACGCTACTGGCGACTCCGCTACCGGTTTCTGGGCAAAGAGAAAACGCTCGCTCTGGGGGTCTATCCTGAAGTCTCGTTATCAGAAGCAAGGGAAAAACGCGATACGGCGAGGAAGCTGATAGCTGAGGGAACTGACCCGTGCGAACAGAAACGGATCAAAAAGTCTGTACCTGAAACAGCTCAGACATTCGAAGGCATCGCAAGGCAGTGGCATAAGAGCAACAAAAAATGGTCAGCCTCACATAGTGAGAAGATACTGAAAAGCCTCGAAACTCACGTGTTTTCCTTTATTGGCTCACGTGACATTACCACGCTCAGGACTCCCGATTTACTTGTTCCAGTAAAGGCTGCCGAAGCCAAAGAGATCTATGAGATTGCAGCGCGCCTTCAGCAGCGTATTACTGCAATCATGCGCTATGCTGCCCAGTCAGGCATTATCGTCTATAACCCTGCCGTGGATATGGCTGGCGCGTTAACCACGGTGAAACGCCAGCACCGCCCTGCCCTCGCCTTAAATCGCATTTCAGAGCTTCTTGAACGACTGGATGCATACAGAGGACAACCTCTCACCCGCCTTGCAACTAAACTCACCCTGCTTATCTTCATCCGTTCCAGTGAACTACGCTTTGCCAGGTGGTCTGAGATCGACTTCAAGAAAGCCATGTGGACCATTCCTCCAGAGCGGAAACCTATTGAAGGGGTTAAGTACTCGCATCGTGGCTCAAAAATGCGAACAGAGCATCTTGTGCCACTCTCTACTCAGGCGCTGAATATACTGCAGCAGATCCACACGATCAGTGGAGAACATGAACTGATTTTCACCGGCGATCACAATCCATGGAAACCCATGAGTGAGAACACGGTGAATAACGCACTGCGGCTGATGGGCTACGATACAAAGGTCGATGTCTGTGGTCACGGCTTCCGGGCAATGGCCTGTAGTTCGTTGATTGAATCAGGATTATGGTCCAGGGACGCAGTGGAACGCCAGATGAGCCATCAGGAACGTAACGGCGTTCGTGCAGCTTACATTCACAAAGCGGAATTTCTGGATGAACGCAGGTTAATGCTGCAATGGTGGGCTGATTTTCTGGATGCAAATGAGGAAAAAACAGTGAGCCCGTTTGATTTTGCGACCCTGTAAATAATTCAGTGTAACTGCCACCGTATCAAACGTGATCGCTAAGGCGGTCACCGAACTCGATAATAAACGATTCATCGCCAGCCGCTAATTCTAGATCGGCATACTCCGTTTTTTCGATGCATCCTTGCTCGCCAGATAAATCACTTTTCGCACTTAGTCGTCTGCCGGGAACACCTTGCGCCTCTTGATGGCTGCTCGGATCACGCTGTTCAGCTACTCGATAGCAATCGTGGTGTACATGGCCTTGCGGATATCGGGTGGATAGTTGAAGAACGTATTGAGATTCGCCCAGTGCTCCCGCCAGTATTTGCTGATCTGCGGGTATTTATCGTCCCAGGCAACGGCGAAATTATCCAGCATTATTAGTGCCGCCTCTTCTGTCGGCGCCTGATACACCGTTTTCAGCCCATGGTGACGGCTTTATAGTCTTTCCACGACACATATTTCAGGCTGTTACGCACCATATGAATGATGTAAAGCTGGATATTAGACGTCAACTAAATAGCTGCGCCTAATACCGCTACACTTTTGCCAGCCCATGTTTGCCTCCGGGGAATGGGCTGACGATTTCCATAAAATGGCGAACTTTTTTCAACAGTTGCCACATTGAGCGGCACTGATGATTGCGCGTTATTGTGTCGTGCAGCGCCTGCCATAACCGCTCTACATGATTCACCCACGGCGAGTATACCGGTTGATAAATGAC
>NZ_KZ559433.1:0-9257 GCF_002850715.1 Citrobacter sp. L55 | reverse complement strand
TCTTCGGCAGCGATCATGGTGGCGAGCGTGGAGCCCTGCTGTATGGCCTGATCGGAACGTGCAGACTGAATGGAATCAATCCGGAAGCCTACCTCAGATATATCCTGAGCGTGCTGCCGGAGTGGCCGTCGAACAAAGTGGCAGAACTTCTGCCCTGGAACGTAGATCTCACCAATAAATAGCCGTCAATACGGCTCTCACTTTACGCTTACAACGGCCATACGCTGCCTGTCAATCTGCCCCAGGGTGCCGCCAATCAGCAACAGAATAAACGCGCCAACTGCGCTCTGAGTAAAGACGGTAAAAAAGACCAGAGGTAACTCATGCATTGCGCACCTCACTCATGTTCATGATGGCCCCTTCCTTGTCTCCCGTCGGGCGGGCCTTCGGATGGGGTTTAATAATAAGGTTAGGATGAGTAAACGACGCGGCGGGCAGCGGCGCGATTTCATTCTCAGTGCCATACTTCTTCCGTAACTCATCGATCGGCCCGAAATCCAGCGCGCGCTGTGGACAAGAGTCCACGCAAATTGGTCGCAGATTTTTCTCCAGTCGATCAAGGCAACCATCGCACTTACGCATCACTTTGGCCTGAGCATCAAATTGTGGCGCGCCATACGGGCAGCGCATTTCGCAATAACGGCATCCGACACAAATATTGTCATCGACCAGCACCAGTCCGTCCTCTTCACGTTTGTGCATCGCTCCGGTAGGACATCCGGAGACACAAACCGGTTCATCACAGTGGTTACAGGCAATAGAGAGGTAGTAGGTAAAAGTGTCGTTGTGCCAGCTTTCTCCTTCTTTCGCCCAACTTCCGCCACCATATTCATATACCCGACGGAATTTCGGGCCCACGTCCAGATCTTTATTATCCTTGCAACTGACCTGGCAGGTTTTGCAGCCTGAGCAACGCGAGGAGTCAACATAAAAGCCATACTGTTTCATTGCGGATCACTCCCTAAGCGCGTTTGATTTCAACCAGGTTGGTATGTTGCGGGTTCCCTTTCGCCAGCGGCGACGGCAGGTGGCTGGTCAATGTGTTAATACATCCACCCACGTCCACACCGTTGCTGTCCAGTCGGGTCCACGCGCCTTGCGGCATTGCCACCACGCCCGGCAGGATGCGCTGTGTCACCTTGCAGGGGATCTCCACCACACCGCGATCGTTGAATACATGGACCATATCGCCTGATTTCAACTGACGCACGCTGGCGTCTATCGGGTTGATCCAGACTTCATCCGGTACCGCTTCATGCAGCATCAGCACACTGGCATATGTTGAGTGCGTGTGACCTTTGGTGTGAAAACCGCTCATCTGTAGCGGATACTTTGCTGTCAGACTCTTGTTCAGATGGGACTCTGTCACTATACAAAATTCAGGAACAGCCGGAATGCGATCTCCTTCCGGTAGTGTCCAGGCTTTAGCCAGTTCCGCCAGAGTGTGCGAGTAAATCTCAATCTTCCCGGAAGGTGTCGTCAGTGGACTGGCAACCGGATCATGGCGGAAATCAGCAAGGATAATACTGTCCTCATCACGAGTACCTTGCTGATCGATAACCCCCATATTCATTGCAACTTCCCATTCAGGCAGATATGATCGCTTCTCTTTAACTTGTCCGTAATGCTTCGCCATCCACTCTGCCTGAGTACGCCCCTCAGTAAAACGCTCTCTTACCCCAAGATGCCCCGCAATATCTGCACAGATATCATAGGTACTGCGTACTTCCCACATCGGTGTGATCGTTTTTTGCATTGCAATCATGTAATGGTGAGAACCGGCTGCATAGGAACTGTCCACCAGATCCTCGGCTTCTAAGTAGCTAGTTTCTGGAAGAAGGATATCGGCAAAGCGGGCACTGGCAGTCATATGATTATCAATAACCACGATAGTTTCGCACAGGCTGTCATCTTCAAGTATTTTGCGTGTACGATTGATATTTCCATGTTGATTCAGAAGTGCATTCCCGGCCTGGTTGAAGAACAGTTTAATACCGGTTTTCAGTTTATCCGCGCCTTTAACCCCCATAGTGGTGGCTGTCATTTTTTCCGGACTTTGAATCGCATCTGTCCACAGATAGCAGGGGATTGACACCTTAACGGGATTTTCACCAATCGGCAGAGCAGGAACACCATAAGGTGTTCCGTATGTCCAGTTCCCATTGTTGGTTCCTGGCAATCCAAAATGACCCGTCAGGGCAGGAAGTATCTGAACCGCTCTGGAAGTCTGTTCACCATTTGCATGACGCTGTGGCCCCCATCCCTGGGCAATGAAACAGGCCCGAGCTTCGGCCATTTCACGTGCCAACTGGCGAATACGAATAGCCGGGATGCCACAGATATCTGCCGCCCATTCAGGTGTTTTTTCGACGCCGTCATCACCGTTACCCAGAACATAGTCTTTATAACTGGCATTTGGTTTCGCCGTTTCCGGAAGGGTGCTACGATCATAACCGACACAATAAGTATTGACTCGTTCTTCGTCGATCAGATTTTCTTTTATCAACGTGTGTGCAATAGCTGCTACCAGTGCAGCATCGGTTGTAGGGCGAATTGGTAACCATTCAGCATGTTCTGTAACAACAGAGTCTGTATAGCGCGGATCGATGATAATCACCCGGGCGCCTGATATTTCCAGCGCACGGCGCAGTTCTTCAACTTGCCCACCACCGGACATCCGAGTCTCAGATAAATTCAGACCAAAAAAAACCACAAGATCAGAATGCGCAATCTGGCTAAAATGACTGGCAAACTGTACTCCTGTAGCACCATACGTGTAAGATGTGGCGGTAAAGTTTTGAGCGTTTGAGTAATTATTGTAATACTGCAGAAAACCGCCATTCAGGTTCAATAACCTTTTCCATGCGGGTGTTCCTTGGTTATGATAATACGCGCCAGATTGATAATTAAAATAGATTGCTTCATTTCCATATTTTTCAGAAACGCGCTTTAATTCAGCGGCAATAAAGGCTGTGGCCTCATCCCATGAAATACGTTTAAATTTCCCTTCTCCGCGTTTACCAACACGTTTCATCGGATATTTAATCCGGTCAGGGCTGTAAACGGGGTCTGAAGCCCAACCGTACGAAAACGTACGCTAAGTATGTTTTTTAACCACACGTGCTTGTTGGTATATTCTCTGGATGGTTCAATGGGAGCGAAGCTGCGATTTGACGACATTTGGCTTCGACCCACGAAGCCAAACCGTACGCCATATATACTTCTTAACCAGGTAGAATGTCAGAACCCCGCAAATTTCTGACATATGATGTTGTTAGTGATCTTTCGGAACCTCGATAACTCCATCAGCAATACCCTGAGCCAGCCGTTCCATCCACTTTGCAAAGCGAAAATATCCAGGATATTGCAGGCAGATGTAGTCCATCTGGACTTTGGATGCACTGTCCATCACCCCTTTAAAGGCTTCCATATGGTCATAGCAGCCCTGCAATAGCTGAGCATCACCATCCTCTGTCAGAGGAAACTGGATGGCGTAGTCATGAACTATCTTCGCCAGCTGGCGTTGTTCTGCGCTTAACTCGATCATTTATATCCTCGGGTCTTTGTAGGGACTGGCAGGCGCTCGCCCCTCTGAGAGTGATTAAGCACACGACCTTACTCAGGAAGTGTATAAACGCTACCATTGTCATCTCGTTTCAGTAGTTTCCAGCAGGCCCTGTGTTGCTTACCGTACTTATCCTCAAACGGGGGCATTTTCTGCCCTTCGCGGGTCTGGATGTACTCGGTGGTGCCGTTAACCATCGCGGCCCATTGTCCGGCATGGGGCGCTGTTTCATCGGTCCAGCATTTAATACGTTCGGGGTCGTAAGATTTCCCCATTTCTTCTTTATCGAGCAGGGCGCTGGCTTCGTCAAAGCGCCTGTACCACTTCATGGTGGATTCTTTGTCGAATTGAAGTCCTTCATATTCAGAGTAGAAATGAAGAGATCTTGATTCATTAAACCGCACTGGCTTAATGAGCTGGTTAACTTTGACCAGCAACGGCGATAAACCTTCTGTTTTCATTTCGCCTAATGGAGGGGGAAGTTCTCCTGCTTTAATAATCGTGCCGTTGTTATAAGGAAGCAGGCTGATTTCAGGCGTTTTAGCTAAACGATGTTTTAATCTCTCTGCACCACCCAGCTTTTCCAGCCACGACGTACCCAGGATGGTGTACCAGCAGGCACCTTTCAGGCCAATGACTGCTCCACCGCCTTCCAGCGTTCCCAGCGAATCCACCATCACGCCGGAAAAACGCTGTGCCAGGGCGAATTCATAGGGGAACATTCGCTCACGGGCATAAGGAAGTGCAAACGACAGTCCGGCATAACCACTTTCCACCGAAAAGGTGTCACACAGCCACATCAGCCAGCCTTCATAACGCTTTTTACCATCAGGCTCTTTCAGCAGTGACAATGGGAGTGTTAGCTTAATGACTGAGCGATCATTGTCATTGTGGTAGATACGCTCACCTACAATGAGAATGCTGTATTCTGGTGCCAAGTAAGATTCAGTAGCGCTGCTTAGTACACAGTCAAAAATTTCTTCAGGCGTAGAATCAAGTATTTCCTGCTTCTGTTTGGCATAATTCTTCTCTGTAATAGCTGTCCACTTCTTACCTGGTAACGTTTTTTTCAAATATGACTTAAATTCCGCATAAAAACGATCCATGCACTCCACCATCCTGCGGCGGACTTCTGGCGTATGCCCGTCCTTAAAAAAGACGGTGATAATCAGACCGAGATTGACCGCCGGGCTGCCGTCTTTATACTTCACGGAGGCTTCCGGCAGCCATTTCTCGATGTAACTCAGCTCAAAATCCTGCAATTCCATACCTGTTCCTTTTTAACCGGCTGCCAGTGCCGCCGTACCCGTACCGAGAATAGCCGCCAGTGTTCCCCAGGCGCTTATTGCCAGACGAACAATCAGTAAAAACGCGCCAATAATGGCTTCCGGGATACCCAACGTTACCACCAGAACGCCGATACCCACGGCAACCAGAATAACGCCGACCGTTTTCGCGACACTGGTTAAAATCTGCACCCAGTCCACCTGTTTCAGCATATCGAGCGTCATATCGGTGGCGTGCTGTATTTCTGTCCATGCGGCCTTAATCTGGGCGTTGGTCCAGGATTTCACCGACTTACCGGTTTGGCTGGCCCAGACCCAGGCCTCACTTCCCTGCCGGTAAACCCACTCGCCGCCGTCGTTAAGCCAGCCAGCAACAGAATGAAGGGCATTCTGCGTCTCTTTTGACAATGCGTTCCAGCCTTCAGCTACGCCACGAATAGCGCCTTCGCTAAGATCGGCGACGGCATTACCTGCATAAGTCCAGGGTTCCACCCAGGACGCTACAGGTGTGGATGGCGGACGGGGCATAAAAATAGGTGGGTAGAGAACCAGCGGCCAGTATTTCGCGCCGCTGGTCTGCCAGGCTTTCATCGTCACGTTGACCGCCTGGTCAACCCACTGGTGTTCTTCCGGGCGGCAGTCGTGGATCTCCAGAATGGTCATGCGATCTTCATGACCAATTCCACCGACAATTTTCATGTAATCCCTATATTGCCCCTCGCCAAAATCATCACCTGGAAACTTCACCTCCACCAGGCGGGCCAGGTTATCGCTGTGCATATTGCCTTCGGTATCCGGCCCCGCCAGTCCAGGCCAGCGGTCCTCCTTATTTTTAACAATAATCACGTCTGGGCGGCGGTAAATGCCCCTGCCGGGCACCGGGAAAGGATTGGTCGTGTGGCGACGGCCAGCACCGTCTTTTTTTAGCAGCGTACTGCTCAGAAAAGGACGGGGCGGCATGGTGCGCATATCAAACGCCACCTCCGCCTTGTAATACCAGCAGTAATTGCGGGCGATTTCATCCACGCGAATAAGACCACTCATCATCGTCTGCTTAAGGCTCATCCGGTAAGTTTTCCCTTCCCGGCGAATTAGTGCCGACAGTTGGGGAAAACGCATGGCGTATTCCACCTTGATATGCAGGTACTGACGGTTTTCTGTATTCGGCAGACGTGACTGTTTCTCGACCATTTCAACGCCCGTCGTGGTGCAGTCCCACGGCTGGTTGTTTGTACCGGTGGGCGCATCAGGCGCACCTGTCGGTGTATCGGGTAAATCGGGTATTTCCATTATGGCTGGCTCTCCCTGAGTTCGGTTTCCAGTTGTTGCGTATCGGTTTCCCCTACAAACCACATTGATTCTTCCGGCTGTGGTGTTTTCGTCAGGACATGCAGTTCCACATCCTCCTGCTGACGAGTGTAAACCGGCACGGAGCGGCCTTCGTTATCGCTGAACCCCGTTGCTGTCTGGCCTGATGGGGTGGTAAGGCGATAGGGTGTATTAACCCGGATGTTGCCGTTTTTGTCCTGCAACTGATAGATAGCTGAATAGATGTATGCCGTGCCGGTGCGGGACATTTTCATCGGCATATTCTGCGCAGCGGCTGCCATCGTTCGCTTCACCTTGCGCATATAGGTAGTCGTGGTGCCGTATTCCACTTTCCCCGCCTCCAGCTTCAGGTAGCTGCCGCCGCCAATTAGCGTAATGCGTTTCTTGCCGGTAAACGAGATGTCACTTTCTGACGAAATGGTCAGCTTCTTCTGCGCAAACAGCCGCATGTTGCCGTTCCGGGCCTGCATGTCTGTCGGGCCTTCGCTGGCCTTCAGGCTCAGTTGCCCGGTGCGGGCGAACAGGCCGATTTTGTCACCCGCCAGCGCCGTCATATTGCCCATCGCGCCCACGCTGATATCACCTCCGGCATTGATGGCAACATTGCTGGCTGCCGCGAGCTGCATATGCTCACCAGAAGTAAATGCCATCCCTTCCGGAGCGGAGAAGACCAGCGTTTCGTTGAGTGGTTTCAGGCGTTCATTGAACATGCGGATCTGGCTGTCTACGTCTGCTTTCAGGGCCTGCGCCTGTTCTGCCGCCATTTCCAGCTGCCGGAGCTGTTGCAGACAGAGGTCGATTTCCCGCAACGCCGTATCCATATCCAGCACTTCTCCGGCGGCTTTCTGTTGCCCGTCGGCACTGATAAACAGTCCCTTTGCGACACGAATAACGCCGCGTTCATCGGTTCTGAGTTCAAAACCGGTACCGCGAGGTTTGTCCTGCGCATCGGTAATATTCCCCTGGTTTAGCTGGCTTTTAGCAAATTCTGTGGAGAGCGTGATATGCTCTTCGCCGCGCTTATCCTCCATCCTCAGCTCATTACGGGCGGCGGTGCGCAGGATATTCTGGCTGCGGTTGTCGCGGTTAACCACATCGCGATGTTCCGAATCGTGGAGCGCGTGTGAGATATACGGCAGGTCGATATCACCGTTGCTGTACGCAATCGCCACTTCCGTACCGTCGATAAGCGGTGTGTGCCAGCCGTAGCCATCGCCGGTATATGGTTTTGCCATCCGAAGCCAAGGATAAGCGTAGCCTGGCTCGCAGTCGTCCAGATTAAAATCCAGTCGTACCCGGTAACGCCCGTGCTCATCAAGGTGCGCGTAAGTGTCGTTCTTCTCGCGGCTTTCAATACGCGCAGGCAACGTGCCATGGATTTCCGGGCGGGCCATTTCAGCCGGACGGAAGCCGTATTCTTCACGGTACGGCATCCCCCACACCGAGACATGCAGACGTGAATCGCGAGCGCCAGTAAATGACGTGAAGGTAATAATCACGCCGTCGCTCAGGTCCTTCAGATTCACACCCTGCGGGGCAAACACCATTCCCGGACTGAGCCAGTATGCGTTGCTGAACAGATGCACTCGGGCAGATTTATTCAGCTCACGTTCATGGTGGAGTCGGGCGTAGAAGGCTCCGCTTTCGGTTTCCGGCTCGGAGGTGGTGTCGTCTCCGGCCTCGCGGTACGGTTCAGCGTAGCGGTAATGTTCGCCCGTGGTAATGGCAGGAGAACGGACCGAAACCGCAGTATCCATGGGCTCTGACGCGGCGCGGGGATTGTAATCACGGGTACTGACTGCACCCGTGACAGTATTATGCCAGGTACGCACGCCCCAGCAGCAGAGTTCGGCACCGTCATACAGACCTGATGGCTCGTGATACGGCAGAACGCCATTAAAAAGATAGTGAAGCTGGCTGTCGCCAAACAGCGTCACATCCAGCTCAGTAACGTCATTCATCTCCTGGCGAAACCAGATACCCACCTCAGAAAGAATGCGCTGGATGAATTCCAGGTCGGTTTCCCGCCACTGGGTAATCAGCTCGCGGACCGGATACTGGCGCGACAGGCGAAAGTCAAAGTCAGGACCTTCCAGACCATGCGAACGCAGCACCTGCTCCACCACTTCCGGCACGGAAAGGTTCTGGTATAGAGCACAACGGCGGGAGCGGGACAAAAGGGCGAGACGGGATTCCAGTGTGGCGGCATAATGAGACTGGTCTGCACTGGTGGAAAGCCATTCCAGGCGGGTAATGATGCCGTGCACCCTCTTACAGTCCCGCATAATGAAGCTGGCATACTTCATCAACATATCTTCAGGCCGGATGTTCGACTGCGGCGTGGTGAATTCAATACGCCAGGAAAAAGGCTTGCTTAAGGCTTCCGTCCCCCGAAAACGCAATACATCAGGGGTAACCTGACTGTCATTGATGTCGAGTGAGTAAACATTGCCTGTCACTGCTGTTATATCCGTCAGCATAGTGTCATCCTGAATGTGATTATCCGATCATACCCAACGGGAAAATCCCCAGCATCGGCGTATTGTCATTAATAATGAACTGCGCGTACAGCCAGGTACCATGAGTTATTCTCCTGCTGACCAGGCACAGTTAAACATTTGTCACGCTCCTGGCTGCATCGATGTACTTATAGAGTGTGGGCCTCGACACGCCCATTAATTCACAAATTTGAGCAACCGTATGTTTCCTTTCGTCATACAACTGAACAGCCAGGGCCTGTTTATCTTTATTCAGTACCTTTGGCGGCACTGTTGCAAATAGTCGGTGGTGATAAACTTATCATCCCCTTTTGCTGATGGAGCTGCACATGAACCCATTCAAAGGCCGGCATTTTCAGCGTGACATCATTCTGTGGGCCGTACGCTGGTACTGCAAATACGGCATCAGTTACCGTGAGCTGCAGGAGATGCTGGCTGAACGCGGAGTGAATGTCGATCACTCCACGATTTACCGCTGGGTTCAGCGTTATGCGCCTGAAATGGAAAAACGGCTGCGCTGGTACTGGCGTAACCCTTCCGATCTTTGCCCGTGGCACATGGATGAAACCTACGTGAAGG
>NZ_KZ559432.1:0-11568 GCF_002850715.1 Citrobacter sp. L55 | reverse complement strand
TTAACGCGCCCCCAGACTGACAGCATGTAATGCACCCATGCCTGCTGTTTTTTGGTGATGGTCTTTTTTGGGTGACGCCAAACGCGCCGGAAATGAGCGTCATCAACAAAGTTCACCATTGAGAATATCGGCGTTATCTTCATGCTTCTGCTCCTGATGTTTTATAGCGACTGATGTAATTGCGTAATATCCGGTAGTCAGTGGCAAATGACCCCGGGCGACGATAGATGCGTAACCGTGTCCAGCGAAGTCGAAGGTGATCAGCAAAGTAGGATTCGAATGTCATGATTCCTCCAGCGCATACTTCCGATAGTCTTCGCTGCCAGTTTCCTTGTGCTCGAGATTCCCTTGCTTGTTGGTGAAGAACTCTCCTTTTGGCAAGTAAACTCGTGGGAATACGCGGTGCCATTTACCATATTCGGTATCCTTACCGTCTCTGTACTTAACCGGTCCGCATGCGCTACATAGCCGTAACCCCTTTCTTTCTGGTGCATATGACCAATCGAATAGCTTTTCGAAATACCCATTAAATCCCTGAGCCGCTAGTGCAGTGTTTTCACAGCAACCGCAGTTTTCACATTGAAATAAACTCATGCCGCCTCCAGTTCAGTGATCACCACTTCCAGCCGCCCACCCTTTACCACTTCACAGCGAACCATGCGCACATCATCAATCAGACTGTCATCGGCAATGACGCCAGCTTGGGTGAGTGAGTCGAGAGGTGCTTTAAAGAGGTTGTCCAGATCACGACGCGCTCGTGTTGGTGGGTAGGCGAGGATTTTTACTTTCAGCCTTCCGGCTAGCTGGTATTGCTGATTTGCTTCGATGATGTACTGATTGACCAATGCGCTGTACTGCCGCCCCTTGCTACTCTTTATCTTCCTACCCCTTGCAACCGTAAACAGGTGGTTATTTTGCGGGGGCCATGGCAACGTGATCCGATATTCGTTCATATCTTCACCAGACCCTCTTTCAACCACATAACCTGCGTTCGCGCCATTCCTTCCAGAGCGCATTCTTTCGCATATTCCGCATCAACAAGATGCGTTCGCCTGTCTATCTCGTCGTGACACCGGCTGCATGCCACCGTGGCGATCAGGTCTGGCGGCTTAATACCGGTACCGCACAGGCCAGCAAGCCGGATATGAGCAAGGATTGTTGTTTCAGGATTTCCGTTACATACGCCCGGGATTCGCACCTGGCACTCGCGGCCTCGTGCTGCTTTGCGTAAGTCAGCCATGTTTCCTCCTCGCCTTAACGCGTAACCAACGCTTGGCTATAAGTGGATAGGTAGGGTCGTAGCTTTTCACTTCGGATGCCGTGGGGATCGGCTTGGGTTTGCTTCGACTTCGTTTGGTGGGAGTGAATATCAGATTATCCAATGCAATTTGAGTTGTGCTTTTTAGCCTCACTCGTTCTGCCTCCGCTGTAATTCCCGGTACTCGCAACTGTCAGGAATGGTTAGTCGCAATCCCTTCTGATGCGCCCACTGGTCGATATCGGTGAGGTATTTGTGCATCTCACCGATATCGAGTCGCCGGGTTGATTTAACGTATCTGGTCATTCCTGAGATAGTTACCGGCTTCGCTGGGCAATACATATCCTTGAGCCACTCGTGGACTTCCTCGTCAGTGAATTTGTCAGCACCGGTAGCGGTTAACTGCTCCGCTACTTCGGTGTTCCATTTCCACAAAAGGTTGTTCTGCGAAAGACTTCGCTTTTCACGGTACTCAGATATTTTTATGCGCCAGCGCTTGCCGGTAGAGAGGATTTCTTTGAGGAGTAACCAGAGTTGAGTTTTATTCGTTTCGTGCAGGATGAACTCTTGCACTTGTTACCTCCGGAGCGGCTTTGCGCTCTGTTGCGGATTTAGCCATTGCTTACCTCCGAAGTAATCGTATTAAACGGGCAGGCAACGCCGATTGGGTGACGACCATTACAGATAAAGCAACGGATAGTGTTTAGGGGCTCATAGGTGCTTACCACCTGCTCACGCTCTTCCTGTTCGCTTAGCGCATCACGGAAAGCCACCGCGACAACTTTGCCGCCGAACGCCTTCATGTGAGCATGTACAGGAGGCTCTTTACCGTCTTCAAAATCAATAACGAAGGTTAACTTTCCCATCACTTATCCCCTTCTGACAGTTTTTGCATAGCACTGGCGTAACGCTGCATTCCATGCTCAAGCGCTGCTTTCACCTCCTGCTTCGGTGCTGCTGCGAGCATGGCTCTATACGTAGGGTTAATTGCATCATGTTCGTTCATTGCGTCCCAGCCAGCTTTATTCATCGCAGCTGTAGGTTCCTTCGGAACTAATTGCCAACCATCCGGAGTTACCGGAGAGTTGCCAGCCTGAAGCATGGCGGCGCGGCAGGCGTTCCAGCCGTTTACCGTCGCGTTGGTTTCCTCTTCTGTCATTAGGTAATTAAAAAGCTCCTTAGCACCATGATAATCAAGGCTATCCGGCAATGCACAAGCAGCTTTCGATAATTGACAGATAGTGTCCGCATTCTTGTTCAACCTATCTACAGCACAGCTGATTATGGCTCTCTGATGGTCCGTAACTTCCATGACAGAAAGAATATGCGCCAACTGCTCTGCAATAACGCTGTTATGCGTGGTTTTGTTGTCAACTCCAAATGCCGCAATAGCCCCATCAATCACCTTCACAGCATCAGCCATTGCGTAGCCGAGATTACCGCCGTCGCTTTGTGCTGCTGCTTTGCTGAGTATTTCGCTTATCTGGTGCAGGCGATCGAGTGACACAGGACCGTGCGCAGGGTGGTTAGTTGTCATGGGGTAGTCCTCGAAATCTTGTGACCTGGCGCGAACGCTCGCGTTCTATCCTTGCTGATACGCCAGCCATGTGACCGCGCCTCTTTTGCGCAATCAGACCATGAATTTCCAATGTACTCGGCAAAATCTGGACTTCCCCATTGCTTACCGGTGCACTCATCGCAGTCGCAGTAGAGATTGACTGTGTAGTTTGCAGCAATCATCTCACTCCCCCTTCACGCTAATGCCAGCGGCGCGGATTTCGTGAATAGCGTTGTCATTACCAGCACACCATCCCTCGGCATAATCCCGGCTGAATCCGCTCATGTGCATGACTTCACCAACGCTGCGTTTTGGCAAGTTAACATCACGCGCCTCCAGTTCTGCTATGCGCTTCTCTGCGGCATCCAACTTGGCCTCTTCCCGGTTCGCACGCTCGCCCTCAGATTCTGCTAACTGGTGGTAATGCCACTTTTCCCCTTCGTATGCGCTGGCGTAGCCTTTTTCTTTCTCCAGCTCACCCAGCAGCGCCAGAACACGCTGCGCCAGCCAGCGCTTTTCTTCATCGCTATATGCGTTATCAGCAATCTCTTTGAGACGACCAATTCCAATATCACCGCCATCAGCGCGGTATGACTGTTTGTTGAGTGCTGTCATTGGGCTGCCTCCTGCTTCAATTCGTCAGAAAAATTCTGCAATTCATTGATGATTGCTTCGGTTTTCTCAGGATTACATTCGTTGCGGATAATCCACTCGATGCGATCGATAAAATCATTACGCGCACTGGCCCGCACTTCAGCCAGGAAAGCGTCGTAAGCAGGTATCTGCAATACAGCCAGTGAGCGAATCATCTTCTGAACTTCTGGCGGGCATTGTTCGTAATGGTCGTCGGTGATGAATACCGACTCGTTGTGAATTTTATCTACAGCGCTTAATTCCGCCGCCAGCTCCCTGCACTTGCTCTCGGCGTTAGCGAGCTGTACTGCCATGTCTGTGAGCTTTTGCTCGATCACGGAGTAATCTCCGTGGGTAACAAAGGCTCCTGCGCTTGTCTCGACAACAGCCATTCTGCCCTTGAAGACTTCCTTCATGTCATAACGTTTAACGCTCATAATCTTACCCTCATAAAAAAGGCCCGCGATGCGAGCCTGTTAATCGATGTTTTTGCGTTTTCGGCAGATGCCTATCCGCATCGTTAAAAATATGAATGTGAGCACCAGTAGCGATGCTTTGAATGCTCTCTCAGGGCTAAGGTCTGGCGTGTAACCAAAATGGAGGAAATGCACAACCTTACCGCCTGATTTACGCTCCGTGTGCCATAGCTCAGTTGATATCCCAAAGCCAAATACGAACTTGCCAAGGAAGTAGAATTTATCGAGCTTCACCATTTCCTCCGGGCATAAAAAAGGCCGACTATCACGGCCACGCTTGCAGATAGCTCTGCTATGTAAGGTTCAGTCATGGCTTGGTTCCTCTCCGAGCCTCTCAGCAAGCGCGTATATTTCCTGCTGAACTCTGTTAAATTCAATATCAGCTTGGCTTAGGCTTTTCTGGTACTGGAAGCATTTAGATGCCCACTCTTTTGCTTCTTTAGCTTTGATTTTTAGTTGATCTAAAATTTCTTTGTCTTTCATGNCATAAAAAAGGCCGACTATCACGGCCACGCTTGCAGATAGCTCTGCTATGTAAGGTTCAGTCATGGCTTGGTTCCTCTCCGAGCCTCTCAGCAAGCGCGTATATTTCCTGCTGAACTCTGTTAAATTCAATATCAGCTTGGCTTAGGCTTTTCTGGTACTGGAAGCATTTAGATGCCCACTCTTTTGCTTCTTTAGCTTTGATTTTTAGTTGATCTAAAATTTCTTTGTCTTTCATGTTCGCTTCACTCCGAATGTCTTAACCAGTGCCGACTCCATGCGACCTACACAGGAGCGGATACGGGCTATCTCTGTCTCTGGAAACATGCTTGATGCCATCTGCTCAAGTGCGCCTTTAAGTGGCTTACTCTCAACCTTTTCGATACGTGCCAGAGCAAATGCCTTGAGCGACTGCTTGATGCTGCGACCGTCTACGCGAGCACAGGCCCGGCATAGTTCGGCGTGGAGTATTGTTTCAGGGAATTCGGGATACTCAGCTTCGATAATTTCCCGGGTGTTACGTGCTTCTTTCATGCTCCTAACCTCCCGTAAACCATCATCAGTCGCTTTCTCGCATCGCTTTGCATGAACTCAGCAACCACTCCATTCTTCGCCGGGTCGTATGGTGCGAACATCTTCGGGTCGTCACTGTTACGCGGTTTCTTCATGCCCTTCGCTTCCTGGCTACTCAAATTTGCATCGACAGCGCGTCGTCTGATCTCTTCGTAGCCACCACTTTTCAGCCAGCGCTGATAGGCATCTTCTCCGGGGAATACGCCGATTCCCGGTACGCTGCGCAGCTTGCCCATGAACCGAAGTTGTTTGGCCTCTTCGTAGTACCGGTTACGGCAGATACCAAGCTCCTTGTAAATCAGATCAACCTTGGCTGGCTGGTTAGCTGATACGTAATCGAGAATGCGTTGCTTTAAGCTGTCCATCATGCGGCCCCCTTAGAGCGGTATGAATCCCAGGTGAATGACAGAGTGCAGCCACCGCCGTCGCTCATGCGGTCTATGACGCGCTCACCGATAAACGCTGCCAGCTCTTCTTTGGTCTGGTTGCTAATCAGGATGGTTGGCTTCATGCGCTCGTAGCGAGTGTTGATGATTTCGAACATGATCAGCTTTTCGGCATCGCTACCGAACTGCACCCCTACCTCATCGATGATCAGCAGGTCTGGCTTGGTGAAGTAGCGGATCACATCGTCTTCAGTGCGCGTTGAGCCCTTTGACCAGGTTGATTTGTACTCTCGGGCAATTTTCAGAGCGGTGGTGAATACGGCTGAGCTTTGATGCTCGGTGATTGCATGCCGCGCTATAGCCAGCGCAAGGTGGTTCTTACCAGTGCCAGGCTTACCGCACATAACCAGTCCGCCGCCTTTCTGAAGTCGCTCAGGCCATCGATTGGCATATGCCTGGCAAACCTTCAGAACTCGCTTAGCGTCATCGTTCACTGGCTCGTAGTTCTGCAGGGTGCAGGACAAGAATCGATTGGGTATGTCCAGGCCATCCAGCAGACGCTCAACGTTTCGCTTGCGAAAATCCTCATCGATGCGGATCTTCTCCGCTTGCAGCTTGATAAGCTCATCACGCATACATTCCGGACAAATGCTTGGCCTTGGCGGAATTTTGATGATGGTTCCCGTGTAAATTCTCGTCCTGCACTCAAAATCGCCATGTTTTTCGCAGGTTTCCGTGCTAATCACGATGTCAGTATCTTCAATCTGCGCGGGAGGCTCGCTCAGCTCGGCAATGCGCTTTTCAAGGCTCGATATTTTTTCATCCAGTGTCATGATCACTCCTGAGCCCATGAAGGCATTTCAGTTTTTCCGTAGTCCTTCGACGCAAAACCTTCAGACTGAAGGCCATTAGCAACCTTGCGTACCGGTCTGGATAGCGCTTGCTTGTTCTGGTAGCTAAGTTTCTGGCTAGCAGTGATAAACCAGTTCTTTGGCTTCTCATGGCTAAATTCGATATCCAACTTTTCCAGTTCGTACTTCAGGTCAATGTTCGGATACAGGCGTTTCCAGGCTTCGTAGTCCTTGTGGTTTAACCGAACGATATTTCCTTCGAATGCATAGCGACTTGAAATTTTATGGATATCAGCCTCAGCCCCTTCGCAAGTCGCGTCAGCGGCTTGGGTGTTAGAAAGGGAATCAGTATGAGGGATGAGGGAATCAGGAATCAGGTTAAGGGAATCAGCAGGATTTAAATTGTTCTCTACTGGTTCTTGTACTGTTCTTGCATGGTGCTTTTCTGGTGCTTCATTATTTTCAATGGCTTGAGGTTCTTCAATATCCTTCTTGTCTTCCTCTTTGTCGTCCTTGCACTGTTCTTTTCCGGTGCTGTCATTGTTCTCTACTGGTTCTGGTATCTCACTAGCAGCTTCTTTGCAGTGAGGGTTCTGGTGCTTCTTCCAGTTATTTATTTGGATGTATGAGTCGCCATTTACCTGATAGCGGTTGATGAATTTGTGGCTGTGAAGCTGCTGAAGCAGATCATTGCAGTCCACATCATCGAAAGGCAGTACCATTGCTTTAACTTTTTTAGGACGATCATCCAATCGCCCTTCTTTGTCAGCTATAGTCCACAGCCCGGCGAAAAGTAGGCGTGCATATGGAGAGCATTCGGCCAGTTCATCATTTATGAAAAAGCCGGGTTTGATATTTCTGGATCTAGCCATCGTTATCTCCGGGAGTTAAAAGAGTGAACTGCGCATCGAAGAAGACAACAGATCCCCCATCGCGAGTTAAATGCCGCACCACTTCTGAGCCGAACATAGCCAAGCGAATTAGAGCAGCCTCGCTATCCCCAAAGTGAGTTATACCTAATTGGCTTAGAACGTCAGCAGGACGTAAATCTTTGAATTTTTCGAAGGTTATGAAGTTGTATTTGTCGATGAGGTCATTGACTTTATTGGCATCACCGTCAGGGATGACTGACCTGCAGATGTGAATGATTTTTTCGATCTTGCATTTGAAAAACTCCCTGCCGTCATTAATCCTGAACCTCGCAAGAAGCCGATGAATTTCTTCCTCATGCTTCTCCGGATGCTGTGTTCTGAATGCTTTAACAACGTGGAATTTTTTTGGAACGCCAGTTCCGCCAGAAAGCTCAGCAGCTCTTTTATCGGGACTGTTTGTTGTCATTCCCACTTTATAGAGGCCTGGCATTGCCTCGTTCTCAAGAACATAAACCCATCCGCGAGGAGAATACCCTTCAGGAAAATCCAACTCATCGCTGACGGGTGGTTCTTGCAACCACAGCTCTATCGGTGTCATAATTACTCCTGTGAATTGATCCAGTTATTCGACTCAGAATTGCATGGTTATCTGATCAGAACGCTCCGCTCCAACGGGGCGTTTTTTCTTTCCGCACATTCTCTCTTCCAGCAAGTCAGCCAATCCCACAACCACACGTGAAATGTCGTCGTCAGTAATCGAGTAACCGATGAATTCGAGTAGTGCTGCCATGCGCGGGATGTAGTGCTTCTTCCACTGCGTTACCGATGATTTGTTTACTCCGAGATGCTCAGCTACCTGGGTAGTTCCGAGAATGGCGATGCGGTTTAGGATCCAACTCTCAATGTTGCGAGCGCTGGTTTTGTTGCGTGTTGTTAAGTCATCCATTTGGTAAATTCCTTTGGTGTTAAATAGTTAAAAGGCCATGCGCAGACACGCAGAGCCATGTTTGTTGTTTTGATTTGAAGTTAGCTTTTCAGCTACGTAGGCCGGACGGCCATTGTGAAAAGAGCGGTGTTACTTAGGCTGCGTTATTGTCGCGGCGAATGCTGGGAAACGGTTTTAATTCTTCAGCAGAAACAGAACCATCTGCATGCACGATTACCGTGATATCTCGCTTGGCTGTTAACGCTTTGAAAATAGCGCTCTGATAAACCCCAAGGTCTTGAGCAGCTTTGGTTTGACCGAATCGTTGTGCGTATTCATTAAGTTTTATGCGCTGTTCCATACGACCTCCTTAGTGCATGGATTAATTATCACCGCTGGAGGTAGTTATGTCAACACATGCGGTGTTAGTAAATTATCCCCTACGGTGTTAAATTTCTACTATGAGCATAAAAAAGAAACCATTAACAACAGAACAGCTTGAAGACGCTAGACGTCTGAAGGCGATTTATGAGAGCAAAAAGTCTACGTTGAAGCTCTCACAGGAATCCATAGCCGACGCTTTAAGTGTCGGACAGTCGGCTATTGCCGCACTCCTTAATGGTGTAAATGCGCTTAATGCTAGTAATGCGGCTGCATTAGCGAGAGTTTTACAAGTTAATGTTGGTGAATTCAGTCCTTCTATCGCCAGAGAGATAGAAGAAATGTACAAGTCTGTATCCACTGATTTAGTGGTCAGCAACGACTATGACTACCCGGTGTTCTCACATGTGCAAGCAGGTATGTTCTCACCTGAGTTTCGTACATTCACCGAACGTGATGCCGAGCGATGGGTAAGCACAACAAAGAAAGCCAGCGACAATGCATTCTGGCTGGAAGTTGAAGGCCACTCAATGACAGCTCCAGCTGGTTCAAAGCCAAGCTTTCCTGAAGGAATGCTGATTCTTGTAGACCCAGATGAACCGGTTGACCCTGGTGATTTCTGTATCGCCAGATTAGGTGGCGATGAATTCACGTTCAAGAAACTGATCAAGGACAGCGGGCAGATATTTCTCCAGCCATTGAACCCTCAGTTCCCTATGATGCCATGCAATGAGCACTGCCGGGTTGTTGGTAAGGTTGTTGCGTCACAGTGGCCAGAAGAGACGTTTGGGTGAGTCCTCAGCAAGAGACTTCTTACGCATCCATATGTAGGAAATAAAAAAAGCAGATCTCTACAACAAAAATAAGGAAATCATGAAGATATGTCGATTAACAGCAATAGCGGATCCCTGCACCAAATGCAGCTTTTCCCTGTAGTAGAGGTTGTTTCTGATGATATTCCTATGGGCGTTCTCAATGATGGAACTCCTTACCTAACTCTCTATGGTCTCGCAAAGTTATGCGGCATTGATGACACGCCACTGAGGGTGTTCACATCAAACTGGGACACAGAGAAAAATAAACCCAGAGGTCAAAAAGTAGCTGCGTATTTAGCGGAGAAAGGGTTTCATAACGTCGACAGGCTCTACACTCGAGTTTTAAATAGCTCAAACGTGGAAACTCATGCTTATCCTGACTATGTTTGCATGGCTATCCTCCGTTACTACGCTCTGGATGCCACGAATTTTGATAGATCAGTCGCAATAGGTAATTTTGTTCGCTTGGCTGAGTACACGCTTAAGCGGATGATTTATGAAAAGTCAAATTACAACCCAAATGCTTCAATAGATATTTCATTCGAGAACTATCGAGCAAGGATTAAGCTGAACGATCAGATACCGACAACTCACTTTGCAGTATTCAGAGAGATAGCTGACATTGCCATGAACTTGATCGGGGGAGGATTCCCTATGGATGACACCACATCTTTGGATGGAAGCGTTGGAATTCACTGGGGAAAGTATTGGTCAGCTAATGGGCTATCCGATAAATTCGGGGAAAGGGTGCAGCACCAACATCTGTTCCCCGAAAATTACAGGCAGTCAGCTGCAAATAAGTATATAACCGCCTGGATTTATCCTATTGAGGCGCTTGGCGTGTTCAGAAAATGGCTACACGATAACTACGCAATGGAAAAACTGCCAAATTATCTTGGGAACAAAAAGATCAGTAACGCCTCAGAGCTATTAGAGTCGATAAAAAAACCAGCACTCCCAAATAAGCATTGATCTCCACCACAACCCGGCCACCGCGCCGGGTTTTTACTGCCCCTTCCTCACGAACTCCGCAGCATCCCGCAGTAGCCCCTTGTGAATAACATTACCCACCGACTTTCGCTTGGCTTCCAGGCTATCCACAATCGCATCCCGACTAATCGCTACATCGCCGATAATCAGCTCGACAACCGCTCCGCCAATCTCTCCAGCGATGAACGCTGCGCGATCTTCTAATAGCTCATCCCGTCCCATATCCATCCCTAACCCCATAACAACGCCCTCTTTGATGTTTTTATGAGCATATCACTACAAGTGAAAAAATAAATACACACAAATATCAGCCACTTAATCATTTGCGGTAATATTTTATCTCTTGCGGTGTTGACTTAATTACCACTTGCGGTGATTATTGTATCCATCAGCAGGACGCACTACTCACCAGGACGGTGATGTTCTTTACACAACGTCGAACATTCGACTACGAGGCTGAAAAGCCTAACTAACCAAGCAATGTGCTTTGGGGTGATGTGAATTGCAGCTGCGAGACAGCAATCACGGAGATAAGCATCGTGACACGTCACCACCAAAGTTCATTCAGGAGATCGCCATGACACGTAGAACATCATTCAATGGTTCAGCATCAGGTCGTCGCAGAGAGCGTCGTGCAGCGTTACAGAACGAAGTAACGGCAAGCTCTGAGGCATTGCACCGCCCTACTGAATCACGCGTTCAGTTGCAGTGTAAACGCAAGCCAGCGATGCGATCTGAGGTGGTGACCATTACCACGATGGTTAATCACTACTCAGGGTCAACATGCTTGCCAGATGTGGCTTTGTATGCCGCTGGTCATCGCAGCAGCAAATCGGTTACGGCACGTTAATTAACTTATGAGGTGAGGCAATGGGAATTAGTGGAACAGTAAGAATTAAAAATATCACAGGAATTTTTCCGAATGGTGATGGATGGAATCGCCATCTAGAGGTTGATGTGGAGGATATGGAAATCTCTGAAGCTTTTAAGGCTGATCAGATTGTTAGCGAATACCAAGTAGATGACCTGCTAGAAGCCATCGGTGATGCAGATGTAGCAACTTGGCTTGCAGAGCAAGGATATGAAGTTTCTTTATGATAGGTCGCTACGGCGGCCTTTTTATTAGCTCACGATACAAACATAGGGTAAGGCGATGGGAACAAGACACTTGACCTGCGTGGTCAAAGACGGCGAGTACAAAGTTGCGCAGTACGGTCAGTGGGATGGCTATCCATCAGGTCAAGGTATCGACATTCTAACTTTTCTGCGTGAAGAACTTAACCGAGATGTATTTCTTCCAAAGCTTTCGCAGACATTTCAGCCTACCGAAGAACAGATTAAAGCGTGGTGGATTGAGGTTGGGCATG
>NZ_KZ559431.1:0-12181 GCF_002850715.1 Citrobacter sp. L55 | reverse complement strand
TTAACGCGCCCCCAGACTGACAGCATGTAATGCACCCATGCCTGCTGTTTTTTGGTGATGGTCTTTTTTGGGTGACGCCAAACGCGCCGGAAATGAGCGTCATCAACAAAGTTCACCATTGAGAATATCGGCGTTATCTTCATGCTTCTGCTCCTGATGTTTTATAGCGACTGATGTAATTGCGTAATATCCGGTAGTCAGTGGCAAATGACCCCGGGTGACGATAGATGCGTAACCGAGTCCAGCACAGACGAAGGTGATCAGCAAAGTAGGATTCGAATGTCATGCGGACTCCCTCATGTGCTCTTTGAGTAATGCATCGATATGCTCATGAAGCCTCAATCCTTCATAGGCCAGCTGAAAATCTCTGTGATACGCCTTGCATACACGCCATGTTTCTCGCCTGTCCCATAACAGCCATGATTGACATTTCCATGTGTCTGGTATGTACATGCTAAAAATGAAAATCATGCGGCCTCCTGCTGTTTCAGTTCTTTGAGCTTTGCGCGGTAATGTGCTGCCAGTGCGTCGAGTTCTTCACGGGTCCATTTTTTTGCTTCGTGTGGGCCCATCAGCCGGTCGTAAGCTTCCTGGCCAATCTTGGCGATCAGCCGCGGGCGGTATTCACCGATATTTCCTGACAAGTAGGAGTTACAGGCCTCACACTGGATATGGCAGTTGGTTTCGTCGTAGCGGGTTTCTGGAGATGCGCCGACAGTACGGAAGTGACCAGCGTTCATCTTTGCGCCGGAGTTACGACCACAGCTGATGCACGGTTGCCCTGCGTCACGCTGGCGAATAAACGCGTTAAACGCTGTCTGAGCGCGTTTGTGATACTGGCTAAGGGGTTGCAAGGCTTTCTTGCGAATCTTCAGCTCACGGCGCTCCTGCTGAGCTTCTTGCTTACGCTTGCGGTCGGATGCCAGCTTCTTCTTGGCTAACAGCAACTGGCTGTACTCGTAGCCATGCTCAGGACAGCACCACCAGACGTTGTCGTAGGTAGCGGTGAATTTGGTCTTGCAGATTTTGCAGCTGCGGCGGGTTGGTTTACGCATTGCGATCACCCCACTGCTTAGCCCATTCAATTTCAATGCAGGATTTGTCGCTGAATTTGACGTTCTGCTGAGTGCCGAACCAGTAGATAGCCTCGATGACTTCTACCATCTGGCGCACAGTCATCTTGCTGGTACGTTGACCGAACATCACAATGCCGCCATCCAGACCGGGAGCCATACGTTGCTCCTGCTTCTTGGACTTGGCGACCATCGCGGTTATCAAATCTTTCCAGTCGTCTGAGTCGTATTTGCTGCCGAACCAGAGAACTTGATCGGAGAGGTCTTTTAAAAGCGGCCATAATTTACGGTTTTGCTGAGCGGTGCGCGTCATCTCTTTGATGTCGAGAATAAGAGGGCGCTTAGCGTCAACCGGCAACTCACGGATGTAGTTGATGGCGTTCTGCTTAACGGATTCGTTTACGAGGTGGAATTGTTGCTTCATACGCCACCTCCGAGAGGTAACGCAGAATGCAGGAAACCCTCAGCATTAGATAACGCTGACGGCATATGGTAGGTCGTACTCTTTGTGTTTCGCATCTAATTTCCCAATCAGATGCAGAGGTCACAGCCGGGTGCTCAATCCGACTGCGACATAATTATAACACTAATTTTGAGGGTGAGTAATGTTGCTTGACGTTGCGTTATCTATCACTTATCCCCTTCTGACAGTTTTTGCATAGCACCGGCGTAACGCTGCATTCCATGTTCAAGCGCGGATTTCACCTCCTGCTGCGGTGCTGCTGCGAGCATAGCTCTATAGGTCGGGTTAATTGCATCATGTTCGTTCATTGCGGCCCAGCCAGCTTTATTCATCGCTTCCGTTGGTTCCTTCGGCACTAACTGCCAACCATCCGGGATTACCGGAGAGTTGCCAGCCTGAAGCATGGCGGCGCGGCAGGCCTTCCAGCCCTCCCACATCCTGATGAAATCATGGGCCAACCATGCGGAATACTCCGTTACTGCATATCCAGTGCCACAGCGGGTGACATGCTTCGGCATTTTGAATGTTCGCTCGAATGCATCTCGCGGATCTTCATCCGGCACTACCGGCGCTCTCGGCTTGCCCTGGCTATCTGACGGCGCTAACGGAGCGTTTCTCAGTACAGAAGCCAATATTTCAATATCTACTGGTGCAGGCTCAGCACCAAACGCAGCAATAGCCCCATCAATCACCTTCACAGCATCAGCCATTGCGTAGCCGAGATTACCGCCGTCGCTTTGTGCTGCTGCATTGCTGAGTGTTTCGCGTATCTGGTGCAGGCGATCGAGTAATACGGGACCGTGCGCCGGGTGGTTAGTTGTCATGGGTTAGTCCTTACCGATAACTGCGTTAATTTGATTGAGAACGATATCTGTCATCAGGCCTTTCCCGTTTACGCCGACATGGGCCAGAATTTCACTGCGTGCGGCTTTGAGTGTTCCGACGCTCACCATGACCATTCTCTGATTATCTTTGTTTGCAGACTTCAAGCGCTCTAAAGGAGATTTGTCAGCCATGCTCACTCCCCCTTCACGCCAATGCCAGCGGCGGTTCTGGCATAAACAATAACGCCGTCATCAGGGCGTTTACGCTGCAGGTATATTCCCGGCCTTGGCCATAGTGCAATAAATCGTGACTCACTATTCTCAAGCCGCCGAAATGCCCCCTCGCTCATAACACCAACCGGGCGCAACGTTTCTTTCTCAGCTTCGAATTCTGCTATGCGCTTCTCTGCGGCATCCAACTTGGCCTCTGCCCGGTTCGCACGCTCGCCCTCAGATTCTGCTAACTGGTGGTAATGCCACTTTTCCCCTTCGTATGCGCTGGCGTAGCCTTTTTCTTTCTCAAGCTCACCCAGCAGCGCCAGAACACGCTGCGCCAGCCAGCGCTTTTCTTCATCGCCATATGCGTTGTCGGCTATCTCTTTGAGACGACCTGCTCCAATATCACCGCCGTCAGCGCGGTATGCCTGTTTGTTGGGTGCTGTCATTGGGCTGTCTCCTTAGCGCATGCGATCTAGTGTTACGCCAGCACGAACCAAGTCGCGGCAATGGCTGATAATTTCCGCGCGCGAGGCTCCGCGCCACGGTGAATAAAAAGGAGTTTCATCAATAGGAACGCACCAACCGGCCACCTCATGAGCTTTCATGATCCCGCTAAAGTCCGTGGTGTTGTCGATGATCCATGAATAGAGCAACCATTCGCAACTGTGGTAATCGCTCTCACCGTAGTAATCAGGACCGAACCAGATAACCCACTCATCGTGGTAAACAGTTCCGTGATACGACTCGAATGATTCACTTTCTAAAGAGAACTCATTTCCAGATAGACTCGGAAACAGAGAAATCAGTAGCTCTTTCGCGTTTTTAGAAAATTTCTTCTCGATGCGCGCTTTGGTGTGAGAATACTTGCTCATAGCGAGGCTCCTTTGCGAAGTTGGTCAGCAACATAAAGGGTTCCTTTGTGAAACTCTTGGTTGTGCTTTACGTCCATATTCACAGTGTCCTTGAACAGGTTTGCATAATACTCAAGCGCACATGCCCGCACTTCAGCCAGGAAAGCGTCGTAAGCAGGTATCTTCAATACAGCCAGTGAGCGAATCATCTTCTGAACTTCTGGCGGGCATTGTTCGTAATGGTCGTCTGTGATGAATACCGCCTCGTTGTGAATTTTGTCCACAGCGCTTAATTCAGACGCCAGCTCCCTGCACTTGCTCTCGGCGTTAGCGAGCTGTACTGCCATGTCAGTTTCTGCTGCTTGCCATGCCCACCATGCAACCTGCATGTCCCAGGCCATGTATCCACCATCACCGTTTTTGCATACCCGGTAATCAATCGAGTCACCAAAACGAGCCTTAATGGCTTGTTCAAATTTTTCTCTGCTAGTCATAATCCTACCCTCATAAAAAAGGCCCGCATTGCGAGCCTGTTAATCTTCATCGTTACAGTTGTCAACGACGGGTAAAAAGTGATCCACTTACATCTCCACCGACGGCCTAATATTGATCCACCGTTTTACTCAGGATTAGCTTCAGCGATAACCCCGGCCTTTCTTTTCTGTTTAAGTCGATAGCTCTCTCCTTTTATCTGAACAACGTGTGAGTGGTGTAAGATCCGGTCCAGCATCGCGGATGTTAGCGCTGCATCACCGGCGAACGTTTGATCCCACTGCCCGAACGGCAGGTTAGATGTCAGGATCATCGCGCTCTTCTCGTAACGTTTGGCGATGACCTGGAAGAACAGTTTTGCTTCTTCCTGGCTGAACGGCAGATAGCCTATTTCATCGATGATGAGCAGCTTCGGCGCCATCACGCCACGGTGAAGCGTTGTTTTATAGCGGCCCTGGCGTTGCGCTGTAGACAGCTGAAGCAACAGATCCGCTGCTGTTGTGAAGCGTACCTTGATACCCGCCCGTACCGCTTCGTAGCCCATGGCTATCGCCAGGTGCGTTTTCCCCACACCAGACGGCCCCAGCAACACGATGTTTTCGTTGCGCTCGATGAAGCTGAGTGAACGCAGCGACTGGATTTGCTTCTGTGGTGCGCCGGTGGCGAAGGTGAAGTCATACTCTTCGAACGTTTTCACCGCCGGGAAGGCCGCCATCCGGGTGTACATCGCCTGTTTACGCTGATGGCGCGCCAGTTTTTCCTCATGAAGCAGATGCTCCAGGAAGTCCATATAGCTCCATTCCTGATCCACAGCCTGTTGTGACAGCGCGGGGGCAGCACTGATAAGGCTGTCCAGTTGCAGCTGTTCAGCTAGTACCATCAGCCGTTGATGTTGCAGCTCGACCATCATGCGACTCCTCTGCTGAACGTGTCATAGATAGACAGCGGATGATGCAGTGGCTGTCTGTCGAAGGTCACCAGGCTTTCGTCTACCTGCACGTCATACTGTTTTTTCTCCGGCGGCAGGGCCAGCATGGACTGCTGTTCCTCGATCCAGCGATCACAGGGGCGGGTCTGGATAGTTTCATGTTTCCGTTGGTTCGCTACATCGTGCAACCAGCGCAGGCCGTAGCGGTTGGCTGTTTCAACGTCAACGGTAATCCCCATCGGGCGCAGGCGCGTCATTAGCGGGATGTAGAAGCTGTTGCGGGTGTACTGCACCATCCGCTCCACCTTACCTTTAGTCTGTGCCCTGAAGGGACGACACAGCCGTGGGGAGAAGCCCATCTCTTTGCCGAACTGCCAGAGAGATGGATGGAACCGGTGCTGGCCGGTCTGGTATGCGTCACGCTGCAGCACCACTGTTTTCATATTGTCGTACAGCACTTCCTGCGGCACACCGCCGAAGAAGCTGAACGCATTGCGGTGGCAGGCTTCCAGCGTGTCGTAACGCATGTTGTCAGTGAACTCGATGTACAGCATTCGACTGTATCCCAGAACGGCAACGAACACGTGAAGCGGTGATTTGCTGTTACGCATGGTACCCCAGTCAACTTGCATCTGCCGTCCGGGCTCGGTTTCGAAGCGGATAACAGGCTCTTGTTCCTGAGGTGTGGCGAGTGAACGTATGAACTCTCTCAGGATGGTCATGCCACCACGATAGCCCTGCTCCATGATCTCGCGGGCGATAACCGTCGCCGGGATTTTATAAGGGTGAGCATCAGCGATTCGCTGGCGAACATAGTCCCGGTATTCATCCAGAAGTGAAGCGACGGCAGGACGTGGCGTGTATTTCGGCGGCTCAGACTGCGCCCGCAAATAACGCTTTACGGTGTTACGGGAGATACCCAGTTCCCTGGCGATCGCCCGACTGCTCATACCCTGCTTGTGCAGGATTTTAATTTCCATAACTGTCTCAAAAGTGACCATAAGCTCTCCCGAATCAGGAGAGCAGATTAACCCCTGGATCTGATTTCAGGCGTCGGATATGGATCACTTTCGCACCGTTAGTGACAACAGTGAAGTCGCCATTTGCCGACGCCTTCCCATTCAAATTGGCGGTTGCTAATTCGCGTCCAGTTTCTTCCGAATAGCAAATCCAGATACCATCGCTTAATGCTTCGGATAATCTCTTTTGCTGTTGGCTTTCCACCGTACGCTTTTGACGCACAGATAAAGCATCTCGTGATGCTCAGCGCCTCCACAAAAGGCCAGATAAACCAAACCCATATGCAAAGAGCAATGAACATCAGAAGCGCGATGTTTAACACCACACCAGACCAGAACAGATACTCGCTCACAATTTCCTCCAGCCATAAAAAAGGCCGACTATCACGGCCACGCTTGCAGATAGCTCTGCTATGTAAGGTTCAGTCATGGCTTGGTTCCTCTCCGAGCCTCTCAGCAAGCGCGTATATTTCCTGCTGAACTCTGTTAAATTCAATATCAGCTTGGCTTAGGCTTTTCTGGTACTGGAAGCATTTAGATGCCCACTCTTTTGCTTCTTTANCATAAAAAAGGCCGACTATCACGGCCACGCTTGCAGATAGCTCTGCTATGTAAGGTTCAGTCATGGCTTGGTTCCTCTCCGAGCCTCTCAGCAAGCGCGTATATTTCCTGCTGAACTCTGTTAAATTCAATATCAGCTTGGCTTAGGCTTTTCTGGTACTGGAAGCATTTAGATGCCCACTCTTTTGCTTCTTTAGCTTTGATTTTTAGTTGATCTAAAATTTCTTTGTCTTTCATGCTCGCTTCACTCCGAATGTCTTAACCAACGCCGACTCCATGCGACCTACACAGGCGCGGATACGGGCTATCTCTGTCTCTGGAAACATGCTGGATGCCATCTGCTCCAGTGCGCCTTTAAGTGGCTTGCTCTCAACCTTTTCGATACGTGCCAACGCAAAGGCTTTGAGTGACTGCTTGATGCTACGACCGTCTACACGAGCACATGCGCGGCATAGTTCTGCGTGGAGGATGGTTTCAGGGAATTCCGGGTATTGAGTTTCGATAATCTGGCGAGTGTTAAGCGTTTCTTTATTGGTCATTTCCAGCACCTTTCATCGTTGCGCCCTTCCCATCGAAGCCATACGCAATCGTAAATAAACGGGATGAACGCTTCGAAAAAATCACTCCACTGTGATTTTCGAAACCCGGTCACTTCATCAACCATGCGCTCAAGTGGATGCTGGCGCTCGGCTGGTCTTTTTACTCCTGAAAGTCGCTCGAACTGTTCAATCAACTCCTCTTCCTCAAGGCAGCGATCGAGAACGGTTACAAACCTAGGGTTATTGATAAACTCAAGAATGATTTGTGATGGTATTTTGTTCACACATCTGCTCCTTTGGCATAACGCTTTCCAGTTGAAGGCTTGCTGGTTGAAATCATGCGGGCTTCATCCTGATCACATGGCATGAAGTGACCGTTAACGAATCGCTGATACACAGTGCCAAGAGAGCCAAAACGGTTTTTGGTAACGATGATTTCCGCAAACTTCGCCGCGGGGCTATGCTCGTCGTATACCGCTTCCCGATAGAGCATGATGATGCAGTCTGCGTCCTGCTCTACACTTCCAGAGTCGCGCAAATCTGCGTTAACCGGGCGCTTGTTAGGCCGTTTCTCAACTTCGCGGGATAACTGGCTGAGAGAAATAACTGGCGTCTTCAGGTCTTTAGCCATCGCCTTCAGGCTGCCGGAGATGTGCGCTATAGCCAGGTCATTTCGCTCTGCTTTTGGCTTCTTGATAAGGCCGAGGTAGTCAACCATGATGAGTGATAGCGCTGGGTTTTCCTGTTTGTGACGTTCGGCAATGCTCCTGATTTCTTCGACTGTCAGCTTGGATGCGTCAACCATCCAGACATCGAGGTCTTTCAGGTGGCATATGGCGTTGTAGACTCTCGCCCATCCTTCGTCATCCATGTTTGCGGGGTTGCGCAGAACACTGACCGACATGTTTTCGCGTCCTGCAATGCTTCGCTCGGCGATCTGCAGGTTGCTCATCTCCATGCTGAAAATCAGCACCCCGCGCAAGGTGTCAGTTCCCGGCAGCGGTCGACTCGCTACGCCTTCGGCAATTTTCAACGAAAGTTCCGTTTTACCCATACCAGGACGGGCAGCGATAATCACTAAATCCTCAGCGTTCATCCCGCCGGTAATCGCATCCAGTTCGTCAATACCGGTTTTCATGGTGTCCGACTCTTCACCGTTTTTAAGCCTGTTCTCCAGCGTTTCGGCATAGTCATTCAGGACTTCACCTAACCGAACTGGCTTAACTTCACCTTTAGGCTTCCTGATGGTACTCAGTCGGCGCATTAGCTCGTCCATTGCTGATGCCGCACCGTCCAGAGTTCCGTTGCTCACGTCGCCGCGTAGCTCGTCTATGGCATGCAGGAACAATCGTCGCTGATGCTGGTCTGCCAGCATATCTGCGTAACCAGTCAGGTTTGCAGCGCTTGGGCACGCTCTGGCAGTCATCATCACATCGGTAGCATGCTGATCACCGCATTCCTCAGCGACCATCAGAGCGTCAATCAGTTTGCGATTTCTGGCCTGTTTGCGGATCACCTCAAATGCTTTCCGGTAGAGTGGGATGGTGAACGCTTCAGCATCAATCCGGGCGAGAACGTCAGTTGCCGCCGGGGTGAGCCCGCCGAGAAGTAACCCTCCAATCACGCTGGCTTCGATATCCTGTCTCATAGTGTTCCCTCACGAATTGCCACCAGAACTTTCGGGCGTAGCAGGTAATCAAAATTTGCCACCCAGTCGCGATCGTTATCACCGAAATGGAATGGTCTTGCAGCTGCCATGAACGCTTTCACGTAGGCGCGGAATCCGTCGATGTTCTTGGTTGCGAGAGAGTTAACCAGTTTGCGGATTTTGCGCTGGCGTTCTTCGTTGGCCTCGACAGCGTGAGGAAGTCTATCGCCGACAATCTCGTTGTAGGTGGAGAGATACTCGCCGTAATCGAATTTCACTGGTTTTCGCTTTTCAGGTTTAACCAGTTCGCGGTCATCGTCAGATGACTGTGTGTTTTCTTTCTTTTCTTTCTTTTGAATAGTTTCTTTTGTGTTTAGCTGAGTTGGCTTATACCCATTAGCTAAGTTGGCTAATGTTTTATTAGCTGTTTTGGCTAATGATTCGCTAACTTGGCTAATCTCAAAATTCCACTCAGAAATCACCTTGTTTACGCCTATTGCCTGACCGTTTGTCACGATGATGTTCATCGCGATCATCTCGTTCTTGGCCTTACAAACATGCGTGTGGTGAATGCCGGTCATCATCGCTATTTGAGTATTGGTAATGCGGTCGAACTTTTTACCGAACCCGTAAGTTTTGCGAATCACCGCCAGAACAACCTTCAGCTGGCGAGCCGTTAAATCGGCAGCCATAACCGCTTCCAGCAGCTCGTTAGCGATGCGGGTATACCCATCATCGAGATCTGCCACCTGACGCTCCACGGCCTCCAGTGATGGCCTGTAGTCTGCTAATTGCTTAACGACGCCCATGCTTCACCCCTGCCTTAGCCATTGCGATCCGGATTACTCCAACAAGGCGCTCAGCGAACGCCTGATTCTTTGATGCAGCAACAATCAGCCCGTCAGGTGAATCAGGATAGCGACGCTCCTCATTTTCCTGGTATTTCTGCTTACGCTTTGCCATAATTACTCCTGCAACTTTGTTGACATGACACAGTGCTTTTAGGCGTCCAGACTGTTACCGCAGCTGGGCGTCTTTTCATTTTTGAGGATTGAAGCAACTTCTCTTGCCAGCCGCGCCATATCGTCATCAACGACACCCCATTCCAGAACCGCTAAGAGCATTGCCATCTTCGGCAGCCAGCTTTCTTTCCAGCGGGTTATCTGTGCCTTATCGACGCCGATCTCTTTAGCTACGTTGTTGCCACCTTTCATAGCGATACGGTTAAGCAACCAGGATTCAATGCGACGGGCATTGACCTTGTTGCGGTTAATTGAGTTTTCCATTTGTTAAATTCCTAGAGTGTTAAATAGTTAAATAGGCCCATGCGCAGACACGCATAGCCATAAGACTTGTTGTTTTGAATAGCCCTTTTTCAGGGCTTAGATGTGATAAGAGCGGGTGTTGCTTAGGCTGCCATATACCGATGCGGGTAGAGAATCTGCATCTCGGAGATCTTCCCTTCGAAGAACTTGGACAACTTTTCAGCTGTCTCCAGAGATGTAACCTGCATACCGCGTTCAATTCGGCTCAGGTTGCCTACATCAATTTCTGTCATTTTGGAAACTTCAGAAATTGTCAGACCTTTCTCTACGCGCATTTTTCTAAGTGGTGTACACATATTGCACCTCCATAATGCGTTAGACGCATATTAATCCATCCGCAAATTTTGCGCAAGGCGCTTTGCGAAGGACGCATAAATGTTTTCTAATGAAGATATGAAAGTAGGTGAAAAGATAAGACTTCTTAGGAAGAAAAATAAATACACATTGAATGAGATGGCGCTTCTTGTAGATAGCGACGTCGGTAACCTTTCACGCCTTGAGCGTGGGATTCAAGGGTATAGCGATCAGCTCCTAAGAAAAATAGCGAAAGCTCTCGATGTTCCTGTAGCTGTACTATTCTCTTCCGATGACGAGGAAAATACTGTAGATTCATACAGTATAGATTCCCTAAGCAGTCGAGAGGAAAAGGATGTGTATAGGGTTGATGTTCTTAACGTTTCCGCCAGCGCAGGCAATGGCTCGCCATCAAAAGATATTGTGGAGGTTGTCCGATCAATTGAGTATGACGTTGACCAGGCTAAGTCTATATTTGGCAGCATCCCTCAAAAATCGGTGAAGCTTATCAACGTTCGCGGCGATAGCATGCAGGGGACCATTGAGCCGGGCGATTTGATTTTTGTTGATATCAGAGTCAATTACTTCGATGGCGATGGTATTTACGTTTTTGATTTCAACGGTGACACTTTCGTCAAGCGCCTTCAAAAAGTTAAAAATGATCTGTTCGTGATCTCGGACAATCCAAAGTATAGAGAGTGGAGCATAAGCCCTGAAGAAGCTGCGATGCTTCACGTGTCTGGTAGAGTAATGCTAAGCCAGTCACAGCAGTTCCGCAGACACGGTTAACCCAAAATCTCATACCAACAACCCGCTACGGCGGGTTTTTTGTGTCTTAAGCAATATCAGTAAATTTTTTTATTCCTTTTGAATCATAAGCATAAATTAATTTAACGCGTAAATCCCCTTTTTTCTATAAATATGCGCTTGACGCATTTGCGCATAACGCATACATTAACCCCATCAGCAGGACGCACTACTCACCAGGAAGGTGAAGCTCTTAAAAATCTGGCCCTGAAGAAGGGCAGCATTCAAAGCAGAAAGCTTTGGGGTGAACGCAGAAGCTAACCTTCTCGGCGGAGGCGCTTGGCAATGATTACGCGACCGGAGTTAGTCGCCCGGCTGTGTTCACCACCAAAGCTAACTGACAGGAGATCCAAAATGGATGCACAAGCACGCCGCCGCGAACGCCGCGCAGAGAAACAGGCCGAATGGAAAGCTGCAAATCCCCTGTTAGTTGGGGTGAGCGCCAAGCCGAATAACCGCCCCGTTCTGTCGCTGACTCGCAAGCCGAAATCACGCGTAGAAAGCGCTGTGAACCCGATTGATTTAACGATGCTGGCTGAGTATCGGGAAGGGATGGAAAAACGTGCTGAAGCTGTTGAGCGCAAGAATCATCGCACCTGGTACAAAGATGCTAACCCGTTCGGAAACAAAATCCATGCGGTGCAGAAATCCCGCGGAAAATCGACGCCACTGATTTAATCGGTTACGGCGCGTTAATTAACTTATGAGGTGAGGCAATGGAAGGTAATTACTTTCGATGTACCGGCCAGTGGAATGATGAAGAGTTCGATCGGGTTATTGAAGCGGAAGATGAAGGCGATGCGCGTGACCACTGGATGTACTGGTCGTGGATAGCTGGAGCAACGCTGAAAAATCTGGAAATCAAACAGGCTGCCTAACTGGCGGCCTTTTTATTAGCTCACGATACAAACAGAGGGTAAGGCGATGGGAACAAGACACTTGACCTGCGTGGTCAAAGACGGCGAGTACAAAGTTGCGCAGTACGGTCAGTGGGATGGCTATCCATCAGGTCAAGGTATCGACATTCTAACTTTTCTGCGTGAAGAACTTAACCGAGATGTATTTCTTCCAAAGCTTTCGCAGACATTTCAGCCTACCGAAGAACAGATTAAAGCGTGGTGGATTGAGGTTGGGCATG
>NZ_KZ559430.1:0-13558 GCF_002850715.1 Citrobacter sp. L55 | reverse complement strand
AGCGACTTAGAAGGATACCACCGCGCCTGATGTGGTTAAAAGCAGGCCAAAGCAATAACAAGTAACTCCCTGTTCTGGCGGCCCGGTGTTTTCCCGTTTGTCCGGTAACCGCCAGCCTTTTTCAGGGCACAACAGAAAAGGGCATCACCGGGCGACGGGCTCATAACCCAATCCACCCGGGCAAGAGGATGGCGATTGCAGTCGCCGACAAATGCAGGTGCCCTTCTCTGTTGTGTATGGAGAAAGTTCGGCGGTTGCAGCCGCCTTAACGAGGGTAAAACCATGAGTAATGACCGCATGACCGCATGACCGTAATGCCAATTTTCTTGGCAGATTAGACACTAGAAGGTGAGTAAAGAGTTTATATTCAATACGTTATAAGTTACATTGATGAATTCAACAATAAGGATATTTTGGAGTCAAAAAGTGAATCAAAATCCATTCTCGTTCTATGATTTTCTTGGATATCTAATACCTGGTGGATTTTTTATCCTGTTAATGTATTTCTGTGGTTTGACATTTGATTTAAATATTGTTGTTGATTTAACTGAATTGCTCAGAGGTAAAAGTCAAATTTTTGGTATTTTAAACTATGCCTCAATAGTCATTATATCTTACATAGCGGGGCATTTTATATCGATCACATCAGCATTTTTTATTGAAAAATATATGAACGAAAAGTTGGGGTATCCTTCCCAATATCTATTCAATAAGTTATCAGATGACTTAGAAATCGTTTGTACGCCATCATGTTGTGAACAAGATGAAGATATCAAAAGAAAAATAAAATACCGCATAATCAAAGCAGTGCTATTACCCATAACACCATGGGATTACGCCACTCAAAAGTTATGTTATTCCAAATCATTGCCATTTCAATTAGCTAGTACTACATGGCGAATGATTAAAGACGGCTATGAGAAAAAGTTCAGACTAGACAATGAATTGTTAAAAGTTGAAACTGGTCTTCATGATGATCTTTTCAGACTGGCCTATCATTATGTCTATGAATTTTCGAATCAACATCAATCAAAAATTCAAAACTATGTTGCATTATATGGCTTTTGCAGAAATATTTGTTTGGTATTTATAATTACATTTTGGATATCCTTCCTAACCTTTATTTGTCGTTTAGTAGAAGGTAGTGGTATTTCTTATAGTTTAATTTCGGTGCTACTTAGCTTTTTCTTCGTCTATGTTTTCTACGTCGGGTTTGTGAAGTTTTATAGACGATATACTTTAGAGGTATTAATGGCTTTCGCAGTACTACAAAGAAAAGAAAATATTAATTAACATCTTACTCCCGGGTGCAGCTGGGATAATGGAGAAATATATGCTGAGCCTCGATTGTGTTCCCATCTCAACTTATTGCAAAGAGACTGGCGAAACCCCAGATGCCATCAACAAACGTGTACAGCGTGGAGTATGGCGTGAAGGGGTTCAGGTGCTAAAGGTCGACGGCGTTAAGGAAAGATGGATTGATCTTAGTGAGGTTGCAAAATGGGCACGACAGAATCGCCTAAACTCCCGCGCGGCGTAACCATCAGGAAACACCGCAACGGCGAAACCATCAATATTACCTTCACTTATAAAGGGGTTAAATGCCGTGAGCCCCTTTCTAATCTGGACGTAACCCCAAAAAACATCAAATACGCCGAGCGCACACTCGGCGAAATCCATAACAAGATAGAGAGGGGGACATTTGTTTATGCAGAATACTTTCCCCGTTCTACCCGGTTAAAAATTTTCGGCAACGCTGCCGCAGGCAAAACAGTGAAGATGTACCTAGACGAGTATCTGGTTATCTGTGAAACGAGAAAACTATCCCCTTCAACAATTGGTGGATATAAGAAATGCCGAAGCGCACTGTCATCACTTCATATTTTTCCTGCAAGTGAGTTGACGCCGGCCGCGCTGAAGACATGGATCCAGAACCAGAAAACAACATTAAAGACTATCCGAAACCAACTGTCATTCCTGCGTTCAGCTTTGGATGAGGCGGTGACGGATGGTGTGCTTCAGATTAACCCTGTATCACTGGTAACAGCCTCACGATACCAAAGTGATAAATCAGAGGCAGAAAGTAGTTATGTGGTTGATCCACTATCACCAGCAGAAGTTGACGCTTTGCTCTCTGCTGCTGGCAATAAGCAGTGGGAGAATCTTTTCCGGTTCGCGATACAAACTGGGCTGCGTAGTTCCGAATTGTGTGCTCTTCGTTGGCGTGATATCGACTTTGTAGGGAAGACTGCACACGTTCAAAATGCCAGTGTAGTTGGCGTCATCAAAGGAACAAAAACAAAAGCCGGTACGCGGAAAGTAAAACTAACTGAAGAGGCATTGATTGCTCTAACGAGTCAGAAGATATTTACGTATATGAAAGATGCGATAATCTTTGAAGATCCTAAAACAGAAAAACCATGGGCGAATGCAGATGCCATAAGGAAAAAAGCATGGGTTCCAACTCTTCGTAAGGCCGGTATCAGATATCGCAATCCATACCAGACTAGGCATACCTATGCCACTAGACATATCAGTAGAGGGGCTAATTTGTTTTGGCTGTCTGGGCAGATGGGGCATAAAGGCCCAGAAATGCTTTTCAGACATTATGGTCGATATATGGAAGAATATGACAAGTATGCGAACAGGAAGAAAGACATAATAAAATATTAGGACAAAATCATGTGAGAGCTGATAACCAGCTCTCGTTCAATCAATTATCTTGTAGCTTAGCATGTTCTACAAAATTGACCGCCGGCAATGATACCGACTCCAGCCCTGCGTTTAACAATAAAGTAGCGACAAAAGCCCTCACATAAGGGTATGCAATTGCAGGAGCGTTAACAGAAGGATAATGAGAATCGAGAAAATCCTTGGTTATCTCTTCATCACACTGAAACAAGAATTTCTGGACAAAAAATAATTTAAATTTTTTATGAGATGTTAATTCAAAATCGAAAGAAATAACGAATGATTTTTTTTCATTCTCATTAAAAAGACAAGAATGGGTAAACGAAAAGTTATTACTTTTTTCTATTTCATCATCAAAATGTTCGATACTAAGGCTTTCAATATAATTATTTAATAATTGAAATTTCATTATCTATGCTGCCTGTGCAATGTCATTTGATTGACTTATAACTATCCCACCCGCAGCCATTGCCAGTAAAGCATTATCATACGAGCAGAAAAACGCCGCATCACGCGGCGTTGCTGTAAAGTTTAATTCTTGAGAGTCAATACTTTTTCCTACCGTGTAAGAATTAGAAATAAAAGTATTAGACAAACTAATGTTTGGAGTGAACATTATATTAGATACAGATTGAGTAGCGACCAAATCACCAGAACTAAAGTGGCCGTCAAAAAACTGGATCTTAGGACCGACAACACCCATGGTTACATTTTGTAACGATTTTGTATCGTCAAGATCATCTTCAACTAACCCATAACGCTCCATCCTTTCAATGAGCACTTTTGGATCAGTAGACCTGATTGAGCTCAACGTCTTCTCAAGCCATTGATTGATGTTCATTGTACTTTCCTCCTTTCTACAGCATAGCGTATGCTTTTGATGCTTGCAGCGGGATCTTTTACACACATAACTCGACAGTTCGGTATCCCTGCATCAACTCCAAAATCTAATTCTTCAGCTGTAGTTTTAATATACTCTTTACGAACGATGGCGTCGACATCATGCTCACACATTACATAGTTGCAAAAGGCACATTTGTCAACAAGCATCTCACCGGTGGGCCTCTTGCCTTGTTCCTTAATGATCTTCATGTACTCATCCCTGATGAGATTCAGTGCGGCAATGTGTGTATCATCATTAAAATCAAGGAAAGATTCGGTTTCAATTAAAGCTTCAAGTACTGATAAAGAAGAATATCTAGGCCTGCTAGATGGGGCTCTTGAATTTGCCCACTGTGCTGCTTTTTCAACCGGCTCCAACAAACCTTTGGCTTCAATGAAGAAATAAGCACCAGAGCCAAGCCAATCTTTCTTTCCTGAACTAATCCGGAAAGTTGAAGACATTATAGATGAAGCGTTAAAAACACTCGTTCCATGGAAACCTGTCCACTGCATCCGATCACTCATCTTTTTCTAGTTTTTCCCGCCTTAAGCAGGGTAAAATAGGATGGCACATTCTATAGATTCATACTATTTGAAACAAGGGTTTTCAGCTAATTCTTACTCATATCTTGTTTTTTGGTACATCGAGGCCATGGCATCATGACTTATGATTGTAATCAAGACTCATCCATAAAATGTTATTGCGATCAATAGTCATAATGGGTCTGTAGAGTATCCGCAGCTTTGCGTTAAAACCAAAAAACGATATAAAACAAATAAATATAAAAGTTCGGACGCGGGTTCAACTCCCGCCAGCTCCACCAAATCATGATCCGGATACGTCCGGTGAAGTACAAAAAGCCCGCATGGTACAAGCCCTGTGGGCTTTTTTGTGTCTGTAGTTGTCCGAGAGCATCCGACTAAATCCCGTGATTATTGGTATACGTTTAGGTATACGGTAAGATAGATACATAAAAGCGTATACCAATTCATGAAGGAGCGTCCGCAGTGGCACGGACAACACGTCCTCTGACCAACACCGAAGTTCTACGCGCTAAGGCGCTAGAGAAGGATCTAACGCTGCATGATGGCGACGGGCTTTTCCTGATAGTGAAAACCAGCGGGAAAAAGCTCTGGCGTTTCCGTTATCAACGTCCGGCAACAAAACAGCGGACAATGATTGGACTTGGTGCTTTTCCTGCCCTTTCGCTTGCTGATGCCAGAGGGTTAAGAGCGGATTATCTTGCCCTATTAGCCAACGGAATTGACCCACAAATTCAAGCTGAAGCTGCACAAGTTGAACAGCAAATCGCTCTGGACAGCATTTTTTCGACGGTCGCCGCTAATTGGTTCCAGCTCAAAAGCAAAAACGTTACCCCTGATTACGCAAAAGACATTTGGCGCTCACTGGAGAAAGATGTATTCCCTGCAATCGGTGAGATTCCCGTTCAGCAAATCAAAGCCCGAAATTTGGTTGAAGCGCTTGAGCCAATCAAAGCTCGTGGAGCGCTTGAGACTGTACGTCGACTTGTACAGCGTATTAACGAAATCATGATCTACGCCGTCAACACTGGCCTGATTGATACAAACCCGGCATCTGGTGTCGGAATGGCGTTTGAGAAACCTAAAAAGCAAAACATGCCGACGCTCCGGCCAGAAGAATTACCGAAGCTGATGCGATCTCTGGTTATGTCGAATCTGTCTGTTTCAACTCGCTGTCTCATTGAATGGCAGCTACTGACCCTAGTGCGTCCTTCTGAGGCTTCTGGCGCTCGATGGGTAGAAATTGATTTCGACACTAAACTTTGGACAATCCCAGCCGAACGTATGAAAGCAAAAAGAGAGCATTTTGTTCCATTATCTCCACAAGCGTTAGATATTTTGGATAGAATGAAAGCCATAAGTCATCATCGTGAACATGTTTTTCCAAGTAGAAACAATCCAATGGTACCTATGAACAGCCAAACTGCAAATGCAGCTCTTAAGCGTATCGGTTATGGAGGGAAACTTGTTGCTCATGGGCTTCGTTCACTAGCAAGTACGATTTTAAACGAAGCCGAATTCAACCCAGACGTGATTGAAGCAGCTCTTGCACATAGTGATAGAAACGAAATTCGAAAAGCGTACAACCGAGCACAGTATCTCACTCAGCGAATTGAACTACTTAATTGGTGGGGAAAAAAAGTTGCGACCAATTTTCTTAACGAATTTTACAGCAAGGAAGAAAAATGAAAAGAAACAATGAGTTAATAAGAGCTGCAATCGCTAAAAAGCGTTGGCAAAATGAGGTATTGCGTAAGGACATAGAATATTGTCCTTATCGTCCTAAGAAAAAGAACAAGTCAAAAAAAGCAGTTGAATACATTAGATTTCCTGCTAATTTCAGTATCTATTCTGCTGATAAAAACAAACATTATAAAGACACTATGAACATCATATATGCTATTTCTCGTATGGCAGATATGGAAACTAAAAAGGTTCATCTTGATTTTTCTCAAACGGAATATATTAAAGCTGCATCTATATTAATTCTTTATGCTACTATTGAACAAGCTATAAAATCGGGAGTAAATTTTAGAATTGTTGCATTTCCGAAAGATTTTAAAGCCACAAGAATAATAAAACGTTCAGGCTTAGAAGTATTATGTAAAGAAAACACACACCAACCTAATTTTGACGGGGATTTCATACCGGTAATAAGTGGTAGCGGTGGTGATTTTCGCGATGAAATTGTAGATTTTATTCAACATAAAATTTACAAAAACAAGATGACACCTGACACTGAAAGTAAATATGGCGGCGCAGTCCAGGAGGCTATTAACAATGTTGCATATCATGCATACCCAGAAATCCCTGAATCTGACCTGAAAAAATGGTGGGTGAAATGCGATCTTGCAGGCGATCAATTATTTTTAGCAATATATGATAAAGGTGTAGGCATACCTAAAACCGTCATGAACAGAACATGGTTTGAGGAAATTCTTCAAAGCACCTACCCAGCTTTAGTATCTCAAATTAAGCGAGAATTAGAAAAAGAAGGCATTGCGAAAAAAGATTTACTTAGTTACAAATTTGGCATTATCAGCGACGCGATGAAAATAGCCATTTCTATGGTTGGTGATGTTACAGGTACAGAAGAGAGCAAACATGGACAAGGAAGTAAAAGCATTAAAGCTTTAGTTACAGAAAATGACCAAGGAACTCTGTGGATTTACAGTAACAATGGATTATATAAGCTAAACTCTGGTATAGTTGAAACATATGATTTGCAAAAGCCGATGCCAGGCACATTGCTACAGTGGAACATTAAGGTTGATCTAGATGAACTTGAAAAAAATTAGTATCGTCAATGACTTCAGCAAGAGCCCCTACGGCCGATATCCTTCTGATGGCAAGTGGAATGGTCAGGTTTTTCGTCAGGAAATCTTGGTACCAGCCCTTAATAGCTATGATAAGGTTATAGTAGACTTGACGGGGTACAATAGGTACGGGCGTTCATTTATTGATGAAGCCTTTGGCGGACTTATTCGTGAAGAAAACTTCACTAAATCTGATTTAGACAAAAAACTCGAGTATCACCATAATGATCTAAAGAGTTTTGAATTATTAATTACGGAACGTATCGAGAAAGCCGCAAATGATACCAGAAAATACTAGCCAAGCTCTAGATCCAAAATATATCGCCGTGATTATTTCTTCAATAATCGCGGTTTTTGGATGGCTAATTTCATCTTATATCAACACACGAACTTTTAAGCGAAACGAAACATCTAAGCTCAAAGATAAAATTTCCTCCATGGTTGAAAGCTTCTTTGATTCTCTTGAGGAAAAAATAAAATCAAGGGGTATTAAGGAAACGGAACTTGATGATTTAATTGCAGGAAAACTTACTTTAATCGAACTACATCTGAATCATTTAGACAGAAAGATAAACATCAAGCTAATTTCTGATGAGCATATAAACAAAATCAGAAGTGAACCATATGATTACTTAACATCATCGAACGGTGATTATAGAAAAAAACTAAATGAGTTGAAGTTCAACACACTAGAACTCATAGAGGAAAACTATACGGAATGGTATTTCAGAAACTCAACTAAATATCACTGGTTAAAATTCAAATCGTTAATCTTTCAAAAATAAAAACTTAAATCACCTCGCGTTATTTTGCGAGGTGATTCCTTCTTTAAATATTCCAATACTCCGCCGCATTTAAATTTTAAAAATTTCAACCCATTCTTATCCTTTTATTCAAACTTCTTTACTACAAAGCTAATCACTAAGCGATAATCAGAACATGTCCCAAAATTGATACTATTAACCTCCAGCGCGCAATGCTCTCCCCGCCACGCCTGCCCGCTTCGTGGGGCGCTTTTAATGCAGGTGCGTGAAGGGGCTAAGGCCGCGCCAGTGCTGGTGCTCCGGGGTGTGGAAAATTCAGGGTTTTGCATGCAAAGCCATGCAGCGTAGGCATGCATGGCTATTTTTATTAAAAAGACGGGTATTTTCGGGGCGTTTTATGCGGATTTTTTGCGGGTCTGCGCGGCCTGTCTGCGCATGAAAATCTGACTCTGTTCAGGCGTATATTTTGCCCGGTTGTCGTCTCTCGATGCTCTGTCAGGCCGGAAACCGATGGTTGTCAGAATCTCGCGATCTTCCTCTGCGTAATCAATATTTCCTCCGCGGGTTACATGAACGGACAGCGCTTCGCGAACACTGGCGGCCGCCCGGTCGAGAGCCCGTTCTCTGACGATGTCAGGTTGTTCGCAGAGATGCATTAATTCCGGTGCCAGCGCGGCGGCCAGCGCGTCGCCGCTTACCTGCATAAAGGCGTGGAGCTGACGACGGATACTGATACGCTGCACGGCCTCATGTGACCGGATGTACTGCCCGGCCGACTGATTTACCGCCCATTTTTTCAGGTCAATATCATCCCGCAGCGCCTGTGCGGCCTCCGGCTGATAACGGGTGCAGGTCAGCTCCAGCTCTTTCAGCGCCATTTCAGCCCGCGCCAGTGCTGACTTGCTGTTCATCCAGTCCGATTTATTCTTCTGACAGGTTTCAAAGGCCTGTTCCAGTAGTGCTCGTGCCATTGTCTTTTCTCCTGAATCAGTGGCGCAGCGATGAGCGGGCGCAGTCCAGAATTCGGGGCGCTGTTTCTGGCACTGTTTGTGGTGGTTCGGGCTTTTCTTCTGCCGGTGGCCGTATCACCTCGTCGATAGACTCGGTAGTGCGAAAGGTTGCGGAGCAAAAGACATTCACGCACTGGAGGTAGCTCTGCTTGACGTTATCCGACAGGTAACGGCTGGTACGGACATGGGCAGCCTGTTTGCAGTACGGACAGCGCATCATGGCTTAACCCCCCGCGATTTTTTCTTCTGTGCCAGCTCCTTAGCCCGCGCCATTCTGAGAACAGGGCTTTTATAGAGTTTCATATCCACGCCGGTGAGTGCCGGACGGTGAAGCCCAATTTTTGAAATTACCGGCTCCTGCGCCATGTTGAATGTGTAGTACCTGCTTTGCGCCAGTACATTCTCCCCCAGCTCCTGAATGAGAACGTTGTGAGGGTGTTCTTCTCCCTTAATCTCGAGTTCACGCAGACGTAACGCGAAAGCGCGTATCAGCGCCAGGGGAATCGCCTTCATTACCGCCGTCCACTCATTCCGGGCATGGACAGAAAGCGCCTCTGAATGGGCGCTGATGTATTCTTTTCCTGATGTACAGGCGTCCAGCATGGTACTGGCTTTATCATCGTTGAGTTCATCAATCAGGGCGGTGAATTCCTCCGCCAGCTCCCGACCGGCCACNCTCATTCCGGGCATGGACAGAAAGCGCCTCTGAATGGGCGCTGATGTATTCTTTTCCTGATGTACAGGCGTCCAGCATGGTACTGGCTTTATCATCGTTGAGTTCATCAATCAGGGCGGTGAATTCCTCCGCCAGCTCCCGACCGGCCACGCGCTGACTGTGCTCGGCTTTCAGTTCCGGGGTCATCATGCCGCGCAGTTCGCGAAAACGGGTACGCCAGTTCTGTTCGGCTTCGGCACTTTCATTCAGGGCGTTCTGACGCTCTTTCTCGCTGCGGGTAATGGCCGCATCAATATCATTCAGTTTCAGCATGTTTTCCGTGTGCGCGGATTTGGCCTTGCTGAATGCCTCAAGCGCATTATTTATCGTGGCCTCTGCGTTCTGGTTTGCTTTCTCGTTAAGGCTGTCCAGTGCACTGTCAATGGCCGTGCGGATGTTCTCATCCTGCGTGCTGCCGATGGTTTTCATTACCGCAGTAAACAAATCTGGTTTCATCGTCGGGTTCTCTCTGTGTTTTCAACCTGACGCCATTCTGCCGTCCCTCAGACAACAACTCGATTCATTGCCGTTGTCGCAGACATGGCACAAACAGGACTTAAAAACCCGGCTGGCCAGAGAAAGGTCGCAGGAAAACCCCTCACTCTGTTTGTTTTTTTACTAATAACTATTCACTACTGTTCACTCAGTATAAAAATATAAGTAAAACAATAAATTAAAGAGTGAACAGTTGAGAAAGAAGTGTTCACCAACTATTCACTACTGTTCACTGGTCTGAACATCCCGAATGTAAATTTTATGCGGTATATCCTATTAATTCATGCTGTTAGGGTGATTAAATCAATTTGCATTTCACTTTTGAAATCTCCAGTGCCTTATAACTGCTTCCAGTGCCTTTAAATGGTCTTGAGTAAAAAAACAGCACCCGTTGTCCCGTGCTTTGTACAATCTCCCCCTGTTGCATTGAGAAAAAATATTCACAAAATAGAGCGCTACCTGATACCGGACGGACACGTCCGGATCTCTGCGGATATTAACGAGGTAGCGTTATGCACACAGTTTCATCAGTACCATCCTCCCCCACCACCGTGCACCCGATGCCGGTTTCAGCCCCGGCTCAGGAGCGTTTTTTACGTCTCCCGGAAGTCATTCATCAGTGCGGCCTGTCCCGCTCCACGCTCTACGATTTAATTGCCCGCAATGCTTTCCCGGCGCAGGTTTCCCTCGGGGGTAAAAATGTCGCCTGGCTGCAGTCTGAAATCACGGCGTGGATGGCAGAACGTGTCGCGCACCGCAACCGGAAATACGACGCATGAATCAGAGCCNCGTTTTTTACGTCTCCCGGAAGTCATTCATCAGTGCGGCCTGTCCCGCTCCACGCTCTACGATTTAATTGCCCGCAATGCTTTCCCGGCGCAGGTTTCCCTCGGGGGTAAAAATGTCGCCTGGCTGCAGTCTGAAATCACGGCGTGGATGGCAGAACGTGTCGCGCACCGCAACCGGAAATACGACGCATGAATCAGAGCCGATTTCACAGAGCCCCTTTTTCTGGCTTGCATCCGTTGTGTGTTTCCTGGTACAGTTTTGTCGCTGTCGCAAAATCGACAGCCGGAATTGGCGTTCCGTATAACTTCAAGGCGACACGACACGCGCCATGCGTGTTTTTTTACGTCGTTGCTCAGGCACACCCATTTTTCGGGCTGTGGTGTTTATGCGTACACCGCGGTTCCAGTCAGATAATGGTAGTCCGGGCGGGGCAGCCTTCGGGCTGGCCGGTACCCTTGAAGGCCGGTTACGCCAACCCCGTTCGGGCTGCCACCAGTGAAATTGGCGTTTCCGGTGGTAGTTTTTCAGACTACTTCAAGGAGATTGCCATCATGGCTACGATCCTCACCCCGTCACACCCTCAGTTTGTCTTTGTGTTTGCCGCCATCCGTCGCGCAGACCGTAAGCCCCGTATCTGTATGCTCCGCACCGTTGCCGGTGACGAACTGGCCGCCCGCCGAACCCTTGTGCGGGAATACGTGCTTTCCCTTGCCGCCCGTCTGCCGGTTGTGGAGGTGTCACATGCATAATAAAAACACCCCTCAGACCGTCTCAACGCGTCGTAATGACCTTAACCCCATGCAGGAACACCTCAGCATTGAGGCGTACCATAAACTCAATCGTGCCAGCGCCGTCTCGCAGTTCGTGGGTGGCGATTTGCTGCGCCGTGAACTGAACGGTTTACACCAGCTATACCTGCCGCAGATTTTTAGTTATATCCATGAGGACGTCAGCTACGTCCTGGAAGAGCTGAAAGCCAAAGGCCTGTGCCGTGACTTTCTCGCCACGACGTCGGGAAACGGAGGTGAGCACCATGTTTGATTTCCCTCAGCCGGGTGAAACATATCGCTGTACAGGATTTCCTGATGTGGTGGTGTCGGGCGTGCTGGCCGACGGGATTCCGTGGGATATGCCGTACCGCTGTCCGGGGCTGGTCTGGAACCCGTACCGGCGCACCTACACCATCCTCATTCGTATTATTGCCGGTGGCAGCATGGCAGAAATTCCGCTAGGTCGTTTTTTGCGGGACTTTACCTGTGAGCATCCCGATGTATTTAAACGCAGTCCTGAAAACCGCCACGTCGTATTACGCGAAATAGCGGCCGACCCGGCATTACAGCAATACCGGGCGCGGAATATCGATAACTATCCTGATGATATTCCCCCGGTTAAACGTCCGGCACCGGTGGCGCATAAATGGCGGAATAATTTCAGGCCGGAAACGGAAATAAAACCAGATAACAGCTACCGCCATTATCTGTAATTAAAAACGACACCCAAAAATAAAATGTGCGTATCTGCGCAGGGATACGCACGTCCTCAGGAGACGAAATAATGCCTGTTAACAGTACGGAACGGCCGCAGAATATAAACCAGCCCACCATCAGCCGGGCAGACCTTGAATGTCTCGAACATCTTCGCAATGTCGGCCAGCTNTAAAAACGACACCCAAAAATAAAATGTGCGTATCTGCGCAGGGATACGCACGTCCTCAGGAGACGAAATAATGCCTGTTAACAGTACGGAACGGCCGCAGAATATAAACCAGCCCACCATCAGCCGGGCAGACCTTGAATGTCTCGAACATCTTCGCAATGTCGGCCAGCTTGTCGGCGACCTGATGCAGGTGCAGGACTGCACCACCGTGCGCCACAATCCGGCGCAGCAGCTTCAGCTCACCTCGGTGATTTACCTCATGACTGCCCGGCTCGACGGCGTGGTCGACCGCTGCAATCAGCGCTGGCTGACCGGGGAGGGCAGTGTATGAAAACCGCATTATCCCCCGTTCTGCGCGCTGCGCTCTATCGCCGTGCGGTCGCCTGTGCCTGGCTGACCCTGTGCGAACGTCAGCACCGCTACCCGCAGCTCACGCTCAGTACGCTGGAAAGCGCCATTGCGGCCGAGCTGGAGGGCTTCTATCTGCGCCAGCACGGCGAGGAAAAAGGCCGTCAGATTGCATGCGCCCTGCTCGAAGATTTAATGGAAGCCGGACCACTGAAAGCCGCCCCGTCGCTGTCCTTTCTCGGGCTGGCTGTGATGGATGAACTCTGCGCCCGTCATATCACCGCACCGGCACTGCACTGAGGGAAAGCACCATGAAAATGAACGTAACGGACACCGTAAAACAGGCGTGCGGCCACTGGCCGCGCATTCTCCCGGCGCTGGGGGTNGCCGCCCCGTCGCTGTCCTTTCTCGGGCTGGCTGTGATGGATGAACTCTGCGCCCGTCATATCACCGCACCGGCACTGCACTGAGGGAAAGCACCATGAAAATGAACGTAACGGACACCGTAAAACAGGCGTGCGGCCACTGGCCGCGCATTCTCCCGGCGCTGGGGGTGAAGGTCATCAAAAACCGCCATCAGGCCTGTCCGGTGTGTGGCGGCTCCGACCGCTTCCGCTTTGACGATAAAGAGGAGCGCGGGACGTGGTTCTGTAACCAGTGCGGCGCGGGGGACGGCCTGAAACTGGTTGAGAAAGTGTTCGGCGTGACCCCGTCAGAGGCGGCCGGGAAGGTGAACGCCGTGACCGGCAACCTGCCGCCGGTCTCCCCGGCGGTGACTGCGGCCGCAGACGCTGAAACTGAGGCCGACCGCAAAGCGGCCGCCGCGCTGGCCGCCAGACTGATGGAGAA
>NZ_KZ559429.1:0-18441 GCF_002850715.1 Citrobacter sp. L55 | reverse complement strand
ACTGATCTGGTTTTGCGAATACTGATATTGATGATACTAACGGCCCACCGGCCTGTTGAGGAACCTGTAAAACGGAAAGGCTCATTGAAGCCGTATATTTTCTGGAGGTTCATCAGGCGCGGAACTCATCGAGGCGCGGGAATAAAATCCCATTCAGACGCCGGATAGATTCAAGCAAGCCAATTTATCGTCAAAATCGGTGTTGCAAAAACGGGAGTGACCATAGATTCCGTTTTCCAAGCGGACCCCTTCCTGAGAGGATAGTGGACACCAAATATGGTGGACGCTATCCATGAAATCATTAACCGCAGTGCGTAAAAAAAGCCCTAATTATCCCGTTGAGTTCAAAATCAAAATGGTTGAACTCTCGCATCGACCAGAGATCTCCGTAGCGCAACTCGCTCGTGAGCATGGGATCAACGATAATTTGCTGTTCAAGTGGCGCCAGTACTGGCGCGAAGGAAAACTACGTCCTCCTTCAACAACAGAAAACAACGTGCCTGAGCTGCTCCCGATAACACTTGATGCCGAAGATGTTGTCCCTACAACCTCCCCCCGGTCACAACCTGTAGCTGCTGCGGCACCTGAATCACTCAATATCAGCTGTGAAGTAACGTTCCGGCACGGATCACTCCGTCTGAATGGTGCCATCAGCGAAAATATCCTGAACCTGCTGATACGGGAGCTCAAACGTTGATCCCATTACCATCAGGGACAAAGATCTGGCTGGTCGCTGGCATCACCGATATGAGAAACGGCTTCAACGGCCTGGCGGCAAAGGTGCAGACGACGCTGAAAGACGATCCGATGTCAGGTCACGTTTTTATCTTCCGTGGGCGTAATGGCAGTCAGATAAAGCTCCTCTGGTCTACCGGCGATGGACTGTGTCTGCTGACCAAACGGCTGGAGCGCGGCCGCTTCGCCTGGCCGTCAGCCCGGGATGGCAAAGTGTTCCTCACACCGGCACAGCTGGCGATGCTCCTTGAAGGTATCGACTGGCGGCAGCCTAAAAGACTGCTTACGTCCCTGACTATGTTGTAAGCCTCTTTATCCTGGTCGACGCTGAATGAGCCTGGTAATATACCCGGTATGAGCAGCTCACTTCCTGACGATATCAATGCACTGAAACGTCTCCTTGCCGAACAGGAGGCGCTGAACCGTGCCCTGCTGGAAAAGCTGAACGAGCGTGAACGCGAAATAGACCATCTGCAGGCACAGCTGGATAAGCTGCGCCGGATGAACTTCGGCAGCCGCTCCGAAAAAGTCTCCCGTCGTATCGCACAGATGGAAGCTGACCTGAAGGCACTTCAGAAAGAAAGTGATACCCTTACCGGCCGGGTTGACGACCCGGCCGTGCAGCGCCCGCTGCGTCAAACCCGCACCCGCAAACCGTTCCCCGAATCACTCCCCCGCGATGAAAAACGACTACTGCCGGCAGCGTCATGCTGCCCGGAATGTGGAGGCTCGCTGAGCTATCTGGGTGAGGATGCCGCCGAACAGCTGGAGCTGATGCGCAACGCCTTCCGGGTTATCCGGACTGTACGTGAAAAGCATGCCTGTACTCAGTGCGATGCCATCGTGCAGGCCCCCGCGCCTTCACGGCCCATCGAGCGGGGTATCGCAGGACCGGGGCTGCTGGCCCGCGTGCTGATCTCAAAGTATGCAGAGCACACCCCGCTGTACCGCCAGTCTGAAATATACGGCCGCCAGGGCGTGGAGCTGAGTCGTTCACTGCTGTCGGGCTGGGTGGATGCATGCTGCCGGCTACTGTCACCGCTGGAAGAAGCGCTTCAGGACTATGTGCTGACTGACGGTAAGCTCCATGCTGATGACACGCCTGTCCCGGTGCTGTTGCCAGGCAATAAGAAAACGAAGACCGGGCGGTTATGGACCTACGTTCGTGACGACCGTAACGCCGGGTCAACGCTGGCGCCGGCGGTGTGGTTAGCTTACAGCCCGGACAGAAAAGGCATCCATCCGCAGACCCATCTTGCGGGGTTCAGTGGTGTACTGCAGGCGGATGCATACGCTGGGTTCAACGAGCTGTACCGGGATGGTCGGATAACGGAAGCCGCCTGTTGGGCTCACGCCCGCCGTAAAATCCACGATGTGCACGTTCGCACCCCGTCAGCCCTGACGGAGGAAGCGCTGAAACGGATCGGCGAACTGTACGCCATCGAGGCAGAGATAAGGGGAATGACGGCGGAGCAGCGCCTTGCCGAACGTCAGTTGAAAACGAAACCGCGGCTGAAATCCCTGGAAAGCTGGCTGCGTGAAAAGATGAAAACCCTGTCGCGACACTCAGAACTGGCGAAAGCGTTCGCATACGCCCTGAACCAGTGGCCGGCGCTGACGTACTATGCAGATGATGGCTGGGCTGAGGCGGACAATAACATCGCTGAAAATGCGCTGCGGATGGTCAGTCTGGGCCGCAAAAACTACCTGTTCTTCGGTTCGGATCATGGAGGAGAGCGGGGAGCGCTGCTGTACAGCCTGATCGGGACGTGCAAACTGAACGGAGTGGAGCCAGAAAGCTACCTCCGCTATGTCCTTGACGTCATAGCCGACTGGCCGATAAACCGGGTCGGCGAACTGCTCCCCTGGCGCGTAGCACTGCCGACTGAATAACACATCCCCGTCAATACGGTTCTTGCTGCACGCTTACCAATAATCTCTCTTTTCCTCTCCTGAGATCCGAAAAATACCAAACCCGGAATGGCTCCGGGTCTGATCATGATGATGGTATAACAACCGGCTGAACTTAATGGGGGATAATAAGGAAAGGTTCGGCTCCGGGACCGAGCTTGCAGAGGACAGGACTGTTGTTTGCTCTTGCATTCTGGAAGGCGGACGTCACATCGCCAAACGATCCAAGCCACTGCGCGTTACCTGTGGTACGGAATCGCATGATTTCTGATAGTGAATTAATTCTGCGGGCATTACTGAACAGACGGTGCTTAGTCAGCAGATCATGCTTTTCCGGAGACAACAGCTGAATCAGCTGCTCAACGGTATCAATCTTCGTATTAATGTAGGCAATCGCATCCTGCGGCGTATTGACCTGATAAGCCTTCCACAACGGTTCGTTATGCGCAACCCGGTTACGGTATTCGCGTATCGTTTTGACCTGATCCCGGGCCGTGGATAGTGTTTTCGCACCGCTTTGCGAGGGCCATTGTCCCTTAAAGACTTGAGTTATCATGGTATTCCAGAATAGACCCGGCCCCAGCAACTCGTCACTCATTGCAAATTCCCAGGTGGAAAAATCGGTGCTGGCAACAACTTCTTCATGAGTGGGAGCGTGATTTCGCTTGTGATAACGGAGGAATTTTTCTTTCCTTGCATAGTCAGCTGCTCTAACAAAATTGTCTTTCATCGCCTTAACCTCGAAAGGCGGTACATGGCCTGCGACGGGGGCATAACTTTTATACTTAACCCCTCTCCACCACCGAGGGCCTGCAAAGGCGATGAATGCACTATCAATAGCATTTCGTAGGGTAATTTCAGCGGCGCTCAGCAGCGGATAGAGTTCACCACCCAGCGTCTGATTCCAGATATAAATCCCCACCATTTCCCGGTCAGTCAGTCTCCCGAACACTCTTTGGTAGCTGTACATTCTTTTCTGTGTGAAGATCCTGTCCATTAGATCTGGCTGGTAAGCCACACTATCCGGCATATATTTTCCTTGTTCTGGCTATGCAGTTGCCAGTGTTGACTTGACACCTTTGCCCGTAACCTATACTATTTTGCTCAGGTTGGTGAAAGGAACCAATGGCCTCCGGGTGTAAGACCTTTCATGAAGACCGCAGATTTTGACCCCGGCTTAAGTCGGGGTTTTTGCTTTTATAAACACTCTATAGACGGACATTATTCGCCCTCTCTCTTCCACCATTTCTCCGATGCGCTGCCTATCTCTCAAAAGAGCTGCACACCCTTCATCCTGATTGTACATTCGATAATCCTTAAAATTAATTGCCTGACATTGACTGCAGGCTCTTCAGTACATACTGGTCCACACAAGCTGACAGGTGGGAAGCCACCTGATCAGGCGAGATTGGATTCCCTTCCTCTTCGTGTCCGCTGGAGTACATATGAAATTCTGTGATGCCTGAGAGAAAACAGAATCCCATCTCATATTTTCCAGTCAGTGAATTACGTACCGCTTTACCGTAGACAGTACCGGGCAGGAATACTCTGCCCTCCAGTGCTGGAAAGGTCAGTGCGGCATCTTCCAGTGCATTTTCCCGATCCACTGATTTTGCCTGCATCCGCACTAGCCATGCCCCGTGCTGGTAATCCTCCGGTTGTACGACGGATACTGTGACGTTTTCTCCCCGGTAAACGAATTCGCGCGCCGGCGCAGGACGTGCCAGCAGACCGGTATCGGTAAGTACAGACTGCAGCCTGGCAAACTCAGTTTCGAACGCCTTCAGCGAAATGCCAAACTCATTCTCTATCCGGGTGGGGACAGGCAGTTCTGCCGGTAAATCCGACAAGGCAAAGTCGCATCCTGTCAGGTAATAGTTAATTCGGGGCAGCATCCGACGGGCCGGGGTGGATGCATCGAGATCTTCAGGCATGGACTCCAGTCGCCAGCCGTTCTGTTGTATGTCTGCAGCCAGACGGGAGAGAGCCTGTTTTGCAGCAGACAGTTCAGAAAAATCCGTGCCTTCAGAGTTCAACATGTCCCGAATTTTATGCAGCTGATTAAGCACATCCCTAAACTGGGTGGCAATGGTCATTGTCAGATCAGAGGCAGTTAAGATCTTCGTCTCTGTCATGAAAGGCAATTTGCGGTGCTGGGCAAGGTACTGCCAGCAGAGAGTAATATACTGTGTTGCATTCAGGCCTAGCTCCCGCAGAATCGCGTCTCCCGTATCCTTAAGGTTGTCATCTATCTTTATATTGATAGCGGCCATCATTTTATCTCCATTATCACGAATATTGTTATAGTAATCACCTATTGGTCGTGTAGTCAATTTTCTACACAAGAATTTTATGTAATTAAAATGTAGTTTTTGGTTCCCTTCGCTCTTTTTCATCGCAGATCCGAAAAAAGCTAGTTCCGGATCTTCGATCCTTACCACCCCGCCCTGAACTCTGTAACCGCAACATGTGCCATTCTGTCATCGGCGGTTTCTTCTATATGTTGTGTTCTTCCCTTTTTCCCTGACCCGCCGCCCAGGGCCGGAAAAGACCGCTTCGCTTATTCCCTGACCGTGGTACACTTCCGGAAATCCCTGAATACAGCAAAAATCGGATCACATGAAAACAGCCATCCGGTAATTTAATACCGTGTTTATATGGCTACATATTATTTCAGTATGTGAAATTCATTTTTGTGAAAGTCACTTTCTCAACAGAGTCGCACTCATCTGGCGATGATTGAGGTGTGGTAAAATTGCACTGCTAACTATTTAACTGAGGAAAGGACATGTTTACTGCATTCAATGAGAGAAATGATTTCAGTTATGCTTTTGAAAAAATCCGTAATGCGATTTCCGCGCCAGGAGAAAATAATGTTTATGCTGCAACAGAATTAGGTCTTGGCATTCTGCTCCGTAAATACGAGCAGTTTCGCCGGGAGCTGGATGCGGCCGGTGAGCTGGGAAACTGGGAATATGATCTCGATACCTACAATCACTGTATTGCGGTGCTGCAACGTTACTTCACCGGCAATCCATCCGGGCTCACAGAACGTGATGCCCGGATTTACAGCCATTACCTGCTGACTGAGCACAAAGGCTTTGTGAAGCTGGCTGAAGAACTGGCTGCCGACCGCTGAATACATACAGAAGGCGGGATTTCCGGATAAGGTACCGAACCGGGGCTGTTAAAAGATTCAGGAGCTGAAATGAAAAAGGGAAAAACGTTAGAACCGGGGCTGCTGGCCAGCGACAGCGACTGGCACAATAATGCCTGCCTGAATTACATGCCGGATCATGGTACAGCTTACACCGAAGGTTACAGGCGAGCTGCTGATATTCTGATTAACCACATTGATGAATCCGGGCGGGACCAGGATTTTCTGGTTTATCCGGTGTTGTTTCTCTACCGACATCACTTGGAGCTCCTTATCAAACAAATTATCGGACTGGCCCTTGCACTGGCAGAAGACCCGGATAAACACCAGTACAAAAAAGATGACCATAACCTGAATAATCTATGGCCGCTGGCACAAAAGCTGATCCTGGAAGTTGATGACAGCTACCGGCCTTCCGATTTTAAAATCGTCAAAGAGGTGGTTAAAGCTCTTCACCAGGCTGATGAAAGGGCGACAGATTTCCGTTATGCCCGGAGAAATGACGGCACCCGGAGCCTTGAAGGAATTCATTACGTCAACACCCGCCGCTTTGGGGAAAAAATGGGAGAGGCTTCCGATTTACTTGACGGGGTCGACAACGGCCTCCGGTACCTGCTGGACTGTAAAGCCGAATGGAATCAAATTCTGGACAGCTTCTGACAGCCAGAAACGGCGCGAAAAATCCATCAGACTTACCTGAACAACTAATGATACTGAGATACCGATCATGACTGGCCTCATACCTTCAGCTACTTCTCAGGGCTCAATGGCCGCCCTGCCAGTGACCATCGACTATCCCGCAGCACTGGCCTTACGGCAGATGGCGCTCGTTCAGGACGAACTACCGAAATACCTGCTGGCGCCGGAAGTGAGCGCCCTGCTCCACTATGTGCCCGATCTGCACCGTAAGATGCTGCTGGCCACCCTCTGGAATACGGGCGCCCGCATTAACGAGGCACTGGCGCTTACTCGAGGGGATTTTTCGCTGGCGCCACCGTACCCGTTCGTACAGCTGGCCACCCTCAAGCAGCGCGCGGAGAAAGCGGCCAGAACGGCAGGACGGGCCCCAGCCGGCAGTCAGGCTCACCGGCTGGTTCCGCTCTCCGATCACCAGTACGTCAGCCAGTTGGAGATGATGGTGGCCACCCTGAAAATTCCGCTGGAGCGCCGTAATAAACGCACCGGCAGAACCGAGAAGGCACGGATCTGGGAAATCACAGACAGGACGGTCAGGACCTGGATAAATGAAGCAGTTGAAGCGGCTGCTGCCGACGGGGTGACATTTTCGGTACCGGTAACCCCGCACACATTCCGGCATTCTTACGCGATGCATATGCTGTATGCCGGTATTCCGCTGAAGGTGCTGCAGAGTCTCATGGGGCACAAGAGCATCAGCTCGACGGAGGTCTATACGAAGGTGTTTGCGCTCGATGTGGCCGCACGACACCGGGTACAGTTTCAGATGCCGGAGACGGATGCGGTGGCCATGCTGAAAGGGTCTGTGTGAGTCCTTTGATAACGGCCTGACGCGCCCGGCGGGCTTGCTCAACCCCTCGTCTGCTCAAAAACAAGTTTTGAACAGACGACGCGTTCTGAAAGAGAAGCGGTAACTTCAGCCCGCTTCTGTCGGGGGAAAAGGAGATTATCAGGCGGACGGGTATACTCAGTGGCGGATTTGCGCCAGTTCTTCCTCTGTCAGACCGGTTGCTTCCAGCACGGATTCATGAGTCATCCCCATTTTCAGCAGACTGCGGGCAACTTCGAGCTTGCCTTCCAGCTTGCCTTCATTACGACCTTCCTGCCTGCCCTGCTGGAGGCCCTGACGGAGGCCTTTCTCAATACCCTTTTGTTCAAGCTGTTGTGCGATGGTCATAAGAGCATCTCCGTGTTGCGGCACACGCAGTGCCAGTTCGCGAACAAAGGCTTCGGCGTCGGATGTTTCGCCTGCCTGCACTATATAGTGTACCAGCGATATTACCTGGGATGAAGACAGATATCCGGTCAGCAAAATAGGGGCCAGACGGTCAACCAATTCTGCAAGATCCCTCTGATGAATATGCTTCTGCAGTAAGGTCAGGGCGGCCATACTGCGATGGCCAGCGATTTCATCATCCGGAATGACGGTAACGTCAACCAGCGGGAACGCACTGCTGTAGAGGGTACCCGCCAGTGCCGGATCATCAAACTCATCCAGCCAGCGGGTGGAGTACGGATACGGGCTGCGTTTACCGGTATAAAACAGTACTGGTATCACCAGTGGCAGTTTTTTATGTCCTGCCTCCAGGTGGCGCTGCATAGCGGCCACCGCATAGCGTATCAGGCGGAAAGCCATATGTTTGTCCGGTGTTGACTGATGTTCGACCAGAACATGAATATAGCCGTCGCCGGCTGTGGTTTTCAGGCTGTAAAGCACATCGCTGAAGTACTGGCGGAGATCATCCTCTACGAACGAGCCGGACTCCAGTTTCAGCGTGCTCAGATCGCAGATGGCACGCAGCTCTGCCGGCAGATGCAGTTCCATAAAATCCCTGGCAATGTCTGGTTGTGTCAGAAACTGGCGGAATGTCGCATCGTGGGGAGTTGGCGTAGTATTTTTCTTTTTCATCAGTCCATGCTCTGAAAAATGACCCGGTCATAGTATCACAGGCAATAAATGCTAACATTGGCGGGGAATGGAATTGCAATTCCTTCTGGGGGCAGTGCCGGGGTGGTTCTGTCCCCTCCTTCCTTTTTATGTTCACTCAGCCAGGCTGGAAGTTATCTGAACTCCGACACTATATTACAGCCGTCATGCTATGAAGAAATCTTGCTGGTGATATTTAACTGGTCAGATAATTAATGGCCTCACTTATGTGGTCACTACAGTTGTGGAGTCCGGACCCGAGCTGGTACTACAGAGGTATACCTGAATGTGACTGGCTGACGCGCCCGCCGGGCTTGTCCAACCCCTCCCCTGTTCAGAAACAAGTTCTGAACAGACTCACGGTTTGCAATGTGGGTCAACAAAAATAAATACGATCACCAAAAATATTTTCTGGACACTTTTTCCGATAGTGCTGAAATGTACAGGACGGATAGCATTTTTTGTATGTTGTCGGAATGTATCTGTGGAGGGTGAACGTCAATAGGTTAGACATGGACAGGAATGGCTGTATGTCTAATGACGCGGGGAATTAAATGAGAGATCGCCAGCACTCACTGACGGATGATGTCAACCGAGCGCGACCTGAACATTGGTATCATTTGATACCAATGTTCAGCAAGATAAAACGCGGATAATGGGGAGCAAGGCGCTAAATGTAGTTTTCATTGGTATCAAATGATGCTAATAAATTTTTCATCATGGTCGTTGGACAGAATGAGCAGTACGTCCAATGTGAATGAGAGAAACACTAATATGGTAGAATTATGACATTGTTACCAGACAAGACAGCCCGGATGGCATTATGATGAAGAAGACACTTGAAGAAAGATTTGAAGCACTTGAACAAGACTACCACGCTGTCATCTCGACAAAGTATATGGGAAGAAGCGCGTTAGGCCATGGAAGCCAGGAATATATTGATTCAGCAAAAGGTAATAACTGGATTGCGAGAGTAAAGAAATTACTTGAAGACAGTTATGGAAAGGAATCTGATTACTATAAAGATTTTAATGATACAAAAAAGATCGCTTGGTCTAGTAATTATCAGAGTCTGGTGAGACATTATAAACCTATTTTTGATGCAGCCAGAGAAGATTTAGCACATTCTGTCACTACCCCAACAGTTATTAAAGATAAATCAGAACTGGATTTGATAATAAATATCCTCAATAAATTCCCTGCTTTTTGTCGTCAATTAAAGAAACGATACAATGACAGAACGCCGCTTGAAATTAATGACGAGTATGATGTGCAGGATCTTGTTCATGCGCTTCTGTTGCTGCATTTTGATGATGTCAGACCAGAAGAGGCTTCGCCAAGTTATGCTGGCTCTTCCTCCAGACAGGACTTTCTATTGAAGAAGGAAAAGATAGTTATTGAGGTGAAGAAAACTCGTAGGTCTCTGGGCACAGGTAAAATTGGAGAGGAACTGATCATCGATATGGCCCGTTACCGCGCACACCCGGACTGCGACACGTTGGTCTGTTTTGTTTACGACCCTGATGGCTGGGTGAATAACCCGAAAGGCGTGATCGGCGATCTCGAGGGCGGAGATGCTGAAGGAAAGACAAAAGTGGTGATAGCTCAGTTCTGATTTTCACTATGCTGGACAGAATAACCTGAATGTCTAGGTGACTCGGGAATTAAACTTGGGGCATAAAAAAGGCCGCTTACGCGACCTTTCCTGATTTACTGTTTTGGAATAGGGGGGGCAGACGAAAAAATAGAGACACTTTCTTTTCCTTTTAGCATAAAAGGCTTTGTACCCAGCGCCCAAAGTGAATCGATGTTTCTTAAATAAGTAACTACTCTGTGATGTTTATCATTTATCAATCCGAGAACCTCTGTCTGATGTGGGGCATCAGGAGGAAATCCTGGTGAGCGATCAAACATCCCTACCTCTACTGGCCAAAAATCTCCATAAGTGGATTGATCGCAAATATTTTGTAATTGTTTTTCGTAATCTTTTATATCGGGGATTCCACCGAAATAGAATTTCGCCGCGACAATTACTGTAAGGGTCCCCTTTCTCTCACCAATAAATTGTACAGGTGAAAGTAATCCAGCCATGTAAATGTTTTCGATTACGTTAATGATTCGCTCATCATGATCTTCATCCCAGATGACTGAAAAATCATGCAATTGGGGTAAGTCAACAGGTGTACGGGTAACATCGAGCCATTCTACAGTTCTGAATATTGAATAATGGGTTCCGCGCCCCAGATTGCCGATGGGATGCTGTTCGTCATAAAGGCATGAAAGTAAGGTAGAATATTGATTTATTTGAGAATTCATGGATAAATACTCCGATTTCGTCAGATTAGGTGGTTTTCACTCCACGATGGGTAAGCTTTCGGCCCACTCAATGTTCATTTTTGAAAGTAACATACCTGTGCTTTTTATCAATAAATAACTTTGGACAATATTGGCTGTACGTCCCGGCTGGCGCGGGAGTTAACGGAAAGGCGGATTACAGGCGAAAAAAAACCGACTGGTGAGGTCGGTTTTTTTACTTTGGTCTGAGTTGGTGACTCAGGCCGTTATGAGAAACTTTCAATCTAACGACTCTATGTTATTACCTTAAGGGTAATTTCGCAAGCGGTAGGCTGGTACTTCGGTTTAGGGACTGTATAATCAGCTCGTTAGCTCTTGACTGATTTTCTCCCACAGGCTTGCGTACGCGCATGAACAATTTCAAGTCCTGGCCTGATGTACGAGTGGTGTCGTTATCAGGTGCTCAGGCCGGGGTGGGAAACTTTCAATCTAACACACTGAAGAAACCGGTGTGACAGGCAAGTGTAAGAGTAAGCGCCGGTTGTCTCGCCTCCCTGAAGGGAGAGAACGGATGATTAACCTGTTAATCATTGTTCTGCGTGCTGTAGTCGCGCTGTCAAACGCGCTGATTGCGGTACTGGAGCTGATCCGCCAGTTCATCGACTGATGAACCCGGAAACGTAACTAAGGCCGGGGGGCAACCACTCCTCGGCCTTTAACATTTATGGTCAGAATTACCTGGACGTCCAGGCTGGCGCGTGTATCTTCAAATCTTCTTAGAGAAAATTCCGTAGATACTCATAATTAAACCCAGAAGTCCAAAAATCATTGTCAATGCAAAGGACATTCCATCAAGCCGGTTATCCACTTCAAAATTTGAGGCTAAATTAGTAAAAGCGATTAAAGCGGAGGTAATGATGAAAGCAATTCCTATCCTTATAAATTCATTTTTTCTCATTAAAGACCCCTTCCTGTAATTGTCGCTTTATAGCTATTGCGCTTTTATTTAGTCTGATCTACTTGCTGATTTTTCAGTTCGGGCGACGCGAATCCATTAGCTAGGCTCCACAACCCAAATTCCACAATCATAAGCGATAGCCTCATGATGACGGTTAATTAGCCAGAACGTCCATGCAACAAAGCGACTATTTCCACGATAGATGGTTTTATTCCCTTCTATCATGACAGCATAACGAGGTCTCTTGCTCATAGTTCTATCCCTTATGTTGTGGTCAGAAAAACCTGGACGTCCGGGTTGTGCATGACTGACTATGATTTGGTAACTTTTAAACAAACTGAGATAGCAATAACAACAAAGAAAGTCAAAACTAATACCCAGTTTGATGGTGTTGCGTATAACCCATTAACTATTTTGTAACATGTTAACAGCGTGGAAAATGCAACTAACAGTACAATCACTGTTTTAAGTAACCAGGATAAATTATCACTACGGCTTTTCTTGGCCTGTTTTTTTTCTTTATCGTCAGCGAGTTTTATCATTTGCTGAATTTTTTTTTCGTGATCCATGTTCATAGTGCTTTCCTCGGTATTAACAAGATAACAAGATAACAAGATAACAAGATAACAAGATGCTATCTTGTTATCTTTGTTTTGCTTCTGCAATTAGTCGTGATATCTCTGTTTTTGAAAGTGTTTTTAATGCTTCTACCGCAGCCCTGACGACATCAGAACGATTTACTCTGCCTTTACCTGAAACCATCTCTGCCGTTATAAGGTCATCAATGTCTTTTAGGTTTTCTTCAAAAAAGGAAATACTCACTGGTTTTGCTTTGCTTACAACCGATGATTTATCTGATGACTTTTTGGCATTATCAAGACCTGCCGTGCCACCGTTAATAAATGCTGCCTCGTTACGAGGTGGAGTGTTTGCTCTATTTCTCACAGAATCACCTCTTTAACTAACGATTCGATTTCTTGCTGTGCTTTATCATTTTGCGTTTCAAAAATTGTCATTGATTCGGCCCAGGCATCTCGATGTGCTTTACGATCACATACACGGGAGTTAGCCAGATGCATTTCCGGGTAATCCTTGAGTACGTCAGCTGCCTGATTGGCTTCATTAACAAACATGTTTGTGGGAGTCATGTTTAAAACGAGATATCCCCGAACATCCTCATTAAAATCTTTTGCTGCTGTAAAAACGGAGCATGTATGAGGCACAACATCCAGGTCCATCTGAGAAGGACGTAAAGGAGAAATGAATACATCTGCGGCCATCAATCCACTACGCATTTCTGCACTATCACGGCCTGCACAGTCTGCAATGACAAAATCATAGGATTTTTCGTGTTCCTTTAACATTGCTTTGATGTTGCCTGTTGCGCCTGTAACCGGAATATGGGGGAGATCTTCAGGACGGTTGTTGTACCAGGTTAATACTGATTTCTGGTCATCTGCGTCAACAATAATCACGCGATTACCTAATGACATCAGATATGCGGCTATTGATACCGCGAGTGTACTTTTACCAACACCACCTTTTTGACTACCTAATACAATTATCATTATAGCCTCATATTAAGTTGTTAAGTTAATAACTTAATATTGCCACCCGAACACGGATTACGCAAATATTTTATTATGTTAATAACTTAGTAAATTGTTAACTATTTGATTTATATCTTGATTAAGATAACAAGATAACAAGATAACAAGATAATAAGATAACAAGATAATAAGATAACAAAATGGTAAGGTCGTAGGGTGGAATAGATATTCATAACCGGGCTACTGGCAAATCTGTCCATCTGGTGGTGTACGCAGGGGAAAGCATTTCTCTTTTCATTTGCCATTCAGGAGCAATGCCTCGTCCCGCAAACCACACTTTTCCCAGGCCTGAATGGTTAATACCGTCCACGACTTTCATCAGCTGATTGCTGTTGCTTCGGGGCTGAGTATCGTCAAACAGGTTCAGTTGCGAAACCCCGGTAGGAGTGAAATCATTGAGCATGCAACCCGCTTTTGCATATCGATGGCCATTCACCCAGATCCGATCCAGTGCTTTCACCGCTGCTGCTATGATGTCCCTGGTATCCTGCGTGGGAGTCATCAGCTTATCACTGGCCACATTCCCGTAATACGGTTCGTTCACCGCGAACGGTGACGTCTTCACAAATACAGCAATATGCCTGCAGAACTGTCGCTCGCCGCGCAGCTTTTCAGCTGCACGCTCAGCATACTGGCAGACTGCCTGCCGCATAGCTTCATACGTCGTGACACGCTCTCCAAAGGACCGGCTGCAGACAATCTGCTGTTTTGGCGGCGGAGCTTCTTCAAGCGAAATACAGCTTTCTCCGTTGAGTTCCCGGACGGTTCTCTCCAGCACAACGCTGAAATTCTTCCTGATAAATACAGGGTTCGCGCGCGCCAGCTGCAGTGCAGTTGTTATCCCCATTGTGCTCAGTTTCTTTGAGATCCTGCGGCCAACCCCCCAGATTTCGTCTACTGGCTGCAGTGACAACAGTTTCTCCGTTCGTTTTGGATTGCCAGTAGTCAGGGCAAGCACGCCCCCAAACTGCCGCCATTCCTTAGACGCCCATTGTGCGCTTTTAGCCAGTGTTTTGGTCGGCCCCATTCCGACGCCGATGGTCAGGCCCGTGCCGGAACGAACGTGCTCACGTAGCTGCCGGCCGAAAACCTCGAAATCGATGCAGCTGTCAATACCCCGCACGTCAAGAAACATCTCGTCAATCGAGTACTGCTCAACGCGTGGCGCCAGCGCTTCCAGATGAACCATGACCCTGTTCGACATCGATGCGTATAGTGCGTAATTACTGGAGAAGGCGATGACCGGCTCCGGAAATTTCACCGATTTCAGCTGAAACCACGGCACCCCCATTTTTATGCCCAGCCGTTTCGCTTCAGCGCTGCGCGCGATTACACAACCATCATTGTTACTCAGGACCACCACAGGCCTGTCACGCAAATCGGGGCGAAATACTTTCTCGCAGCTCGCGTAAAAGCTGTTAACGTCAGCCAGAGCGAACATCAGTCTGTGCCCCGGGTTTTGTGTATAAACGCCGTCACCACCCCGAAAATCTGCAGTTCTTCCGGATAAAGCGTGGGGTAGGCCGGGTTCATCGGCAGCAGGGCGACACGGGGCTTCAGCTGCAGACGCTTAACGGTGAATTCACCATCTGTTTCCGCGATAACGATATCCCCGTGCATGGGTTTCTCTGCTTTGTCGACAACCATTAAATCGCCGGAATGCAGACCCATATCCCGCATCGAATCCCCGATAGCCCTGACGAAGAACGTTGCAGCCGGACGCCGGATACAGTAGGCGTTAAGGTCCAGCTCTTCTTCTGTGTAGTCTGCGGCCGGCGACGGAAAACCCGCCGGGCAACGTTCGGTGAACAGCGGGGCAGTGGACTGCACCGGCTCCTGTTCGGGGGCGACAAAAAGTAACATGGCATACCTCTCAAAACACCTGTTTGCATATACAGTATTATTTAAGATATTTCCTGTCCTGCAAGTAAAATTTTACCGTTTCCGGTCAGGTAACTGTTCTGTCTGGAAAAACAGATGTCAGGTTATCCACAGAATCGGTTAATAACCCTGTGGAGGACCGGCGCAGAACTGTTGGTATGTCATCTGCTCCCTATCTGGTGTTTTCCCTTCCCACAAATCCTCTGATCACCACGGCCATTCCTGCCCGCCAGTAGCTGACTGCCACCCGCTGCCAGTGTGCCGCGTCCGGACGGACACGGGACGGGCGTCTTTATCGCTCAGACCCGGCGTCGGTGTGATTGTACGCCATGCCCTCGCCATCAAAGGCGCGCCCTTCAAGCCGCTTTCGCGGCATATCCTGGCCGTCGAAACAACTGACGGCTGCGGTATTCCACGGTCGGCGTTGACCCGTTACCGGACGCGACGAACAGGCAGCGTGCGGCAGGGAACGGTATCGCGGTGATGCCTCCTGCTCACCCTGACTGTGTAAGGAGCTTCCCATGCCGAACTGGTGTGCCAACCGACTGATGTTCAGTGGTATTCAAAACAGTGATGCCCTCAAAACGTGGATTGCCGGAGGTGAGTTGTCCCTGCATCGCCGCGCCAGAAAAGAAGGTATCCAGCTTTTCCTGGCAGGCTGCGCGGGAATACTGCGCCCCCTGACAGAGCAACGTTACCCGCCATACTCGCTGCTGGTTTCTTACGGTGCGGCTGCAGACAACCGGCCTTCAGCGCAGGCATACAGCGACTGGCTGGCGATGTTTATGGCCGGAGCTGTGCTGGATGTGGAGACCTGCCAGACGCTGCATCAGTGCTGGCTGGACAGCCATATTGCCCATGCCCGCTGGGACACCCTCAGTGAACCGGAGAAGTCGGTCATCCGTCAGTTGTACCAGCAAAAGTCTTTCGACTGGGGGGACAGTTTCCGGCCTGCGCCGGTGGATGAATGGTGGGACAGCCTGTGCGACGCCGGTTCCGCCGTACCTGCTGCCGAACCAATGGATTTCCGCGACCTGATGCCGACGCGCCTGGATATTGAAGTGAACGGCTTCAACGGTGGTCTGCTGACGGGTGTCCCGTCGTCATATGACCACTATCTGACCCGGTACGGTTGCAAGTGGCCAGTTGGCTATGAGGCAAATATCTGTTTCGCCGGAGAGAACACGCTGACAGTGGATTTTGACACCCCCTGGAGTCCGGTTGGCGAAGACGTTGTGGCTGAACTCAGTCAGCGGTATGGCAGTGAGGTGGAGCACTGGTTTGCGGAGCAGGGCTGCAATTACTGCGGTTATGCCCGGTACGTCAGTGGCGAAACGGACGTGTACATCACTGACGAGCTGGAGTGGGGTGAAGCTGACCCGGACGATGAGGACAATTTCCCGGACGTAACCGGCCCGGAGTGGATTATCAACAACGTGGCGCATTTTGGCGGCTGACCGGAGGCGGGCGGGAAACCGCCCGGAATAACATGGAATTAAATCTGAATACCTGGCTTGTTGGCCTGAGTGTCGATGTCGATGGCACTGAAATGATGGTGTATTACCTGGTTTCCGCGAGTGACCTGGCGCAGGCCGAAGCGGGTGTCATGGAAATGGGGCGCACCTGGTGGCCATCGCTGCAACGCGAGGATGACCGGCATCGGTGGAAATATGCAGCAGGCGTGGTCTGGTTCAACAGCATCATTCTGCTCGATGACGTGGAAAACAACATCCTGCGCGGGCTGAAGTTCCTTGATGCGTGGAACGTGACCGGTACAACGGATGCGCCGGTACTGTGCGACGAGTGGGACAATGACTGGCGGGATATCACCCGCTGACGGAATGCCGGGCAGGCCGACTGCCCGGTACTTCAGGCTGGAATAATGATGTCGCGCTGCTCCTCATCCATGCCGCGCAATGCGCGGGGATATCCACTGCCCGGAGCCAGTGTGCCGCGCCCGGACGGACACGGGACGGGCGGCGTTTCCGCTCCTGTCCGGCGTCGCTGTAATTTTACGCCATCCACTCGCCTTTTAAGGAGCGCCCTTCAAGCCGCTTTCGCGGCATATCCTTGCCGTCGAAAAAACTGACGGCTGCGGTATTCCACGGTCAGCTTGACCCGTTACCGGTCGCGGCGTACAGGCTCCGGGCAGCAGGGAACGGACGTCGTACCGACGTCCTCCTGGGTGCCCCCTGTAACCACGAGGTGTCCCTATGTCCCGTTTTATCCTGGGTAACTGCGTCGATATTATGTCCGGCTTTCCGGATCGCGCCGTTGATTTCATCCTCACCGATCCCCCGTATCTTGTCGGGTTCCGTGACCGTTCCGGGCGCAGTATTGCCGGTGACAAAACCGACGAATGGCTGCAACCCGCCTGCAATGAGATGTACCGCGTCCTGAAAAAAGACGCACTGATGGTGAGCTTTTACGGCTGGAACCGCGTCGATCGTTTCATGGCCGCGTGGAAAAGTGCCGGGTTCAGCGTGGTCGGGCATCTGGTTTTCACCAAAACCTACTCGTCGAAATCGGCCTATGTCGGCTACCGCCATGAATGCGCCTATATCCTGGCGAAAGGCCGCCCGGCCCTGCCGCCGGACCCGTTACCGGACGTCCTGGGCTGGAAATACAGCGGCAACCGCCACCACCCGACCGAAAAACCTGTTACCAGTCTGCAACCGTTGATCGAGAGCTTCACACACCCGAACGCCATTGTTCTCGATCCGTTTGCCGGTTCCGGCTCCACTTGTGTCGCCGCCGTCCAGGCAGGACGCCGATATATCGGTATTGAGCTGATGGAGCAGTACCACAAAGCCGGGATTACCCGCCTGTCAGCCGTGCAGCGCGCCATGCAGCGCCCGGCCGCCAACGATGTCTTTTATCCGGAGGCCGCGTGATGAACTATGCCGGACACGAAAAACTCCGCGCAGACGTGGCGGAGCTGGCCAACAGCATGAGTGACCTGCGTGATGCGCTGAACGACATGCAGCACCGTTATCGCTTTGATTCCGACGTACTGACCGAACGCCTGGCCCGTCAGACGCTTTTCCGCATCAATGCCCTGTTTATGGCGGCGTACAACGAAATGCTTGAGCTGGATACCTGCTTTAAGGACTAAGCAACTGTCTTGAGCGATAAAATTATGGAGCTACATGATGGTACGACTCATTCCATTCTTCGTTCTTTCTGAGCATTGCATTCAGGATGGTCAGCAGTTTACGCATACAGGCAACCAGCGCTACTTTTTTGGGTTTTCCTGCTGCAACCAGCCGGG
>NZ_KZ559428.1:0-26007 GCF_002850715.1 Citrobacter sp. L55 | reverse complement strand
CCGACACTTCTCGAAGGCAAAAGGCGCGAAGCCAGTGAAAAAAGAGATACGCGGTCTTGCCTGGATTGTTCTGCGTTGGGCACTGGCGAAACGACCGCGCGTGATGATGCTGGAGAACGTGGAAGAGTTTAAAACGTGGGGACCGCTGCTGGCCGATGAAATGCGTCCAGACCCTGCCCGCACTGGCGAAACATTCAATGCTTTTGTCGGCATGCTTTCCACAGGCATTCCTGCCGATCACCCGGCACTGGCAGAGGTCTGTGAATTCCTTGCTATTGATCCTGGCAGCACGCAGGCCAAACAGCTGGTGGAAGGGCTTGGATATGATGTTGATTATCGCGAACTTCGCGCGTGTGATTACGGCGCGCCGACGATCCGCAAACGCTTCTTCATGGTTATGCGCTGTGATGGCTGCCCAATCCAGTGGCCTGCTGTTACCCATGGGGATCCCAAGTCTCTGGAGGTGCAGAGCGGCAGGCTGATGCCATGGCGTACCGCTGCGGAATGTATCGACTGGAATGTCCCTGCCCTGTCCATCTTCGACCGCAAAAAACCGCTGGCGGAGAACACTCTGAAGCGGATCGCGCGCGGCATACAGCGCTTTGTTATCGAAAGTGCGTCGCCGTTTATCGTGAAGTGTAACCACACAAGCTCTAAAAATTCGTATGACGCTTTTCGCGGGCAGTCGCTGAATGAGCCATTACAGACCATTACTAAAAAACTCGGCTACGCGTTAGCCGTTCCACACCTGACAAAATTCCGCACTGGCGCAACCGGGCAGCCCGTTACCGAACCTGTCCCGACGGTAACCGCTGGCACATCAAAACGTCCAGGTGGGAATGGGCATGCACTCGGGATTGTTGAGGCTGCACTGACACCATTTCTGGCGGGTAATGGTGGTAGTGAATACCAGGCTAAACCGCGCCCGCTGGATAAACCTGCTCATACCATTCTGAAGCAATCCCGCGCCTGTCTTGTTGCGCCAGTGATAGCCCGCCAGTTTGGGGCCAGCGTCGGCCACCGGGCAGACGAACCGAGCGCAACCATCACCGCTGGCGGTGGCGGTAAATCTCAACTGGTAGGTGCGTTCCTGGCTAAACACTACGGCGGTAACTATACGGGGCCGGGTGTCAGTATGGATGAACCCGCGCACTCAGTGACCACTGTCGATCATCATGCGGTTGTTGCCTCTCATCTGGTGAAACTGCGTGGAACATGCCGCGACGGGCAACGCCTTGATGTGCCTATGCCAACAATCACCGCTGGTGGCCAACACGTGGGTGAGGTGCGCACATTTCTCGAGACGTATTGCGGGGAAAGTGACGATGAATGGCTGGTAACGATCGATGGGGTTAAATACCAGATCGTTGATATCGGAATGCGCATGTTGCAGCCGCATGAACTCTACAAAGCGCAGGGCTTCCCGGATGGNCGCACATTTCTCGAGACGTATTGCGGGGAAAGTGACGATGAATGGCTGGTAACGATCGATGGGGTTAAATACCAGATCGTTGATATCGGAATGCGCATGTTGCAGCCGCATGAACTCTACAAAGCGCAGGGCTTCCCGGATGGTTACGTTATTGATCAGGACTACCGTGGAAATCGCTATGCAAAAGATAAGCAGGTAGCCCGCTGCGGTAATGCGGTACCACCACCATTCGCCAGGGCGCTGGTGGAGGCAAATCTTCCGGAACTGTGTGCAGTGCAACAGCAGGAGGTGGCATGAAACTTGTGCTCCCGTTCCCTCCNGCTTCCCGGATGGTTACGTTATTGATCAGGACTACCGTGGAAATCGCTATGCAAAAGATAAGCAGGTAGCCCGCTGCGGTAATGCGGTACCACCACCATTCGCCAGGGCGCTGGTGGAGGCAAATCTTCCGGAACTGTGTGCAGTGCAACAGCAGGAGGTGGCATGAAACTTGTGCTCCCGTTCCCTCCAAGCGTGAACACGTACTGGCGCGCCCCTAATAAGGGGCCGCTGGCCGGTCGTCACCTCATTAGCGCTGATGGTCGTAAATACCAGAGCGCTGCCTGCGTGGCGATCATTGAGCAATTACGACGTCTCCCGAAGCCATCGACTGAACTGGCAGCGGTTGAAATCACTCTGTACCCGCCGGATGCGCGCCGCCGGGATATCGATAATTACAACAAAGCCCTGTTTGACGCGCTGACGCATGCGGGTGTCTGGGAAGACGACAGCCAGATTAAGCGCATGCTGGTGGAATGGGGACCCGTAGTGCCGAAAGGTCGGGTAGAGATAACGATCAGCAGATATGAACCGGCGGGTGCAGCCGCCTGATATGGAGAAAAGTATGAGCCAATTAGCAACAACAGCATTAACCATGTCCAGCAGCGATATTGCTGAGCTGGTGGAATCACGACATGACCATGTTAAACGGTCCATTGAACGCCTGGCAGAGCGCGGTGTTATTGAACTCCCCCCAATGGGGGAAGTTAAAAATCACCTCAATCAGTCGGTATCGGTTTATCTGATAGGGAAGCGGGACAGTTATATCGTTGTCGCGCAGCTGTCGCCGGAGTTTACCGCGCGTCTGGTTGATCGCTGGCAGGAGCTTGAGCAGGCACAGCAGCAGACGATTCCTCAATCATTCTCTGAAGCCCTACGTCTTGCAGCTGACCTTGCAGAACAAAAACAGCAGTTGACTAACGAACTGGCTGCCGCGGCGCCGAAGGTAGCATTTGTTGATCGGTACTGTACAGCCAGTGGGTCAATGTCATTCCGCCAGGTGGCAAAACTGCTTAAGGCCAAAGAGCCAGATCTGCGGTTATTCCTCCTTGAGAACGACATCATGTATCGCCTTGGCGGAACGATGACTCCACGGCATCAGCATATTGATGCGGGCCGTTTTGAAGTGAAAACCGGCACATCCGTAACCTCAAATCATGCATTCAGCCAGGCACGTTTCACGGCGAAAGGCGTGCGCTGGATTGGTGGGCTGTGGGCAGAACACATTGCCAGGGGGCAGGTCGCGTGAGAGCTCTGCTTACCCCCGAGATCGCCCATCGTATGGGGATTGTGCTGTTCCGTCCCGGTGCGGAACTGATGCACCTCTTCATGCGTGGTCGCGTTCTGCTCGAGCCTGAACCAGAAGAAATGGCGTCATTCAGTACCGGGGCTGTTCCGGCAGCCATTCAGCCGCTGGCTGATGATCCGGTAATGCGTCAGGTCTTCGAGAATGAGAGGGTTATTCAGCGTGCTGGTGGGCTTCCTTCCCTTGAGCAATGGTTGAGTACCCGGTTTGAATGCCAGTGGCCACATTCAACGTGGCACGACAAGAACTTCACAACAATGCGGCACCCACCAGGAAGTATTCGCCTGTGCTGGCATTGCGATCACACTTTGTCGGGGCAGCATACCGAACAGCTTGCAGGTATAGCGGCAGGAAACCTGGTATCCTGGATTCTGGAAGTCATTCAGCGTGATTCTGGTTTTCCCGAGTCGCATATCCTGACGCTTCCGGAACTGTGCTGGTGGATGGTCAGAAACGACCTGGCTGATGTTATTCCGGAAAGCGTTGCGCACAAAGGGCTGCGCCTTCCGGATGAGAAGATCCGTTCTGTCATGAGGGAAAGCGACATAGTGCCTTCCCCGTCTGCAACCAGACTCGTGCAGGAAAAGGCGAAGAAGATCCTCACGCTCTCTGTTGATCCGGAGTCGCCAGGGTCTTTTATGCTCAGGCCAAAACGTCGCCGCTGGATAAATGAGACGTACACCCGCTGGGTTAAAACACAACCCTGTGAGTGTTGCCGACGGCCAGCAGATGATCCGCACCATATCGTAGGGCACGGTATGGGTGGTACAGCAACAAAAGCCCATGACCTCTTCGTGATCCCTCTGTGCAGAGAGTGCCACGACGAGTTACACGCCGATGTACCGGCATTCGAGCAGAAGCATGGTACGCAGCTTGAGCTGCTACTGCGTTTTATGGATCGGGCGCTGGCGATCGGCGTAATTGCGAAAGCTTAAGAAGTATGGAGACCGTATGAATCTGGACAATGTTTTAAAGTTTTTTGCGCCTAAAGGCATGCACATATCAGATACCAGTAGAGCGACAGCCAGTGAACAACTGACGGTTACTGATGTAATGGCTGCATTGGGGATGACTCAGGCCGATGCGGGGATCGGCCTGGCAATGTTTCTAGGTAAAGCTGGTATCAGCAGACAGGACAGGGAGGCGTCAATATCTTGGTTAACTGAGTACGCGAAAGAGCATGCGCCCAAGGCTATTCGCAAAGCATCAGGGAAAAAGTTTACCCTCTGCATGCGTATCCTTGCCCGGTTTGCCTATAACGATTATTCCTCATCAGCAGCTGATAGCGTGGCGTGCCCAAAATGTAGTGGTAAAGGGTTGCTAACAACCACTAAAACCGTGACTAAAAGCCATTACACTATGCGATTGCCACAATGGGCCAAAGACCTGAGACAGTCACCATCTGACTTTGAGGTAAAGCGTGATGTAACTGACACTGATCAAACGTTATGCTCCCGCTGCCATGGCACTGGAAAGTTAAGTAAGCGATGCCAGTGCGGCGGCACAGGTAAGACGATTGACCGTAAAGCGACAGAAATGCAGGGTGTACCAGTTTACAAAGAGTGTAGGCGTTGCGAAGGGCGCGGGTACAGCAGGCCAAAATCCTCGGTGGCCTATCGCGGTATCTTCTCGGAGTTACCGAGCCTACCTGACCGTACCTGGCGTTATAGCTGGAAACCATTTTATGAAAGCCTGGTGACCAAATGCTTCCAGGAGGAGAGTTATTCGAACTCTCAATTGAACAGAGTAACGAAAATTCAAGATGTGATAAATATCGCGTGATTTAGCGTCATGATGTTTGCAATGTTGCCGTTTTTGTGTATATTTGACATTAACGATGGGCATTGTATGTTCAGAGTTAAGAAACCCGCCACCGAGCGGGTTTTTTGTTTCCGGCGATATGACAGGTAAATTCGCGAGAAGTATTGCGTTAGTTCCCCTGTCACATCGTCGATCTGCAAACCCCCACCAAAAGAAAACAAGGCCTCGCAACCACGCGGGGCTTTTTCATATTCAGGGCTCACTGACGGACGGCTCACAACCCAATCTGACAGGCGCTTGCGCAGAGCCCGTTCTGATTCAGGCTCACGGGAATCATCCACGATACATATTGTTGATAAATCCAGCCCGTGAAGCCTGACCTTTTCATCACACACAGCGCCATCCGAAAAGTCGGAGGTGAGAGACCATGAAAATGCACAACGACCCTCACTCCTGGACGGAGTTAATTGAGTTACTTCATAGCTGGTGGCGCGGTGATACGCCAATGGGCGCAGTTCTTTTATCGGTAGCGATGGCTGTACTGCGGATTGCGTATGGCGGCGGCGGCTGGAAAAAGATGGTGTTGGAAGGTTTGATGTGTGGCGCCATGACGCTGACGGCTGTTTCCGCACTCGAGTATTTCAGCCTTCCGCAGTCTCTTTCCATCGCTATCGGTGGCGCGCTGGGTTTCGTTGGCGTTGAACAGGTACGAACTGTGGCAACGCGAGTATTTAACGTCAGGTTCGGAGGAAGCGATGCCAAATGATCCACGGTGGCTTACTGAGGCAAGAAAATATATTGGGCAACTGGAAATAAAAGGTCCGCGTCATAACCCGTTAATTATCCAGTTCTGGAAAGACATTAAGCGTGGAGGGATTAAGGATGATGAAACACCGTGGTGTGCAGCCTATGTCGGATCCATGCTTGAAAGAGTTGGAATTAAATCAACCCGGTTCGAGTCTGCTAAATCCTACCTGTCCTGGGGCGTCGAACTTCAGGAGCCTGCTTACGGCTGCATTGTTGTATTCACACGAGACGGCGGCGGCCATGTCGGATTTGTGGTCGGACAGCAGCAAAATGGTGACCTGATGGTATTGGGTGGTAATCAGTCCGATGCCATCAATATCAGAGTCTTCTCGCGCACTCGGGTCAGTGGCTATCGCTGGCCGGTCAATGAGCCGAAGGATACGCGCCTGCTCCCGATCATGACTGGATCGCGTTCTGTGAGCGAAGCATGACGGCCTTTACTACAGCCTTTGAGCTGATGAAAGCGCACTGGCGTTGGTGGCTGACTATCGGTGCGCTGGTTATCTTCTCCTGGCTCTGGAACGAAAACACTCGCATTAGTGCCAGCCTGAACACGCTACAGGATGCGAACGACAGCAACCGCGCTGTAATGGATAACGTACTGAAAACCGTTGCCATCACCAATATGATTCTGGGAGCTAACCAGCATGCAAAAAACCAGATCGCACTGGAGTCACAGAGAACCCAGGAAGATATCAAAGTGGCTGTTGCGAATGATGATTGCGCTCATCGGGCTGTGCCTGCTGCAGTTGCTGACCGGTTGCGGCAATACGCGGACAGTGTACGTACCAGTGCCGCAGCAACCAGTTCCGTCCAACCTGACCGCTGAAACCCCGCAGCCATATATTCCAGACCCGCTGACCTACGGGGCCAGTCTGGATCTGAATGTGAGCCTGCTGTCGGCGCTGGGGCAGTGCAACATCGACAAGGCCGGCATCAGGGAAATTGAACAATCACGGGCTTCGCAATAGCGGGGCTTTTTAACAACTGAGGAAAGAGCATGACAGTAGTTCTTACAGCTAAGCAGATTGAAGACCTGGCAGCCTTCGCGAAAGAAGATGGTCAGCCCCAATACACCATCACCACTGGGACAATCCCGGAATTCGAAGCGGATGATGGTGAGATTATCCCTGAATACACAGGGCTGATCGCCTACTCAGAGTCACTTGAGCACGGTGTATTGCAACTCGACGATTAGCGGCATTACAGCAGGCATTCATTGAGTGTCTGCGATAATGCTATACGTTTTTGGGGAGTGAATATGCCACCGCGCACACCAAAGGCTTGCCGTGTTCGCGGCTGTCGCAACACCACAACAGACCCATCTGGCTACTGTGAAAATCACAAAGGTGAAGGCTGGAAGTCCTACAAGCCAGGTCAATCACGGCAGCAGCGAGGATACGGAACAAAGTGGGAAGTTATCCGGGAGCGGATACTTAAGCGCGACAAAGGGTTGTGTCAGAACCATCTACGGCAGGCCATAGTTAAGCAGGCGTCCTGCGTGGACCACATCAAGGCGAAGGCCCACGGCGGTACTGATGAAGACAGCAACCTTGAGAGCCTGTGCTGGTCGTGTCACGCAGCGAAGACCGCGCGCGAGCGGCTCAAGTGAGAATTAATGTCATCATAAGCCTGGGGAGGGGGAGGTCAAATCTCTGCGACCGCGCGCCTTCCGGACTGCCCGCCTCCTCGTATTTTTATACCCGCGAAAAATGAAATTTAACCAGGAGTGTCGCTTATGGCTGGAACGGCGGGGCGTTCCGGGCGCCGCCCCAAGCCAACGGCGCGCAAGGAGCTGGCAGGGAACCCCGGCAAACGAGCCCTGAATAAAGAGGAACCTGTATTCACACCGATTAAAGGCGTGGCACCACCTGACTGGTTTTCTGAGGATGAAGGTCTGCCAATGGCGGCCGTCATGTGGGAACTGACCACGAAAGAATTATGTGGACAGGGGCTACTCTGTGTTACCGATCTTGCCGTACTTGAGCGCTGGTGTGTTGCCTACGAGTTCTGGCGCAGGGCGGTTAAAAATATCGCCAGAGACGGGCTGTCTATCACTGGTGCTATGGGGGGGAAGATAAAAAACCCTGAGCTAACCGCAAAGAAAGAGCAGGAATCGGAGATGAGTTCTACCGGCTCCATGCTTGGCCTTGACCCCAGCAGTCGTCAGCGACTGATTGGCCTTGCCGGACAGAAGAAAACCTCTAACCCATTCCTGAAGATGATCAACTCATGAGCCGGAAATCGTACCCCAACGTAAACGCCGCGAATCAATACGCCCGCAACGTTGTGCGGGGGAAAATTCCGGCGTGCCAGTTTGTCATTCAGGCCTGCCAGCGTCATATCGATGACATGGCGGCTGAAAAGAGTAAGAAATTTCGTTACCGCTTCGATAAAGACATGGCAGAAAAGGCNCCTCTAACCCATTCCTGAAGATGATCAACTCATGAGCCGGAAATCGTACCCCAACGTAAACGCCGCGAATCAATACGCCCGCAACGTTGTGCGGGGGAAAATTCCGGCGTGCCAGTTTGTCATTCAGGCCTGCCAGCGTCATATCGATGACATGGCGGCTGAAAAGAGTAAGAAATTTCGTTACCGCTTCGATAAAGACATGGCAGAAAAGGCTGCGAAATTTATCCAGCTGTTGCCACATACAAAAGGAGAGTGGGCATTCAAGCGGATGCCGATCACCCTGGAGGCATGGCAACTGTTTATTGTGTGCTGCGCCTTTGGCTGGGTCCAGAAAGGATCGAAGCTTCGTCGATTTCGCGAGGTTTACACGGAGATACCGCGTAAAAACGGGAAATCGGCCATTTCGGCGGGTGTGGCGCTGTACTGTTTTACCTGTGATAACGAGTTTGGCGCTGAAGTATATTCCGGGGCCACAACTGAAAAGCAGGCGTGGGAAGTATTCAGGCCCGCTCGTCTGATGTGTAAGCGCACACCGCTGCTAGTGGAAGCGTTCGGGATCGAAGTTAATGCGTCCAACCTGAACCGGCCAGAAGATGGCGCGCGTTTTGAGCCGCTGATTGGTAACCCTGGGGACGGCGCTTCACCGCACTGTGCGATTGTTGACGAGTATCACGAACATCCAACAGATTCGCTCTACACCACAATGCTGACTGGTATGGGGGCGCGGCGACAACCGCTGATGTGGGCGATCACCACAGCAGGTTACAACATCGAAGGTCCATGCTACGACAAACGACGTGAAGTGATTGAAATGCTAAACGGCACGGTACCCAACGACGAGTTGTTTGGCGTGATCTATACGGTTGATGAAGGTGACGACTGGACTGATCCAAAGGTGCTTGAGAAAGCCAACCCGAATATGGGTGTCTCAGTCTACCGCGACTTTCTGTTAAGCCAGCAACAGCGTGCTATCAATAATGCTCGCCAGGCTGGCGTGTTCAAAACCAAGCATCTCAATATCTGGGTTGCTGCCCGAGCAGCTTTCTTCAACCTGGTATCCTGGCAGAACTGCGAAGATAAAACCCTGACCTTGGAAATGTTCGAAGGTCAACCATGTGTTCTGGCTTTTGACCTGGCGCGCAAGCTGGATATGAACAGTATGGCGCGGTTGTTCACCAGGGAAATTGACGGCAAGACACATTACTACAGCGTTGCTCCCCGCTTCTGGGTTCCCTACGACACAGTATTCAGTGTTGAAAAGAACGAAGATCGTCGTACTGCGGAGCGATTTCAGAAATGGGTTGAAATGGAACTGCTTACAGTTACTGATGGCGCTGAAGTGGATTACCGCTACATCCTTGAAGAGGCCAAAGCGGCAAACAAATTCAACCCGGTCAGTGAGTCACCGATTGACCCATTCGGGGCGACGGGGCTTTCACATGATCTGGCTGATGAAAGTCTTAATCCGATCACTATCGTTCAGAACTACACCAATATGTCAGACCCAATGAAAGAGCTGGAAGCAGCCATTGAGTCTGGGCGTTTTCATCACGACGGCAACCCGATAATGAGCTGGTGTATCAGCAACGTGGTGGGGAAATATCTGCCGGGGAACGATGATGTTGTGAAGCCTATCAAGGAGCAGAACGAAAATAAAATCGACGGCGCGGTGGCGCTGATAATGGCGATCGGACGGGCAATGCTTAAAGAGCCTGGCGATTTCCTCTCATCTCTTGATCCGGACGATGATCTCTTAATTCTATGAAATCACTTATTGCTGATGTTATCGGTATGGCCGGTTTCGGCCTGCTCACGTCTGGGTTTTACCTGCAGTTTGGTTTGGCCCCGGCTCTCATGTTCTCCGGCGGACTCCTGCTGGTCGGCGCCCTGGCTATAGCCAGAAGGGGGACGCGTGCTGCTTGATGCTATGTTCAGAAGTGAGTCACTGGAAAATCCTTCCACCCCGATTACCGGGGATGCTGTTGATACTGATGGGTTGTTCCGGGCAGATGTTTATGTCAGTCCTGAGACTGCGATGAAACTGGCGGCGGTGTATGCCTGTATCTATGTATTGTCTTCCAACCTTGCCCAGATGCCACTGCATGTTATGCGTAAGCACAATGGTAAGGTTGAACCCGCAAGGGATCACCCTGCGTTTTATCTGGTTCATGATGAGCCAAACACCTGGCAGACCAGTTACAAATGGCGCGAGCTGAAGCAACGCCACATCCTCGGCTGGGGGAATGGGTACACCTGGGTGAAACGCAACCGCCGCGGCGAAGTAACTGCACTGGATTGCTGCATGCCATGGGAAACGACCTTGATTAATACTGGTGGTCGTTACACTTATGGGGTTTACAACGAAGAGGGCGCTTTCGCCATCAGCCCTGACGATATGGTTCACATTCGCGCGCTGGGTAATAACCAGAAAATGGGGCTTAGTCCAGTGATGCAGCATGCTGAAACAATCGGTATGGGCATGAGCGGTCAGAAGTATACGGAGAGCTTCTTTAGTGGGAATGCAAGGCCTGCTGGCATCGTCACGGTGAAGGGGGAAATTAAAAGCGAAGGATGGGAACGGCTCAAAAAGGTTTGGCAAAAAGCCGCGCTGGCGCTACGGAGCCAGGAAAACAAAACCATGCTGTTGCCTGCGGATCTGGATTACAGGGCATTGACTGTATCGCCAATTGACGCGCAGATCATCGACATGTCCAAGCTAAATCGCTCAATGATAGCCGGGATTTTCAACGTACCGGCACACATGATTAACGACCTCGAAAAAGCCACCTTCAGCAACATAACACAACAGGCCATTCAGTTTGTTCGTTACTCAATGATGCCCTGGGTGACGAACTGGGAGCAGGAGCTTAACCGTCGGCTGTTTACACGGGCAGAACTGGCAGCAGGTTATTACGTTCGCTTTAACCTTACTGGGTTGTTGCGCGGTACACCGCAGGAGCGCGCGCAGTTCTATCACTTCGCGATCACCGATGGCTGGATGAGCCGCAATGAAGCCCGTGCTTTTGAAGATATGAACCCGGTCGATGGGCTGGACGAAATGCTTGTCAGCGTTAATGCCGCTAACCCTGCAGACGATTTCAAGAAAAACAAAACCAAAACCGAAGAGGATAAAACCGATGAGTGATCGCGAGACTCGCTGTTACAGCGGTGAGGTCCGTGCCGAGCAGCAGGGCGAGCAGCCCACGCGAATTATCGGTTACGGCTCGGTGTTTAACAGTCGCTCAGAACCCCTCTGGGGGTTTCGCGAAATTATCAAACCAGGCGCTTTCGATGACGTGCTTGGCGACGATATCCGGGGGTTATTTAACCATGACCCGAACTTTATTCTGGGGCGTAGTTCGTCAGGAACGCTAAACGTGAATGTCGATGATAAAGGCCTGCGCTATGACATCGCGGCGCCGGATACTCAGACCATTCGCGATTTGGTACTGGCCCCGATGATGCGCGGTGATATCAACCAGTCGTCTTTTGCTTTCCGCGTAGCGCACGATGGTGAGAACTGGTATCAGGACGACGAAGGGATAGTCATTCGCGAAATTAATCGTTTTTCACGCCTCTTTGACGTCAGTCCGGTGACCTATCCGGCCTACCAGGAGGCTGATTCTGGCATCCGATCCATGAAAGCCTGGCAGGAGGCGCGCGACAGCGGTGCGCTACAGACCGCCATCACTCAACGAATGGCGCGTGAGCGCCTGCTGACTCTTCTTAACGCGTAAGGAAAATCCATGAAATTGCACGAACTGAAGCAGAAACGTAACACCATTGCCGCAGAGATGCGCGCCCTGCACGACAGCATTCCGGAAAATACTGTCTGGTCTGAAGAGCAGAATAAAAAATGGAATGATGCCCGCAGTCAATTGCAGGCGCTGGATGAGCGTATCGGGCGTGAGGAAGAACTTCGCCGCCAGGATCAGACTTATGTTGACGATCAGGAGCCGGAACTGCGCGCCCAGCAGACTACACCGGAAAAACAGGCTGACGAACGCCGCGCCGCTGCGTTTGACCGCTTCCTGCGTAACGGATTTGCTGAACTGACCGCTGAAGAGCGTCAGGCAATTAAAGAACTGCGTGCTCAGGGAACCACACCTGATGATAAAGGTGGCTATACCGTCCCAACTCAGATGCGTAATACCATCATTGATTCAATGAAAGCCTACGGCGGAATCGTGAGCGTTGCGCAAATTCTTAATACCTCAAACGGTCAGGATATTACCTGGTCAACTTCTGACGGTACTGCTGAAGAAGGCGAACTGCTCGCAGAAAACAACGCGGCCAGTGAAGGTGATGTGACGTTCGGTACCGCGATCCTGGGTGCTAAGAAGTTGTCATCCAAAATTATCCGCGTATCTAACGAACTGCTGCAGGACAGCGGCGTAGATATCGAATCATACCTTGCGGGGCGCATTGCACAACGTATTGGCCGCGGCGAAGCTAAATATCTGGTGCAGGGCACGGGTGCTGGCACACCACTGCAGCCAAAAGGGCTGGCGGCTTCAGTAACCGGGACTGTTTCTGCGGCGGCGGCCGCAGCATTCACCTGGCAGGAAATGAATAGCCTGAAACACGCGATTGATCCGGCATATCGCGGTGGTCCAAAATTTCGTTGGGCATTTAATGACGGAACGCTTCAGGTAATCGAAGAAATGGTGGATGATCAGAAGCGCCCACTGTGGCTCCCAGATGTTGTTGGTGGCTCTCCGGCAACCGTTCTGGGCATTCCCTATGTAATTGATCAGGCAATTGATGCCGCTGCAGCGAGTAAGAAATTTATTTTCCTGGGTGATTTCAATCGCTTCATTGTTCGCCGCGTTTCCTACATGACCCTGAAGCGTCTGGTAGAGCGTTATGCGGAGTATGATCAGACCGCATTCCTTGCTTTCCACCGCTTCGATTGCGTGCTGGAAGATACCGCGGCCATCAAAGCGCTGGTGGGTAAAGCACCGTAATCAATATTTCTGCTGTCTCCTGATGCCGCGTTAGCGGTTTTTTTGTGCCCGTCTTCAGGCGGGCATAGGGATATTTATGCTGCTGACTCTGAGCGAAATTAAGATCCAGCTGCGGCTGGAGGACGACTACACCGACGAGGATGAACTGCTGAAGTTGATCGGGAGCGCGGTACAGTCCAGGACGGAGAGTTTTCTCAACCGAACCCTCTATGACGAAAATACCGGCGTTCCAGATAACGATCCTGACGGGTTGGTTCTTACTGAGGATATTCGGCTGGGGATGCTGCTTTTAGCTACTCATTTTTATGAGAACCGCTCATCGGTATCTGAAGTGGAAAAAACGGAAATGCCCCAGTCTTTCAACTGGCTCGTCGGCCCTTATCGGTTCATCCCATTATGAAACTGAGACAGGCGCAAACAAGTGCGACATACCTGCTGCCCGATCCGGGTGAGCTTGATAAACGGGTGATACTCAGAAAACGGGTTGATGTCCCTTCTGCTGATTTTGGTACCGAATCTGAATATCCGGTGGTATTTCCGGTCTGGGCTAAGGTAATCCAGACCAGCGCGACGACATACCAGGAAACGGCTCAGACTGACAACGTGATCACGCATTACATCACCATCCGCTGGCGCCGCGGAATTACCAGCGATTTTGAGGTGGCGAAGGGGGAAGAGGTGTATCGCGTGAAACGTGTTCGTGATCTAAACAGTAAACGACGGTTTCTGCTTCTTGAGTGCACCGAACTGGGTTTATTTACAGAAAATACCGGAGGGAATTCCAGTGGCGGAACCCTTTTTACACGTTGATTTTCAGCAGCCGAACGAAATGCGTTTCAACCGCGCGCGCGTTCGGCGTGCCTTTGTCACCATCGGCCAGCGCCATATGCGCGACGCACGCCGTCTGGTGATGCGCCGTGGCCGTTCTGAACCTGGTGAAAACCCCGGTTACCAGACAGGCCGCCTGGCTAAATCCATCGGTTACATGGTGCCTAAAGCCAGTGCTAAACGACCAGGTTTTATGGCTCGAATCGCACCGAACCAGAGGAACGGGCAGGGAAACCGGCTCATCACCGGCGATTTTTACCCGGCATTTCTCTTCTACGGTGTGCGCGGTGGCGCAAAACGTCGGCGCAGTCATCACCGTGGCGCTTCTGGTGGTAGTGGCTGGCGGCTGGCACCGCGTAACAATTTTATGGTTGAGACACTCAACAAAAATAACCCGTGGACGCGCTACTACCTGGCGCGTGAACTGCGGCTATCACTCAAACCGGAGAGGCGACGCTGATGAAACTGGCCCCGATTATTGCAGCACTACGGGCGCGTTGCCCGGAATTTCAGAATCGTGTGGCGGGTGCTGCGCAGTTTAAGGACTTGCCGGAAGTCGGGAAGATGAAACTGCCGGCGGCTTATGTTGTTCCTGGAGATGATTCGCCAGGGGAGCAGAAGAGCCAGACTGACTACTGGCAGGATTTAACCGAAGGGTTTTCCGTCATTGTGTTTGTCAGCAATGGTCGGGATGAGCGCGGTCAGTTTGCCTCATATGATGTTGTTCACGATGTACGACAGTCACTGTTTAAAGCGCTCCTGGGCTGGAATCCTGAAGAGCGAGGAAACCCGATCACCTATGCAGGCGGCACGCTGCTTGATGTGAACCGGCATGAACTGAGCTACCAGTTCGATTTCTCTGTGTTGAAAGAGCTTTCAGAAGATGACTCTCGTCAGCAGGACGAGCTGAACGATCTGGATGATTTTAAAACGCTGGCGATTGATGTTGATTTTATCGATCCGGGACATGGCCCCGATGGGAAGCCCGAACATCACACAGAGATAACCCTCCCCTCCTGAGGAAAACCATGTTTGTAAAACCCCTAAAAGGGCGGTCAGTACATGACCCTGCCCGAGGCGACCTTTTGCCTGTTGAAGGGCGAAATGTTGAAGAAAGCAGCTACTGGCTGCGCCGGGAAGCCGCTGGCGATATCAGGCGCGTGAACAAAGTTAAACAGAAAAAGGTGGAAACCAATGACCGTTAGTTTCAGCACTATCCCGGCAAATACGCTGGTGCCACTGTTTTATGCTGAGATGGATAATTCGGCGGCAAATACAAGTCAGGAGTCAGCGCCATCATTGCTGCTGGGCCATGCGAATACAGGTGCGTCAATTCAGCCTGATTCACTGGTGCTGATGCCGTCCGCTGATTACGCAAAGCAAATTTGTGGTCCCGGTAGTCAGCTTGCACGCATGGTTGCTGCGTATCGTAAAACCGATCCTTTTGGTGAGCTTTACATCATTGCTGTCCCTGAGCCAGCGGCAGGAGTGGCGGCCACGTATACCCTGACCGTAACTGGCGCAGCAACTGAGAGCGGCACGGTGAATGTTTATGTCGGGCGTACTCGTATTCAGGCTGCAGTTGTAAGCGGTGATGATGTTGAGGCTGTGGCATCAAGCATTAAAGATGCAATCAATGCCGATCCTACGTTGCCGGTTATCGCTTCGTCTGCTGTTGGCGTGGTCACGCTGACAGCACGTCACAAAGGTCTGAGCGGGAATGAAATCCCTGTCGTTCTGAATTATTACGGTTACGGTGGTGGGGAAGTGTTGCCTGCAGGCATAGCGGTAGCCGTCGCTGCTGGCGCAGCCGGAACGGGGGCTCCGGTACTCAATGGCGCTATTGCCGCTATGGCCGATGAGCCGTTTGATTATATTGGCCACCCGTTCAATGATTTGGCCTCGGTTAATGCATTTGTCAGCGAAATGAACGATACCAGCGGTCGCTGGAGCTACGCGCGCCAGCTTTATGGCCACGTTTATACTGCAAAACTCGGAACGCTTTCTGATCTGGTTGCCGCAGGTGATCAGCTTAACCAACAGCACATCACCCTGGCGGGGTACGAGAAAGAAACTCAGACCTCGGCAGATGAACTGGTAGCCAGTCGTACCGCGCGCAACGCGGTATTTATCCGCAATGATCCGGCGCGTCCGACACAAACCGGCGAACTGGTGGACATGTTGCCAGCGCCAAAAGGGAAGCGCTTCACGATGACCGAGCAGCAGTCTCTGCTGTCGCATGGGATTGCATCCTCATACGTTGAAAGCGGCACGCTGCGCATTCAGCGCGACGTTACAACGTACAAGAAAAACGCCTATGGTGTTGCAGACAACAGCTATCTCGACAGCGAGACGCTGCATACCAGCGCTTATGTCTTGCGCAGGCTGAAATCGGTTATCACCAGTAAATATGGGCGCCATAAACTGGCGAACGACGGTACCCGCTTCGGTCCTGGTCAGGCGATTGTTACCCCGGCGGTTATCAAAGGGGAACTGCTGGCGACTTACCGACAGATGGAGCGCGCCGGGATCGTAGAAAATTACGACCTGTTCAAGCAATACCTGAAGGTTGAACGTGATGCGACAAACCCAAACCGTATCAACACCCTGTTCCCGCCTGACTACGTTAACCAGCTGCGAGTGTTTGCGGTCGTTAACCAGTTCCGCCTTCAGTATCAAGAGGAGTCCGCATAATGCCGCGCATTGCAGGTACTTGTTATTTCAAAATTGATGGTCAGCAATTATCCATGACCGGCGGTATTGAGGTACCGATGAACACTAAGGTCAATGATGATGTTATTGGCCTTGATGGTTCGGTGGATCGTAAAGAAACGCACCGCGCGCCGTATATCAAAGGCACCTTCAAAGTGCCGAAAGATTTTCCGGTCAACAAGGTCACTACCTCGGACCAGATGACTATTACCGCCGAACTGGCAAATGGTCAGGTTTATGTCTTGTCGTCTTCCTGGCTACACGGTGAGGCAAACCACAACACTGAAGAAGGTACGGCAGATCTTGAATTCCACGGTGAAGAAGGGGATTACCAGTAATGAAAGAACTTGAACTAAACCATCCAGTAACTGCGCATGGTGAAACTATCAGTGTCCTGGAATTTAACGAACCGACTGGTAAAGACGTTCGTGAGCTTGGTTATCCGTACCAGATGAACCAGGATGAATCCATCAAACTGCAGGCGCATATTATCGCGAAGTACATTGTTCGGCTGGCAAATGTACCGCTGAGTACGGTTGATCAGATGAAGCCTAGCGATCTAAATAGTGCAGGCTGGTTGGTAGCAGGTTTTTTCCTCCAGGCCTGACTGCTGATTATCTCACTAATTGCTTTTTTGATTGCGCCAGTTACTGGCGCATTAATCCATTTGAATTGCTGAAAATGCCAATCAGTGAGATTCCGCTGCTGGTCAGTCAGGCAAACAGGATAGAGCAGGAGAAGAAAGGCAATGGCTGAATTTGAGCTTAAGGCTCTGATTACTGGCGTAGATAAGCTATCTCCAGCACTTTCACGGATGCAGAAAAACATCCGTGGTTTCAAGCGCCAGGCAGAGGAAGCTTCAAAGGGTGGATTAGCGCTGGCTGGTGGTTTGGCTGCTGGATTGACTGTATCGCTGAAAGCCTATGCGGATCAGGAGAATGCGGCTACAGGGCTGAAGGTCGCGATGATGCAGGCGAACGGAGAAGTCGGCAATAGTTTTGAAAAAATAAACAAACTGGCTGTTGGGCTTGGGAATCAGTTACCTGGCACGACTGCTGATTTTCAGAACATGATGCAGATGCTTGTTCGACAGGGTATTCCGGCAGAAAACATTCTGGGTGGGGTAGGCAAAGCGACTGCATACCTTGCTGTACAGCTTAAAAAAACACCTGAAGCAGCGGCAGAATTCGCCGCAAAAATGCAGGACGCAACTGGGACCGCATCAGATGACATGATGGGGCTGTTTGATACCATCCAGAAAGCGTTTTACCTTGGTGTCGACGACACCAACATGTTGTCGTTTTTCACAAAAACCAGCTCAGTTCTGAAGATGGTTAATAAGGACGGATTGAAAGCCGCTCAGGGACTTGCTCCGATCAGCGTCATGATGGACCAGATGGGTATGCAGGGAGAGTCAGCCGGCAACGCCCTTCGCAAAGTTATCCAGTCCGGTTTAGACATCAAGAAAGTCAATGGCGTTAATAAAGTACTTCAACGTCAAAAGCTCGGCGTGAATCTTGATTTCACCGATGGCAAAGGCAGTTTCGGCGGTATTGATAAAATGTTTACGCAGTTATCGAAACTCAGAAAATTAACTGATGTGAAGCGAACGGGAGTGTTAAAAGCCCTGTTTGGTGATGACGCGGAAACACTCCAGGTAGTTAACGCCCTTATAGATAAGGGTAAAGACGGCTATGACCAGGTTCAACAAAAAATGAACAAGCAAGCCAGCCTAAACAAACGTGTTGAGGCACAGCTTGGAACCTTGGCAAATCTTTGGGAAGCAATGACAGGGACCGCTACAAATGGACTCGCAGCTATAGGTGGTGCTTTTTCATCGGACACTAAACAGATTGTTACTTGGCTTGGTGACCTCGGGGAAAAATTTTCTAACTTTGCCGAGAAAAATCCTGATGTAATCAGGGGAGTAGTCGGCCTTGTTGCTGGTCTTGCTGCTTTAAAGCTTGGGTTTATGGGAGTTAACTTTGCTTTAGGTTTGGTGAGTAAGACTATATCAATGTCCCCGTGGGGGATATTGTTCAGACTTATTGCAATGGCTGCAGGTTATATCATTGCCAACTGGAGTACGGTAGGCCCGTGGTTTAAAGAAATGTGGGATAAGATTGGGCCATATTTCCAAGTCGGATGGGAGTTGATGAAAACAGTCTTTGGTTGGACACCACTAGGATTGATCATCAATAACTGGGGACCAGTTGTTAAGTGGTTCCAGGATATGTGGAATAAGCTCAAACCTATTATTGAATGGTTCTCTGATGGAGCCAGTGACACTGTTGCTGCTGCTAACGCTGCGCAGTGGGGCGCTGGTGGTTACGGTGCTTATGGTACTGGTGTTGCTAGCAGTGGCTATAACCCTTATCAGATTAATCAGGGGACACCTTCACAGCCAGAGGCCAGAGTTGTTGTTGAGCTAAAAGGTGCTCAACCTGGAACAACAGTGACAGAGTCGAAATCCAGAGGCATCAACGTGAGTACCGATGTTGGTTATACCAGAATTGGTAGAACTGGCATGGGCGGGTAGGCAACACTCAAATCATTTCGTAGCTTATGCTTAAAAGGTGATATAACATTACCATTCTTGGATATTTACATATTAGGAGTGGTCATGCGCTCAATGATATTATTTTTAATGGTATTAATTTCTTTTGGAGTAAATGCAGAAGAGTGTAGGCTCGACTTCAACGAGTCCGAATTCATTGATTCGCTTGGGAAAGAGCCTGTTCGCGTAAATTCTATTAAAGAAAATGGTATTATCAAAAAACAATACGAATTCAGAAAAGAGTTATCCACTGAAGAGGCATTAAGTGATGATGTAGAAAGTAAGTATGAACCTCAGTTCTATCTGACGCTATACCAGCCTCCATGTACGGAAAGAGTTAAAATATGGTTCTATAAGGATAACGGAAACACTCAAAAACTCAGTAATGCTGTTTTAGCTGGCAGGGCTTTTAAATATCTTTCCGGTGTCGATGAAGCTATATTTGAAAATAAGATGAAGAAGTTTTCAAGTGTTAATAGCTTTGAGTCGATTGACAGTAAAAGTGAATCGAAATTTTTAAAGATTGGCGACATATATTCAATAGATGTTTTTCTGCGATAATTAATTCTATCTCTTCAACCCGCTTCGGCGGGTTTTTTTATGCCCGGAGTTTATATGGCGTGGAAAGATCGGCTGGTGGATGCGTCGTTTCGTGGCGTTCCGTTCAAAACTGAAGACGAGAGTCTAACCGCTGGGCGGCGCGTCGAAACACACGAATTTGTGAACCGTAATAAGCCCTATACGGAAGACCTGGGCAAAGCAACTTCAAGACCTAAATTTTCTGGGTATGTCATCGGCGATGACTGCTATGAGCAACGTGACAGACTAATTGAGGCTCTCAATAAGCCGGGGCCGGGAACCCTTATCCATCCAGCATATGGCGAGATGAGCGTTTGCGTCGATGGCGAAATTAACGTGAGTTCATCGAGAAGTGAAGGGCGCATGGTGCGCTTTGATCTTCGTTTTGTTGAGGCTGGTGAACTTACTTATCCGACATCAGGGGCCGCTACGGCCAACACGCTGGTTTCTTCCTGCTCTGCTCTTGATGACTGCGTCAGCGATAACTTCGACCAGTTTGGCATGGACGGAATGCCTGATTTCGTCCAGAACGGTGTGATTGACGATGCGACCAGCATGCTGGGCTATGTCTCTGACAAAATGGCGATGGTCGATTCTGGTATTTCCGCCGCCGCACGGCTAATGCAGGGGGATATCTCTGTTCTGCTCCCGCCGCCATCTTCAGGCAAGGGCTTCGTTGACCAGTTGCAGGCAATGTGGCGTTCGGGGAATCGGCTCTCTGGTAATGCCAGCGACCTGTTCACAATGATTAAAAACTTTTCAGGTATCTCCATGGGGAGTGATCTGGCACCGCGTGGCGTATGGAAAACGGACAGCAAGACGACGCAGAGCCAGAAACAGCAAAGTAATTATGTTGCCAGCGCGGTTCGCACAACAGCAATAAGCGAAGCGGCTTATGCTGTCACGACGTTACCTGCTCCAGTTGTCACGACAAGCGAGCAAAGCCAGCAGTCCACTGGCTGGCCTTCTGTTACTCATCCTGAGCTGAATAATGCTCCTGATGAAGCGACAGTTGTCGACGTGCCTGCATGGGATGATCTGGTCGATATCCGTGACACGCTGAATACTGCTATTGATAAAGAACTATCCCGCACGACCGATGATCGTTTGTTTCTGGCTTTGCGCAGAGTGAAGTCTGACCTTAACAACGACATAAAACACCGCCTGATACAGACCCAAAAGACCGTTGTCAGAACGCCTGATGAGGTAACTCCTGCACTGGTTCTGGCGGCAACCTGGTTCGATAACGCTTCACGGGAGTCTGACATTGTCAGGCGCAATGCTGTGGCTCACCCGGGCTTTGTGCCGGTAGCTCCGCTGAGGGTTCCTGTACGATGAACGATAACGTGACTCTCCGTGTTAACGGTCATGAGTGGGGGGGCTGGACGTCAATTCGTATTGGTTGCGGGATTGAGCGTTTGGCCCGAGATTTTAGTGTAGAGATTACCCGCCAGTGGCCCGGTGGTGATGGTGTTGCGTCACTTCAGCCCAGGGTTAAAAACGGCGACAAGGTTGAAGTTTTAATCGGTGCTGACCTGGTGGTTACCGGTTGGGTTGAAGCTACGCCGGTTCGCTATGACGCGCGATCAATTAGTGTCGGAATTAGCGGGCGTAGTCTGACCGCCGATCTGATTGATTGTGCTGCTGAGCCGACTCAATTCAATGGGCAATCACTCGTTCAGGTTGCCTCGGCGCTTGCCAGACCTTTTGGCATTGCGGTGATAAACGCTGGCGCGCCGGGTGGTGTTATTCCCGGCGTGCAACCCGACCACGGTGAAACGGTTATTGAAGTCCTGAACAAGATGCTTGGACAGCAGCAGGCGCTGGCCTACGACGATCCGCGTGGAAGGCTGGTAATCGGCGGCATTGGTACCACGCGCGCTCATACAGCTCTGGTGCTGGGAAAAAATGTTATTTCCTGTGATACCGAAAAAAGTATTCGTGAACGTTTTTCCACTTATCAGGTTTCTGGTCAGCGCGCCGGAAATGATGATGATTTTGGTGCTGCTACCACGACGGCTCTTCGTGCAAAAACAACAGATGCCTCAATTGGCCGTTACCGCCCTATGGCAGTACAACAAACAGGGCAGTCGACTGGCGCCAGTTGCATTGCGCGCGCCGAATTCGAGGCGCGACAACGCGCTGCACGTACCGATGAAGCCACGTACACGGTGTGGGGCTGGCGACAGGGGGATGGTTCTCTGTGGCAGCCAAACCAGCGGGTTATTGTTTTCGATCCGATCTGCGGCTTCAACAACCGCGAACTCCTCATCTCTGAAGTCTCATTCACTAAAGACAATAACGGCACCCTGACAGAGTTACGCGTCGGGCCGCCGGATGCCTATCTTCCTGAGCCCGAAGAGAGCAGTCAGAAGCGTGCTAAAAAACGCAAAGTCAAAGAGGACCCGTTCTAATGGGAGTAATGCAAAGCCTTCAGAGACAGGTTCTGGGACTCATTGGACGCGCTGTTGTGAAGAGTATCAACGCAGCTTCCAAGTGCCAGATGATAGATGTTGAGTTACTGGCTGGGCAGCAAAAGGCGGGTATTGAGCACCTTGAACCCTATGGCTTCACTTCTCGTGCACAAGCGGGGGCTGAGGCTGTTGTTTTGTTTCCTGATGGTGACCGTTCTCACGCCGTTGCGATCACCGTGTCTGATCGTCGCTATCGCATGAAGGGGCTCAAAACGGGGGAGGTTGCTCTCTACGATGACCAGGGGCAGTCAGTCACGCTGACACGCGCCGGGATTGTTGTTGATGGTGGTGGCAAGGTGATTACGTTTAAAAACGCGCCTAAAGCCCGCTTTGAAATGGATATTGAGTCAACGGGCCAGATCAAAGACCTCTGTGATACTTCTGGCCAGACAATGTCGGCGATGCGTGTTGCTTATAACGGGCATAAACACAGAGAAAACGGGCAGGGCAATAACACCGATACACCTGATAAACAAATGGAGGTGTGATGGAACTCTGGCTTACGGTAAATGGGAAACGGGTAAGCGCCGGTTCTCAGCTTGATCCGCTCACCCGCGCTGTAGTGATTTCTTTATTCACCCACCGCCGCGCCGATCCTGATGATAACGCTGATGTTCCGATGGGATGGTGGGGCGATACCTGGCCGGTTGTCGCGAACGACCGTTATGGTTCGAAATTGTGGCTACTCCAGCGGAGCAAGCTCACGAACGCCCTGGTGAATACCGTGCGCAACTATCTGCGTGAAGCTCTTCAATGGATGTTGGATGACGGTGTGGTATCTCGTATCGACATTGATATCCAGCGAACCGGTATTAATGAACTGGGGAATAAGATTGTTCTCTGGCGACGGGATGGTCCGGTAACGATTTCTTTTAACGATCTGTGGAGTGTAATCACCAATGGCGGACAGTGAATTTCAGCGGCCAACATTGGCCGAAAACATCAGCATGATCCGCACAGACCTTTTTGCACGCCTTGACATCAATGATGAGCTTCGCCGCATGGATGAAGATGTCAGGGCCAAGGTTTATGCCGGGGCGCTGCATACGGTTTATGGCTATATCGATTATCTGGCGATGAATATGCTGCCTGACCTGTGCGATGAGTCATGGCTTTATCGGCATGCTGCTATGAAGCGATGCCCGAGAAAAGATGCCGTGGCCGCCTCAGGTTTTATGCGCTGGGATGGCGTAACGAACGGGCTGAAGATGAGCGCCGGATCGGTAATTCAGCGTGACGATCTCGTCCAGTACATCGTTCAGGCAGACGCAACAAGTGCCGGTGGCGTGCTTCGTGTACCCGTTGTCTGCAGCATGACAGGTATAACCGGAAATATGGATGATGGTGAGGCGCTCTCACTGGTTACGCCGGTTAACGGACTTCCTTCCGGCGGTATGGCCGATACGGTCACTGGCGGTTTTGATATTGAAGACCTTGATGTCTGGCGTGCCCGTGTCCTGGAACGCTATTACTGGACCCCGCAAGGCGGCGCTGACGGTGATTATGTTGTCTGGGCAAAAGAAGTGCCCGGTGTAACACGCGCGTGGACTTACCGGCACTGGATGGGGACGGGAACGGTTGGCGTTATGATTGCCAGTAGCGACCTGATTAACCCGATTCTTGATGATGCAACAGTTGCTGCGGCTCAGGCACATATTGAACCGTTGGCACCCGTAGCGGGCTCAGACCTCTATGTATTTAAGGGGACGCCAAAAACGGTCAACTACACCATTGACCTGAACCCGGATACTCCTGAAATACGCGCCGCAGTTGAGGCCGAGCTTCGTTCATTCCTGCTGCGTGACGGCTATCCGGAAGGGACGCTTGAGCTATCCCGTACAAACGAGGCGATTTCTATAGCTGCCGGTGAGTACAGCCATAAGCTACTTTCTCCAACAGTTGATACGCCAGTTGCAAAAAATGAACTGGCTGTACTGGGGGTAATAACGTGGGCGTGAGTAATGATGATTATGTCCAGTTACTGAGTGCGCTGCTTCCACCCGGACCTGCATGGTCAGTTGACGATGTTGCAATAAGTGGCGTAGCGCCTTCTTTGCTCAGGGTGCATCAGCGTGCTGATGAACTCATGCAGGAGCTTGATCCGCGTACCACAACAGAACTTATTGACCGATGGGAGCGGTGCTGCGGTCTGCCTGATGAATGCATACCATCAGGCACACAGACGTTACGGCAGCGACAGCAACGGCTGGACGCAAAAGTTAATCTTACCGGAGGAATCAACGAAGATTTCTATCTTCGTCAACTGGCCGCTCTGGGGAAGCCCGGCGCCACTATCACGCGCTATAACAAGGGACCTTTCAAATGTACGTCGTCGTGTATGGATGCGACCTATTCAACTGAATGGCGTTATTACTGGCAGGTAAATATGCCTGCTTCAACGGACGCCACCTGGATGACCTGCTCAGACAATTGCGAAACGCCCATTCGTTACTGGGGCGATACTGTTGCCGAGTGCGTTATCAACAAACTTTGCCCGTCCCATACCTACGTAATATTCAAATATCCGTAACCGGAGACATTATGCATCGCATTGACACACCTACTGCGCAGAAAGATAAATTCGGCGCGGGCAAGAACGGCTTTACTGCAGGTAACCCCCAGACAGGAACCCCGGCCACAGATCTTGATAACGATTATTTTGATATGTTGCAGGAAGAACTGGCGGGAGTTGTAGAAGCAACCGGCGTTAATCTGGATAAATCAAAACATAACCAGTTACTTACTGCCCTGAAAGCGCTGCTGTTAAGCCGCGCACATCCTTTTGCAGATATCAAAGCAGACGGGCCCGCAGCAATTGCAGAGGCTCTCTCAAACCTTGGTCTGGGAGAAGCGGCAAAACGAGGGGTTGGCACTGGGGTAAATCAGATACCAGATATGTCTTCTTTCGTATTCTCTGTATCCGGAGGGGTCAATATTTACCGATTCCCTAACCGAATGTGCATTCAATGGGGGAACAGCAACACGGATGCAAATGGTGGCGCTGTTGTTTCTTTACCCGTAGCAATGTCAGCGTATGTCCCTGTGGTGATTGAAGGATTATCTGGTAGCTGGACAGGTAGCGGTGGGGTGTATGACTTCTTCACGGTATATGGTGCGCAAGTTTCTACAACGTCTTCATTTCTCACTAAATCATCTTCATATCGTGGCAGTGACGGTAAATTTGTCGCTCAGTCTACTAACTTTAACTGGGTTGTGGTGGGGACTATCTGATGCACACTTTCGTTTATAGCTCAGAACAGAACGCATTCTGGTTCGCTGATAGCACGTCAGCACCTGCTGATGTGGTTTCTGTTGAGAAATCTGTTTTTGAAGAGTTTTGTGTTACGCCTCTGGATGGAAAGCGTCGGGTTGCCGGTGATGATGGCCTCCCGTCATGGGAAGAGATTCCACCACCAACGGCAGAAGAAATTAAAGCCTCGGCAATTGCAGCGGCTGAGCAGCAAAAATCTCAGTTNCGGGTTGCCGGTGATGATGGCCTCCCGTCATGGGAAGAGATTCCACCACCAACGGCAGAAGAAATTAAAGCCTCGGCAATTGCAGCGGCTGAGCAGCAAAAATCTCAGTTCCTCGCTGAAGCATCAGAAGTTACCAAAGGGTGGCAGATTGACCTGGTGCTTGGCACCATTAGTGATGAAGACAAGGCGAAACTAATTGAGTGGAGAACTTATATCAAGGAACTGGAGGGGGTAGACACCTCCAGTGCGCCAAAGATTAACTGGTCTGAGAAACCGGCGGTGTAGGCCAGACAGGATTTATAGTATCAACCCGCATCAAATCCAGCCTGTAATCCTGCCATTCAATCAAAGCGTCGGCTTCTTCCTCCGTCGCTT
>NZ_KZ559427.1:3749-26199 GCF_002850715.1 Citrobacter sp. L55 | reverse complement strand
TGGGTCTTCCGCAACTTGGGTGGAGATTTTCATGCCAGAGGACTCATCACCCGTCGTCTCAGTAGCTCGAACCCGGCTCGGCCATACATTTGCCGTTTCAGCATCTTCAGACGATTTACATGGCCCTCGACAACACCATTACTCCACCTGCTGATTATGGCTTCACATATTGCCGCTGCATCGGTTTCCATCCCCGCAGATACACGTTGAAGTTCTGTTAAACCACTTTCGCTGACACGGGTGAACCACCTACTTAGCTGCGGTTTGTTTTTAGTTTTCAGGATTTGGTAGAACTCGAGTGCCAGTTGCTGCGCTATTTTCAGTTGCGGCTCTTTTTCGCACATCAGATTAATAAAACGAGAAGCGTAATTTTCTTCACCTCTGATGATTCGCCAGGGCATCAGCCAGCGGCTCACACGGGAAGCGGAAGGAGGTCGGGCGGCGGTGGTAACCGGCGGGAGCCAGCCTTTACGCCATCTGGCAACGGCGTCCCTGACGATGGTTTCGCTGCCTGTAAATCCCTTAGCCACCATTTCTCGCCATATCTGACTGGCATTGTGGTTTCCACTTTCCCGCTGTTCTTCAAGCCAGACCTTCCATGGATCCAGAAGTCCTCGTTTTGGTGGGCGGGTCGACATTTCGGGGAATGCCCCGGATTGTACCCATCGGCTTATAGTCACCCGGGATAAGCCAGTAATACGGGATATTTCCCTGAACCCGCATCCCTTATTATGCAATGCCATCACTTCCGTCCAGCGTTGATGTCGTTTTTTGCGGGTCTGCTGTTTCAGCCGTTCCGGGCGACGGAGTGATGATGGTGGCTCTACTGGCGTTGGCTCTGCTGATTTCTTTGGCGACAGCTCACTGGCAACAAGACGTATCAAAGGCATATATCTGTACATCATTCGTTCGAGTGCATCACCAATATTTTTCAGCAGATGCCAGCGATCTGCCACCTGCCTGGCTTGAGGTGCGCCTTCCCTGGCAGCCATAGCATAGATGCCACCGCGATCACGTGATACTACCTGTATCTCAGGATATTTTCTGAACCAGGATGCCAGTGCACGCCTGTCGCGTCCGGGAAGCAGAACCAGAGGGCGGTGAGTATCAAGGTTGACTATCAGCGTGCCGTAACGATGGCCCCGATACCAGGCCCATTCGTCGATCCCTACGTGAGGGGTACATGGTTGCTTTGTTTCAGGGGTAGTTATTACCCTACGAATAAGAGTATCCGCACTGGTCCGCAGGCCTGCTGCCGTTGCTGCCCGCTGTCCCGCTTCTCCACCGGCAATCACCCCTAGTTGATACTGTAATTTTTGCAGTGATTGCGAAGCCTGCTGTCGCGGACCAGCAAAAGGCTCTAAAGATTCGGCAAATATTTTGCGTGAACAGGATGGATTTCGGCAGTACCAGTGGCGAACGGCAAATATCAGCCAGAGAGTCTGTCCCGAACATGGCAGATGCTGTATCCGGCGGCGGCGTCGACTATGTACAGAAGTGCTGCGCTTCATGCATTCAGGGCAGTGCCCGGTTTTACGGGTCGCCTGTAAATGGATCGTCACTCCACCAGAGGTAGCGGTTTGCCGGATCGTTTGCCATCCGCAAGGCAACTGCAAAAGCGTCTTAAGTGAAGGCATCGCGTTATCCATAACTTAAAACAGCTTAGATCTTTGTTAACTAAAAAGTTTCATTGATTTTCTTCCACCCAAGTCGCGGAAGACCCAGTTTTGCACCGTTGGTAACANCTCCACCAGAGGTAGCGGTTTGCCGGATCGTTTGCCATCCGCAAGGCAACTGCAAAAGCGTCTTAAGTGAAGGCATCGCGTTATCCATAACTTAAAACAGCTTAGATCTTTGTTAACTAAAAAGTTTCATTGATTTTCTTCCACCCAAGTCGCGGAAGACCCAGTTTTGCACCGTTGGTAACAGCTATCCAGAGCATGCATTAATCTCCAGGAAAGCAAACTGTACTTATCTTTCTTAAGGTAATAGAAAAAGGGGCAGTATAAGGCTGCCCATACACAGCCATGATTATCTACAAAAGATATCTCATACTTCTAGAGGTCATAACTAACAATTGAAGATACGTTTGCTATATTCCTACACCATACAGCATGAAAAGTTGTTACACCGTAGCGGTTGCTCCAAGGATCTCATAGCCCGGTAATGGAAAATGATTAATGAACGTTTCCAGTGCGGCTGTATCAGGAAGGGCGGTAAGTGCACCTTTTTTGGTAGTTGCGAGCGCTCCGGTGGCACTGGCCTGAGTGATTGCTAATTGAAGTTCTGGAAAATTCATTGGCAAACCTTTATTGGCGATGCTGGCAAGTAACCCAGCCATAAAAGCATCTCCAGCGCCTGTTGTGTCAATACTTTTAACATTAAATCCTCTGAAATGTATCACCATATCTTGCCATAATACCAATGAACCTCTCGCACCAAAGGTGACCACTTTTAATCTGGCAGGATGGGTTTTGAGTGCTTCTAACGCCTCTGTATAATCATGTGTACCCATTAACCAGTACCACTCTTCTTCAGAGAGTTTAAGGATATCGGCTTTTTCAGCGAATTGACTCACCGTCGCAAACATTTCTTCCTTATCACGCCACATTTGGTCTCGTAAATTAACATCAAAACTGATAAGTCCACCGTGGTCAATGACTTCCTGGACTGCTTTAGTCAAAGTCGTGCGGCAATCTGCAGCAACCAGCGCAAGTGAACAAAAATGCAGGATATCATCACTAAAAGCTGGAAGGGCATCTTGTGTTAGAAATTGGTCGGCTGAAGGGTTCGTAAGAAATGTAAAACCACGTTCTCCCTGATCTTTAAGAGAAACCAGTACTGTACTTGTACGATGATATTTATCCATTTGGATACATTGTGTAGAAACTCCTGAATCTTCGAGAGTTTTTCTCAGGAAATGGCCAAAATCGTCATCCCCTACGCGACCTATAAAGCCGGTACGACATTTCAATTGTGCAGTACCTATCGCAACATTAAATGGCGCACCTCCTGCACAAGCACGAAATTGCATATCTGTAAGGGGTAGAAGATCAACAACAGCATCGCCAAGAGTCCAGATATTCATGATATTTCCTTAATAATAATTAACTTGTTTTTTTAAACGTGACCTGCGGTAAGGTCACTATTTTTACTAACGCTTCAGCGTGTTCAGGTGGCATGGATTATCCAGCGTACGGTTTAAAAGTTATAATCCAGCATCAGCTTATACTCAGTGGTAATGGCCTCACCGTTAGTGACCCAACTTCCGTTCTGTTTGATCAACGAACCAGTAACTTCTCCGGACACGGTAAAACGAGAGGTCAAAGGATAATTTGCCGATACCTTCAGGAAGCGATTGCGGGTATTCTGAAAGACTTCGCCATCCTCAGGTTGCGCATTGTATTTCTTATAATGACCATAACCGCCGCTGAGCGTTGTGGATAACTTCCCCCAGTTTCGCCAGACGCCGACTGACGTGGTCCAGCTTTTTTCGTCGATATCGCCCCACTGCGCCCTGTCTAAAATGGCAGATGCGAACTGCTGGCGGAACCAGACACCGGTGTTGTTATTAATAATGTATTGCACGCCCGGCTCAATCTGAAATGAACGCACGTCACGGTCGTTTTGCGACCCACCGCTGCGCCGGTGATCGATCTGCTGATACAGGTAGTTAAAGAATGAGAAATTATCCGTAACCCGAAGATCGGTAAAGAACTTAACGCGGCCTTGCCAGCGGTCTTCGATTGAGGCGCTTCCTCCCATCACATCCCAGCCATAGCGCAGACGCTTGTAAAAATATTCATGGCCGATGATCAACTGAGTCCACTGGTTTTGGCTGAGGTAAGACTGATCCTCCCACGTCCCGTTATAGTTAGTGGTTCTGCCCTCAGAGAAAGCCAGATACCAACCGGGTAACGCATCGTGCCGCATCACACCTTGTACAAACGTCAGCGAATCATTCCCATTGTGGAAATGGCTGTTACGCCAGTTATTATCCTCAATGGCATATTTCATTTTCAGTTGGCCATGAACGCGGCCACCGGCAGGATTGGAGGAGCGGGCTGAGGTCCACATAACATCTTCATCAAGATATGACCACGGGTCCACGGCGATAACCTTTCCAGACGGATCCTTCATGATGCTCATGCTCGCATTCGCCAGCGCGGGTAACATAAGAGTAAAAATAACAGACAGGGCATGATAGTTTTTCATAATAATATCCCGTTAAATCATTTCTTTTATTTTCAACGTCGCGTGAAAATGGTCGTTTTGAGGCAGGCTAATACTCCACGGTTTCTCCTGCATGGAATACATCCGGGTACTGAATGCCACTTTGTTGTTTATATAAAAGACAGCAATTGAGTTTTGCATGAGAACGCGTAACTCAATTTTTTCCCCGATCGGAATGTCCACCCAGGATTCCGCGTTAGCCTGATGAATCGACGCTAGCGGCGCGTTGAAAAAATAGACTTTTCCTTTGCTCTTATTGAACACAACGTTCAGCATCGCATCACTGACTCTGTCGTCGGTCAGACCAAAGCTCATCACCATTCCGGCAGAAGGAACATCGATGGTTGCACTCAACTCACCGCGCTCAGGCAAGGCCGGGTACAGCGCCGACTGTAAGGGGCCGAACGACGTGTCCGTTTTGAGCGTCTTAGTGCTCGTCAAGGTGGTTTCCGGACCAGGATTCTCACTGATGACCTTCTGAAGCTCCTGGGGGAGGATGCTGTTGAGCTGGCCCTGGGCATCTGCGGTGAGCTCATGAGCAACCAGATTCCCTGCCCAATCAATGTTGCCGCTGTCACGGTTACCGGCTTTCGTCGGGATCCAGCCGAAAACAAACAGCCGATCGTTTTTGAGAACCAGTTTACCCGCGTAAAAACCTGAGCCGTCGACCACATAATTGTCCAGTTTCCGCCACGGCCCCTCCGGATTGTCCGCAACCCGGTATTGTGTCAGGCGTAACGGCCATTGGTCGCTAAAGCTGAGATACCAGCGTCCGTTGAAGTAAACCAGTGTCGGGCATTCGAGGTTGGCATTGCTGGTGATGGTGTCGTTATCAAAAAATACGCCGCGATCTTCCCAGTGCTTTAAATCCGTTGAACTGTATCGGGCAATAACCCCACGACCGTTACTGCGCGTAGTAATTAACATCCAGTATTCTTTCTTTTCCTCAACCCAAACGACGTGAGGGTCCCTGAAATCATTACCCCGATAGTTACCGCCGGGTAACAGGGTGTCCTGCGGGTGTTTCACCCAGTGAAGGTGGTCCTTACTGGTCGCGTGCATAACAGACTCAACCGGGAACACATTTTCATTGTGTGCGGTGTACCAGGCATGCCAGGTATCGCCGACTTTAATAATCGAACCGGTTCCCAATAACAGTTCAGGATCGTCAACGTCGTTAACGTAGGGGATCACTTCCGAATGGTTCTGATAATCATACAAGTTGGCACTCGACAAGAGATGAAAAGCATGTACCCCCAGATCGCTGCCGCCTCGGACATCATTAAGATAATAAATATCAAATTTGCCATCGTTAAAAACGGGCATAGGGTCGCCCACGAATGAACCTTCAACCCTCGGAAAAAAGCCATTAATATGGGTGATGCTTTTATTCTGTAATGTCTCTTTCGAAGGCTGTGACCAGGCAGGGTTATTGCCGAGCGAAAGCGCAAGCAGAGCGAAAGATGCCGCAACTATTAATTTTTTCATGCTACACCTGAATATCAGAAGTTATAATTCACGCCAACCACGGTAAACGGATTCCATGAGTGACCGGTTGATGTCCAAAGTCCGGTTTCTTTCGTAAATTGTGCCTTGAATTCACCATATAATCGCACCTCACCAAATACCGGATAACTCAGCGTTCCACCGATAAACTTATAACGGCCGTCATAGAAAACTTCGCTGGCATTGCTGGCGTTATCTATTTTGTCCTGGCCAAATCCAACATACAGGGAGGTTAATAATGGATACCAGTTTCGCCAGAGCCCGGCCGTGACTTTCCATTCTTCTTCTACAATGTCGCCCCAGCTCTGACGCTCCTGGCGGTTATGGTAATAATAGGGCCGCAAATAGAGTCCGAGATCCGGATTCACGCGGTATTGAATGGCTGGCTCAATTTCGAAAATGTACTGCTCCAGATCGCCATTCCCCGGTTCGTTCCCCTGAGGCTGATACTCGCCATACGCGTATCCGGCCAGGCTCCATTTGTTGGACAGTCGCAGGTCCTGCCAGACTTTGAACCGGTTTTTCCAGCGTTTAGTTGCCGTTTCGGAGCCGACCATGACTTCCGTACCGATATTACCCCGCCAGGTTTCGAAAATATGGCCCACAAAAAATTCATTGATGGTATTGGTGCCTTTATAGTCCTGATTACTGAACTGTCCTTTATAACTGTCTTCTCTGGCATTCCAGAAACCGAAATACCAGTTAGGCAATTCATCGTGCCTTAAAAAAGCCTGAATGGTGGCGAGTTTAAACTTGCCGCTGTTTTTCTTATTATTGCTCCAGCGAACATCGTCAATTTCTATCTGAGATCCAATGTTCCCATGCAAGCCACCCACTTCCATGTTACGACCAATACTGTTCCAGTTAACCGGCGGATCTTCCTGCCTTAAACGCAACAGACTGACATCTTCAGGGTTATCCCCTTTAGGACGTTTTTCTACTGCAGTTTTCTTATTCTCCATTGGTGCCGATAACGTCACTGGCTTTGACGAGGTCGTGAGCTCAGGTTTTTGACCTGCAGCAACCGGAGAAGATGAAGCGCTAAGGGATGATTTTTCATTGCCTTGATTGGCTAATGAAACACTCGTACCGTTGGTGTCTGATTCATCCTGAAAATAGCTTTGATAGTTTCCTGTAACGTCTTCAGCAATGGCAGGAAATGCTGCTAATGTCACCATTAATGCCAGCATCTGTTTTCCTGGAACAAATATATTTTTATCTTTCGAGGTAATGCAATTTTGAGGTATTACGCTTTCATCCATTTTGCTCTCTCATTATTCCAGACAATAACATGCCAGCCAGAGACTGGCAGAAATAAAAACTCACCCTGCAAGAAACAGGTCGGAACGGAGAATTATTTATCTAAAGACCAGTATCCCGCATCGTATAATGAGGCCTTCCCCAGATTTGCAAACAATGAAATATCACGCTCGCCCGGCTGCGGATAAATACGACTGCTTAAGCAAGCGTCACCATCGTTAACAAAAACTTCCACCGATGAGCGGTCAATAAAAATTCGCAGTGACAGAACGCTGTCTGCTGGAAGCGGAATACTGCGAGTGCCTTCCAGCGAATATTCCGGATAGCGGCGCTCCACCACCAGACGCCCAGCCTGATCATCGACGTAAATTCTCAACCCGTCGCCCAACGCGATACCAAACTGTTCAGCCGTCGATGCGCTCAAATCCCATGCCAACTGAACTTCGACCGCGTCGGCATTTGCCGCGACAAGGACGTTCTGATTGTTCAGACAGCGGACGGGCGTGGGATAATAGCTGCCACGCAGCGCGGTCACTTCGGCAGCAGGTTTCATTCTCACACGACCATCGACAAGGCTTAATTCGCGAGGAAGCGAGAGCATTCCGGCCCAGCCATCCTGCTGTTCGGGCATCGATGATTCCCACATATCCAGCCACCCGATGACAATGCGTCGGCCATCCGGGGTCAGGAAACTCTGCGGGGCATAAAAGTCGTGGCCGTGGTCCAGCTCAGTAAATTGTCCGCTGTGGGTGAACGGTTGACCTGGCTGCCAGTCCCCAAGTAAATAGCCGCTCTGGAACAGGTTGCGATAGTGATACCCTTCCGCCGCCATGCCCTGCGGCGAGAACATCAGGACACGCTTCTCTCCCAGGGGGAAGAAATCCGGGCATTCCCACATAAAGCCCTTGCCTTCATCAGCCTCGGCGAAAATACCTTCGTCATGCCATTCGCGGAGATCGGTGGAACGGTACAGGCGCACCTGACCGGTATTTTCCACGCGGGAACCGACAACCATGTACCAGAACTCACCTTCGCGCCACACCTTCGGATCGCGAAAGTGATGCAGTCCGGGCGGTGTATCAATCACCTTGCCGTGCCGTTCAAAATGGATGCCGTCACGACTGGTCGCCAGACACTGCACCTGGTAGAGGTTGTCGTCAGTGTCCGACGGGCCGTGAAATTTATGTCCGGTATAGATGAGCGCCAGCGTATCGCCGTCCACCACGGCGGAACCTGAGAAACAGCCGTCTTTGTCCGCCGGGCCTTCCGGCGCTAGCGCGACGGGCAAATGTTCCCAATGCACCAGATCTTTGCTTCGGGCGTGCCCCCAGTGCATCGGACCCCATTTCGGGGAGTAGGGATGGTGTTGATAAAAGGCGTGATACCAGCCGTCAAACCATACCAGGCCATTAGGATCATTCATCCAGCCTGCGCGAGGGGCGAGGTGATAGCGCGGATACCAGCGCGGATTAATCCCGGATTGTGCTTTTTCAAGCACCTGTTCAGCCTGTTCTAATAAGGATGTCATCGTCTTTACTCTCAGTACATTACACAGCTTTTTGCTGCAGAAAAGATGGCTCAGATGAGGATTTAGTTGAGCGCAAAAGGAAAATGGAAATAAACGTGGTGCTGAACACCATGATGCCCATGATCAGATAGGATTGGGCGAAGCCAAATCTCTCATAGCTAAAGCCTGCCAGCGGGGACAATACGGTACCAATGACGGAGCTGGTGCAGGCAAATCCCACCAGATAAATGGTGGAGGAGAGACGTTTGTCGAAATTCAGACTGTTGTATTTAAATATGGCGACTAACAATATTGGCAGTTCGACCGCGTGAAGCAGTTTGGTAATGGAGATAAGCAGGGGGCCTTCCACCAGCCCTGAAGCAATCATGCGCAGCGCCATCACCATTCCTGCGAATATCAGACCATTTTTAGCACCAATGCGATTAACCAGCCACGGCGCACAAAACATACCTGCGGCCTCGAGAAAGACCTGGAAAGAGTTTAAATAGCCAAACATCTCGTTCCCTTCGCGTAATGTCGGGAACTGTGATGAGAAATAGACCGGGAATTGCTGATCGTATACGCCGTAAATGCAGGTTCCGACCACGAAGAATATCAGTGCCCAGAAGCGCGGCAGAGTAAGCAGACGCAGGGCGTCTTCCAGAGAAACTTTTTTAGCGCCAATTTCGAGTTTCTCCATGCTTGCCGGCGCGGCCACCTTTAATCGGGCCAGGAGGCAGAAGAAGATTAACCCTGAGCATGAAGCCACCAGGAAGTTAAGGTCAGGGTTGATATTAAACAGTAACCCGGCAAAAAACGTGGCAACCGCCCAGCCCAGAGACCCCCACATGCGTGCCCGCCCAAACTCAAAGGTACTCTGACGCGCGACGCGCTCGGTATAGGACTCCAGAACGCCGATACCCCCATTAAACGTCAGCCCGATAAATAAGCCCCCGAATACGCTGCCCAGCAGAATATTAACGCTCAGCAAATAACTAAAAAGCAGATAAGCCGGGCCGGAGAGGATCAACAACGCGGTGATAAACCATAACAAATGTTTGCGCAGACCAAGTCGGTCCTGAATAAAGCCATAACAGACCTGCGCGAAGAGCGCGGAGACGGATAATACTGAAAAAATAATGCCGGTTTCCGATGCTTTTAGCCCCACTTCCTGGTGAAGCCAGATTGAGAGCAGTGAACTTGATGAGGACCAGGTCACAAAGAAAAAGAACAGCAGAGCGCTGAGCAGCATGTAACTTCGAGTAGGCCGTTTTTTCATCTACGTAATCTCGTAAGAAGGATATGCTAATATGGTAACGTTATCATTTTGGGGGGACACTCGATTTTGATTTGTTTGTCGATGTTAATCACAAAAGTTAACGTTAACATTGAAATGTTGAGATCTAGCTCAAATTTATCAGAGTGGTCTGCATAACCCTGGGTGTCCATGCCTAGAATAGGGCATTCGCATTTGCTCACAACACCTTACCGGGTGTATGCATTCAGATAATGGAAAACTATGGCGTCTTTAAAGGATGTGGCCAAACTGGCCAATGTATCGCTCATGACGGTTTCACGGGTGCTGAATGACCCGAAACGCGTAAAGCCTGAGACTCTGGCTCGGGTGCAGGAGGCGATCATGCAGTTAAATTATGTGCCAGACCTTTCTGCCCAGCAGATTCGTCGTGTTGGCACCCGGAACAAAACGATTGGTGTGCTTGCGCTGGATACCGTCACCACTCCTTTTTCAGTAGAAATCACGCTGTCTATTGAAGAAACCGCGCGGGCGTATGGCTGGAACAGCTTTGTGGTGAATATGTTTACCGATGATAATCCCGACGATATTGTCGACCTGCTGCTCGCCCATCGCCCCGGGGGGATCATTTTTACTACCATGGGGCTGCGTGAAGTCAGTATTCCTCCCCGGTTACTGGAGCTTCCTTGCGTTCTGGCCAACTGCGAGAACAAGGGAGAGCCGGTTGCCAGCTATATACCTGACGATGAACATGGCCAGTATACGGCCGTACAGGCACTGCTGGCAGCAGGATACAGCCGCCCTCTATGCCTGCATTTACCCGTCAACCATCTGGCGACGCGTCGTCGTCGTCGTGGGCTTGATCGCGCCTGCAGGGAAGCCAGTATCGATCCTGATACGCTTGAGCACTGCTATATGCAATTCGGCGATGAGCACTACCGAGATATTCCGGAGATGTTGCTGGCGCATATCGAACAGGGGAAACCGCGATTTGATTCGGTCATCTGTGGTAACGATCGTATTGCATTTATGGTGTATCAAACATTGTTAACGCAGGGTATCAGAATCCCACAGGATATTGCCGTTCTTGGCTATGACAATCTTGTAGGCATTGGAAACTTATTTTTACCCCCATTATCCACGGTCCAGCTACCGCATTATGAAATTGGGCGCTTAAGTACACTGCACATTATCAATGGTGACACCCACCGGGATAAAGTGATAGTTGAGAGTCCCTGGCTTCCCCGCGAGTCAATCTAGTTGTATTTGATTTGGCCAAATACCTTACGGATGTGTTGCCTTACCTGCGAGGATGACTTCACTAAGGTGTTTATAACGATCACTGTTGCCTTTGTGATTTGATGCATTCAGAATTCACGTATTCTGGACAGCGTGGCGCTGATTCGCGGCTATCATAAAGTAACTGTTGGTTAAGCATCTTAGTACAGAGTTAGCGTACACGCTTAAGTTGAGCAGCCCCGTTGATTAATGCGGCGCTATATTCGTAATGCATCTATCCGAGGGTGATGATGAGTGTAACGCTCAGCTCCGCGCTCAAAGCGAACCTTCAGTTCAGTTCGTTTTGACCTGCTCCCTGAGAATTCACACAGAAGGTTGTTAGCAATGTCCGTTGATCGCTCAAAGCTGACCTTCACATGCCCCCCATCTAGATTGAATCCTTTTAGATCTCAATAGATGGTTGCAAATTAAGAGGGTATCTTCTGCTGAAACAGCGCCTGGCCGAACAGGAAGCGCTGATCCACGCCCTGCAGGAAAAGTTGAGCAACCGGGAGCGTGAAATAGACCATCTGCAGGCGCAGCTGGATAAACTACGCCGGATGAACTTTGGCAGTCGTTCCGAAAAAGTCTCTCGCCGTATCGCACAGATGGAAGCTGACCTGAACCGGCTGCAGAAGGAAAGTGATACACTGACTGGTCGGGTGGATGACCCGGCAGTGCAGCGCCCTCTGCGCCAGACCCGTACCCGCAAACCGTTCCCCGACTCACTCCCCCGTGACGAAAAGCGACTGATGCCAGTAAAGCCGTGCTGCCCGGACTGCGGTGGTGCGCTGAGCTACCTGGGTGAAGATACCGCCGAACAACTGGAGCTGATGCGCAGCGCCTTCCGGGTTGTCCGGACCGTGCGGGAAAAACACGCCTGCACAAAATGCGACGCTATCGTGCAGGCGCCCGCGCCTTCACGCCCCATCGAGCGGGGCATCGCCGGACCGGGTCTGCTGGCCCGCGTGCTGACCTCAAAGTATGCAGAGCATACCCCGCTGTACCGCCAGTCTGAAATATACGGCCGCCAGGGTGTGGAACTGAGCCGTTCACTGCTGTCGGGCTGGGTGGATGCATGCTGCCGGCTGCTGTCCCCGCTGGAAGAGGCGCTTCAGGACTATGTCCTGACCGACGGTAAACTCCATGCCGATGATACCCCCGTCCAGGTGCTGTTGCCGGGTAATAAGAAGACGAAGACCGGGCGGTTGTGGACGTATGTTCGCGATGACCGCAACGCCGGGTCAGCAGTCGCGCCGGCAGTGTGGTTCGCCTACAGTCCCGACAGAAAAGGCATCCATCCGCAGACCCATCTTGCCGGCTTCAGCGGTGTGCTGCAGGCGGATGCGTATGCCGGGTTCAACGAGCTGTTCCGGGATGGCCGGATAACGGAAGCCGCCTGCTGGGCTCATGCCCGCCGTAAAATCCACGATGTGCACGTCCGCACGCCGTCGGCCCTGACGGATGAAGCCCTGAAGCGTATCGGCGAGTTGTATGCCATCGAGGCGGAAATAAGGGGAATGCCGGCGGAACAGCGCCTTGCCGAACGTCAGTTGAAAACGAAACCGCTGCAGAAATCCCTGGAAAGCTGGCTACGTGAAAAGATGAAAACCCTGTCGCGACACTCAGAACTGGCGAAAGCGTTCACGTATGCACTGAACCAGTGGCCGGCACTGACGTACTATGCAGATGATGGCTGGGCTGAGGCGGACAATAATATCGCTGAAAATGCGCTGCGGATGGTCAGTCTGGGGAGAAAGAACTGGCTGTTCTTCGGCTCAGACCACGGAGGAGAGCGAGGAGCGTTGCTGTACAGTCTGATCGGGACGTGCAAACTGAACGGCGTGGATCCAGAAAGCTACCTCCGTTATGTGCTTAACGTTATAGCAGACTGGCCGATCAATCTGGTGAATGAACTGCTCCCCTGGCGCGTAGCACTGCCAACTGAATAACACATCCCCGTCAATACGGTTCTCGCTGGACGCTTACGTTTGTTCCGGGGGTAAGGTATCGTGAGTTTTTTTCATTCAAAAATTATATCGGCGCAGCAGAGATCGGGGAAGACCGGGATAAGGTGCGTATTTTCAGACCTGAATTAACTGCCATCTTCTTTGCTTACAGACACAATTACCTTCACGGACAAACCACACCCGTTCTGGCTGTCATCACGGGAGATACCATTTCATTCACCCGGGCTTGTAACTGACTGAATGGCTGTGAAAATGAACACCGTCCTGTGCGACTGATAATGAAAGACGCCATACGGGTGACGTTGCTATCAGTACCCGTCACCGTGCACCATGCCTCTCTGAGTACCCCGCTCATCTCCTGCTGCACGACCTCATCTCGCCAGACTCCCAGCGTATCAAGATTCATCAACAGCACCATTTTACACTCTGGCGCACTGACAGACTCCCACATCCAGCGCAGTACTGTGGGAGGTGAAGGACGGCGTGCCTGCTGGCACTGGCGCGAATATTCGCCGGTCCGCTGCCAGACTTCGGTGTGAAANAGCGTATCAAGATTCATCAACAGCACCATTTTACACTCTGGCGCACTGACAGACTCCCACATCCAGCGCAGTACTGTGGGAGGTGAAGGACGGCGTGCCTGCTGGCACTGGCGCGAATATTCGCCGGTCCGCTGCCAGACTTCGGTGTGAAAACGCAGAATCAATGACCGGTATTCGCTCATGGCTTCACAATACGGCAATTTCAGCGTTAAGCTGAATGCCGCCAGTCGCGGGTAATGGTCAACAGCCTGTTGCAGAAATGCTCGCGTACTGAAGGCATCCGCGCTGACAGCATCGGACGCCCGTGTGTAAGAATGATTCACAATNCGCAGAATCAATGACCGGTATTCGCTCATGGCTTCACAATACGGCAATTTCAGCGTTAAGCTGAATGCCGCCAGTCGCGGGTAATGGTCAACAGCCTGTTGCAGAAATGCTCGCGTACTGAAGGCATCCGCGCTGACAGCATCGGACGCCCGTGTGTAAGAATGATTCACAATGCAAACTCTCTTTGGGTTAAATCAGGGAGAACACCGCCTCTACGGCGGTATCGGGTTCATAAGGATGGGGGGACTATCCGGAACTGCAGATATAATTTATCTGCCAGTTAGCCTCTTCGATGCTGTAGATACCGGTCTGGCACCGGTAACAGTGCTTCACGCCCTGATAATGGNTCTTCGATGCTGTAGATACCGGTCTGGCACCGGTAACAGTGCTTCACGCCCTGATAATGGTCACCGCACCACACACAGTACCAGGACAGCGTCATCACCGTTGCATCCAGTCCGTTGAGCATATTGCGCAGCTTCCTGTGCCGGGCCTCAGCTTTCACTTCCGGGTCAAGATGAGCACAGTTCATCAGCACATCCCGGGCCACGCTCTGCGTATCGTGTTCAAACCACGCCGGGTCGCTGAAAGTGCCGGCATGCAGCACCAGACGACAACCACAGGAAGCACAACTCCATATTTGCCCCGGTGCGCTCATGGCCTCACCGGCCGTCACAAAGTGACCTTCGCGGTCATTTGCAAGGTAACATTTCAGTACGCGCATGCCGTTACCTCTGCAGTGTGGATTTCAGCATCAGAGAGTGTCCTGCTGAACTCACCGGTCCGGCAGCTCAGGCAGTAGCGCTCGCCATGGTAATTGCTGTCGCAGCCACTACAGTACCAGTCATCCTGGTAAACCAGCGGGCGGGCATGCGGTACATAAGATTTAAGTTGCCGGTTATGACGGGCCTCCTCAGGCTCTGGTCTGACATATGGACAATGCTGTCGCCCGTTATCCGTCAGCATGTCAATTTGGTGTTCAAAGTAAGGTCGCTCAGTGTTGTATTCAGGATGGTATCGCAGCGCACTACCGCACAGGTGGCAGGTGTAGCGGTCATACGGATACCGTTGTGCTGTTCTGGCTCCGGTGAGACAACCATTACCGTCAAGGGCTATGAAAGATTTGGCATACATCGTGGAACTCCTTACCGCCAGACGACACGCAGGCGTAAGCCGCCCCGGTATGGGCAGCATGGCAGTGTGAATGGCGGGTCAGTTATGCGTTAGCGAAAGATGATTCGTGGTATTCAGTCTCTGCGGGCCGCCGGGGTTACAGTTGTGCAGGCGCTACAGAAGTGCGAAAACAAACGGGGCAGGGTCTGGCACCGCAATACTGTCGCCGGCAACGGGGACACTTCCAGCGTGCAGGGATGTTCTGTGGTTTAGTACGGCGTTGTTTTTCCATCAGGAGACCTCGTCTGCTCAGGCGCCACGGGAATCTGCAATACGCTGCTGCATCCAGGTTTCCACCTCGCTTCTGCGCCAGCGGGAGCTGCGGCCCAGCTTGATGGGTTTAGGAAACAGGCCGTCGCCAATCAGTTTATAGAACCACTTGTCCGTCATACCGGTGTACGTGGTGATAAAGGTCATGTCGATTAGCGGGTCCTGAGCTGAAAGCAGTGTGTCAGGACTGGCATTAATGTTCGAATTCGTCGTGGTCATGGTATTTTTCTCCCTCTGAGGATATGGCTGTCGGGAGACGTCCGGTGGTGGTTGAATTATGGGGTTACCGGTTCGCCTCAGAGGATAGGGGAACGTTGTAAAAAATTACCAGGCCCATACCATCAGGCCTGGTAAATCGAGGNCGAATTCGTCGTGGTCATGGTATTTTTCTCCCTCTGAGGATATGGCTGTCGGGAGACGTCCGGTGGTGGTTGAATTATGGGGTTACCGGTTCGCCTCAGAGGATAGGGGAACGTTGTAAAAAATTACCAGGCCCATACCATCAGGCCTGGTAAATCGAGGTATGTCTGACTCAGCCGCGGCTGCAACCGAAATTACGTTCACCATCACCGGTGACTTTGGTTTCGCGTTTGGCAAGATAAGCGGCCTGCGCCAGCGCCTGTTGAAGCTCTGTGGTATTACCACGCGTCAGCCAGGACACCGGGCTCTTAGGGAAGCGGGCCAGAACGGCATGCGCCTGTGCATCCACCTTCAGGGCACTGCACCACGCCTGTTTAATCATACCTGCAAGCGAATCCGGGTCCTGGTAATCCCCCGGCCCGCACCACGTATCGCGGTTCAGCAACAGCACCGCGTGGTAATGCTTCTTCCCTTTGATTTCACCAAACTCCCGCGCCCAGACAAAACGTAGCGTGGTCGGCCAGACGCGTTTTCCCTCGCGACGTTGACGCTCCTGAAGGGCAGCAATGCGGGCTTTCAGGGCATCGGTGAAGCGGGAGATAACGGCCGCATCGGTGGCCGCTGGCGTATCCGGCAGACGGAGGTCAACACGCAGGGCCAGTAAGCGGGTGTAAGCGTTAAGTGCACAACTGAAGGTATCGGCGATGCGTTGCTGCCAGTAAGGGTCGTATGTGTAACTCATCAAAATGGACTCCGGTGGGTTATCGTTCATAACCATTACCGGTGTCGTTAAAAAAAACTTTTCGGGAAGCCTGCCATCGCAATGCCGGAGCGGATTGCCGTGTGCCACATGAAAATATCGTCACCCTTCGCGGTGCTGTGCGCTTACATCAGGAGATAAATCAAACAGCCGTCAATAAAAATGTTCACCTGCCCGGTAGAATAACGGGCAGTTCAACTGAGCGGTTTCATCAAAAGGGAAAAGACATGCGACTGAAAAGTGTGGCAGTTAAAAATTTTCGCTGTTATGCACAAGAAGTAAGCGTTGAATTTGATGACCTGACAACCTTTGTCGGACGCAACGACATTGGCAAATCGACAATCCTTGAAGCACTGGAGATCTTCTTCAACAACAGTGTGGTATCTATCGAAAAGGGCGATGCCTGTATTCACAGCCGGCAGGACAATGTGGAGATCACCTGCGAATTTATCGAGCTTCCCCCTTCCCTCACGCTCGACTCTGGCGCGGAAACTACCCTCAAGGAAGAGTTTCTGCTGACGGGAAACGGCTCACTGAAAATCCGTAAGATCTTTAACTGCAGTAACAAAAAGCCGACTGCCGAGATTTTTGTCATTGCAAACCATCCCACGGCTGCTGGTTTTGAGAACCTTCTGGAACTGAAGGAAAAAGAACTTCAGGCCAGGGTGAAAGAACTGGGGCTCAATGTTTCGCTTAAGGGGAATCCCGGGATGCGAAAAGCCATATGGGCCGCCTCAGCAGATCTTCAACTGACGGAAACACAGCTTCCCGTCAGTAAAGCCAAAGAGGACACAAAGCGTATCTGGGAGCAAATCGAGAGCTGGTTGCCCATGTTCGCACTCTTCCAGAGCGACAGAAGTAGCCGGGATTCCGACGATGAAGTACAAAGTCCGATGAAAGCCGCCATCACGGCTGCACTGGCAGAAGTCCAGGACGACATCGCCAGGATCCAGTTGAAGGTCCAGCAAAAAGCTGAAGAGATTGCCCGAAACACACATGAAGCGCTGAAGACCATTGAGCCGGGTCTTGCACGCGAGCTTACACCTGAATTTACCCCTCCCACACCGGCAAAATGGCAGGGGCTGTTCTCCGTTGGTCTCAATACTGACGGAGGGATTCCGCTGAATAAGCGTGGCAGTGGTGTCCGTCGCCTGGTGCTGGTGAGCTTTTTTAAGGCTGAAGCGGAACGACGCCTGAAATCCAGTAATCGTCGCAGTATCATCTACGCCATTGAAGAGCCCGAAACCTCACAGCATCCTAATTACCAGCGGATCCTGATTGAGTCATTTAAATCCCTGTCCCTCGAAGCTGGTTGCCAGGTTATCCTTACCACACACAGTCCGGGCTTTGCTGCAGAGCTGCCGGGTGAAAGCATTCGCTTTGTTTCCCGTGATGCCGCTACCGGGCAACCGACCATTCAGGCTGGTGCTGATGTTTTCGGCATCGTTACCGATACACTGGGCGTCACACCAGACAACCGGGTCAGACTGCTGTTCTGTGTCGAAGGACCAACCGATGTCGCCGCCTTTAAGGCTCTCAGTAAAGCGTTGCACGCAGAAGACAACACCCTTCCAGATCTGGAGAGTGATGAACGTGTGGCGTTTATCGTACTGGGTGGGGGAACGCTCAAGCACTGGGTCAATGAAAATTATCTACGTGCCCTGAACCGCAGGGAAATTCATATCTACGATCGTGATGTTCCTGCTTATGCCGAAGCAGTCAATGCCGTTAATGCACGTGCCAACGGATGCTGGGCAGCACAGACGCTGAAACATGAAGTCGAAAGTTATCTTCATCCCGATGCCATTCACGAAGCTTTTGGTGTGATGATCGACGTCACCGACCATCCTGTCGGCGGTAAAGCTACCCCTAAAGTGTTTGCAGAAGCCTATTCACTGGCACAACGCTTTGACGGTGTGATGAAGGATAACGCCGCCAAAGCCCGACTGGCAGAACGGGCGTTCCCGTTGATGAATGCTGCCCGTATACACGAACGCGATCCTGAGGGTGAAGTTGTCGGCTGGATGCGGAGGATACGTGATATGCTTCAGTGATGCCGAAAAATCCAGATAGCGCTTTCTGTTCCAGGACTGGCTGCCAACAATAACCCGGAGAGCACACTGCATCACCCAGATCCCTCCCCGGGACAAACGGTGTGCCTCCCGGCATGAAAAATGATTAACCGGTAACGTCTTCCCCCGTTTGATTAAACGCCCGGACATTACCCAACCTGCCGATAACAATGCAGAAACGGATATTAACGTTCTGGTCAGCCAACAGCGGTTTATATCATCATCTAAAACGCGCTGTAACGCGTCAGGTTCAATATACCCAAGCCATTCACAGATTTCTGTTAGCGTTAGCTTTTATGCGATTACAGGGGATTACAGAAAGCCTCTGTGATATCCAGGGATTATAACGCTACCGCTTATCAAATAATTCCCGCTAATGTGTTAATCGTACCCCATGCATAGGCAGCTTTAATGGTAGCAATAAGCAACCTTCGACTTCGTCATCTGGTCTACGGTATATGCATGGGTTATGACTCCCGACACAGACTACAGTCCTGGATTATGGTATCGTTGATGTAATCAATACTCCGGTACCTATCCAGCGGGTTAACACAATCCTTTTAACTGAATTGATTATTGCATGACTTGTCATAGCCAGTTCTCGTAATAACACGCTAAGCAGACAGACTAAAACCATAGCGATCACTATGTATTTACACTTCGAAAAACACTGCCTTACGCTCAGGCTACCCCCTGCAATATTATCTATCGCCCCCTTCCCTGAAGGTTTATACACCAGCAACAATATCACTAAATTTAATACCCAACCTATCCTCTCGTTTACATAGCATTATTTCAAAATAACTATCCCTTCCTGATATCTGATACCTGATAAATAGAAATAGCTGAATTCAGGTACTATCCGACAAGCAACCTCACCTGTCGGTTGATATCATCGATAACTACCTTTTTAACTGTAATACCTCCATTCAGGTTATACTCTCCCAGACTGTCATTCATCCTTCTGAACAATACTCTTGTCTTAATTGTTAGTTACCCATAAAGATAGCCCCTTCTTTAATATATTAATACCAATCCAACATATCAGACATAACTGCAATACCAGAGCAGGCTGCATCAGGCCAGCGTTATACGCGATAAAAGCCATACATATTCACTCTGGAATTATCTCTTCAGCAAGAAGAATAAAAAAACCGAGACATCACATGACCTCAACCTGTTAATACCCTTCTCCAAAGAAGCCCTTACTCCTGCTACTGAACCACAAATTATAAATACGAAGGGTGAACCCTGTGTGATGCCGTCAATACGTCCTGAGTAAAAACAGACATCACTGATGGAGGTGAAGACGATAGCGTGCAGGAAGACGAATAAGAGGATAAGATGAGCTTGCAGAGAGCTATGCAAGCATGAAAAAGGCAGAAAAACAGAGACAGGAAAGAGTAAAAACATTAAAAATAACGATGATAATACCGTAGTAAAACCTTTAACCAACCCACATCAAACCAGCATATCACTTCACGATGACTACCAGATGCATTTTTTAGTGACGATAAAACCATCATCATGCTACTGTATTTCTACGATAATCACCACACCAACCACTACTGTGTAGTTTAGTTTATGAGATACTGATAATGGCAATAAATTATAATGATGGCAGGAAAACACCGATAAAGACCCGCGACAGCCGAATCTGTAATTTCTGTCTTGACTGGCTGGGTATTAATAAAAACATCAGAACAAATGGCGTAAACCGTCAGGATGCAGACAGCTGCCATCAGGTCGCCAATCAACTCATCAATCAGCACTACCCTGATAAAGAACAGCAGGACAGACTTCTGGAAGAAATAAATACCGCCTGCAACGAGAATATTTTACCGGCTGACCGTTTTGACTGGCTTGAACGCGATGAACGGGCCGCTTTCTGGTTATGGGGTTATCTTTATACCGTAGGAGATTTGACGCTTGGGATTTCTTCATCAAGAGATGCACGTTACGATCAGAACTGGTATCAGTTCCTTCAGCTCAATAAATCCCCGACAAGTCACCGGGAAAGAATGCAGTTGCTCTTCAATTTCTTTGACTGGATTATTATTCCTGCCCCACCGGTTAATCACCTCAAGAGCCAGGTAATGGACAGGCTCAAAGACCAGTGGAAAAATATTTACAGCAAACCCGTCCCGCTGAAATGGTTACCTGATGAAGAAGAGGCGGTACAGTGGGCATGGAATAGCCTTAAATCACTACAGGAAGAAAGAAATGTACCCACCGGCGGGCTTTCATTTATGCTTTCATCTCCGGGATTGAGTACCTGGTTTACTCCTCTGAGTCATTCTGAGCGCAATTTAGCCCTGCGTGCCGCGATCGATTTATGGGATGATGCTCCGGATACAAAGCGTTTATTCCTGCTGAATCTGAATAAAGCCTGGAACCAGCAAAAATTGCGCCAGTCCCGTACTGATAAAAAAGCGCTGAACACATATCTTAAGAACGAAACCAAAACGCGACTCGACTTTATGGCTGATCGTAGCGGGGTTCGTATCAGCGATATGCTGGAAATTTTGATTAATGAACATTACCGGAAAACCTGCGGTGGTGAATAAATTTTCTCCCTGACTACAGAAGTGAATGAAAGTCTCAATCATACAGACCAGAAATTACATTCAAAAAAATTTCAGACCTATATTACCTGTGTGAGAACGGCAGCAGAAATGCTGCCATTTTATTATTCCACTCACGGAGGNTTGATTAATGAACATTACCGGAAAACCTGCGGTGGTGAATAAATTTTCTCCCTGACTACAGAAGTGAATGAAAGTCTCAATCATACAGACCAGAAATTACATTCAAAAAAATTTCAGACCTATATTACCTGTGTGAGAACGGCAGCAGAAATGCTGCCATTTTATTATTCCACTCACGGAGGTTAATGTGTCCGATAAAACTGAACAGGGCCTTGATGCCCTGAAGCAACAGCTGTCTATCCTGCCCGAAACACTCTCCCGCACAATACTGAACCGCATCCGGCAGCANTACATTCAAAAAAATTTCAGACCTATATTACCTGTGTGAGAACGGCAGCAGAAATGCTGCCATTTTATTATTCCACTCACGGAGGTTAATGTGTCCGATAAAACTGAACAGGGCCTTGATGCCCTGAAGCAACAGCTGTCTATCCTGCCCGAAACACTCTCCCGCACAATACTGAACCGCATCCGGCAGCATATCCATTATGAGCCAGTGATTGGCATTATGGGTAAAACAGGAAGTGGCAAAAGTTCGCTCTGTAACGCGCTCTTTCAGCAGCCCCTCAGCCCGGTCAGCGATGTGCAGGGCTGTACCCGTGAACCGCTTCGCTTCTCGCTCGATATCGGCGGGCGCCGCATGACGCTGGTCGATTTGCCCGGTGCAGGTGAAACCCTGGACTATGACCGTGAATACCGGCAGTTGTATAAAGAGCAGTTACCGACGCTGGATCTTATCCTCTGGGTGATGAAGGCGGATGACCGGGCCTGTGCTACTGATGAGGCATTTCACCGGTTCCTGCTCAAATGCGGTGTCTCATCAGGCAGCATNCTGGACTATGACCGTGAATACCGGCAGTTGTATAAAGAGCAGTTACCGACGCTGGATCTTATCCTCTGGGTGATGAAGGCGGATGACCGGGCCTGTGCTACTGATGAGGCATTTCACCGGTTCCTGCTCAAATGCGGTGTCTCATCAGGCAGCATTGTCTTCGTCATTAACCAGGCCGACAAGGCAGAACCCTCGCTGGAATGGGACAGGGATGCATGCCAGCCCTCCACCGGCCAGCTACTGACACTGACTGCCCGGAGCGCATCCATCTCGCGGCAGTTCTCCTGTCCTTATCCGGTGCATGCAGTGTCGGCAAAAACCGGCTACAACCTGGCCCGTCTGGTCGAAACAATGATATTCGCCCTGCCCCCGGAGGCCAGCAGCGGCGTGTTTAGTC
>NZ_KZ559427.1:0-3726 GCF_002850715.1 Citrobacter sp. L55 | reverse complement strand
CCGGGAAGGGCTGGGAACAATCCGCGATGGCATTGTGAATGCCGCTTCCGCACTGTGGCACTGGTTTTTTTGAGGAGGTGGAAATGATACTCAGGAAGCTGACATGGCCTCTGTTACGCATGCTGCTGCGCTATATCCGAAGACAGACAGTAACCAGGATCCTGGATTACTGCCGGCGCGCAGGCTGGCCGGAGAAAGAGATCCACAGTCTCCACTGTGCCCTCATCGTTCTGTTTCGCATCTTACTGCGTTTACTGAGGGCGAGATTAATAAAATGCAATGCTGCAGCCACCTTCCGCCCTGACCACGCATCCTGCTGACCTGCCTGATGACAGGGTATGACCACCTGCAGTTCACCCACTGAACAATGTGGAATTATCAGCGTAAATTCAGTCAGTTACCGTGGTAAAAATATTTCATTTTTTCTGCCGCACGCTCTCATCGCTGGTCATAGCCTGTCCACCCCGTCCTGCATAATAACCGCATGAGATATGTCAGTATTTTTCATTCACGGAGGGCATATGCGCGCCACGGATCCTGCGCACCGACACGACAGGCTGGCACTCAGGCTGTCAGTTATTATCAGCCGGCTTCTTGCCGGTGAATCCCTTTCACTGAAAGCGCTGTCCGGTGAATTTGGCGTATCTGAACGCACCCTGCGCCGGGATTTCTCTCAGCGTCTGCTGCATCTGGATCTGACTGGCGATAATGGCTTCTGGCGTTTAAGAACGAACCCGATGCGCGATCATACCCCGGGTGCGCTGGCGTTTGCCCGCAACACCGGAATAGCCCGTCTCATTCCCTCACAGAGCCGTCAGCTGATGCAGCTGCTGATGGATGAAAACGGCACATCGCCCTGTCTGATAGGTCATGTACAGCAGCCAGCGGGGATCCTCCCGGACTGCTTTCAGCGGCTTGCTGAAGGCATTTACCACCACCGGATGGTCAGCCTGCTGGTAAAGGGTATTCGTCACGACCACCTTGAGCCCTACCGGCTGATTTTCTCACATGCATACTGGTATCTGGTGGCCAGCCAGTATGGTGCGATACGGGTATTCAGGGTTGAAGAAGTAACATCGGTCTCCCTGTCTGAACGCTCTTTTCACCGACGCAGTGAGACCAGCGCGCTCATTGTGGACGCGGATTTTATCAATGCCCTTCCGCATTTTCACTTTATCAGCAACGTCATTCACACCTTCCGGGAGCATTCTCCCGAACCTCAGACCAGACCAAAAGGAGTTAAAACATGAAACACGGTAAGGCCCTGCTGCTGAGCGCAGGAATGATGCTGGCATCGCTGTCGGCCGCAAATGCCGCTACGCCCGATGCTCTTATACAGGCACATCATCAGCGCTGCGACAAGCCCGTCTTCTATGCACAGACCGCTAACCACAAAAAAGAGGTCGAGATTTGCATCATCACCCCGTCGGTATCGTATTCATTCGGCAGGACCGGCGCAGAACATAAGGAAATGGACATTACCGTACCGGTACACACCACCGCGTACGCATACCAGAACAATCAGGTAATCAGTCTGCAGGAATTCACCGTCCGGAACGGCGATACCTCATACCAGGTATCTGCCGGGACAAACGATGAAGGCACACCGTTCGCGTCCCTGGACGTTTACCAGGGAACACCTGAGGCGGGTAAGCATCTGGCGGAAATCCGGTTCGACCCGGATACGGTGGTGAACAATATCAGCCATGCACTTGCACAGGAAGGCGTGGCGCAATCGGACAGCCTCTGAGCAGAGGCGTTTTAACGGATGGATTATTCACACAATGATTAACAGGCAATTAAAAATGACAATGGCACCCCGGGGCGCGTTACTGGTCGTCACGCTGCTGGCAGCGCAGGCCCTGAGTGGCTGTGGTGACAAAAACGAACAAGAGTTCATCCGGGGTTGCAAGTCCGGTGGAGGCACTACTGCAGTCTGCGGCTGTATATGGGATGAGCTGAAGACGAAATATACCCACGGAGAACTGGAGAAAATGAACCGGCAGTACGGCTATGTACCGCCGCGTTTTATGGACAACATGCTGAGCGCCGCTCAGCAGTGCAGAACATAAGGACTGAAAAGAATGACGCTAGTTATTAAATATTTCGCGATTGCATTCGGCATCGCGCTTGTGGTCGTCCTGTTTAACGTCTTCGGGAATACGGGCGAAATCCGCAGTTTCGGACAGGGAATGGGGTATCTGTTCTGGATGACGCTCGGCCCCGGTGCCGGTATGACGGTCGGCGCGTTCCTGCGCCTGTGGCTGATGCCGGACAGCGTCTATACCACCGGTGGAATGGGCGGCCTTTTAAAAGCCCGACTGTTCTGGCTTGCTGGCCCTCAGTGCATCGGCTGGCTGGCCGGCCTGATGACAGTTGGCAAACAGCTTATGTAACGCCCACAACGGGTTCATCAATAGTTGCCCGCCTCTTCGATAATTTAAGGAAAAGTTCATGCGCAAACTATCTGCCGTTCTGCTGGTGACAACACTGGCATTCACTGGCGTCGCACACGCCATCCCCAATATGTGGACCAGCGGCTTCGGCATGGGAGTGACCGAATACATCATCACCAGTTCCGAAAATGTCATGTTTAACCTTAACTGCACAGGCAACCCCGATGAGCAGAACATCCTGCAGCATCACGTCATGCTCACCTTTCCCGATGGTTCCGGGGCGGACTCACATGACGACCATACCGCCATCACGCTGGTAATAAACGATCGACAATTCCCGCTCCCTTCGTCTCTGGGATGGCGTAATGCGGACAATGCCTGGTCGCAGTTTATTACGGTCCTGGGACAGGCTGCACATTTTGATGTGTATGTGAATGACAGGAAAGCCGGCAGTTTTCATCCGGGGATCAGAAATACGCAGCAGGAACTTAAAAATATCAGTGACTGTGAAAATACCGCCGGTTAATTCCCGGAAACACTTCCCTCACTCCTCACTCGTTTAATACAGGAACTTAGTTTATGACGGATATAACAATTAATACTCTCAGCCAACGGCTGAATACCCGTACGCTGCATTTTGTCCTGCTCAGCATGGCCACCTGTGGCGTCTGGCCCCTGCTCTGGCTCTACAAAAAGCAGGATATCATCAGCGACACCACGGGCTACGCGCTATACGGCAATCTGTTTATTATCTGGCTGACCATCTGCTTCGGGCTCAGCCGCCAGCTGGGTGCTATGGCAGCGCCTGACCCGTACGGCTATGACTCAACCGGCGATATCCTGCTGGCCATCAGCGGGCTGCTCTCAGTGGCCAGCGGAGTGATGTATGTGGTCTGGGCCTTTAAGGCCAGAACCGCGCTGCGTCACTATGCGCTGAACACGTTTCGCTTTGACCTGAAGATAAACGCCTTTTATACCGTTCTGTTTAACGTCTTCTACATCACGTACTGCATCAATGACATGCAGAAGGCGCTGGTGAAGCACCAGATTATTCACGGCACTCCCGCAACATCGAATGAACCTGCTCCGGCCGGGGCAGAACAGACGAACCCGTCCTGACGACTGTCACAACACAGGTATTACACACCACCGACGCCCTGCTCATCCGAGCGGGGCGTTTTCTTTTGTTTCTCAGAAAGGAAATTTCCATGCGCTTAGCCAGCCGCTTTGGCCGAATTAACCAGATCCGCCGTGACCGTCCGTTAACCCGTGAGGAACTGATGCAGCATGTCCCCAGCGTGTTCAGTGAGGACAGACACGGTTCCAGAAG
>NZ_KZ559426.1:0-28412 GCF_002850715.1 Citrobacter sp. L55 | reverse complement strand
CCGACACTTCTCGAAGGCAAAAGGCGCGAAGCCAGTGAAAAAAGAGATACGCGGTCTTGCCTGGATTGTTCTGCGTTGGGCACTGGCGAAACGACCGCGCGTGATGATGCTGGAGAACGTGGAAGAGTTTAAAACGTGGGGACCGCTGCTGGCCGATGAAATGCGTCCAGACCCTGCCCGCACTGGCGAAACATTCAATGCTTTTGTCGGCATGCTTTCCACTGGCATTCCTGCCGATCACCCGGCACTGGCAGAGGTCTGCGAATTTCTTGCTATTGATCCTGGCAGCACGCAGGCCAAACAGCTGGTGGAAGGGCTTGGATATGATGTTGATTATCGCGAACTGCGCGCGTGTGATTACGGCGCGCCGACGATCCGCAAACGCTTCTTCATGGTTATGCGCTGCGATGGTTGCCCTATTCAGTGGCCTGTTGTAACCCATGGGGATCCCAAGTCTCTGGAGGTGCAGAGCGGCAGGCTGATGCCATGGCGTACCGCGGCGGAATGTATCGACTGGAATGTTCCGGCCCTGTCCATCTTCGACCGCAAAAAACCGCTGGCGGAGAACACTTTGAAGCGGATCGCGCGCGGCATACAGCGCTTTGTTATCGAAAGTGCGTCGCCGTTTATCGTGAAGTGCAACCACACGAGCTCAAAAAATGCGTATGACGCTTTTCGCGGACAGTCGCTGAATGAGCCATTACAGACCATTACTAAAAAACTCGGCTACGCGTTAGCAGTTCCACACCTTACAAAATTCCGCACTGGCGCAACCGGGCAGCCCGTTACCGAACCTGTTCCGACGGTAACCGCTGGCACGTCAAAACGCCCGGGCGGGAACGGGCATGCACTCGGGATTGTTGAGGCTGCATTGACACCATTCCTGGCGGGTAATGGTGGTAGTGAATACCAGGCTAAACCGCGCCCGCTGAATAAACCTGCTCATACCATTCTGAAGCAATCCCGAGCCTGTCTTGTTGCGCCAGTGATAGCCCGCCAGTTTGGGGCCAGCGTCGGCCACCGTGCAGACGAACCGAGCGCAACCATCACCGCTGGTGGTGGCGGTAAATCTCAACTGGTAACGCCTACGCTGATTCAGATGGGTTATGGCGAACGACCAGGACAAGAACCGCGTGTGCTGCGACTGGATAACCCGCTGGGGACCGTTACTGCAGGCGGAAATAAATTTGCGACGGTGAGCGCGTTCCTGGCGAAACACTACGGCGGTAACTATACGGGGCCGGGTGTCAGTATGGATGAACCAGCGCACTCAGTGACCACCGTTGACCATCATGCGGTAGTTGCCTCTCATCTGGTGAAACTGCGTGGAACATGCCGCGACGGGCAACGCCTTGATGTGCCAATGCCAACAATCACTGCTGGCGGCCAGCACGTGGGTGAGGTACGCACATTTCTCGAGACGTATTGCGGGGAAAGTGACGATGAATGGCTGGTAACGATCGATGGGGTTAAATACCAGATCGTTGATATCGGAATGCGCATGTTGCAGCCGCATGAACTCTACAAAGCGCAGGGCTTCCCGGATGGTTACGTTATTGATCAGGACTACCGTGGAAATCGCTATGCAAAAGATAAGCAGGTAGCCCGCTGCGGTAATGCGGTACCNGCTTCCCGGATGGTTACGTTATTGATCAGGACTACCGTGGAAATCGCTATGCAAAAGATAAGCAGGTAGCCCGCTGCGGTAATGCGGTACCACCACCATTCGCCAGGGCGCTGGTGGAGGCAAATCTTCCGGAACTGTGTGCAGTGCAACAGCAGGAGGTGGCATGAAACTTGTGCTCCCGTTCCCTCCGAGCGTGAACACTTACTGGCGCGCCCCTAACAAGGGGCCGCTGGCCGGTCGTCACCTCATTAGCGCTGATGGTCGTAAATACCAGAGCGCTGCCTGCGTGGCGATCATTGAGCAATTACGACGTCTCCCGAAGCCATCGACTGAACTGGCAGCGGTAGAAATCACTCTGTACCCGCCGGATGCGCGCCGTCGGGATATCGATAATTACAACAAAGCCCTGTTTGACGCGCTGACGCATGCGGGTGTCTGGGAAGACGACAGCCAGATTAAGCGCATGCTGGTGGAATGGGGACCCGTTGTGCCGAAAGGTCGGGTAGAGATAACGATCAGCAGATATGAACCGGCGGGTGCAGCCGCCTGATATGGAGAAAAGTATGAGCCAGTTAATCGTGAATGGTGTAGTAACAATGTCCAGCCGTGATATTGCGGATCTGGTTCAAAGTAAACACAGTGACGTGAAACGCTCGGCTGAGCGTCTTGTTGCTGCGGGAATTTTAACCGCGCCGTTGGCGCAGTTCGATTTTGAGCATAACGGTAATGTGTACCAGGAGTATCGTTTTAACAAACGCGACTCTCTGGTGATTGTTGCCAGATTGTCTCCTGAATTTACCGCCGCGGTCGTCGATCGCTGGCAGGAACTGGAAGAAGGGCAGAGTGTCAGTGTTCCCCGCTCATTGCCGGAAGCGCTTCGCCTGGCTGCTGATTTAGCCGAGCAGAAAGAGCAACTGACCATCCAACTGGCAGCCGCGGCGCCAAAAGTGGAGTTTGTTGATCGTTATTGCTCTGCAAAAGGCTCCATGTCATTCCGGCAGGTAGCCAAATTGCTTAACGCAAAAGAAACTGAGTTCCGCCTGTTCCTTATTGAACGCAATATCCTGTATCGCCTCGGCGGCACACTTACCCCCATGGCGCAGCATATTTCCTCGGGGAGATTTGAAGTTAAGACGGGAACATCGAGTACATCCAATCACGCCTTCAGCCAGACGCGTTTCACTGCCAAGGGGGTACGCTGGATTGGTGGTTTGTGGGCTGAACATATTGCAGGGGGACAGGCGGCGTGAGGGCTTTGTTAACTCCTGAAGTAGCACATCGTATGGGGATTGTGTTGTTTCGGCCCGGCGCGGAACTGATGCATCTCTTCATGCGCGGTCGCGTTCTGCTCGAGCCTGAACCAGAAGAAATGGCGTCATTCAGTACCGGGGCTGTTCCGGCAGCCATTCAGCCGCTGGCTGATGATCCTGTAATGCGGCAGGTATTCGAGAATGAACGGGTTATTCAGCGTGCCGGCGGGCTTCCTTCCCTTGAGCAGTGGCTGAGTTCTCGGTTTGAATGCCAGTGGCTCCATTCATCGTGGCACGACAAGAACTTCACAACAATGCGGCACGAGCCAGGAAGTATTCGTCTGTGCTGGCATTGCGATCACACTTTGTCCGGGCAGCATACAGAACAGCTTGCAGGTATAGCGGCAGGAAACCTGGTATCCTGGATTCTGGAAGTTATTCGTCGCGATTCTGGTTTTCCCGAGTCGCATGTTCTGACGTTGCCGGAATTGTGCTGGTGGCTGGTCAGGAACGACCTGGCTGATGTTATACCGGAAAGCGTTGCGCATAAGGGGCTACGCCTTCCGGATGAGAAGATCCGCTCTGTTATGAGGGAAAGCGACATTGTGCCTTCCGTGTCAGCAGCCAGCCTCGTGCAGGAGAAGGCGAAGAAGATCCTCACGCTCTCTGTTGATCCGGAATCGCCAGAGTCTTTCATGCTCAGGCCCAAACGTCGCCGCTGGGTAAATGAGACGTACACCCGCTGGGTTAAAACACAACCCTGTGAGTGTTGCCGACGGCCAGCAGATGATCCGCACCATATCGTAGGGCACGGTATGGGTGGTACAGCAACAAAAGCCCATGACCTCTTCGTGATTCCTCTGTGCAGAGAGTGCCACGATGAGCTACACGCCGATGTACCGGCATTCGAGCAGAAGCATGGTACGCAGCTTGAGTTGCTACTGCGTTTTATGGATCGGGCGCTGGCGATCGGCGTAATTGCGACAGCTTAAGAAGTATGGAGACCGTATGAATCTGGATAATGTTTTAAAGTTTTTTGCGCCTAAAGGCATGCACATCTCAGATACCAGCAGAGCGACAGCAAGTGAACAACTTACTGTGACTGATGTAATGGCTGCACTGGGGATGACTCAGACTGATGCGGGCATCGGGCTGGCTATGTTCCTGGGTAAAGCTGGTATCAGCAGCCAGGACAGGGAGGCGTCAATATCTTGGCTAACGGAGTACGCTAAAGAGCATGCGCCCATGGCGATTCGCAAAGCATCAGGGAAAAAGTTTCCCCTCTGCATGCGTATCCTTGCCCGGTTTGCCTATAACGATTATTCCTCATCAGCAGCTGATAGCGTGGCATGCCCAAAATGTAGTGGTAAAGGGTTGCTTACAACCACTAAAACCGTGACTAAAAGCCATTACACAATGCGATTGCCACAATGGGCAAAAGACCTGAGACAGTCACCATCTGACTTTGAGGTAAAGCGCGATGTAACTGACTCTGATCAAACGTTATGTTCCCGCTGCCATGGCACCGGAAAGTTAAGTAAGCGATGCCGGTGCGGCGGCACAGGTAAGACGATTGACCGTAAAGCGACAGAACTGCAGGGAGTTCCGGTTTACAAAGAATGTAAGCGCTGTGAAGGTCGGGGATACAGCAGGCCAAAATCATCGGTTGCCTATCGCGGTGTTTTTTCCGAGTTGCCCAGTCTGCCAGACCGGACATGGCGTTATAGCTGGAAACCATTCTATGAAAGCCTGGTGACCAAATGCTTCCAGGAGGAGAGTTATTCAAGCTCTCAGCTGAATCGGGTTACTAAAAGTGAAGATGTGATAAATATCGCGTAATTTAGCGTCATGATGTTTGCAATGTTGCCGTTTTTGTGTATATTTGACATTAACGATGGGCATTGTATGTTCAGAGTTAATAAACCCGCCACCGAGCGGGTTTTTTTCGGATTTTACTCATATGGCATTGAAAAACAGGCTATCGAATAGGTAAAATTTGGGTTTTCGCCTTGTCTGGATCGACATGATGTTCCAAGCCTTCCAAACAGCAGTATTCAAAAATGTTGCAGAACATTTGAAAGGACGCTTTCCGCATAAGTCGCTGGAACTCGTATATGCAGACGAGCTGATCCTAAAAGATATGGAATTTCTTAAAACAAATAACAAGCTGCGCTGGGATCCCGGGCTTAAGTCGCGTGTGTTCATTGATATGATGGAAGAACATCCGATTAAACTGGTTGTATACTATCGTGGTGAGCCAATCGGATTTGCATTCGGGTGTTACTACAAGCCTAAACAGGCTGTACATATCTGCTGGATGGAAAAGCGTAACGATGCTCATGAAGACCTAGATCATCAGATGCTGGGTATCGTTTTGGATTGCTTCTCTGCATACGCACAATTCCTCAATCATCAAGGCGAAACTATTGATACGATAGCTTTAGTCAGTCCAGTTGATGGCGCTATGAGGTACTATACTGAAAGTGGTTTTGAATACATTTCGGATTACGAACGAGGAGGTTGCGCTATGGTGCTTAGAAAAACCTTTTCGGTTAAGTAGTGTGAGTGGTGTTCTTAAATTGACTCGGTTTATCATAAAAGTATTGAAAACCACATTTAGTTGATGCAATCTGAGCCCACACAAGATACATCAAAATGCACTACGCTTTAATTTATACATTTTCAAGTGACCAACTTGGTTGCTTGTATGCTTCAAAAGAAGCAATCACAGCCTAGCGCTGCATAGAGGGGACTTCAATGAAACATCATGAGCAGATCGAGATCGATGCGGCTAAAGTCGTTGCCGAACTCTTTGCTGGTAACGCATCTCCTATGGAATCTTTCGGCATTTCATGGAGCCAAACTCAGATGTTAGAACGCAAGAATCCTGGAGTAGTCATCAAGCTTACGCCAGATGATGGTAAAAAGCGTGCATGCTGCTGATGATCTCTTGTCAGGTTGTCATGAAGATAACTAGTTAGTTCCAAATAAACATTTGAAACCTCGCTTCGGCGGGGTTTTTTGCATTCTAAGGCCACCATATGGTGGCTTTACTTTTTCAGGCTCACGGGAATCATCCTCGATACGCATTGTTATAAATCTAGCCCGTGAAGCCTGATCCTCCTTTCATCACACAGCGCCATCCGAAAAATCGGAGGTGAGGCTATGACCAGAATGAGCACCATTTACAGCAGACTTTCATATGGAACAGGAACCACGCTGACCGGCTGCGGTGTATCAGCGAAGGCATATGCCGAAACAGCTAAAACAGCAAAAGAGGTGTCCTGGATGTTGGCCGACAGAATTGCAGGGTTAAGCCTGAGCGACTGGGCAATTATTGTCGGTATCGCATGCACTGTTATTACCTGTGCAGTGAACTGGTATTACAGGAAAAAGGAAAGGGAGGACCGGCTTAATGGTAATGTCACCAAAGCTGAAGAATAAACTGAGTGCAGCGGTCGTTGGTTTAATTCTTGCGGGGGCTTCCGCGCCCGTGATTCTCGATCAGTTTCTGGATGAGAAAGAGGGTAATAGCCTTACGGTATATCGCGACGGCGGAGGGCTCTGGACGATTTGCCGCGGCGCCACGATGGTTGATGGTACGCCAGTAGTTAAGGGCATGAAGCTGTCTTCTGAGAAATGCGCTCAGGTGAACGCTATAGAACGCGACAAGGCACTGGCATGGGTTGAGCGAAATATCAAGGTACCACTGACCGAAGCGCAGAAAGCCGGGATCGCATCTTTCTGCCCATATAACATCGGCCCCGGGAAATGTTTCCCGTCCACATTCTATAAGCGTATTAATGCTGACGACCGTAAAGGCGCCTGTGAAGCGATCCGCTGGTGGATCAAAGACGGTGGCCGCGACTGTCGTCTGACCAAAGGCCAGAAAAACGGCTGCTATGGGCAGGTAGAAAGGCGAGACCAGGAAAGCGCGCTGGCGTGCTGGGGGATAGACCAGTGAGCCTGTGCTTTAGGTTTATTGCCATTTCGCTGCTGGCGGCTGTCGCATTCATCGCGGGAAACGTATGGAGTAACCGAGGTTGGGAAAAGGAGTGGGCGGAACGTGATAGCGCTGAATCATCGCAAACAGCGAATGCACAGACCGCAGCCCGCATGATTGAACAAGGGCGCATAATTGCCCGTGATGAGGCTGTAAAAGATGCACAAGCACAAGCTGCTAAATCTGCTGCCACTGTTGCTGGTCTGTCTGCCACTGTTATCCAGTTGCGTACCGAAGCAACAAAGCTTGTCGCCCGCTTGGACGCCGCAAAGCACACCTCAGATCTTGCCGCTGCCATCAGAAGCAAAACAACCGACACCACTGCAGGAATGCTCGCCAACATGCTCGGAGATATTGCAGCAGAAGCTAAACGATATGCTGAAATCGCTGACGAACGCTACCGTGCCGGGATGACGTGTGAGCGCATTTACGACTCGGTGAGGGAGGCAAACAACAAAGGGTATGAATGATGCTTATTTACTTGAAAACTATAAGTATGCCCCAAGTTAAATAGATGCCACTAAATGTGTGGTTAATAGGAGTGTATGAAATGTTGGATGGTTATTTCAATAATGATGGTGATAGCGGCGAAGCTTTTGTTAACAAGCGGAAGCGGTTATTAGCTGTACAAGCAGCGTTGGAAATCGCAAAACAAAGTGTCGGAAACTATCATCAGTCTACTGTATCGAGAGTTAACGAAGATTTAGCCAAAACTGCTGATGGAATAGGAAAATTAGCAGATGCTATTCAATCTGCTCTGGAAAAATAGCAAGTTTTTGACCCAAACCGCCTTCGGGCGGTTTTTTTATTGTTGTCATTATGGGCATTACAGCATGCGTTCATTGAGTGCCTGCGATAATGCTTTTCGTTACAATTATCTCATTGATGATATGAGGTGGAAATGGACGCAAATTACATTGCTTATCAAACGTTAGTAGCTAACCGTGCCGCAGCTGAATGGGCCTTTTGGTCAATGGTTGTGGCATCTGTAAGTGTAGTGACTACTATTGTAACGCTCTGCTTTGCGTACAAAGCGTTGTCTACATGGCGTGATCAAGAGAAAACTAAAGTAAAACTGGACTTTAGAAATGCGATTAAGCAGTTAAAAACAGCCCTATTATTTATGCCACTCAGTATTGATCCAGACGAACTGGAACAGGAGCGTGAGCAAGTTATTGCGAAATGGTTATTTAAAGATGTAGACCTTATTAATCAGCAAATCGAAATTGGAGAGCAGAACGTGCGTAGGTTTGACGAGTTGCTAAGCATTTTTGATAGCTGCCGATCTTCATGGCTTGCAACTGAGCACTTATTTGATAACACAAAGTTGTCGAAAGACTGGGTAGTTTTTGAGGGTGATTTTGAAAGGTACATTAAAGGTAACGGATACAAGTCGTCGTTGATGCAACAGCTGGATGAAATGATGACGACAAGGTTTGTCTTTGAATCGAAGTAACCGCCTTAGGGCGGTTTTTTGTTGCTCGCTATTTATTACTGCAATTGAAACTAATTATCATTTGTACGGGTCCTCCTGGCGATTCTGAACACCGAGGGGGCGGGGACACGCGGAAAACGGCTGGTTTTTTGCATTTTATCGGCATCATCATCATTCCCTTAACTTGTTGATATTTCAGTCGTGAAATTATTCACGATGTCGAAATGGTTAAATATTGTTCATCATCATGGATAACGAACTGAAAAACCTTCGCCTCAACATCAATCAACTTGCAGCGGTGACCGACCTTCATCGTCAGACGATTTCCAGCAGGCTGAATAACGTTGAGCCTGCTCCGGGCAGTAATTCTCGTCTCAAGCTTTATTCTGTCGTGGATATTCTCCGGGAACTGCTGGGCCGAACCACGGCACCCGAGCTGGTGGATATCGATAAGATGTTACCGCCGGATCGTAAGGCGTGGTTTCAGTCTGAACGCGAGAGGCTTAAATTCCAGCAGGAAACAGGTGAGTTAATCCCGGCATCGACAGTGACCCGAGAATTTTCATCAATGGCAAAAGCCGTCGTTCAGGTGCTGGAAACGCTGCCGGATATTCTTGAACGTGATTGCGCGATGACGCCTGCAGCTGTCGTTCGGGTTCAAAAAGTCATCGATGACCTGCGGGATCAGATAGCCCTGAAGGTTGAGCAGGCAGATACGCCGGAACAGGAGGACAGTTCGCCAGAAGAGGAGTAAGCCATGCGACAGGCCACGGCGGCGGAGCTAAGAAAAAACACTGCCGGGATCATCAGAGCACCGCGCCGAATGCCTGTAGCCGAAGCCGTGCATAAATATATGCGTGTTCCGGTCGGCGTGGGTAACTCCGTTGAGTGGGATCCTAATCTTGCCCCTTATGTTGTGGAGCCGATGAATTGCCTGGCATCACGCGAATATGATGCTGTCATTTTTGTTGGCCCTGCCCGAACGGGTAAAACCATTGGTCTGATTGATGGCTGGGTGGTGTACAACGTTGTCTGCGATCCGTCTGACATGCTCATCATTCAGATGACGGAAGAGAAAGCGCGCGAACACTCCAAAAAACGTCTGGCCCGAACATTTCGTGTCAGCCCGGAGGTGGCATGCCGGCTGAGTCCCTCACGCAATGACAACAACGTGCATGACCGGACTTTCCTTGCCGGGAACTACCTGAAGATAGGCTGGCCGTCTATCAACATCATGTCATCCTCAGATTTTAAGTGTGTGGCGCTGACAGATTACGATCGCTTCCCGGAAGATATCGACGGGGAAGGGGACGGATTTTCGCTTGCTTCAAAACGTACCACCACCTTTATGTCTGCGGGGATGACGCTGGTCGAGAGTTCACCGGGCAGGGAAATCACCAATACGAAGTGGCGGAGAAAGTCACCTCACGAAGCCCCTCCCACGACCGGGATCCTGTCTTTATATAACCGCGGTGATCGTCGTCGCTGGTACTGGCCATGTCCACATTGCGGGGAATACTTTCAACCGGCCATGGAGGCGATGACAGGCTACCGGGAAACGTCTGACCCGGTAAAAGCCAGTGAAGCGGCGCATATTGATTGTCCGCATTGTAGCGGCATGATTACCGCCGACAGAAAGCGGGAACTGAACGGAAAGGGGGTCTGGTTGCGTGAGGGGCAGACTATCGACCGTGAGGGCAACATAACCGGAGAAGCCCGACGCTCGCGCATTGCCTCGTTCTGGATGGAGGGACCTGCGGCGGCATACCAGACATGGGCGCAACTGGTTTACAAATTACTGACGGCGGAGCAGGACTATGAAGCCACTGGCAGCGAAGAAACGCTCAAAACGGTAATTAATACTGACTGGGGCCTGCCTTATCTTCCCCGTGCAGCCAGTGAGCAGCGACGTGCTGACGTGCTGATGCTGCGGGCAGAAGACTATGGCAAACGACTTGTGCCGCCGAAAGTCCGTTTTCTTCTGGCGTCGGTGGATGTGCAGGGCGGGAAGAAGCGCCGTTTTGTCGTCCAGATCATAGGGTACGGTGAAAACGGCGAACGCTGGCTGGTGGACCGCTATAACATCCGCCAGTCCCTGCGTTGTGATGAAAATGGTGAGGCGCAGCAGGTGCATCCCGGATCCTATCCGGAAGACTGGCAACTGCTCATCACGGATGTCCTCGAAAAAACCTATGCGTTGCAGTCAGACCCTTCGCGACGGATGCCCATTCTTGCAATGGCTGTCGACAGCGGCGGGGAAGATGGGGTAACGGATAACGCCTATAAATTCTGGCGCCAGTGTCGTCATGACGGACTGGGTAAACGGGTTTACCTGATAAAAGGTGACAGCACCCGACGCCAGAAAATCATTACCAAAACGCACCCTGACAACACAGGCCGAAGCGATCGCCGGGCGGATGCGCGTGGTGAGGTTCCGGTATATCTGTTGCAGACAGACCTGCTAAAAGATCAGCTCAGTAACAACCTTGAGCGTGAAACCCCCGGTGCCGGGTTTATCCATTTTCCTGACTGGCTGGGGGAGTGGTTCTACGAAGAACTGACCTATGAAGAACGTGGCACGGACGGAAAATGGCGCAAGCCCGGAAAAGGCAATAACGAAGCCTTTGACCTTTTCTGTTATGCCCACGCCGTCGCTGTCCTGCGTGGTTATGAAAAAATCCGGGACTGGGAACAGCCCCCGGCATGGGCTGCCGCTCAGGAGTGTAATTCAAACATCATTGACGGGGAGCGCCCCAGGGAGATTGCTGTGAAAAAAGCGGTACCTGTACGTTCATCTTCTGTATCTGTAACTGAACCGTCCTGCCCGCTTTCTGGTGGCTGGCTGGGTGTCAGTGATAACGGAGGCTGGCTGTGACGAAATCAGAAATTCAGCAGATGCTGATAACAGTACGCCAGGCATACCGTGATTCCCTGGACGGTAAAAGCGTGTCATTCACGGGGGTTAATGGCCGGGCAATTACCAACCATGACCCTAAAGCCCTGCGTGACGAGCTTGAATACTGGGAAAGGCGCTGGCGCGCTGTCTCAAACCGCAACGGCTCGTTCAAACTCGCTAACTTTCTGTAAGGCAAATCATGGGATTTTTTGAAAAGGCACTGGGCGCAATATCGCCCGGGTGGGCGGCATCACGCGCACAAAACCGACTCAGACTCAGAGCCTATGAGGCAGCAAATCCGACTCGTCTGCATAAGGGGAAACGTGAATCCCGGTCAGCGGACACCGCTGTATTTGCAGCCGGTACTTCATTACGAGAGCAGGCCCGCTGGCTTGATGAAAACCATGATCTGGTGATTGGTCTTTTTGACAAGATGGAGGATCGGGTTATCGGTGCTCACGGGATCCACGTTGAACCGCAGCCGCTTGATCTTGAGGGTAATCTTCACTCTGAGTTTGCTGGTCAGTTATCCGCGCTCTGGGCGGAATGGTCGGTTCGTCCGGAAGTGACCGGGATGTTTACCCGTCCGGAAGCAGAGCGGCTTTTGTTACGTTCAGCACTGCGTGATGGTGAAGTGTTTACACAGATGGTGCGGGGAAATGTAGCCGGGTTGCAGCATTCAACCCAGGTACCATTTTCTCTTGAACTGCTGGAGGCGGATTTTGTTCCGTTTAACCTGAACAGTACCTCCGGGCAGCAGATCCGCCAGGGGATTATTGTCAATGCCTGGGGGCGACCGACGGGCTACAGAGTTTATAAGAACCATCCTGCCAGTTTTGCCGGACTCAATGCTGATTTAAAAACTGTTTCGGCTGACAGCATGCTGCACCTGGCTATGCGTAAACGGCTTCACCAGTTAAGGGGGATCAGCCTCATCCATGGCGTGATCACCCGACTCTCCGATATTAAGGATTATGAAGAGAGTGAGCGCGTGGCGGCACGTATTGCGGCGGCGCTGGGTTTCTATATCAAACGTGGGGATGCTCAGTCTCTTGATACAGAAACCGAGTTTTCAACACCGGGTGGACAGCGCCATTACGATATTGCGCCGGGGATGATTTATGACGAGCTAAAGCCAGGCGAGGATCTGGGCATGGTGGAGTCGAATCGCCCGAATGTTCATCTGTATGAGTTCAGGAATGGTCAGATGCGCGCTGTGGCGGCGGGGACACGTGGCAGTTATTCCAGCATCGCACGGGATTACAACGGTACCTACAGTTCACAGCGACAGGAGCTGGTAGAGAGTTTTGAAGGTTACAACGTTCTGCAGCAGTGGTTTGTTGGGCAGCAAAGCCGTCCTGTATACCGAAACTGGCTGGCAATGGCGTTGCTCAGTGGCGTTACCATCCCCAAAGATGTCGACAAAAAATCCCTTTACAACGCGCTCTATCTTGGGCCAGTCATGCCATGGATTGATCCGGGAAAAGAGGCTGCTGCCTGGAAGGCAATTGTCCGTGGGGGGGCAGGCACAGAAGCCGAATGGACGCGCGCACGTGGTCAGAATCCGCAGGAGGTGAAACGTCAGCGTCTCCGGGAAACCCAATTCAACCGAGAAAACGGGCTGGTGTTCGACTCAGACGCCGCCAACGATAAAGGAGTGCTCCCTGATGCAGCAAATGATAAGCCCGCCCCGTCACGGGACGATGATTAACCCCCGCGCCAGTGTGGCTGGTATCGATGCCGCAAACGGTCAGTGCTGGTATGAGATTCGCGCACTGGCTGCAGGGCGTGTGGAAATATTTCTCTATGACGTGATCGGCGGCTGGGGGATTACCGCTCAGCAGTTCGTCTCCGACTGTAAGGAGGCCGGGGTGTTTGAGGCCAGCGCCGTCGATCTGCATATCCACAGCCCGGGCGGCGATGTGATGCAGGGATTTGCCATCTTTAACACCTTGTCCCGTCTGAAAGCGAAGCTGGATATCTGGGTAGATGGCGTGGCTGCAAGTATGGCTTCAATGATTGTCTGTCTGCCTGGCGCCACGGTGCATATGCCGGAAAACGCCTGGCTGATGGTGCACAAACCGTGGGGCGGGATCGCCGGGGATTCCGATGATATGCGTGATTACGCTGCCTGGCTTGATCGTAATGAAGCGCTGATGCTCAGTGCCTACATGAACAAGACCGGGCTGGGGCAGGAAGAACTGGAAGCGATGCTGAAAGCTGAAACCTGGCTTAATGGCGCGGAGGCGGTGGAAAAAGGTTTCGCTGACACGCTTGAACCAGAACTGCAGGCCGCGGCCTGTGTGAATCAAAATAAACTGAAGGATTACCAGAATATGCCAGAACAGATTAAAAACCTTTTTGGGCCGCGTGCCGAAGCCCCTGCAAGTCAGCCGCAACCCGCACAAAACCCGGCGCCGCAGGCCGCAAATAACCCACCGGCACAGCAACCCACCCAGCAACCGCTGGCAGGAAATATCGACATTACCGCACTGGCCGCCCAGCTCCAGCAGCAGATGCAGGCAGCGAATACTGAACGAGTCAGCGCAGTTTCTGCTGTGTTTGATGCGTTTCCTGCTTTCGGCTCGCTGAAAGCAGAATGTATCACGGATATTTCCTGCTCAGCGGAACAGGCCCGTACCAAATTGCTCAATGCGCTGGCGGCAGGGACGACCCCGAGTGCCGGACCGGGGGCAGTTCACATTCATGCGGGTAACGGGAACATTGTTGGTGATTCCATTCGTGCGGCGGTAATGAACCGTGCGGGCTATGCGCAGGCGGAAAAAGATAACGCCTACAACGGGTATACCCTGCGCGAACTGGCCCGCGCCTCGCTGGTGGATCGTGGTATCGGTATTTCTGGTGTCGGTACAGCACAGGCGATGGTTGGGCTGGCGTTCACCCACAGCAGCAGCGATTTCGGCAATATCCTGATGGATGTGGCGCATAAGGCGGCATTGCTTGGCTGGGATGAGGCCAGCGAAACATTCGAACAGTGGACCCGTAAAGGCACACTGACCGATTTCAAAACCGCGCACCGCGTTGGCCTGGAATCACTGGCATCGCTCCGTAAGGTTCGCGCCGGGGCGGAATATAAATATGTCACCATTAAAGATCGCGGTGAGCCGATTGCACTGGCCACCTATGGTGAGCTTTTCAGCATTGACCGCCAGACTATCATCAACGACGACCTGGATATGCTGACGCGTATCCCGCAGGCAATGGGGCTTGCTGCGCGAGCCACTGTCGGCGATCTGGTCTGGGCGGTACTGACCAGCAACCCGAAAATGTCGGACGGTAAGCCGTTGTTCCACGCCGATCATGGCAACCTTGTTGCAGCCGATCTGAGTATTGAAGGGCTGGATACTGCGCGTAAGGCAATGCTGCTACAAAAATCCGGCGATCGTCGTCTGAATATTCGTCCGGCCTACATGCTGACGCCAGTGGCAATTGAGTCACGGGCAAACCAGCTGATTAAGTCCGCCAGCGTACCGGGCGCAGATGCGAACAGCGGGATCGTTAACCCGATCCAGAACTTTGTGACAGTGGCTTCTGAGGCCCGCCTGGATGACAGCAGCCCGACCGATTATTACCTGACTGCTGCGCAGGGGCGCGACACCATTGAAGTGGCCTATCTGGACGGTATCGACACGCCATATCTGGAACAGCAGCAGGGCTTCACTGTGGACGGTGCCGCTTTCAAGGTGCGCATTGATGCGGGTGTGGCCCCGCTTGACTGGCGCGGGCTGGTTAAAGTCACCAAAAAATAACGACCGCCGCCTGGCGGTTTTTTTATCCCTGAAGGCGGCGCTGGTCGCCTTTTCCTTTTATGGAGAAAAAACATGGCGAAGAACTATCAGCAGGACGGTACCACACTGGATTATCACAATGCGGGTGTTGATGCCGTTTCATCCGGTGCGCTGGTGGCGGTCGGCGGAATTGCCGGGGTGGCACACAGCGATATTCCAGCAGGCGAGTGGGGAACACTGCATATGGCCGGTGTTTTTGTGCTGCCTAAAGCGGCAGAAGAAATTGCGGCAGGCCAGAAACTGTATCTGGCTGGCGGCAAGCTGACGGTGGCAAAAGGCGATGATGCAACGCCAAACCCGGTTGTTGGTTCCGCCTGGGGAGCAGCTGAGGCGGATGATGCTGATGTTGCCGTCCGCCTGGGGTTCTGATGAGCCGGTTCCGGGAGCGTTTGGCTAAAGCAGATGCCCGGATTAACCGGGCGTTTGCCGAAGAAGTCCCTGCATGCCTGCAAACGGGTGAAGGCCCGCGTCTGGTGACCGTGATTTTTGAATCACCGGATGCGCTGTCGGGTGTACCGGGTGGCGGGGAGATTCAGAACCATTCCCCGGCGTTCAGTGCAATGACTGCGGATATTTCCGGTCTCGAAAAACATGACGGTGTGGTGATCAACACCATCCCTTACCGGGTGACACATATCGGCGCGGATGAAGAAGGGCGGACCCGCGTCACGCTGGCATATGGGGAACCCGGCAAAACACAGCCTCAGATCGATAAATGGAGCTGATATGGCGCGGGAGTCTCGACTGCGACGGGATTTACCCGTCGATATTGATGTGGATGTTATCTGGCGAATTGCGGACAGTATCGGTGCGACGCAAAAACAGTTCCGTGCAGCATACTCGCGCGCGCTCAGGCGTACTGCCGCCACGCTGCGAAAGAAAGCGATGGCGGATCTGAAAGACGGGCTGGCCCCACGCAGTATGGATCTGGTCCGGCGCCGTCTGCTGTCTTTTCGCCTGGACAGGGGATCGCAACTGGATAACTTCCGGCTCTGGTTCGGGCTGAATGCCATTAAGGTGAAAGACCTTAAAGGACGAATCAACGGGCGGCTGCGACCGCACCATACCCGGCGTGACCGCAACACAGGGCGTTTTATTAAAGCGCGCCGCCAGGCAGATAACGCCGGATTTTCCCCGAAAGGTAATCTGCTGAGCGAACGGTCGTTTGAAAACGGGGAGGTGTCGCGTTCAAAACGGGATAATCGCCGGACGGTGGTTATTCGCGATCCCCAGACCCGCCGGACACGCGAAGCAGAAATGGATATCTACGAACCGATGCTGAACTACATTGAGGACAACGCATTTGCGGAAGCGATGGAGATTTTTATGCATCACTTTGAAACCGACATTCGCGGGCGCGTAAAAGCCCGTATTTCTGTCTGAGGTAACGAACGATGGCCGAGCCACTGTTGCTGGGGCGGTATCACGATGCCGTGACTGACGCATTAAAAAAAATCGGATGGGTGCGTGATGCCGGTGCGTATCCGGAACGAAATGTTCCCCGCTTTTTGGGGCTGACCACGCCCGCGGTGTATTTCTCGATTAACAGCTGGGAACAGGGCGGAGGTAATGAGGGGCAACTGAGCGTTAATTTAACCTGTGATCTCTTCGTGGTGGTGGATGCCGCCGGATCGGGTGTGAGTCAGCCTGAGATTTTTGTCAGAACCGCTGCGGCCGATATTACCCAGTGGATTGACGGGCAGCAGTTTGGTCTGGACCATATTGAGCCTGCGGTATTCACCACGGCTGAACGTGATGAGTTTGATCCGCGAATGGATGATTATCTGGTCTGGCGTATTTCATTCACCCAGGCGGCTGCATTTGGTACTGACCCCTTTGCAAACAATGGCATGCCTCTGCAGCAGGCCTGGCTGGGTGCTGCACCTGATACGGGCCGTAATCACGTGGATGACTATCAACTTATCTGGGAGGCTCAGCCCGATGAGTGATATAGCAGGCGACCTGCAGCGCAGACTGGCGAACCTTGTCCGGCGCGGCGTTATCCACTCCGTCAGGCACGATCGTATCCCAAAATGCCGGGTGGATTTGGGGGATATCATCACGACCTGGCTGCCGTTGTGCCAGGGGTTTTCAGGAACTAACCGGGCGGATTCAAATCCTTATGCCGTGGGGGATGCGGTTACGGTCCTGTCCGAAGCCGGAGAGCTCAACAACGGACGGGTGTTTCCCGGCTGGAACACGGGAAAGCTGCCTGTGCCGGAAGGGAGTGACAGCGAGCACATTACCCGTTACAGCGACGGGACCGAGATCCGTTATGACAGGAACGCGCATGCCCTGACGATTACGCTGGCTGATGGCGGAACCTACAAAATTGTCGGTAAAGGCACGCTGGATGGTCCGGTTGAAATTACGGATACCCTGACAGTCCAGGGCAAAACCCAGATTAATGCTGACACGTCGGTTGCAGGGAATATCGGGGCGTCAAAGGAGATAACGGATAAATCCGGTAGCATGAGCAAGATACGTGAAGTATTTAACAACCACGATCACCGCGGCGACAGCGGCGGGCTCACCGATAAACCTAATCAGAAAATGTGACCTGCTGCGGCAGGTTTTTTTATGCCTGGAGAAAAAACATGTCTCAGTTACATGGCGTTGAAACTATTGAACTCACCTCGGGTACGGTGGCGGTTACCACGATCCAGACCGCCATTATCGGTCTGGTGGGAACGGCACCTGATGCGTCGGGGGGAACAGCCGCATCGGGATCATCCGGTACACCCATTCTCGATAACGTTATCGACTTCACTGCAACCATTAAGGGGCGGGAAGGCAATGTCATCAATGTCGCTGCGCTGGCCGGACAGCCGGCAGCCGAAAATCCTGCTGCGGTTGTGACGTCAGCAAGCTGGGATCCTGAATCGCTGACACTGAACATCACGCTGGGTTGTGATGAGCACGGTGTTATCACGGCTAAACCCGGAGACGTTGCTGAGGCTGTCGGTGGTGTTGATGGCGCAAAAGTCAGTGCGAGCGGGCGCGGTGACGGGATTATCCAGCCCTTCAGCCTGCAATTGGCAGGGGGTGAAGATGAACCCTTTCCGCTCAATACGCCGGTGGCGGTCGTCGGCACCACGCTGTTATCCCGCCTGGGTGAAAAAGGTACGCTGAAACAGGCACTGACAGACATTAACGATCAGCGTAATGCGCTGACGGTGGTGGTGCGTGTGGCAGATGAAAACGATGTGGCAAAACGACGCGCTGCGGTACTGAAGGGGATCGGCACCCTGTCTTCAGCGAAATCTGTTACCACGTACCATCCGCGTATTGTGATAGCGCCGGGATTCAGTGAGGACGATGCGGTTGGTAAGGGGCTGGAAACCGTGGCCGGGAAATTGCGCGCCGTTGCATATGTTGACTGCGCCTCCGGCGCGACGCTGCAGGAAGTGGTACAGCGTCGCCAGTCCTATGGCGCACGAACTGAACTGTTGCGCCCGCGGGTCCAGGCGAGCGATGCAGATGGCCAGCTGGTTTATCGCCCTTACTCTGCGTTTGCTGCCGGGTTACGCGCCCGCATCGACTTTGAAAAAGGCTGGTGGTGGAGCAAGTCGAACCAGGACATCAACAACATCCTCGGTGTTGAGCAGATCGATGAATTTATCCTCGGGGATGAGAACTGCGATGCAAACCTGCTCAACATGCAGAACGTGTCCACCATTATCCGCCGGGCGGGTTTTAAACATTGGGGTAACCGCCTGTGTGCTACCAATCCACAGTGGCGTTTTGAATCTGTACGCCGTACAGCTGATGTTATTGAGGACAGCATTCAGGAAACCATGCTGGAGTATGTTGACCGCCCACTGGACCGGGAAAATGCGGATGACATTATCGGTACCATCAATGCCTATATGCGGCAACTGGTCGGTCTTGGCGCCATATTCGGTGGGCGGGCCTGGCTGGATGAAGAACTGAACACCGCGGAAACCATGGCGTCGGGTGTCCTGTACATCAACTATGACTTTGGTCCGAAATCGCCGACTGAACTTATCAGCCTGCGCGTCCGGGTGAACAATAACTATGCGCTTGAGGAGATGCTTGCAGCATGAGCGATAAAAACACACTACGCGTCTGGACCTTCTTCCGGCAGGGGATCCGTATTCAGGGGGCGCATGAATTTACGCCGCCGTCTCTGGCTATTGTCAAAACGGATTTGCGTACCGGCGCACAGGATGCGCCCACCCCGGTTGATGACGGCATGGAGGCACTGACCTGTCAGGTTAAATTTTATGGGATAGATACGGATATGCTGGCCAGCTTCGGTTTTGTCAGCGGCAGCCGTTCACGCTTTACGGCTTATCAGGGCTATCTCGGTAACGGCACTGCGCGCGGTACGGTTGAGGAAATTGAGGGGTTTGTACAGACCGTCACGCCGGATGCGCGGAGTAAGGATACGCTTTCCGAAAATGCCGTGACGGTTGATATTGCTGTCAGCTACTACCGTCAGTCACTGGACGGGCGCGAACTGTTCGCCATTGATACAGAGCGTTTCGCCCGCCGGGTGAATGGCGTGGATGTGCTTTCTGGCCTGGCTGCCAAAGTGCGTCTCTGATTTTACTGTTATCCCACCACTGTAACGGCCTGCGGGCCGTTTTTTTATGGAGCAACCTATGAGCTTTCCTGGTGAAACCCGCGTTATAAAACTGTATTCCCCTGTATCACTTGATAGCGGGGTTGTGATCGATGAAGTCACCATGCGTGAACCGTTGGTTCGCGATCGCATCACTCATGCCAAAGACCGCGGCAACGAAGAAGAGAAAGAAGCCCGCATGATTGCGCTGCTGTGCAATCTCAGTGAACAGGATCTCTGGCTGATGACGGCGGCAGATTATTCACAGCTGCTGGATGCCTTTAACGTTTTTATGCTCCCGCCCGCGAAGCGACCGAAGGCGGGCTCCTCCGGGCAATAAGATTTCTGGGGCGGCGGCTGCATTTTCCGATGGCGGAATACCTTGATATGCCGTTCAGCACTTTCTCTGATTTTTTGACCGACGAACTGGAGACGATAAACCGTGGGCGGAATAAGCCAGAACCTTAAGGCCGTCATTACCTTTGGCGGGAACCTGGATAATTCATGGAAACGATCTGCAGATGGTCTGCAAAAAAGCCTGAAAGATGTCGGAAAGCAGTCTGAACGACTGACAAAAGATCAGACCAAACTGGCAGCAGAAATCAAGCGCGCCAAACTGGCCGGTGAAAGCCTGGGGGATTTGAAGCGCCGCTATACCGATGTTTCCAGGGAAATCCGCAAAACGGAGGCGGAGCAGCAGAAACTGAATGTACAGATGCAAAAAGCACAGCGCATTCAGGCATTCAAAGGTGCCGGTAAAGGTCTGTTCCGGCGCGGTCTGGGGATCGCCGGGCAGGTGGGCGGGATGTTTGGATCCGGGCTGGCTATTGGCGGTGGCGGTGTGGTGGCTTCAGCACTTGGCACACTGATAGCGCCAGCTGCCACCAATGCTGAAACGGCAACCCGCACTAATGTCGCAAAAAGTTACGGCGTGGACGTGGCCACGTTTAATGCCTGGGATTCTCTGGCGAAGCAGTACGACATGAATGCGGAAAACATTGGCGATCTCTTTGAAGAGTATCTGCACAAATCCGGGGAGTATAAACAGAACGGTAAGCAGGACTCGCTGCAGGATGCGTTTGAAACGCTCGGTTTCAAAGCGGGGGATTTTGCCGGGCTCAGCGATATGGCGCAGTTCGACAAAATTGTTGAACGGGCGCTCAGCCTTCAGGACGAGTCAAAAGCCTCCTTCGCACTGGATTCTCTTTTTGGCGGGGAAGCGAGCAAACTGCTGATGCTTATCAAGCAGTCTGGCCGGAGCTACCGCGACCTGATGGACGAACAGCGGCGCTACAACCTTGTGACTAAAGAGGGGGCTGATGGGGCGGTTGCGGGTAATCAGGCTATCAATAATCTCCGCACTGTTTTCTCTTCTGCTGTTGCTGAAATTTCCGGGCAACTGGGAAATGAACTGGCGCCTGATATCCGTAATCTGACAAATGATCTTGCTGACTGGTTCAAAGGTGGCGGGATCAAGCGCATTGTGACTTTCCTGCGAAACGACCTCTATCCCGGCGTTCTGTCGTTCGGGCAGGGGGTGGTTTTTGTCGGCAAAATTATTTACGCGCTGGCTAAAAAACTGTCTTGGTTACTTCCGGATGAACGAAATGACCAGCGCGATGTATTGAAAACGCTGGCTGGTAACGGAATGAATATGGCTCGCCTCAGAGCTGAGCAGACAGGCCAGGGAGAATGGTTTTCGCAGCAACTGGCAACTCATCCTGACTTGCCAGAAAAAGTAAAAGAGTCATGGAACGATACCCGTGGATGGTTCGGTCCTGACAGCGACGATGAGGCGTTTAACAAATCGCTTGATAAATACCTGCCACCGGAAGGCGGCGACTCGCTTTTAAACTGGAATGCGGCGCTACAGCAAAACAAGGACCATGTCGCGCAAACCGTTAAAGAGGAACCGGAAAGCAGTGCCGGAGCCTGGGATAATTACGCGCATGAGCCGGTAACATCTGCCAGCCAGTGGGAAAGAGAACCATCAGTGCTGACGTACAGCCAGGGGGAAGGAGAAAGCGCCCGCGCAGGGGATAAGTATCCGAATGCACCCCTTCTTCCCGCCGGGCAGCAGGACAGGAATGTTACTGCAACAGACAGTTCACCTGCTGAGCCGGTGATTCTGAAAGACGAGAGCACGGGCGGTTACTGGGAAAGTCTGCTTCAGAAAATGGATGTACTGGATAAGCAGCCGCCATCACGGCAGATAACCGATAACCGCAAATTTGAGTATCACTTCGAAATTAATGCCGCGCCGGGACAGGATGAGAAAGCGATTGCCGATGAAGTGACCACGGTGACGAAAAACAATTCTGCCTTTAATGGTGATAACAGCCTTCTGGATGGGAGACTTGTCTGGTGAGTGAAATTATCCCGATATTTGAAGATTCCGGTCAGCTCAGTACAGGCGCATTACGGGGTGGGCAGGAAGCCCGCGTGATGATGATGCTGGGGAGTTTCGCCTTTTCGATTGATACAGCGGCTTATCATCAGCTCACCCGTGAGGCCAGCTGGCGCTGGAGTGAACAGGAACGCATCGGCAAACAGGACCTTCTTCAGTACACCGGAAAGCCTGGCCGTACCGTCAGGCTTGAAGGGCAGTCTCACGCCTTTTTCCGTAAAGGGGTGGAAGGGGTGAATGATTTATTTGATCTTGCCGAACAGGCGAAACCCCAGCAGCTTGTCAGCGGAGAAGGCGATGTGCTGGGTTGGTGGGTGGTGACCGACTTTTCAGACACGACGAGTAAGTTTTTACCGGGTGGCGGTCACCGAAATAAAAACTGGACGATGACGCTAAAACACTATGCCGACGATCTATCAAACCCGTGACGGAGATGTACTGGATGCAATTTGTGCCGTGCATTACGGTACTGAAAATCTTTCATACTCGGTGACTCAGGTTCTTGAAGCTAATCAGGGGCTGGCGGATCAGGGGGCTATGTATCCTTCCGGCCTGTACATCACTCTGCCGGATCTGGTGACGCCCGTAGCGGAATCGCCATTCAGTTTATGGGATTGATATGGCAGATCAGACAGCGATGCCGGAATATGCGCCGGCCTTCAGCATTCAGGCCGAAGGGAAAGATATAACCCGGGTACTGCAACAATGCCTGAGTGAACTGACCCTGACGGATTATGGTGGGGCAACAGCGAAAGCAGATGAACTGAAAATCAGCCTCATCTCTGAAACGCTGTCGCTTCCCACTAAAGGTGCCCGGCTTCGGGTTGCTCTGGGATTCAATGATCAACTGATCGATAAAGGCTGGTTTGTTGTCAGTGGTGTCTCGAGCAGCGGCCCACCAAGGCGTATCGAACTTTATGCAACCGCTGCGCCGATGAACGCCCAGAAACAACCCGGAGATGTGACAAGCCAGAAAACCCGGAGCTGGGATAACCTTCGTCTTGCCGATATTGTCAAAACGGTGGCCACCGATAACGGGCTTATTCCCCGCGTGGCCGACGCGCTCAAAGATATTCATATCAGCCATATCGATCAGGTGGCGGAATCCGATGCCAACCTGCTCGCAAGGCTTGCGCGTGACTACAACGCAGTGAGCAAACCATCAGGAGGCTACTGGCTTTTTTTACAGCAGGGGGCCACGGCAACGGCTTCAGGGAAACAGACTGGCGGGATCACCATCACACCGGATGAAGTATCAAACTGGTCCTACAGTGAAGGTGAGCGGGGGAGTTCGACAGGTAAAGCTACAGGGAGTGGAGGAAAAGCTAAAGAGAAAATCGGCGTGCGTTATTACGACGAGGAGGACGGTACGACAAAGACCTCCTCCGTTGAACATGATGGCCCGGCGATGACCAATCCCTATACCCAGTCGGAGAGAAACACCGCCGAGCAACAGGCAAATTCCAGGAAAACACAGGCGAAGCGTAACGAGCAGAAAATGACGCTCACGGGGCCATGTCGCCCGAAACATGTTCCGCTGACAGCAGAAGCAAGTGTGTCGACTTCCGGTTTTGGCTCCCGTGAGGATCGGGCCTGGGTGGTTGAGTCTCTGGTCTTTTCTCTGACGTCAGCAGGATTCAGCTACACCTACAACCTTGTCGTGGATATTCGTAAACCCGCAGCGGCTTCGAAAAAATCAGAAAAGCAGGACAAAACAGGCCCGTCCTACTTCGGTTAACCCTCCCGCCATCCGGCGACTCAGCAACGGAATTTAATCATGAACGGTGTAAACAACCGGACCGGAAAACGCCTGTCCGGCGTCGCCCATTTGCGCCAGTCGGTCAGCGACATACTGACCACGCCCATCGGGAGCCGGGTTCTTGTCCGGGACTATGGCAGTGATCTGTTTTCGCTGGTGGATAACCCCCGGGATGATTTGACCCGGCTACAAATAATTGCTGCGTCTGCGACCGCACTGGCCCGGTGGGAGACGCGGCTGAAGGTAACACGTGTGCTTGTTTCCTTTCCTGAAGAGGAGTCCGGCTGTGTGCTGGATATTGAGGGGATCAACAAGGAAACCAATTTACCTGTCAGAACGGGAGACATAACGATTTATGGCAAGCGGCTATGACGTGATCAACCTGTCCGAACTGGACGTACCGGATGCCATTGTGGTGCCGGATGCGACTGAAATCTTCACCCGGTGGCTGGCGCGCCTGCGGGAACTTGATAAGCAGTTTGATGCGCTGGTGGAATCCGATCCGACGTTTAAACAGGGGGAGGTGAATGCCTACCAGCTGACGCTGGCGTTCCAGCGGGTTAATGATGCTGTGCGGGCGGTATTTCTCGCGAGTGCAAAAGAGGCTGACCTTGACCAGATAGGCGCCGCATTCAACGTTAAACGGCAGGTGATTAAGCCCGGCGATCCGCTTGCCATTCCGCCAGTGGAGCCTGAACTGGAAGACGATGCGGCATTTCGTGAACGTATCCAGCTTTCATGGGCGCAGCTGAATACAGCAGGCGCGCGTAATTCATACCGCTTTCATGCGAAGTCTGCCGATACGGATGTGCTGGATGCCGATGCCTATGGGCCGGAAACCCATAACCGGCCCGGATACGTTGATGTCTATGTCCTGTCACGTACCGGGGATGGGGCGGCGGGGCAGCCCCTGCTTGATAAGGTTAACAGCACACTGAATGCGGATGAAATCCGCCCGTTAACGGACTACGTGACGGTTAAAAGTGCCACGATTGAAAACTATGCCGTTACGGCAGAGCTGGAGATCCCGGAAGGACCGGACGCCAGTACGGTGCTGAATAATGCCATCGATGTATTACGGTCATACACCACGCTTTCCCATCGGATTAAAACCGTCGTCCCGCTGTCCGCCATTTATGCTGCGCTGCAGCAATCCGGTGTGGTCCGGGTAAGGCTGATTTCTCCGGTAGCAGATCTGGAAGCGGAACCGGGTAAAGCGCCCTGGTGTACCGCCATTAATGTCACCCGCACGGAGGTAAGCAGCAATGACGGCTAAGTTTCGATCTCTGCTACCTCCTGGCGCATTTCATGAAGAGCGGGCGCAGGAGCAGGCCAGCGCTGAGCAGATCGCCACCCTCGATACCAATATGGTGCGCAAGTCCAAAAATCCTGACACCTGTCCGGCGCATCTTCTCCCCTGGCTGGCCTGGGAGCATGCCGTTGATTTCTGGGATGACGGCTGGACAGAGGCGCAGAAGCGACAGGTGATAAAAGATGCCGCTTATGTGCATCAGCACAGGGGAACGGCCGGGGCGGTACGTCGTTCCCTCGGCTCCGTAAACCTGCCCACGACCGTGGTTGAGTGGTGGGAAGACACGCCGCGCGCTGAACCTTACACCTTCCGGATCGAAGTACAGAGCAGTGAGGGGGTCAGCGACGCTCTCTATCATCAGATCCGCCAGCTTACCGAGCGGGCCAAGAACCTGCGCAGCTATCTGAGCAAAATCGATGTGATGGCGAATGTGGGTATGGACGGGGCTTTTTATATTTCGGGTGCGACAACAGCGCATATCGATGTGGACATTTTTGCCGGGGAATCTCATGGCTGATTACTACTCAATTATCACTAACCGGGGTAAAGAACTGGAGGCAGAGGCGCTGGCCAGTGGTCGCCTGATTGTACTGACTCACTTTGTGGTGGGTGACAGTAATGGCAAGCAGGTCAAACCCGATCCGGCACAAATCCGGTTGATCAATGAAACGTACCGGGGAGATATCGCTGAGCTGGTGGTGTCCCCGGAACAGTCCACGCAGTTAATGGCAAAAATCGTTCTGCCGACCGGGGTTGGTGGATTCACCGTTCGCGAAGTCGGTTTAATGACTGACACCGGAGAGCTTTACGCGGTGGCAAACTGCCCATCGATCGATAAGCCGGTTGGTGGTGTCAGCGTTAATATGCAGTTTCGCCTGGCGGTATCAGATACCTCAAATATCACGCTGAATGTTGCAACCGGCGACGGGTTATTTCTGCGCATTGACCAGAACCTGAAAGAGATAAAAACGCGGGGCGCGGAAGCACAAAAAACGTCGCGTGAATCCATTGGTGTCCTCGATGGCACGACACAACGAAAGGGGCTTGTACAACTTAATAGTACGGTGAACAGCACCAGTGAAACGCAGGCCGCCACCCCTGCGGCAGTTAAGATCGTAATGGATAATGCGAATGCGCGACTGGCTAAAGACCGGAACGGCGCGGATATACCGAATGTCGCATTATTTCTACAAAACCTTGGTTTAGTAGAAACAATAAAACTGGCTGCTGGCGCAGTACCTTCAACACGCAGAGTTAATGGTCATGAACTGGCTGCGGACATCAATGTCACGGCGCAGGATATTTTTGACGGCCAGGTTGTGGGGATTGGTGAAAATCAGAATCTGGATGATTACCAGGTGCCGGGGCTTTATTTTCAGGGAGCGAACGCTAATACCAGTGCGGCACTGAATTACCCGGAGAATAATGCAGGTTCTCTGATGGTATTGAGAAGTGCCGGAGTCACACAGATTTACCGCGTGTACAACTCATCCCGCAGTTATACGCGTAGCAAGTATTCAACGCTGGCATGGACGCCGTGGATGCCGGAAGATTCTTATCCTGTCGGCGCACCTATCCCCTGGCCATCTGATGTAACCCCGACAGGGTACGCCTTAATGCAGGGGCAACCTTTTGATAAAGCGGCCTATCCATTGCTTGCGATTGCGTATCCAGCGGGTGTTATCCCTGACATGCGAGGCCAGACGATTAAGGGGAAACCGAACGGGCGTACGGTACTCTCGTATGAACAGGATGGTATTAAATCGCACGCCCACACAGCCAGCATTTCCGATACAGACCTGGGAACGAAATACACCAGCTCTTTTGATTATGGTTCGAAACCAACAACCAGTTTTGATTACGGAAATAAGTCATCCACAGAAGGGGGTTGGCACGCACATAACTTTCGATATTGCTCAACGTCTGCATACCGGGATACTCCCGGCCAGGGGCTGGGGATGCATTCGTCAAATGTTTCATGGTCAGCTGGAGATCGTATTGAGGGAAGTGGTAATCATGCTCATGTGACGTGGATTGGCCCTCATGATCACTGGGTGGGTATCGGTGCGCATGACCATTATGTGGTTATGGGGTATCACGGACATGCTGCGACCGTTCATGCAACCGGAAATGCAGAAAACACCGTTAAAAATATTGCGTTTAACTATATTGTGAGGCTTGCCTGATGACTTTTGAAATGACCGGAGAAAACCGGACTATTACTCTCTACAACCTTCGTGCAGATACAAATGAATATATTGGGAAATGTGATGGGTTTATCCCGGCTAATACGGGATTACCTGCTTACAGTACCAATATTGCCCCGCCGTCAGCGAAGGCTGGTTTTGTCGCTGTATTTAATTATGAGTCAGAAAAATGGTCATTGGTTGAGGACCATCGAGGGAAAATTGTTTACGACATTCAAACCGGGAAAGCTACCACGATTGACCAGTTAGGTAAGTTACCTGACGATGTTGTTTCAGTCGCACCGGAAGGTCATTTTGTTAAGTGGGATGGAGCAAAGTGGGTCCACGATACCGATGCAGAAAATGAACATCTGCTGATGCTGGCGGAACAGGAAAAAATAAATCTTCTGGCGGTCGCAACATCCGCAATAGCCCCCTTACAGGATGCTGTTGATCTGGGCATGGCAACGGACGTTGAAACCGCGCTGTTGTTGGAGTGGAAGAAATATCGTGTCTTGCTTAACCGGGTAGATACCTCAAATCCTGAATGGCCTACGCCCCCGAATATTCTGGCCAGTTAATATCAGGGGCGGAAGACAAATCGATGCGACGTAACTCAGTACGATAGCTTCGCAACGCTGCCAGTTCTGTTTCCTCGCTGGCTGATATATCGCCGTCTTTTGTGCAAGACGACTAAAGTTAACCGCAGAAGAGTGGGCTCAGGCTGGAAGGTTGATAGCTGCAGGTGAGTCAAGAAAAAGTGTGGCTATAATTTACGATGTAGGGGGGGCGACGCTATACAAAAAATTTCCTGCGCGGTGTTGAGAAGACACCACCGCCTCGTCGTATGCAAGAACGGGCGACGGCGAACTGGCGAACGTTCGATAGTGCGAGTATTGAATGATTGGCTTTGTTGAATAAATCGAACTTTTGCTGAGTTGAAGGATCAGATCACGTATCTTCCCGACAACACAGACCGTTCCGTGGCAAAGCAAAAGTTCAAAATCACCAACTGGCCCACCTACAATAAAGCCCTCATCAACCGTGGCTCCATAACTTTCTGGCTGGATGATGAAGCTATTCAGGCCTGGTATGAGTCAGCAACACCTTCTTCACGAGGCAGACCTCAGCGCTATTCTG
>NZ_KZ559425.1:0-32490 GCF_002850715.1 Citrobacter sp. L55 | reverse complement strand
GAAATGTTCCGCAAACTGCTGGACGAAGGCCGTGCTGGTGAGAACGTTGGTGTTCTGCTGCGTGGTATCAAACGTGAAGAAATCGAACGTGGTCAGGTACTGGCTAAGCCGGGCTCTATCAAGCCGCACACCAAGTTCGAATCTGAAGTGTACATTCTGTCCAAAGACGAAGGCGGCCGTCATACTCCGTTCTTCAAAGGCTACCGTCCGCAGTTCTACTTCCGTACTACTGACGTGACTGGTACCATCGAACTGCCGGAAGGCGTTGAGATGGTAATGCCGGGCGACAACATCAAAATGGTTGTTACCCTGATCCACCCAATCGCGATGGACGACGGNGAAGGCGGCCGTCATACTCCGTTCTTCAAAGGCTACCGTCCGCAGTTCTACTTCCGTACTACTGACGTGACTGGTACCATCGAACTGCCGGAAGGCGTTGAGATGGTAATGCCGGGCGACAACATCAAAATGGTTGTTACCCTGATCCACCCAATCGCGATGGACGACGGTCTGCGTTTCGCAATCCGTGAAGGCGGCCGTACTGTTGGTGCGGGCGTTGTTGCCAAAGTAATGAGCTAATTGCCGAATAACATTTGACGCAATGCGCAATAAAAGGGCATCATTTGATGCCCTTTTTGCACGCTTTCACACCAGAACCTGGCTCATCAGTGATTTTATTTGTCATAATCATTGCTGAGACAGGCTCTGAAGAGGGCGTTTAGTCCGAAACGCACCAGAGCATTTCGGTTTGGATCGCCTCGCTTACGCGGGGTGAAAATGTTTGTAGAATACTTCTGACAGGTTGGTTTATGAGTGCGAATACCGAAGCTCAAGGAAGCGGGCGCGGCCTGGAAGCGATGAAGTGGGTTGTTGTCGCTGTATTGCTGCTTGTAGCTATCGTTGGCAACTACCTCTATCGTGACATGATGCTGCCGCTGCGTGCGCTGGCCGTAGTGATTCTGATTGCCGCAGCGGGTGGTGTCGCGCTGTTGACAACAAAAGGTAAAGCGACCGTTGCTTTTGCCCGTGAAGCGAGAACCGAAGTCCGTAAGGTCATTTGGCCAACTCGCCAGGAAACATTGCACACCACATTAATTGTGGCTGCGGTTACCGCAGTAATGTCACTGATCCTGTGGGGACTGGATGGTATTCTGGTTCGCCTGGTATCCTTTATCACTGGCCTGAGGTTCTAAGATGTCTGAAGCCCCTAAAAAGCGCTGGTACGTCGTTCAGGCGTTTTCCGGTTTTGAAGGCCGCGTAGCTACATCGCTGCGCGAATATATCAAGTTACAAAATATGGAAGAGCTGTTTGGCGAAGTCATGGTGCCGACCGAAGAAGTGGTCGAAATCCGTGGCGGTCAGCGTCGCAAGAGCGAACGTAAATTCTTCCCGGGCTATGTATTGGTCCAGATGGTGATGAATGACGCAAGCTGGCACCTGGTGCGCAGCGTGCCGCGTGTGATGGGCTTTATCGGCGGTACATCTGACCGTCCGGCGCCGATCAGCGACAAAGAAGTTGATGCGATCATGAACCGTCTGCAGCAGGTTGGCGACAAGCCGCGTCCGAAAACGATGTTTGAGCCAGGTGAAATGGTTCGCGTTAGCGACGGTCCGTTCGCTGACTTTAACGGCGTGGTTGAAGAAGTGGACTACGAGAAGTCTCGTCTGAAAGTTTCCGTATCTATCTTCGGTCGTGCGACTCCGGTTGAACTGGACTTCGCTCAGGTTGAAAAAGCCTAACACCCCGATCAAAAAAGCGACGATTTAATCGTTGCACAAGGCGCGAGATTGGAATACAATTTCGCGCCTTTTGTTTTTATGGATCCTATCCGTAAAACGAATTTAATCACGGGGAGCCTCCTTGAGGCGTTATAACCCAACTAGAGGAATTTAGAATGGCTAAGAAAGTCCAAGCCTATGTCAAGCTGCAGGTTGCAGCTGGTATGGCTAACCCGAGTCCGCCGGTAGGTCCTGCACTGGGTCAACAAGGCGTGAACATCATGGAATTCTGCAAAGCGTTCAACGCTAAAACTGATTCCATGGAAAAAGGTCTGCCAATCCCGGTTGTTATCACCGTTTACGCTGACCGTTCTTTCACTTTCGTTACCAAAACGCCTCCGGCAGCAGTTCTGCTGAAGAAAGCGGCTGGTATCAAGTCTGGTTCCGGCAAGCCGAACAAAGACAAAGTGGGTAAAATTTCCCGCGCTCAGCTGCAGGAAATCGCGCAGACCAAAGCTGCCGACATGACTGGTTCCGACATTGAAGCGATGACTCGCTCCATTGAAGGTACTGCACGTTCCATGGGCCTGGTAGTGGAGGACTAAGAAATGGCTAAACTGACCAAGCGCATGTCCGTGATCCGTGACAAAGTTGATGCTACTAAGCAGTATGACATCAACGAAGCTATCGCTCTGCTGAAAGAGCTGGCCACTGCTAAATTCGTAGAAAGCGTGGACGTTGCTGTTAACCTCGGCATCGATGCTCGTAAATCTGACCAGAACGTACGTGGTGCAACTGTACTGCCGCACGGTACTGGCCGTTCCGTTCGCGTAGCCGTATTTACCCAGGGTGCAAACGCTGAAGCTGCTAAAGCTGCAGGCGCTGAGCTGGTAGGTATGGAAGATCTGGCTGAACAGATCAAGAAAGGCGAAATGAACTTTGACGTTGTTATTGCTTCCCCGGATGCAATGCGCGTTGTTGGCCAGCTGGGTCAGGTTCTGGGTCCGCGCGGCCTGATGCCAAACCCGAAAGTTGGTACTGTAACTCCTAACGTTGCTGAAGCTGTTAAGAATGCTAAAGCTGGTCAGGTTCGTTACCGTAACGACAAAAACGGCATCATTCACACCACCATCGGTAAAGTGGATTTTGACGCTGACAAACTGAAAGAAAACCTGGAAGCTCTGCTGGTTGCGCTGAAAAAAGCAAAACCGACTCAGGCAAAAGGCGTGTACATCAAGAAAGTTAGCATCTCCACCACCATGGGTGCTGGCGTTGCCGTTGATCAGTCCGGTCTGACTGCGACTGTGGCGAACTAATATTCGCCTTTACGTGGGCGGTGATTTTGTCTACAATCTTACCCCCACGTATTCTGCTAATTGCAGACGTATATCTGAGATATTCAGGCTGTGGCAAGGCAGTTAACGCCACGACAGATTGAATAGCGACAGATAGAAAAGATTTGTTCGTTGGAGCCTGGCCTAATCCAGGCCTCCGTCGAAGACCGCAGGTGTTTCGTAAGAAACTTAATGCCCTGCGTAGACGGTGACAGAACGCTAAGATTATTTCTGATACTCTGGCTTGTTTCTGCTCACCGTATTTAGACGCTCTCTCCGTTGGGGGGAGTGAAGTGAGTTCCGGAACATGAGTTCCGGCAAACATCCAGGAGCAAAGCTAATGGCTTTAAATCTTCAAGACAAACAAGCGATTGTTGCTGAAGTCAGCGAAGTAGCCAAAGGCGCGCTGTCTGCAGTAGTTGCGGATTCCCGTGGCGTAACTGTAGATAAAATGACTGAACTGCGTAAAGCAGGTCGTGAAGCTGGCGTATACATGCGTGTTGTTCGTAACACCCTGCTGCGCCGCGTCGTTGAAGGTACTCAGTTCGAGTGCCTGAAAGACACGTTTGTTGGTCCGACCCTGATTGCATACTCTATGGAACACCCGGGTGCTGCTGCTCGTCTGTTCAAAGAGTTCGCGAAAGCGAATGCAAAATTTGAGGTCAAAGCCGCAGCCTTTGAAGGTGAGTTGATTACGGCATCGAATATCGATCGCCTGGCAACTCTGCCGACCTACGAAGAAGCAATTGCACGCCTGATGGCAACCATGAAAGAAGCTTCGGCTGGCAAACTGGTTCGTACTCTGGCTGCTGTACGCGATGCGAAAGAAGCTGCTTAATCGCAGTTATCTTTGTAAAGCATCTGCTTACGTATAAACTTATTCTGATTTTCAGGAACAATTTAAATGTCTATCACTAAAGATCAAATCATTGAAGCAGTATCCGCTATGTCCGTAATGGACGTTGTAGAACTGATTTCTGCAATGGAAGAAAAATTCGGTGTTTCTGCTGCTGCTGCTGTAGCTGTAGCTGCTGGCCCGGCTGAAGCTGCTGAAGAAAAAACTGAATTCGACGTAATTCTGAAAGCTGCTGGCGCTAACAAAGTTGCTGTTATCAAAGCAGTACGTGGCGCAACTGGCCTGGGTCTGAAAGAAGCTAAAGACCTGGTAGAATCTGCACCGGCTGCGCTGAAAGAAGGCGTGAGCAAAGACGACGCAGAAGCACTGAAAAAATCTCTGGAAGAAGCTGGCGCTGAAGTTGAAGTTAAATAAGCCAACTTTTCTGGTTGCAGCCTAAGAAATTAGGCTGATGGCTGGTGACTTTTTAGTCACCAGCCTTTTTGCGCTGTAAGGCGCCAGTAGCATTTCACACTGTTTGACTACTGCTGTGCCTTTCAATGCTTGTTTCTATCGACGTCTTAATATACTGCGACAGAACGTCAGTTCTGTGTAAATCGCAATGAAATGGTTTAAGCGTGATAGCAACAGGCATTGCGGAAAGTATTCGATTTTCCGGTCAACAAAATAGTGTTGCACAAACTGTCCCTTCGTCGGACAGATGGGTCGACTTGTCAGCGAGCTGAGGAACCCTAATGGTTTACTCCTATACCGAGAAAAAACGTATTCGTAAGGATTTTGGTAAACGTCCGCAAGTGTTGGACATACCTTATCTCCTTTCTATCCAGCTTGACTCGTTTCAGAAGTTCATCGAGCAAGATCCTGAAGGGCAGTATGGTCTGGAAGCAGCTTTCCGTTCCGTTTTCCCGATTCAGAGCTACAGCGGTAATTCCGAGCTGCAATACGTCAGCTACCGCCTTGGCGAACCGGTGTTTGACGTTCAGGAATGTCAGATCCGTGGCGTGACCTATTCCGCACCGCTGCGCGTAAAACTGCGCCTGGTGATCTACGAGCGCGAAGCGCCGGAAGGCACCGTAAAAGACATTAAAGAACAAGAAGTCTACATGGGCGAAATTCCGCTCATGACAGACAACGGTACCTTTGTTATCAACGGTACTGAGCGTGTTATCGTTTCTCAGCTGCACCGTAGTCCTGGCGTCTTCTTTGACTCCGACAAAGGTAAAACCCACTCTTCGGGTAAAGTGCTGTATAACGCGCGAATCATCCCTTACCGTGGTTCCTGGCTGGACTTCGAATTCGATCCGAAGGACAACCTGTTCGTACGTATTGACCGTCGCCGTAAACTGCCTGCGACCATTATTCTGCGTGCACTGAACTACACCACTGAGCAGATCCTTGACCTGTTCTTTGAGAAAGTTGTTTTCGAAATTCGTGACAACAAGCTGCAGATGGAACTGGTGCCGGAACGCCTGCGTGGTGAAACCGCCTCCTTTGACATCGAAGCTAACGGCAAAGTCTACGTCGAAAAAGGCCGTCGCATCACTGCGCGCCACATTCGCCAGCTGGAAAAAGACGATATCAAACATATCGAAGTTCCGGTTGAATACATTGCTGGTAAAGTTGCGGCTAAAGACTACGTTGACGAATCTACTGGCGAGCTGATCTGCGCAGCTAACATGGAGCTGAGTCTGGATCTGCTGGCTAAGTTGAGCCAGTCTGGCCACAAGCGTATCGAAACGCTGTTCACCAACGATCTGGACCACGGTCCGTACATTTCTGAAACTGTACGTGTCGACCCAACCAACGATCGTCTGAGCGCGCTGGTAGAAATCTACCGCATGATGCGCCCTGGTGAGCCGCCGACGCGTGAAGCTGCTGAAAGCCTGTTCGAGAACCTGTTCTTCTCCGAAGACCGCTATGACCTGTCTGCGGTTGGTCGTATGAAGTTCAACCGTTCTCTGCTGCGCGACGAAATCGAAGGTTCCGGTATCCTGAGCAAAGATGACATCATCGAAGTGATGAAGAAGCTCATCGATATCCGTAACGGTAAAGGCGAAGTCGATGATATCGACCACCTCGGTAACCGTCGTATCCGTTCCGTAGGCGAAATGGCGGAAAACCAGTTCCGCGTTGGCCTGGTACGTGTTGAGCGTGCGGTGAAAGAGCGTCTGTCTCTGGGCGATCTGGATACCCTGATGCCTCAGGATATGATCAACGCTAAGCCAATTTCTGCAGCAGTGAAAGAGTTCTTTGGTTCCAGCCAGCTGTCTCAGTTTATGGACCAGAACAACCCGCTGTCTGAGATTACGCACAAACGTCGTATCTCTGCACTCGGCCCAGGCGGTTTGACCCGTGAACGCGCAGGCTTCGAAGTTCGAGACGTACACCCGACTCACTACGGTCGCGTATGTCCAATCGAAACGCCTGAAGGTCCGAACATCGGTCTGATCAACTCCTTGTCTGTGTACGCACAGACTAACGAATACGGCTTCCTCGAGACTCCGTACCGTAAAGTGACCGACGGTGTTGTAACTGACGAAATTCATTACCTGTCTGCTATCGAAGAAGGCAACTACGTTATCGCTCAGGCGAACTCCAACCTGGATGACGAAGGCCACTTTGTAGAAGATCTGGTTACCTGCCGTAGCAAAGGCGAATCCAGCTTGTTTAGCCGTGACCAGGTTGACTACATGGACGTATCCACCCAGCAGGTGGTATCCGTCGGTGCGTCCCTGATCCCGTTCCTGGAACACGATGACGCCAACCGTGCATTGATGGGTGCGAACATGCAACGTCAGGCGGTTCCGACTCTGCGTGCTGATAAGCCGCTGGTTGGTACCGGTATGGAACGTGCTGTTGCCGTCGACTCCGGTGTTACCGCAGTTGCTAAACGTGGCGGTACCGTCCAGTACGTGGATGCTTCCCGTATCGTTATCAAAGTTAACGAAGACGAGATGTACCCGGGCGAAGCAGGTATCGACATTTATAACCTGACCAAATACACCCGTTCTAACCAGAACACCTGTATCAACCAGATGCCTTGCGTATCTCTGGGCGAGCCGGTTGAACGTGGTGATGTGCTGGCAGACGGTCCGTCCACCGATCTCGGTGAACTGGCGCTCGGTCAGAACATGCGCGTGGCATTCATGCCATGGAATGGTTACAACTTCGAAGACTCCATCCTCGTATCTGAGCGTGTTGTCCAGGAAGACCGTTTCACCACCATCCACATTCAGGAACTGGCATGTGTGTCCCGTGACACCAAGCTGGGGCCGGAAGAGATCACCGCTGACATCCCGAACGTGGGTGAAGCTGCGCTCTCCAAACTGGATGAATCCGGTATCGTTTATATCGGCGCGGAAGTAACCGGTGGCGATATTCTGGTTGGTAAGGTAACGCCGAAAGGTGAAACCCAGCTGACGCCAGAAGAGAAGCTGCTGCGTGCGATCTTCGGTGAGAAAGCGTCTGACGTTAAAGACTCTTCTCTGCGCGTGCCAAACGGTGTTTCCGGTACGATTATCGACGTTCAAGTCTTTACTCGCGATGGCGTAGAAAAAGACAAACGTGCGCTGGAAATCGAAGAGATGCAGCTGAAGCAGGCGAAAAAAGACCTGTCTGAAGAACTGCAAATCCTCGAAGCTGGCCTGTTCAGCCGTATCTACGCTGTGCTGGTTTCCGGTGGTGTTGAAGCTGAGAAGCTCGACAAACTGCCGCGCGATCGCTGGTTAGAACTCGGCCTGACCGACGAAGAGAAACAAAATCAGCTGGAACAACTGGCTGAGCAGTACGACGAACTGAAACACGAGTTCGAGAAAAAACTCGAAGCGAAACGCCGTAAAATCACTCAGGGCGACGATCTGGCACCGGGCGTGCTGAAGATTGTTAAGGTTTATCTGGCGGTTAAACGTCGGATCCAGCCTGGTGATAAGATGGCAGGTCGTCACGGTAACAAGGGTGTAATCTCTAAGATCAACCCGATCGAAGATATGCCACACGATGCTAACGGTACGCCGGTAGATATCGTGCTGAACCCGCTGGGCGTACCATCGCGTATGAACATCGGTCAGATCCTTGAAACCCACCTGGGTATGGCTGCGAAAGGTATCGGCGATAAGATCAACGCCATGCTGAAACAGCAGCAGGAAGTCGCGAAACTGCGCGAATTCATCCAGCGTGCTTACGATCTGGGTTCAGATGTTCGTCAGAAAGTTGACCTGAATACCTTCAGCGATGAAGAAGTTCTGCGTCTGGCTGAAAACCTGAAAAAAGGTATGCCGATCGCAACGCCGGTGTTCGACGGTGCGAAAGAGTCTGAAATCAAGGAACTGTTACAGCTGGGTGGCCTGCCGACTTCCGGTCAGATCACACTGTTCGACGGTCGTACCGGTGAGCAGTTCGAGCGCCAGGTTACCGTTGGCTACATGTACATGCTGAAACTGAACCACCTGGTTGATGACAAGATGCATGCGCGTTCTACCGGTTCTTACAGCCTGGTTACTCAGCAGCCGCTGGGTGGTAAGGCTCAGTTCGGTGGTCAGCGCTTCGGGGAGATGGAAGTGTGGGCGCTTGAAGCATACGGCGCGGCATACACCCTGCAGGAAATGCTCACCGTTAAGTCTGATGACGTGAACGGTCGTACTAAGATGTATAAAAACATCGTGGACGGCAACCATCAGATGGAACCAGGCATGCCGGAATCCTTCAACGTACTGTTGAAAGAGATTCGTTCGCTGGGTATCAACATCGAGCTGGAAGACGAGTAACTCTCGATCAAACAGGTCACTGGTGCTGGCGTAACAGCCAGCGCCAGATTGTGCTAACTCCGACGGGAGCAAATCCGTGAAAGATTTATTAAAGTTTCTGAAAGCGCAGACTAAAACCGAAGAGTTTGATGCGATCAAAATTGCTCTGGCCTCGCCAGACATGATCCGTTCATGGTCTTTCGGTGAAGTTAAGAAGCCGGAAACCATCAACTACCGTACGTTCAAACCTGAACGTGACGGCCTTTTCTGCGCCCGTATCTTTGGGCCGGTAAAAGACTATGAGTGCCTGTGCGGTAAGTACAAGCGCCTGAAACACCGCGGTGTGATCTGTGAGAAGTGCGGCGTTGAAGTGACCCAAACTAAAGTACGCCGTGAGCGTATGGGCCACATCGAGCTGGCGTCTCCGACCGCTCACATCTGGTTCCTGAAATCTCTGCCGTCCCGTATCGGTCTGCTGCTCGATATGCCGCTGCGCGATATCGAACGCGTACTGTACTTCGAATCTTATGTGGTTATCGAAGGCGGTATGACTAACCTGGAACGTCAACAGATCCTGACTGAAGAGCAGTATCTGGACGCGCTGGAAGAGTTCGGTGACGAATTCGACGCGAAGATGGGTGCGGAAGCAATCCAGGCCTTGCTGAAGAGCATGGATCTGGAGCAAGAGTGCGAAACTCTGCGCGAAGAGCTGAACGAAACCAACTCCGAAACCAAGCGTAAGAAGCTGACCAAACGTATCAAACTGCTGGAAGCATTCGTACAGTCTGGCAACAAGCCAGAGTGGATGATCCTGACCGTTCTGCCGGTTCTGCCGCCAGATCTGCGTCCGCTGGTTCCGCTGGATGGTGGTCGTTTCGCAACATCGGATCTGAACGATCTGTATCGTCGCGTGATCAACCGTAACAACCGTCTGAAACGTCTGCTGGATCTGGCTGCGCCGGACATCATCGTACGTAACGAAAAACGTATGCTGCAGGAAGCGGTTGACGCCCTGCTGGATAACGGTCGTCGTGGTCGTGCGATCACCGGTTCTAACAAACGTCCTCTGAAATCTTTGGCCGATATGATCAAAGGTAAACAGGGTCGTTTCCGTCAGAACCTGCTCGGTAAGCGTGTTGACTACTCCGGTCGTTCTGTAATCACCGTAGGTCCATACCTGCGTCTGCATCAGTGCGGTCTGCCGAAGAAAATGGCACTGGAACTGTTCAAACCGTTCATTTACGGCAAGCTGGAACTGCGTGGCCTGGCCACCACCATCAAAGCCGCTAAGAAAATGGTTGAGCGTGAAGAAGCTGTCGTTTGGGATATCCTCGACGAAGTTATCCGCGAACACCCGGTACTGCTGAACCGTGCACCAACCCTGCACCGTCTGGGTATCCAGGCATTTGAACCGGTACTGATCGAAGGTAAAGCTATCCAGCTGCACCCGCTGGTTTGTGCGGCATATAACGCCGACTTCGATGGTGACCAGATGGCTGTTCACGTACCGCTGACGCTGGAAGCCCAGCTCGAAGCGCGTGCGCTGATGATGTCTACCAACAACATCCTGTCTCCGGCGAACGGCGAACCTATCATCGTTCCGTCTCAGGACGTTGTATTGGGTCTGTACTACATGACCCGTGACTGTGTTAACGCCAAAGGCGAAGGCATGGTGCTGACTGGCCCGAAAGAAGCTGAGCGTATCTATCGCGCAGGTCTGGCCTCTCTGCATGCGCGCGTTAAAGTGCGTATCACTGAATACGAAAAAGATGAAAACGGCGAATTCGTTGCGCACACCAGCCTGAAAGACACGACCGTTGGTCGCGCCATTCTGTGGATGATCGTACCGAAAGGTCTGCCTTTCTCCATCGTCAACCAGGCGCTGGGCAAGAAAGCAATCTCCAAAATGCTGAACACCTGTTACCGCATTCTGGGCCTGAAGCCGACCGTTATCTTCGCTGACCAGACAATGTACACCGGCTTTGCTTATGCAGCGCGTTCAGGTGCATCTGTTGGTATTGATGACATGGTCATCCCAGAGAAGAAACACGAGATCATCTCTGAAGCGGAAGCTGAAGTTGCTGAGATCCAGGAGCAGTTCCAGTCTGGTCTGGTAACCGCGGGCGAACGCTATAACAAAGTTATCGATATCTGGGCTGCGGCGAACGATCGTGTATCCAAAGCGATGATGGATAACCTGCAAACCGAAACCGTGATTAACCGTGACGGCGTAGAAGAGCAGCAGGTTTCCTTCAACAGCATCTACATGATGGCCGACTCCGGTGCGCGTGGTTCTGCAGCACAGATTCGTCAGTTGGCCGGTATGCGTGGTCTGATGGCTAAGCCAGATGGCTCCATCATCGAAACGCCAATCACCGCGAACTTCCGTGAAGGTCTGAACGTACTCCAGTACTTCATCTCTACTCACGGTGCTCGTAAAGGTCTGGCGGATACCGCACTGAAAACAGCGAACTCCGGTTATCTGACTCGTCGTCTGGTTGACGTCGCGCAGGACTTGGTTGTTACTGAAGACGATTGCGGCACGCTGGAAGGCATCACCATGACCCCGGTTATCGAGGGTGGTGACGTTAAAGAACCGCTGCGCGATCGCGTTCTGGGTCGTGTGACTGCTGAAGACGTTCTGAAGCCGGGTACGGCGGATATTCTGGTTCCACGCAACACGCTGCTGCACGAACAGTGGTGTGACCTGCTGGAAGAGAACTCCGTTGACTCCGTCAAAGTCCGTTCCGTTGTATCCTGTGACACCGACTTTGGTGTATGTGCGCACTGCTATGGTCGTGACCTGGCGCGTGGCCACATCATCAATAAAGGTGAAGCAATCGGCGTTATCGCGGCACAGTCCATCGGTGAACCGGGTACACAGCTGACGATGCGTACGTTCCACATCGGTGGTGCGGCATCTCGTGCAGCTGCTGAATCCAGCATCCAGGTGAAAAACAAAGGTAGCATCCGTCTGAGCAATGCGAAGTCGGTTGTTAACTCCAGCGGTAAACTGGTTATCACCTCACGTAACACCGAACTGAAACTGATCGACGAATTCGGCCGTACCAAAGAAAGCTATAAAGTGCCTTACGGCTCCGTTATGGCGAAAGGTGATGGCGAACAGGTTGCTGGCGGCGAAACCGTAGCGAACTGGGATCCGCACACCATGCCGGTTATCACCGAAGTGAGTGGTTTCGTCCGCTTCACTGACATGATCGACGGCCAGACCATTACTCGTCAGACCGACGAGCTGACCGGTCTGTCTTCTCTGGTGGTTCTGGATTCTGCAGAGCGTACTGCGGGTGGTAAAGACCTGCGTCCGGCACTGAAAATTGTTGATGCTCAGGGCAACGACGTTCTGATCCCAGGCACCGATATGCCTGCTCAGTACTTCCTGCCGGGTAAAGCGATTGTTCAGCTGGAAGATGGCGTACAGATCAGTTCTGGTGACACCCTGGCGCGTGTACCGCAGGAATCCGGCGGTACCAAGGATATCACCGGTGGTCTGCCGCGCGTTGCGGACCTGTTCGAAGCACGTCGTCCGAAAGAGCCGGCAATCCTGGCTGAAATCAGCGGCATCATTTCCTTCGGTAAAGAAACCAAAGGTAAACGTCGTCTGGTTATCACCCCGGTAGACGGTAGCGAGCCGTACGAAGAGATGATTCCGAAATGGCGTCAGCTCAACGTGTTCGAAGGTGAACGTGTAGAACGTGGTGACGTTGTTTCCGACGGTCCGGAAGCGCCGCACGACATCCTGCGTCTGCGTGGTGTGCATGCTGTAACTCGTTATATCGTTAACGAAGTTCAGGACGTATACCGTCTGCAGGGCGTTAAGATTAACGATAAGCACATCGAAGTTATCGTTCGTCAGATGCTGCGTAAAGCCACCATCGAAAGCGCTGGTAGCTCCGACTTCCTGGAAGGCGAGCAGGTTGAATACTCCCGCGTCAAGATTGCTAACCGCGATCTGGAAGCGAACGGCAAAGTGGGTGCAACATTCTCCCGCGATCTGCTGGGTATCACCAAAGCGTCTCTGGCAACCGAGTCCTTCATCTCTGCAGCATCGTTCCAGGAAACCACGCGTGTCCTGACCGAAGCCGCTGTTGCAGGTAAACGTGATGAACTGCGCGGTCTGAAAGAGAACGTTATCGTGGGTCGTCTGATCCCGGCGGGTACCGGTTATGCGTACCACCAGGATCGTATGCGCCGCCGCGCAGCGGGCGAACTGCCAGCTGCTCCGCAGGTGACTGCTGAAGATGCGTCTGCCAGCCTGGCAGAACTGCTGAACGCAGGCCTGGGTGGTTCTGACAACGATTAATCGTTGCTGACGCTAATAAAAAACCCGCTTCGGCGGGTTTTTTTATGTCGATGGATTTAAGATGTATTATGTTGGCCGGATAAGGCATCAGCTGCCATCCGGCATGATGACGCCAGGCTTACGCCTTCCGATCAGTTTACTGGTGGTAAGCGTCGATACAGTTCAATCATATCGCCTGCCAGATCCTGAATCACCATGGCATTCATCAGGTGGTCCTGCGAATGGACGGTGATGAGATTAACCGGTAGTTTGCCAGTGCCTTCGTCAATTCCGATCAGCTGGGTTTGGATTTTATGCGCTTGTTTAACATACTCGCGTGATTCCATCATCGCGTGTTCTGCCCCGGCGAAATCACCTTTACGCGCCAGTTGCAACGCCGTCAGGGCTTGACTGCGCGCAGCTCCGGCGTTTACCAATAATTCCATGATGATCGTTTCTAACTCTTCCATGCCATCACTCCAGTAGTTTCAGCGCTTTGTCCAGTACCGCATCGCCTTTCATCATGCCGTAATCCATCATATCGATAACGGCGACTTTTTTTCCTAGCGGGTCGGCGAGCGCCTGCAGCTTGGCCTGTTCATACTTAACCTGTGGGCCGAGCAATACGATATCCGCAGTGGCGATATTCTCTTCAAACTCAGCCACCGGGACCGCTTTGATAGTGACGTCGACTCCTTTTTTCTGGGCGGCATCTTTCATCTTTTGCACCAGCATGCTGGTGGACATTCCGGCGGCACAGCATAAAACGATGTTTTTCATAAGCAGTCTCGATCAACATGTGTGGGTTGATAATTATCGCGAGCCAGCCGCAGCAACAACTGCTTTGCAACGATTGTGTGCAAAGCATCACAAAGAAAGTCACTTTTTCTGAAACCGGTTACAAAAAGAGGCTCAACCCTACGATCTGGCCCTGAGTTGGCGATTGTTGACCCATTTATCATATGCAGGAATATATAATCACTGTTAATAAAGACATGTTATAAAAAACAGTATTGACAGCGTTTTTTAAACCCGTATGTTAATACTTAACAGCGGAGAAATTGTAGTTTGCTGTTAACGTAGTAAGTGTTAGTAGAGCTTGATTGGGGGTTGCGATAAAGGCCACGAAGTATTTTTGTATGGGATAGTCGATGCTGAAAACGCTATTTATTCACCTCGGCAATGCTTTCAGGCCACGTAGTTGATATATCTAATCGCAAATAGTTAGTAAAACGCGACGATGTAACGCCATGATTTAATAGTAAATGTTTGCGGTTTCTGTTTTCTGGTTATCGCAAGGGAAATAAGGCAACGCATCAAAGAGTATATGTCGCGAGGGGAAGTGTACTTGTTTAGGTCACCAGCCTTGAGTTCTATTATCAAGCGGGTGGAATGTGTTTAACGGTAAATAGAGGACGGTTTTTAGTTAGTATCAATATCCAATATTATCTGTAGTAAACGTGTACATTTTAAAGTAGTACCATCAGCAGTATTAAATCGTTAAGTTTATTAATGTTAAATTTGAAGTGTGTAGTAACTTAAAGCCCTGACTGCAATGGTCAGGGCTTTTGTTCATTTTAGATCAAGTTGTTACCTGAAATGCTCAACCGCGATGGTGTAACATTTCGGCGCTAATCGATTATTAAATAAATTAATGCTTGCTTATTGATTAGAAGTAAGTCTACTATAGCGACATCGGTTTGATACACAGACCTTATGAAAGCAGTTTTAGTAAAGCAGTTCTCAGTTCAAGCGTTATCCTCAGATACTCTTCTTCATGAGCCTCCTCCCTAAGTGCCCCATAAGTTAATTTCTGCAAAACAGGCCATCTTCGCTGCTTAAGCGGCTCAAAATATGAAAGGAAGTATCTATGTCTAACAAAATGACTGGTTTAGTAAAATGGTTTAACTCTGAGAAAGGCTTCGGCTTTATCACTCCTCAGGACGGTAGCAAGGACGTGTTTGTGCATTTCTCTGCTATCCAGAGTAACGATTTTAAAACATTAGACGAAGGTCAAAAAGTGGAGTTCTCTGTGGAGAATGGCGCTAAAGGCCCGTCTGCTGTTAACGTTGTCGCGCTGTAATCGCCGATAATTTCACTGATGCTTACGATAGCGATGAAGGCCAGAGCCTGAGCAGTTAAGTGACAGTGAAGAAAAAACCCGCGAAAGCGGGTTTTTTCGTTTTATGCGATTGCTCCGGACTTACGGCATCTGCGAAGCGCGTCCCAGATAGCTGTCCCAGTCCTTCCACACGGGCTGTAACCCCTGCGCCATTAGTGCTTCAGCAACGGCTTCTGGGCGACGGGCATCGTGTGGGGAGAACTGTTCCAGTTCAGGATGGTTATCGGCATAACCGCCGGGCTGTGTTTTTGAGAAGGCGCTGACGTTGTTGATCGCCAGTGGGATCACATGATCACGGAACCATGGCGATTCGCGGGTGGAGAGCGACAGCTCAATTTCTGGCGCCAGTAAACGAAACGCGCAAATGGTTTGGACCAACTGTCGCTCGTCCATGATCGATGCGGGTTCAACGCCACCGGTGCATGGGCGCAGGCGAGGGAAGGAGATGGAGTAGCGGCTCTGCCAGTAATGCTGCTGCATCCACAGCAGATGTTCAGCCACCATATAGCAATCGACCCGCCAGCTGTCGGACAAACCAATCAACGCGCCAAGACCGATTTTGTCGATCCCTGCGCGGCCCAGCCTGTCCGGCGTTTCCAGTCGCCAGAAGAAATCCTGCTTTTTCCCCTTCAGATGGTGGCGAGCGTAAATCGCCTCATGATAGCTCTCCTGATACACCATCACGCCATCCAGTCCCAGCGTCTTCAGCTCCGCATATTCAGCCTCTGACAGCGGCTGAACTTCCATCTGCAACGAGGCAAACTGGCGGCGAATGGTGGGCAAATGGCGACGAAAGTAATCCATTCCGACTTTTGCCTGATGTTCACCGGTGACCAACAACAGATGCTCAAAACCCAGCTCACGGATAGCGGTACACTCTCGTTTTATCTCATCTTCGTCCAGCGTTTTGCGTTTGATACGGTTGCTCATGGAAAAGCCGCAGTAGGTGCAGTCGTTGGCGCAAAGATTCGAGAGATACAGCGGAACATAAAAGCTGACCGTGTTGCCGAAGCGCTGCCGGGTCAGGCGCTGCGCTCGCTGTGCCAACGGCTCCAGAAAGTCGGCGGCGGCAGGGGAGAGCAACGCCATCAGATCGTCGCGACTAAGCTGTGAAGCGTTGAGGGCGTGCTCCACGTCAGCGGCGGTTTTACCGTTGATACGCAGGCGGATGTCATCCCAGTCAAGCTGGCGCCAGCGGTCGCTGAACGTTTTCATACGAAGGCCTCCAGGAATCCGGTTAACGGGCTGGTGGCGCTTGCCTGCGAACTTTTGCTTCCTGGTACCGCCTGGCGCGCCAGAAGGCCCGCTTCAACCGCCAGACGGAAGGCGGTAGCCATCGTGACCGGGCAGTCGGCCACGGCGATTGCCGTGTTGACCAGCACTGCGTCGGCACCCATTTCCAGCGCCTGTGTGGCGTGGCTGGGGACGCCAATACCCGCATCAACCACCACCGGTACGGTTGCCTGTTGGATAATAATCTCCAGCATCGCTTTCGTTTCCAGTCCCTGATTAGAACCGATGGGCGCGCCGAGCGGCATTACCGCCGCGCAGCCGACCTCTTCCAGCCGCTTACACAGCACCGGATCCGCGCCGCAGTAGGGCAGCACCACAAAGCCCAGTTTCACCAATGCTTCCGCGGCTTTTAACGTTTCAATCGGATCCGGCAATAGCCAGCGGGCGTCCGGGTGAATTTCTAATTTTAGCCAGTTTGTGCCCAGCGCTTCACGTGCCAACTGGGCGGCGAAAATAGCCTCTTCCGCGGTTTTCGCCCCAGAGGTGTTAGGCAGTAGCGTCACCCCCGCGTCGATAAGTGGGGCCAGAATGGCATCGTTGTGCTGGCGCAAATCCACGCGCTTCATCGCCAGCGTCACCAACTGGCTGCCGGAGGCGCGAATCGCCTCGACCATCAGCTGCGACGAAGCAAATTTTCCGGTGCCGGTGAACAGATGTGAATCAAACGTTTTGTCGGCAATACGTAACATATCAACCCCCTGCAATAACCTGAAAAAGCAGGATCTGGTCGCCTTCCTGCACGATTTGCTGCTCCCACTGCTCGCGCGGCAGGATCTGTTGATTAAGCGCCAGCGCCGCTCCCGGTTTAAGTTGATTTAGCGCAGTGAGCAGCCCGCTGACGGTTTGTCCCTCGGCGCACTGCATCGGCTCATCATTGAACTGAATCTGCATGTTGTCCTCCGCAGACCGGGCAGCCGCTGGCACGACGCAGCGCGAGGCTGCGCCACTGGCTGGTTTTACCGTCGAACAGGCGTAGCTCTCCATTGGGAGTTTCAATGCCGCTGAGTAATTTAATCGCCTCCAGCGCCTGCAAGGTGCCCATCACGCCCACAACCGGGCCGACGATGCCGGCGGTGCGGCAGTTGCGTTCCGGCTCTACATCATCCGGCCACAGGCAACGGTAACAGCCTTGTTCCCACGGTGGCGTCAGTACCATTAGCTGGCCGCCAAAGCCCACAGCGCTGGCGGTGATGAGCGGAGTGTTGAGCATCACGCAGGCGGCGTTAATTTCCTGGCGCGTCGCCATGTTGTCGGTACAGTCGAGCACCACGTCGGCACGCGCTACCGCATGCCGGAGCGCCTCACCGGTCAGCCGCTGCTCAAGGACGACCAGCTCGCTGTCCGGATTAAGGCGTGCCAGATGTCGCTTTGCCGCCTGTGCTTTCGGGCGGGCGATATCATCGGTGGTGAACAATATTTGCCGCTGCAGGTTGCTCAGATGAACGTCATCATCGTCCGCCAACGTCAGCGTGCCGACGCCCGCTCCCGCCAGATACAGTGCCGCAGGCGAGCCGAGCCCACCTAAACCGACGATCAGCACATGGCTATCGAGCAGCTTTTGTTGGCCCTCAATGGCAATGTCGGCGAGCAGGATCTGGCGGCTGTAGCGCATAAAATCGCGGTCATTCATCGCCGGCTCCCGCAATGTCCAGTAGCTGCGCCGTGGCTGCCTGCCAGTCTGCGGCGTGGGTTATGGCGCTGACCACGGCAATACTGCCAACGCCGGTCGCCAGCACCGCTGGGGCGCGCTCAAGGCTGATGCCGCCGATAGCGACAGTGGGGTAATCCGCCAGTCGTTTACTATGGCTTGCCAGCTGCGTGAGACCCTGCGGGGCCGACGGCATCTGCTTGGTTTGCGTCGGGAAGACATGACCCAGCGCGATATAAGAAGGCTTAGCAGCCAGCGCTACGTCTATCTCCATATCATCGTGAGTGGAAACACCCAGGCGTAGCCCCGCCGCCTGAATCGCCTTCAGGTCGGTGGTTTCGAGGTCTTCCTGGCCCAAATGCACGCCGTACGCGTTGTGCTTAATTGCCAGACTCCAGTAATCGTTGATAAACAGGCGAGCGTCATAGCGACGCCCCAACTCTATGGCGGCAATGACGTCGGCTTCGACCTCTTCATCACGTTTATCTTTAATGCGCAGTTGGATCGTGCGCACACCTGCCTGCAGCAAGCGTTCAATCCATTCAACGCTGTCTACCACCGGGTAAAGCCCGAGGCGGAACGGCACGGTCGGGAAATCAGGCTGGTACATCACGCCTCCTCTTTTTTGAGGTAGATTTCGCCGCCTTTGGCGCGGAAGTTCTCCGACATATCCGCCATTCCGATTTCAATGGTTTGTGCGGCGGCGTAGTCGCGGACCTCCTGGCTGATTTTCATCGAGCAGAACTTCGGCCCGCACATGGAGCAGAAGTGGGCAACCTTGCCGGACTCCTGTGGCAGGGTTTCATCGTGATAGGCGCGGGCGGTGAATGGGTCGAGTGCGAGGTTAAACTGGTCTTCCCAGCGGAATTCGAAGCGCGCTTTCGACATGGCGTTATCGCGGATCTGCGCACCCGGATGGCCTTTGGCTAAATCAGCGGCATGGGCGGCAATCTTGTAGGTAATCAGCCCTTGCTTCACGTCTTCTTTGTTCGGCAGGCCAAGGTGCTCTTTTGGCGTGACGTAGCACAGCATCGCACAGCCAAACCAGCCGATCATCGCCGCACCAATGCCGGAGGTGAAGTGGTCATAGCCCGGCGCGATATCTGTCGTCAACGGCCCTAAGGTGTAGAACGGCGCTTCATGGCAGTGCTCCAGCTCTTCGGTCATGTTGCGCTGGATCATATGCATCGGCACATGACCCGGGCCTTCAATCATCACCTGCACGTCGTATTCCCAGGCGATTTTGGTCAGTTCGCCCAGCGTATGCAGCTCGGAGAACTGCGCCTCGTCGTTGGCATCCTGAATCGAGCCTGGACGCAGGCCGTCGCCGAGAGAGAGCGAAACGTCATAGGCGGCACAGATTTCGCAAATCTCGCGGAAATGTTCAAACAGGAAGTTCTCTTTGTGATGAGAGAGACACCATTTCGCCATGATCGAACCGCCGCGCGAGACAATACCTGTCAGGCGTTTGGCGGTCATCGGCACGTAGCGCAGCAGTACACCCGCGTGAATGGTGAAGTAGTCGACGCCCTGTTCGGCTTGTTCGAGCAGCGTGTCGCGGAAGGCTTCCCAGGTGAGATCTTCGGCGATCCCGTTAACCTTCTCCAGCGCCTGGTAGATCGGTACGGTACCGATCGGCACCGGGCTGTTACGCAGGATCCACTCGCGGGTTTCGTGAATATAGCGGCCGGTAGAGAGGTCCATCACCGTATCTGCGCCCCAGCGGGTTGACCACACCAGCTTCTCCACCTCTTCTTCAATGGAGGAGGTTACCGCCGAGTTACCGATGTTGGCGTTCACCTTCACCAGGAAGTTGCGGCCGATGATCATCGGCTCGGATTCCGGGTGGTTGATGTTGGCAGGAATAATCGCGCGGCCCGCAGCGACTTCATCACGCACGAATTCCGGGGTGATGTTTTCCGGCAGGCGAGCGCCAAAGTTCATCCCTGGATGCTGATGGCGCAGCACTTCACTACGAATGCGCTCGCGGCCCATGTTTTCACGGATGGCGATAAATTCCATCTCCGGGGTAACCATCCCCTGACGGGCATAGTGCAACTGGGTAACGCGCTTGCCGGCTTTGGCGCGTTTTGGCGTCAGTAGGCCGCTGAAACGCAGCTCGTCCAGGCCATCGTCGGCCAGACGTTCTTTGGTATAAGCGGAGCTACGGTCGTCTAATTCTTCGCTATCATTACGCGCCGCAATCCACGGCTGGCGCAGTTTCGCCAGACCCTGCTGAACGTTAATCGCCACATCAGGATCGCCGTACGGCCCGGAGGTGTCGTACACCGGCACGGCTTCGTTCTCTTCAAACTGCGGGTTGTCTTTCGTACCACCAATCAGCGTAGGACTTAGCTGGATTTCGCGCATCGGGATGCGAATATCCGCCTGCGAACCGGTGATGTAGATACGTTTTGAGTTAGGAAAGGCGGTACCTTCCAGCGTGTCGATAAAGTGTTGGGCTTGGGCGCGCTGTTCGCGGCGTGATGGTTTAGTAGTGGCAGACATAGCTCATTCCAAATAAAAGTAAGGATATGGCTTGTCAGACGACGGATGAAGCAAGAGAGACGAACGCCAAAGGGCGATACGGTTGTAGATTGACTCTTGTTCCCTTCGCAGGTTTTAACCTGATCAGGTTCCGCGGATCCCGAATTAACGGTCTCAGCCTTTTCCACTCATGCTGCTGTGGAAAATAAGCACTCCGACAAGAAGTAACCTCAAAAAGAGGTAATGAATGTAAATTACGCGTTAATGTCGCAAATCTCAAGCAGGACGTTTGATCATGCCACTCTCGTGCATCGCATCAAAAACCAGCATGATCAGCTTATCTTCCAGCACGAACCGGGCTTCCAGCGCCTCGCCGATATCCGATAAGGCCTGTTGAAATTCAAGGAAGTTATCGTGATCAATGGCGGTCTCCAGACTGGAATCATAGTAGTCCATGATCAGTTGCGTATTGGCTTCCAGGAGCGGCCAAATTTTTGTGGCTTTTAAAAGCTGCCCGTTCCCTTCCAATTTATGGAGAATACGTTCATAAATACTGAAGTGTCCGGTGGAAAGGTAATCGACCAGGCTCTGGCAAAAATCATCCAGCGCCTTTTCATTGAGCCGCATGTACGATTCTTTGCCTGGCTTAATGCCAACCAGATTGTAGTAAGCCACGAGCAGGTGCTTACGTACATGTAGCCAGCGATCAACCAGTTTGTTACTTCCTCCGACGTGCTCCGTCAGGCTTTCCAGCTGGTTTAGCATGATTGACTCCGCAAGATGGTGTTTAGGAACGGCTCACCCGTAAATGTAAAAATAATGTAAACAACATGCCTGTGAAGCAAAGGTTGCGCAAGAGATATGGATCGTATAATTGAAAAATTAGATAGCGGCTGGTGGATTGTCAGTCATGAGCAAAAGTTATGGTTGCCTCATGGCGAACTGCCTTACGGCGACGCAGCAAGTTTTGATCTGACCGGGCAGCGTGCACTTCCTATAGGCGAATGGGAAGGGGAGACGGTCTGGCTGGTGCAGCAGCAGCGTCGGCACGATATGGGGTCTGTGCGCCAGGTCATTGACCAGGATGTTGGCCTGTTTCAACTGGCCGGACGCGGCGTACAACTGGCCGAGTTCTACCGCTCACATAAATTCTGCGGTTACTGCGGTCATCCCATGCACCCGAGTAAAACGGAATGGGCGATGCTGTGTAGCCACTGTCGAGAACGCTACTACCCGCAAATTGCCCCCTGCATTATCGTCGCTATTCGCCGTGACGACGCTATTCTGCTTGCTCAACATGTTCGCCATCGTAACGGCGTGCATACCGTGCTGGCGGGTTTTGTCGAAGTGGGCGAGACCCTCGAGCAGGCGGTGGCACGCGAAGTCATGGAAGAGAGCGGCATTAAGGTGAAAAACCTGCGCTACGTCACTTCTCAGCCGTGGCCGTTCCCACAGTCTTTGATGACCGCATTTATGGCAGAGTATGATAGCGGCGAAATTGTTATTGACCCGAAAGAACTGCTGGAAGCGAACTGGTATCGCTACGACGATTTACCGCTCCTGCCCCCGCCGGGCACCGTCGCGCGTCGATTGATTGAAGATACTGTCGCCCTCTGTCGGGCAGAGTATGAGTGACACACATGTTACACTGGCGTGAAATAGCTCAAGGAATGGAAAAATGACCGAACTGAAGAACGATCGTTATCTGCGTGCGCTGCTGCGCCAACCCGTTGATGTCACTCCGGTATGGATGATGCGCCAGGCGGGCCGCTATCTACCGGAATATAAAGCCACGCGCGCCGAAGCGGGCGATTTTATGGCGCTGTGCAAAAATGCCGAGCTGGCCTGCGAAGTCACGCTGCAGCCGCTGCGTCGCTATAAGCTTGATGCGGCGATCCTCTTTTCGGATATCCTGACGATTCCCGATGCGATGGGACTTGGGCTGTATTTTGAAGCCGGAGAGGGCCCACGCTTTACCTCGCCGATCGCCAGCAAGGCTGACGTCGACAAACTGCCGATCCCGGACCCGGAAGATGGACTGGGTTATGTGATGAATGCGGTGCGCACTATCCGCCGTGAACTGAAAGGCGAAGTGCCGCTGATCGGCTTCTCCGGTAGCCCGTGGACACTGGCGACCTATATGGTCGAAGGCGGCAGTAGTAAGGCCTTCACCGTGATTAAAAAGATGATGTACGCCGATCCAAAGGCGCTGCATCTGCTGCTTGATAAGCTGGCGAAGAGCGTCACTCTGTACCTGAACGCGCAGATCAAAGCGGGCGCGCAGTCGGTAATGATTTTCGACACCTGGGGCGGTGTGCTGACCGGTCGCGACTATCAGCAGTTCTCCCTGTACTACATGCACAAAATCGTCGACGGCCTGATGCGCGAGAACGAAGGTCGTCGCGTACCGGTGACGCTGTTCACTAAAGGCGGTGGTCAGTGGCTGGAAGCGATGGCGGAAACCGGCTGTGATGCGTTAGGTCTGGACTGGACCACTGACATTGCCGATGCGCGTCGTCGTGTAGGTCATAAAGTGGCACTGCAGGGCAATATGGATCCGTCCATGCTGTATGCGCCGCCAGCCCGCATCGAAGAAGAGGTGGCGACGATTCTGGCCGGTTTTGGTCAGGGTGAAGGCCATGTCTTTAACCTGGGCCACGGCATTCATCAGGATGTCCCGCCAGAGCATGCGGGTGTCTTTGTGGAGGCGGTACATCGGTTGTCTGAACAGTACCACCGCTAAGGAGTCATTATGGATCTTGCGTCATTACGCGCACAGCAGCTTGAACTAGCCTCTTCAGTGATCCGCGAGGATCGCCTGAGGAGCGATCCGCCGGATCTGATCGGCGGGGCGGATGTTGGGTTCGAGCAGGGGGGCGAAGTGACGCGAGCCGCGGTGGTCTTACTGAAGTACCCCTCGCTGGAACTGGTTGAATACAAGGTGGCGCGAATCGCCACCACCATGCCCTACATTCCTGGCTTTCTCTCCTTTCGCGAAACACCCGCGCTGATGGCCGCCTGGCAGCAGCTTTCGCACAAGCCTGATCTGCTGTTCGTTGACGGTCACGGGATCTCTCACCCTCGCCGTCTGGGCGTGGCCAGCCATTTTGGCCTGCTGGTGGATGTCCCGACGATTGGCGTGGCGAAAAAACGGTTGTGCGGCAAGTTTGAGCCGCTCGCCGCCGAACCCGGAGCGTTAGCGCCGTTGTTGGATAAAGGCGAACAGCTGGCATGGGTTTGGCGCAGCAAAGCACGCTGTAACCCGCTGTTTATCTCTACGGGTCATCGCGTGAGCCAGGACAGCGCGTTAGCATGGGTACAACGCTGTATGAACGGCTATCGTCTGCCGGAACCAACACGCTGGGCAGATGCGGTGGCATCCGAACGCCCTGCTTTTACGCGGCTTGCAGCAAAAACGCCCCATATCGGGTAAACTGCCGCTAATTTCCGTATTTGAGAACTCATCATGTTACAAAATCCGATTCACCTGCGTCTGGAGAAGCTGGAAAGCTGGCAGCACGTCACGTTTATGGCCTGTCTGTGCGAACGCATGTACCCCAACTACGCCATGTTCTGTAAGCAAACCGAATTTGGCGATGGACAAATTTACCGCCGAATTCTGGATTTGATTTGGGAAGCGCTGACGGTTAAAGACGCGAAAATCAATTTCGATAGCCAGTTGGAAAAATTTGAAGAGGCTATTCCTTCAGCAGACGATTACGATTTGTACGGCGTTTATCCGGCGATTGATGCCTGTGTGGCATTAAGCGAACTGATGCATTCGCGTCTTAGCGGTGAAACGCTGGAACATGCAATTGAGGTTAGTAAGGCTTCGATTACGACGGTTGCGATGCTGGAAATGACCCAGGCTGGTCGCGAAATGACCGATGAAGAGCTCAAAGAGAACCCGGCCGTTGAGCAAGAATGGGATATTCAGTGGGAAATTTTCCGACTTTTAGCCGACTGTGAAGAACGCGATATTGAGCTGATAAAAGGGCTTCGTGCAGACCTGCGCGAGGCTGGCGAGAGCAATATTGGTATAAATTTTCAGCAATGACACCATAAAACGTGATTTAACGCCTGATTTGTCGTGCCTGAAGGCTTCCCATCCGCCCCCGGTCTGGTCTACATTTGGGGGGCGAAAAAAAGTGGCTATCGGTGCGTGTATGCAGGAGAGTGCTTTTCTGGCATTTCCGTCGCACTCGATGCTTAGCAAGCGATAAACACATTGTAAGGATAACTTATGAACAAGACTCAACTGATTGATGTAATTGCAGACAAAGCAGAACTGTCTAAAACACAGGCTAAAGCTGCTCTGGAATCCACTCTGGCTGCTATTACTGAGTCTCTGAAAGAAGGCGATGCTGTACAACTGGTTGGTTTCGGTACCTTCAAAGTGAACCACCGTGCTGAGCGCACTGGCCGCAACCCGCAGACCGGTAAAGAAATCAAAATTGCCGCAGCTAACGTACCGGCATTTGTTTCTGGTAAAGCACTGAAAGACGCGGTTAAGTAATTCGCGTGGCAGTGAACAGTTTTATCGAAGGGGCGGTTTCGCCCCTTTTGTCCATCTGGCGTCATTCGCTTTGGCTTTCAGGTGTGCTGTTACTGTCTGCCTGTAGTCGCCACTCTGAGCTTCCTCCGTTCACGGCTAGCGGCTATGTTGGCGATCAGGGGGCGGTACGCATTTGGCGTAAAGATTCTAGCGACGATGTTCACTTGCTCTCGGTATTTAGTCCGTGGCGTAAAGGCGATACCACCACCAGTGAATACCGCTGGCAGGGTGATTCGCTCTCGCTGATAGAACTCAACACTTACAGTAAACCACCGGAACATGTCCGTATACGCTTCGATGACCGGGGCGAACTGAGTTTCATGCAGCGTGAAGTCGATGGGCAAAAGCAGCAGCTTTCCAGCGATCAAATTGCGCTTTACCGCTATCGTGCCGATCAAATCCGCCAGACCAGCGATGCGTTGCGTCAGGGACGGGTGATATTGCGTCAGGGACGCTGGCATGCGAATAACACAGTCACGACCTGTGAAGGTGAAACACTGAAGCCCGATCTGGAATCGTGGGCGATAAACCACATTGAGCGCCGCCAGAGCCATTCATCTGTAGAAGTGAGTGTGGCATGGCTGGAAGCGCCCGAAGGGTCGCAGCTACTGCTGGTCGCTAATGAAGATTTTTGTCACTGGCAGCCTACTGCCAAAACCTTCTGAAAACCTGATGCCAGGACATCGGGCCAGATAAGGTGAGGCCGTCATCCGGCAAAAACCGTTTACCAGTGGCCCATTCCCATATGGCCGCCGCGATGGTTACCGCCACCGCCGCACCCGCCGTAGCCCATTCCCGCTCCGCGAGGTACGCCTGCCTGGGCCATTGCGACATCGCGTTTAACGCGCTGCTCATCCAGTGACTGATTCAACGCCTCCATCTCCTTTGCCACGGCATTAATTTTTGCTGTGTCTGGCGAGCTGGCTGTTAGCAACGCGTTGTACTCATAACGTTTAGAGGTCAGCTGTTGGCGCAAAGCGCTGGTCTGCGAGTAGTAATCATCATAGATTTTCTGCGCGGTAGCCTGCTGCTCAGTGGTCATTGGCGTACCGCCTCGTTGCTGCATTCCATCACCATATCCCCAGTGATTCTGCGCCAGCGCCGGGGTAGAGCCCAACGCGATAAGAGAGAGTGCAATCAGCGCCAGTTTGTTGTTCCGTTTCATGGGTCGTTCTCCTGTTGGTTAGATTACATTTCCTATTGCATCTTCCGTGCCAAAGCGGCAATCCCGCTCCCGCGGGCGTTGTACTCATGGTCTTTACAGGGCGACGAGTAAAAATGACTCGCCAGAACGCGCCGGCGGGTCATTTTTACCCGCTACTTTCAGCGGTTTGTGTCTGAGGGCAGGGTTATCACTGAGAAAAAATGGCATGATTTCTGCTGTATACCTGCAACGATGAAAGGAACGGGTGGGATAAAGGGAGAGCGTATGCGTCTTTATAAGGACACGGCGGCCAAGTGGTTGAGCCGACTCTTGCTGGCGGCAATCCTGATTTTGGTCGGTTGGTTTTCGATTATGACCATTCGGGACTATGGGCGGGAAAGCGGCGCCGCGCGGCAAACGCTACTGGAAAAAGGCAGCGTGCTCATCCGCGCTCTGGAGTCTGGTACGCGCGTAGGTATGGGGATGCGCATGCATCATGCTCAACAGCAGACGCTGCTGGAGGAAATGGCCGTACAACCAGGCGTGCTATGGTTTGCCGTCGTTGACGATCATGGCGTCATTATTACTCACAGCAATTCCGCGATGGTCGGTAAAACGCTCTATTCACCGGATGTCCTGCGGCAACTAAGCCCCGGGGAACAAGAAAGCTGGCGGAATATTGACATGCCTACGGGGGACGGTGAAAAAACACCGGTCCTGGAAATTTATCGTCAGTTTCAGCCGATGTATGGTCCAGGACGTCATGGCATGGCGCGCTGTGCCAGCAATGACGGACAGCTTATCCCCCCCGCACAAACCATATTTATCGCTTTTGATGCCAGCGATCTGGCTGCGACTCAGGCAAGAGAGTGGCGTAACACCCTGATCGTCCTGTCTGCGCTGGCGGCCGTGCTGCTGGCCACTGTGCTGACGTTCTTCTGGTATCAACGCTATCAGCGCTCGTACAAAGAACTGCAGGATGCGATGAAGCGTAAAGAAAAACTGATGGCGCTCGGACATCTGGCGGCCGGGGTCGCGCATGAGATTCGAAACCCGCTTTCATCGATCAAGGGTTTAGCGAAGTATTTTGCTGAACGAACTCCGCCTGGTGGTGAGTCGCATGAGCTGGCGCAGGTGATGGCGAAAGAGGCGGACCGTTTAAATCGGGTGGTGAGCGAGCTGCTGGAGCTGGTGAAACCTGCGCATCTGACGCTGCAACAGGTGGATCTCAATGAGGTCATCACCCACTCATTAAACCTGGTGAGTCAGGATGCGGCAAGCCGGGAAATCCAGCTACGTTTATCGGCCAGTTCCACGCTGCCCGCTATTCAGGCCGATCCCGACCGACTGACTCAGGTTCTGTTGAATCTGTATCTGAACGCCATTCATGCGATTGGTCGTCAGGGCACGATTACGGTTGAAGCGAGTGAAAGCAGCGGCGATCGCGTTAAAATCATGGTTATTGATAGCGGGAAAGGGATTGCCGCGGAACAGCTGGAGGCCATTTTTACGCCTTACTTCACGACTAAAGCGGATGGAACCGGCCTTGGGCTGGCGGTAGTGCAGAACATAATTGAACAGCACGGTGGTACCATTCATGTGGCAAGCGTTGAGGGCAAAGGCGCAACCTTTACCCTCTGGCTGCCGACCAACGCGAAACAACAGGATTAACAAGGATGACGCGCGGAAAAATCAATATTCTGGTGGTAGATGACGATATCAGCCACTGCACCATTTTACAGGCGCTGCTGCGCGGCTGGGGCTATGAGGTCGCGCTGGCCTATAGCGGGCAAGCGGCACTGGAACAGGTGCGTGAACGCGTATTTGATTTAGTGCTGTGCGATGTGCGTATGGCGGAGATGGACGGCATCGCAACGCTGAAAGAGATTAAAGCGCTGAATTCGGCGATTCCGGTATTGATCATGACGGCGTTCTCCAGCGTGGAGACCGCCGTTGAGGCGCTGAAAACCGGGGCGCTGGACTACTTAATCAAGCCGCTGGATTTTGATCGCCTGCAGGAGACGCTGGAAAAGGCGCTGGCGCATACGCGGGAAACGGGCGCTGAACTGCCGTCGGGGTCGGCTGCGCAGTTTGGCATGATTGGCAGCAGTCCGGCGATGCAGCAGTTGATCAATGAAATCGCGATGGTTGCGCCCTCGGATGCAACGGTGCTCATTCACGGAGACTCCGGTACGGGGAAAGAGCTGGTGGCCCGGGCGCTGCATGCCAGCAGTGCCCGCCGTGATAAACCGCTGGTGACGCTGAACTGTGCATCGCTTAATGAATCGCTGCTGGAGTCTGAACTTTTTGGACATGAGAAAGGCGCGTTTACCGGTGCGGATAAGCGGCGGGAAGGGCGCTTTGTGGAAGCCGAAGGTGGCACGTTATTTCTTGATGAAATTGGCGATATCTCACCGCTAATGCAGGTGCGTCTGCTGCGGGCAATCCAGGAGCGAGAAGTGCAACGGGTTGGCAGCAACCAGACTATTGCGGTTGATGTCCGGCTGATCGCTGCCACACATCGCGATCTGGCGGAGGAAGTTAACGCCGGACACTTTCGTCAGGATCTCTACTATCGCCTGAACGTCATCACTATTGAAATGCCAGCGCTGTGCCAGCGTCGGGAAGATATTCCGCTGCTGGCCGAACATTTTCTCCAGCGTTTTGCCACACGTAATCGAAAAGCGGTGAAAGGCTTTACTCCGCAGGCGATGGATCTGCTGATCCACTATGACTGGCCGGGCAATATCCGTGAGCTGGAAAATGCGATTGAGCGTTCGGTGGTGCTGCTAACGGGGGAATATATTTCCGAACGCGAGCTGCCGATGGCGATTGCCGCGACACCGATAAAAACGGAATACAGTGGCGAGATCCAACCGCTGGTGGATGTCGAAAAAGAAGTGATTCTGGCGGCGCTGGAAAAAACGGGCGGCAATAAAACCGAAGCCGCCCGTCAGTTAGGTATTACGCGCAAAACGCTGCTGGCTAAGCTCAGCCGTTAGTTTTGCTCACGTTCGATGGCGCGCCAGCCGATGTCGTTACGGCTGAAGCTGCCGTCCCAACGGATGTCGGTCATCAGGGCGTAGGCACGCTGCTGCGCCTCGGCAACGGTGTTGCCCAGCGCGGTGGCGCACAGGACGCGACCGCCGTTGGTCAGCACGCGATCGTCAGCAGACAGTTTGGTGCCCGCGTGGAACACTTTACCGTCAGCGACGTCTTCCAGCGGCAGGCCGTGGATCTCATCGCCAGTATTGTAGTTGCCCGGATAACCGCCCGCGGCAATCACTACGCCCAAAGAGGCGCGTTCGTCCCACTCAGAGGTTTTCTCATCCAGCTTGCCGTCACAGGCGGCAAGGCACAGCTCCACCAGATCCGATTTCATACGCAGCATAATCGGCTGGGTTTCCGGATCGCCGAAGCGGCAGTTGAACTCGATAACCTTCGGGTTGCCCTGTTTGTCGATCATCAGACCCGCGTACAGGAAACCGGTGTAAGTGTTCCCTTCCGCCGCCATGCCTTTTACGGTTGGCCAGATGATGCGTTCCATGGTGCGCTGATGAACGTCATCAGTCACCACCGGTGCAGGTGAGTAAGCGCCCATACCGCCGGTATTCGGACCGGTATCGCCGTTGCCCACGCGTTTGTGGTCCTGGCTGGTGGCCATTGGCAGCACGTGCTCGCCGTCAACCATCACGATAAAGCTCGCTTCTTCACCGTCGAGGAACTCTTCGATAACGATACGGTGGCCCGCATCGCCAAAAGCGTTACCTGCCAGCATGTCATGAACAGCGGCTTCGGCTTCCTCCAGCGTCATCGCGACGATAACGCCTTTACCGGCGGCCAGGCCGTCGGCCTTGATAACGATCGGCGCGCCTTTCTCACGCAGATAGGCCAGCGCAGGCTCAATCTCGGTGAAGTTCTGATACTCCGCCGTTGGAATGTTATGACGGGCAAGGAAATCTTTGGTGAAGGCTTTGGAGCCTTCCAACTGCGCTGCACCTTCGGTTGGGCCGAAGATTTTCAGACCGGCGGCGCGAAACGCATCGACCACGCCAATTACCAGAGGCGCTTCCGGGCCAACGATGGTCAGATCGATCTTCTCATTCTGGGCAAAGCTCAGCAGCGCCGGAATATCGGTCACGCCGATTGCCACGTTTTGCAGCGCAGGTTCCAGCGCGGTGCCCGCGTTGCCTGGTGCGACAAATACCGTTTCGACTTTTGGCGACTGCGCCGCTTTCCAGGCCAGCGCGTGTTCGCGCCCGCCGTTGCCAATCACTAATACTTTCATCGTCTGCTCCGTGGATTAATGGCGGAAGTGGCGCATGTCGGTGAACACCATCGCTATGCCGTGCTCGTCGGCGGCAGCAATGACTTCATCATCACGGATAGAACCGCCCGGCTGGATCACGCAGGTCACACCGGCGGCGGCGGCGGCATCAATCCCATCGCGGAACGGGAAGAAGGCGTCGGATGCCATAGAGGAACCTTGAACTTCCAGACCTTCGTCGGCGGCTTTAATCCCGGCGATTTTTGCGGAATATACGCGGCTCATCTGACCTGCGCCTATACCGATAGTCATGTTCTCTTTGGCGTAAACAATGGCGTTGGATTTTACAAATTTAGCCACTTTCCAGCAGAACAGCGCATCGCGCAGTTCCTGTTCGGTCGGCTGACGTTTGGAAACTACGCGCAGTTCACCTTCGCTCACCATACCCAGGTCACGATCCTGAACCAGCAGACCGCCGTTAACGCGTTTGAAGTCCAGGCCCGGCACACGTTGTGCCCACTGACCGCAGGTCAGCACGCGGACGTTCTGTTTGGCGGCGGTGATTTTCAGTGCGTCTTCGGTTGCGGATGGCGCGATGATCACTTCCACGAACTGACGGGAAATGATGGCTTGAGCAGTTTCGGCATCCAGTTCGCGGTTGAAGGCGATGATGCCGCCGAACGCGGAGGTCGGGTCGGTTTTATAGGCGCGGTCGTAAGCATCGAGAATAGAGGTACTGACTGCCACGCCGCACGGGTTAGCGTGTTTGACGATCACACAGGCTGGCTCGTTGAATTCTTTTACGCACTCTAGCGCCGCATCGGTATCGGCGATGTTGTTGTAGGAAAGTGCTTTGCCCTGTACCTGCTGTGCGGTGGCAACGGACGCTTCTTTAACATTCTCTTCTATATAGAAGGCAGCCTGTTGGTGGCTGTTCTCGCCGTAGCGCATATCCTGCTTCTTAATGAAATTCAGGTTCAGTGTACGTGGAAAGCGACCGGCGGCTTCTTTGCTTTCGCCGTGGTAGGCCGGAACCATGCTACCGAAGTAGTTGGCGATCATGCTGTCGTAAGCGGCGGTGTGTTCGAAGGCTTTAATCGCGAGGTCGAAACGCGTGTCGAGGGTCAGAGAACCGTCGTTGGCATCCATCTCTTTAATAATGGCGGCGTAGTCGCTGCTCTTCACAACGATAGCCACATCTTTATGGTTTTTGGCAGCGGAACGCACCATCGTCGGGCCGCCGATATCAATGTTTTCTACCGCATCTTCCAGCGAGCAGCCTTCACGGGCAACGGTCTCGGCGAACGGGTACAGGTTAACAACCACCATGTCGATAGGTGCGATGCCGTGCTGTTCCATAATCCTGTCGTCCTGACCGCGACGACCAAGAATGCCGCCGTGGACTTTCGGATGCAGGGTCTTTACGCGTCCATCCATCATTTCCGGGAAGCCGGTGTAATCGGAAACTTCGGTCACTGGCAGACCTTTCTCAGCTAACAGGCGCGCAGTGCCACCTGTAGACAGCAGCTCCACACCGCGTGCGGAAAGTGCCTGAGCGAATTCGATGATACCGGCCTTGTCAGAAACACTGAGCAGAGCGCGGCGGACTGGACGACGTTGTTGCATGGTAAATCCCCTGGATTTGACTATTACAGAGAGCGTTAGGTGAATTCTTGGCTAAAAACTCAGCTAACACCCCTTACGGGGCATCCTTGTTGTGCGGGGGCATTGTAACGAAAACGTTTGCGCAACGCTCGCGAATTTTTAATTTTCGATTTTGACCTCTTCTTTTTCCGTTGAAGGATGCTCATATAAACAGAGAAGTGCACAAACGATCGCGTGGTTTGTGGATAACTCTGTGTGTAAATGGGTATAAGGCGGGGTTTTGCTGTGGAATGCAGCGGTCAGTCATTTTTCTGCAATTTAAGGGTTGCGGGCCGCAGGAAACTCCCTATAATGCGCCTCCATCGACACGGCGGATGTGAATCACTTCACACAAACAGCCGGTTCGGTTGAAGAGAAA
>NZ_KZ559424.1:0-34398 GCF_002850715.1 Citrobacter sp. L55 | reverse complement strand
CAGAATAGCGCTGAGGTCTGCCTCGTGAAGAAGGTGTTGCTGACTCATACCAGGCCTGAATAGCTTCATCATCCAGCCAGAAAGTTATGGAGCCACGGTTGATGAGGGCTTTATTGTAGGTGGGCCAGTTGGTGATTTTGAACTTTTGCTTTGCCACGGAACGGTCTGTGTTGTCGGGAAGATACGTGATCTGATCCTTCAACTCAGCAAAAGTTCGATTTATTCAACAAAGCCCCGGAGCAGGTAAGTTAAGACGGCACGGAGAAAAGAAAGACGATGCCAAAGATAAACAAACTGCGAATTCGCAAAAAAAAACTACGCAAAACTGCGCAAAAAAAACTGCGAATTCGGAGTCGGTAAAACGCGAAAAACTGATCGACGCATACCGCCTGGCGGGTGCAAATGCAAAGGGTTTGCGGCGTTTGTGACCGCCAGCCAGCCCCTAAGAATTCCTAAGGTTTTACGAGCCATTAGCTTGCGCCTGGGCAAGCCAGATGTTAAGAAATGTTAAGGTTCAAAGAGCCATTCTCATGCTTAGAAATGCCAGGGTTACACGGGCCATTCGCTGGCAGCGTGACAAACATCAGAAACGCTATTTATCAGATTGCGCAGTGAAAAACTGGGTACGCAAGGTACGCAAAAAGACGTGCGTACCTTGCGTACCTGCTAAGCTGTAAGCCGTGCCAGCCTTTTTTATATGATGCGGGCGGGCTTATGCGTGGAGTTCGTCCACCAGCTTCACACATCGTCAATGTATGCAAATGTTAACGTTTTGCGAATGGCACTAAGCAAGAAATGCTGTAGATATGGTGGGCGGTCATAAAATAACCATAAATCACCATGGTTACCTTTCTGGAATATCCCCGGCATATCCCCGGAAAAAACAAAAGGGCCGACGATTACTCGCCAGCCCTTGCTGTGTTTGGTGGCCCCTGCTGGACTTGAACCAGCGACCAAGCGATTATGAGTCATAAAATTGGCATGTTTTTAATTGTTCGTCATTGTCTCTATTTGTATTTTTAATTGTCTATAATCAATCAGTTATGAAGTTATTTTTGTTTCTGATTGGTTCTCTCATTTCCCCATTGTACTATCCTTACCTGACCCGTTACCTGACCCGAAATGGGCATCGGGTCAGGTAACGCATATTCTTAGAAAGGTAAACTTATGGCCGCTAATCTTACCGAGACTGCTATACGTGGATTGAAGACAAAAAGCACGGCGTACTACGTGTGGAGCAACAGCGCTCAACGTGGTACTGGCAGGCTTGGCGTTAAGGTTCAGCCTTCAGGCAGCAAAGTTTTTTATTTCCGTTACTACGTTGAGAAAGGGAAGAAAGAAAAGTTCATCCAGTTGGGCATCTGGCCTGAGATGAAACTGGTGACGGCCAATGAGCTGGCGAAAAAATATGGAGCCTGGCTTGTTGAAGGAAAAGAGCCGCAGCAAGAGCTTGAGCAACAGCGCCTGGCCGAACAGCACATCATGCAGATCCATCGCTCGCAGGGCTCGTTTAAAGAGCTGGTACATGGCTACGTTAACAAGATGAAGCTCGACAATAAGCGGACCTGGGCCGATGTACTGAAGCGTCTTGAAAAAGAGTGCTATTCAGTCATTCCTCGAGAGACCAAAGCGAAGGATGCACGCCATTACAGATCAAAACCATCCTCTCAGGCATTATCCAGCGAGATGCGGTGGTCCATGCGAACCGAATTCGTTCCTACCTGATGGCGGCATTTAACTATGGGCTTAAAGCCGATAACGATCCGATGAATACCAGCGTGGGCATTACGTTCGGGCTTGAAGTTAATCCGGTATCGGCCATACCGAAGCAGTCCTCTGCGGAGAAAGTGGGTGATACATGGTTAATGCTGGAAGAGCTGCGTTTTGTCATGGAGCAGTTCGCTCAGGCAACTAACGTTGGGCCGTTGATGCAGCACCTTATCCGCTTCTGCGTTTATGCTGGCGGGCAGCGACCGTTTGAAATGATTGCCAGCCAATGGAGCGCGATTGACTGGCAGCAAAAGACGTTACTGGTCATAGCCGATGTATCGAAAAACAAACGGGAGCACCTGATCCCATTGACTGAATCGGCATTAAGTGAATTAGCCTCAGTGAAAGAACTGACTAAGGAAAGTAACAGCCCCTATATCTTCCCGCTCTCGACCAACGGCGAACGACCGGTACGTACCGATAGCCTGGCCCGTTCCATCATGTATTTCCGGGCTTTTAATCCTAAGTTTAAAGTTTTCACAGCGCGAGATTTACGTCGCACATGTAAAACGCTGATGGGGGAGGCGGGGATCAGCAAAGAGATCCGCGACCGTATCCAGAATCACGCTTTGAATGACGTCAGCTCGAAACACTATGATCGTTATGATTACTTGCCTGAAAAGCGCAGGGCGCTTGAGATCTGGGAAGATAGGGTCAACAACTATCAGCGACAGCAGGAAAACAACGTTGTGAACTTGTTTGGACGGAGGTAAGAGCTTGGCAAAATATGAGCTTAATTCAGTAGAAGAGCGGTATCAACCGGGCTCTGGAGACCTGGTGCTGGCTAATAAGTTAGGGATCACAGATGAAGAGGAAATGGAGGCGCTGGAATCTGGCCTGCTGCTGATGCTTTATGAACAGCTATTTATCGAAGGCCAGCCGCCTGCGGCGCTGGCTTTTGAGCACATCAGTGGGTGGCATCGCCAATGGCTGGGGAATGTGTATGACTGGGCGGGGAGGCTGCGTAATGCCAACCTGACTAAGGATGGCTTTCAGTTTGCGGCTGCCGACAGGATTCCGCTTCTTCTTGATGGTTTTGAGAAGCAGTTTCTCGCTCGGTCGGGTGAGCTTAAATCTCTGGCTCGTTCGGGGCTGGTTAGTTATCTGGCTGAATGCCACGTGGAATTTATTTTGATCCACCCATTCAGAGAAGGTAACGGGCGTCTGTCGCGGCTGCTTTGCGATGTGCTCTCGGTTCTTGCGGGAAAAGGCTTGCTGGATTACAGCTTATGGGATGAACACAAGCCATTTTATTTCAAGGCAATACAGGCAGGCGTATCAGGGAACTACAGCCCCATGATGCAACTGGTGAGCGATATATTGCCAGATTAACGGGCGAGGCCAACAGCTTTCGCCTGTGCCTGGTTTTGTTTGAGTTGCTGCTCAATTTTTTGCACAGAAACACCCGTTTCGATCGCGGTTGAGCTGGCAACGGAACGGTAGATTTGAGTTTTAGTGATCTGGCTGTGTGCTGTTTTTTTTGTCATTTTGAAGCCCTCGTTTTGCTGCACTGATTTTAGTTCGGATAGGGGCGCCCTACAAGCGGGCTGAAGGATAATGAACAATAGGTCAACGTTATGCCAGCATAAGCTAAGTAATCCGTGCCATTTAATTGTTGAAACTAAATAGCTGTGCGGAATAGTAATCCGCTTTCGACCAGCCCTTGCAGGGCAAGGTATTAGGGCTGTTTCCTATGTCTAACCATGTTGCATCGGGCTTGAAATATGTTTCCCATACGCAACATGTCGCCCATCATAAAACGGCAGGTGTAGCGGTATTAGGCGGACCTATTTAGGTGTTGCTTTTTTAGGTGTTGCTTTATTTGAGTTTAATTAAGTTTAAAATTTAAACAGAAAAATGAGTTCTTCACATCACCAAATCTATAAATAAGTACTTATTTTTTTATTCGGTTATGTGTAAAATGAGCATTTACACCTTGGATTTCAGGTAAGTGGTGCTATGGCAAGATCATATTATTCATTGAAAAAGTTTTCTGCACTTTTTGGTGTAGAAGTTGATGAACTTGTTCAGGCATGGCTTGATGATAAACTTCATCTGTACGTTAATTTCGGGAACGAAATTTTCCCATGCATACTTAGACGTTGCGTTTCTCCAAATATACATAAAAATACAATTCATGATATAAATTATGGTCGTGATTTCTATCAGAGCAAAGATAGTCCTGCTTATAGTACATTATCATTTATTCCAGAAATTCCATTAAATCCTCATTTAGATATACAGAAGCGGTTTGACACTGGTGGAATAGATGTTCCAGTCTCTGGGGAGTACTATGAATATAGATATCGAGGGTATGCCTATGGTTATTGGATTGCTAGACCAACTAAAGTAGCTCGTTTCAGCAGTGGAAAATACTTACTTACAGATAAAGACTCGGTGGAACAGAAAAAATCTCCACCCGGGGATGTGATGGTTTTTTCCCATAATTCCTTCGATTTTCTTATTTTTCCTGAATCAACATATATAGATGAATCTTTTTTATCAATTAGAGAAGATCATGCATCTCTTTTTTTGAATGGCCTGAATATTGAAAAAACAAAAGTAAATAATATCAATGTTTCTTTCCTTGTACCTGAAGAGTATGTTGCATTATATATATTGATGCATGAATGTTGCAGAAGAACATATGGGAAGTTAGATGTTTCTAGCGTTTTTAAACCACTCAATAAACTTTATTCAGGAGACTTTAGTTTTGATACTCTAAAACGGTATGCAAAAAAACCTGAATTAAACCGTACTAAAGCATATCGTGTAAGTGAAAAACAGAAGAGGGCTTTATGTTATCTTATAACTGATTTTTGCAAAAAATATGAAATTGAGCAGACAGTTTCTTCTGTAGTGAATAAATTAACAGCAGTTACACAATTAGAGCCTCACTCAATAAACTTTTCTTTTAGTGAGAGTAAGGTAAAGGAATGGATGGATATCTCAAAAGGAAAATGATTTTTGGTATATCGCATAATATCAGAAATCCCCGTGGTAGTAATGTGTATTGCTATCCTTGTTAACTGTTTGTGTTTAAATATTTAATAATGGTATTGTAATGCACCAACGGATTTAAAAGTATATTAGCTAACAATATTCCATGTTGAATTCAGGGCATGACACAGATTTAGTGATAATGATGGATACCAGCCGATGACCAGCGTGGATTACCCTTAGGCCGCACGTAAGATAATTGTTCATCGACTTCACAGCGATGACGACCTCTGCGACCGGCTCATCGTTTTGTGCAACCTAGGATGGTGCAAGTTTTTAGATGACGGAGAACGGCATTGAGGCTTATTTTCAGTACTCTTGCCGTATCACGGCATCCAGAGCCGTTCATCTCTATATCAACAATGGTCTGATGGGTTTCGGTTTAGCGCCGTTGTAGCGATAGCTGAAAAGTTTTCAGGCAGTATTTACAGCGATAAAGTTGCGCACCTGAGCCAGAATGGCCGTTTCGGATCACCCCATTCGTTTCAGAGCAACGGGGACAAACCACATCAATATTTACCATCAGTAGACCAAAAAGACGAAAGAATACATCAACACTAATCAGCGTCACGACCTAGATTCAAAAGAATAAAACATCTAACTCTTCATTAGTATTCAATTCAATTCAACTCATTGTTGTATTGAGATTTACAAATGATACCTGATCGTTTTTTGACCTGTTTGCTTATTAAGATTTTCGAATGCTTAATAAGAACGCTTCGCATTTTTTGATTGCACAGTTTGATGCATGATGCCTTCACCGAAACAAAGGAGGCAACATGAAAACAACATTCAACTATCCAACACCGCAAGAACGTTTACAGGTCCTGCGCAACTATGGCGAACCCCATGATCGCCTAGTACGTGAAAAGGAGCGTCAGTACATCACATCGGTATCTCGTTCAACGGCCTGGAAACTGGAGCAAGTCGGTCAGTTTCCGTTGCGTAAGTCTATTGGGTTGAAGTCCTGTGGCTGGTTGTTAAGCGATCTACTTTGCTGGATTAACGAACGTTAGCACCCAGAGATTTTGTGCATTTATTTTTTGTTTTTTTTCTGAGTACCCGTGTTCATCCTGCTATTTCTGCAATTAATAGCGGAATAGCAACTTGCGCGGAACTTTTTAACGTGAATTTTATTAGAGGTGTTGTATGTTTAACGGTAGTCCTTTCCCTGTAGATGCATTTCCTCAGATTATCAGAAATGCCATTTATGAAGTGGAACAGCATACGCAGGCCCCTCAAGGTTTGATTGCTGCTTCTGCTCTTGGGGTAATATCTCTTGCCTGTCAGAACCGGATTGATGTTTGTCGACTTACTAATCTACGTAGCCCAGTATCACTTTACTTGCTGACACTTGCAGAATCTGGCGAACGGAAAAGTACGGTTGATAAAATGCTGATGAAGCCATTATATCAACTGGAGGAAGAATTATTTGATAAGTACACGCATGCTCTTAATACCTGGCGAAGTGATGAAGAAATTTTTAATTTTGAAAGAAAAGCACTGATGTCAAAACTCAAATCAGATATTCGCCGTAACAAAGATCATCTGGCGACAAATGAACAACTTAAAGCGCTGTTGGCGTCGCACCAGCAACCACCGATCAGGTTCAAGCAGATATTTAATGATGCCACTCCTGCGGCTATTAAAGATTACCTCTGTGGTTATTGGCGATCTATCGGTATCATGTCTGATGAGGCTGGCACTATTTTTAACGGTTACACGCTGAACGAACTGCCTTTCATCAACAAAATGTGGGATGGCGCAACATTTTCAGTGGAAAGGAAAAGTGAGCCAGAGAAATTAATCAGAGATGCCAGACTGACGCTAGCACTTATGGTTCAGCCTGATGTGTTTAAAGGTTATCTGCAACGTAAAGGCGATACAGCCAAAGGGATCGGTTTTTTCGCTCGATGTCTCATATGCCAGCCTGATTCAAAGCAAGGTTCCAGAAAAATCTCCAGCCCCGTTGTTTCAAGCGAACATTTGCCGGTATTCCATCAACGACTGATGGAGATAGTTAACGAAAGTATTGCCAGAGATAATCAAAATGATCGTCTTTGCCTGCGATTTTCTGTAGAAGCAGAAAATCGCTGGATCGAATTTTATAACAAGGTGGAGTCAGATATGGGCTTACTCGGCACCTTATCAGATTTTAGAGACTATGCATCTAAGGTCGCAGAAAATATGGCCAGAGTGGCCTCTCTGCTGCATTATTTTAATGGCAATGATGGAGATATATCTCTTTCTGCAGTCGAAGATGCTGTGAAGATAACTACCTGGTATGTTAATGAGTACATCCACATATTTTCTAAACCCCAGGAATTCACGCTGGCAATCTCGGAGGCGGATGAACTTTATTGGTGGATAAATAATTATTGTATTCGACTCAATGCATCTTGGATTACTAAAAATACAGTGCTCCAATACGGCCCTAATAAATTCAGGAGTCGTAGCAAAGCAAATGAGTTGCTTAATACGCTATATTCTCAAAATAGAATACTCACAGAAAAGAAAGGTAAGACAGTATTTATAGCCGTAGCAGGCTCAATATTCTGATACTCTACGGTTGAACAGATATTTAATTCAAGAGTAAAAATACATACTGAGCCTATTACCAGTAAGGGCTTGTTATCTTGATAGGTAATATATCTGTAGACCATTCAATACCCTAATATCACTTGGTAGAATATATATGACATACGACAGTGAGTTTGGTTCACATGTAACCCTGTATAAGAATAGGATTAAACAGGTCATTGATGAAGCACTGAATGAGCATCCTAATACAATGATTATACGTGTTGATTTACATGACCCAATAGATACGGAAAATCTGGATAATCCGTTCTTTCAACCCAGAATAGACTCTGGTGCAATATCTCGTTTTACCAGTGCATTAAAAGCAAAGCTTGAGCACCATAAGCACTTTAAAACAAAAAGGAAAGACTGGCCGGATAATCGATACTCCACCTTACGTTACGCATGGGTCAGAGAATATACCACAAATGGGAAGCGACATTACCATTTGATACTTTGTTTCAATCAGGATGCTTATTATCATTTGGGGGATTACGATTTGAATCGTAACACTTTACGCACAATGATAACAACAGCCTGGTATAGTGCGCTTGGTATCCCAATAGATGACTCTGGGAAGTTAGTTAATTACCCATTAAATGGAAAATATCTCCTCAATCGTAAACGAATCAACTTTGAGCAAACTTATAACGACTTGATGAATAGGGTAGATTATATGACCAAAGTAAGAACTAAAATAGTCGGTGATGGGGACCGTAATTTCGGCTGCAGTCGCGGGTAATTTATTTTTTACAGCAATGGCCTTTCTTATGGATGGAAAGGCCAGACCTTATATATCAAGAAGATGGTGAGCGATAAAGTATTGTTTTCAAGTAATCATCTGTTGCAGTAAACTCAGGGAGTTGGCCACTCATGGCCTGTATTAGTGGAATAATCTTTGTCCTGACTCCCATCCCCCTGAAATCAACGTAACCATAATCACGTAAGACTTCCATAATAATCGTATTGCGTGGTGATCGCTGACCTGTAACCATCTTTTCAATCGACATCGAATTATTCAGCGCCCCTGGGCTAATAACTTCAAATCGATTGCTATACAAGCCAATCTCTATCTCAACAAAGCGTGTCCAGTCACGATGAGCCAGTGCATTTACAACAGTTTCGCGAATAGCTTCCAGTGGATAATACCAGGTTGTTTCCCGACGTAGATGCGTATCGGGTAGAGGGGCCTCTGAAGTGATAAAGGGCATGATAGTTGACATCAAACGCTCAATCAATCCACCATCGATCAAAGCCTTTCCGGCTTCCTCAGTATCAAAACGCCCAACCATTGGACCATCCAGAATATCATCGAGTAACGGTTGGTACTCCTTATCCTCGCTGGCAAACGCAAAGACTCGGATATCTGGTCGATGCGAGAGTTCAACCATTTTGATTTTGAACTCAACGGGATAATTAGGGCTTTTTTTACGCACTGTGGTTAATGATTTCATGGATAGTGTCCACCATATTTGGTGTCCACTATCCTCTCAGGAATTTCAGGATCTGCCAGACGGTGCTGAGACGACGCTTACGAATGTTATACCCCCTGCTGCAGTGGAAAGACGTGGTGACAGATACCCCTTCCCCACATTCAGGCAGCAACTCTTTCATCAGTAGCAGGCGGGAATCAATATGAGCAGGATCGGTGTGGTTAAAACGATGAAGGAGCGATTTTGTCCGCAAAGAATCCGCTTTTATGGCGGGTTCAGCAGGGAAAAAGTAATCCCCATCTTTAAGACGGACACGTTCCACCCTGGTATCAGCGCAGGGCGGCAATTTATCATTCATTAATTCTGTTTCCTCCGTATGCAGCGTGGAGCCTTTCCTGTTATCGGTTTTATCCGGATGTATGCTGTCCCGTGAAGTGGCGGGCAAACTCACTTCTAAAAAATTACGGCCAGATCTTGTCATGCCTATCACAAAGTATCATAACCGAGCATTGTGTAAAGATGAAAACCGTCAAATTGAGCGCAATCGAGCTGCATGATATGATCAGAACCCTACTAAATCAGAAGTATTGGGTATGAGATTACTTTTGAGGAAGCACGTAAATGAAACGAGTGGTTCTGTTTTCATGTGGGAGCGCTTGTCGCTCCCTGAATAGTCCATGTGACAATGAAGATTAAACAGCATCATAACCAGCATGATGCCGTTGCATTTCTTGCATATCGGCAGACTACATCAGAACCCGGTAACCTTGGATGCTGGGATAATGGCAGAGAAGAGGCACTTACTGTATCTACGGTAAAAAGCGGTTTTGTCGATGAAGTTTTAAAGGAAACCCTCCAGAAACGCTGATGAAATTGCGCAGTTTCGCTGGCCTGATGCGACAACAACTCGCCAGTAGAATGGGTATTTCTTACAAATACCTGCGCAGCATAGAAGCAAACCCATCCAGAGCGAGCATTACTACACTTAACCATTATGCCAAGAAGTGTGGTGTTAAAAGCCCTTTGATTTATCTGTAAATAAGATAAAACATGATAATTTCATCAAGTTGCATGGTAATTTATCCAGGATCCATTTGTGTCCAGGACGTAAGTCTTCACAGCTGTCGAATCAATTCTATTTCGTAAGGCGGCTCACGTTTTTATGCCCTGAGCAGTGCTTTTCCGGCTGGAACTTTCCCCCACTCATTCACTGTGATTTAATATGCTAAACCGGTTTAGTTAAGTTTAGCCTTGGAGGGTTTTAGCATGAAAGCAAAAGTTTGGGTTCTGGGCGACGCAGTGGTGGACCTGCTACCGGAGAGTGAAGGGCGCTTGCTACAGTGCCCTGGAGGCGCGCCGGCTAACGTGGCGGTAGGGGTTGCCCGCCTTGGCGGCAACAGCGGATTTATCGGCCGCGTCGGCGGTGACCCGTTTGGCCGCTACATGCGTCATACCCTGCAACAGGAGCAGGTCGACGTCAGCCATATGTATCTTGACGATCATCACCGCACGTCCACTGTGGTGGTCGACCTTGATGACCAAGGTGAACGCACCTTTACCTTTATGGTACGCCCCAGCGCTGACCTGTTCCTGGCTGAAGAAGACCTGCCACAGTTTGCCGCCGGACAGTGGTTGCACATCTGCTCCATCGCGCTCAGCGCCGAGCCCAGCCGCAGTGCTACCTTCGCGGCTATGGAGAACATCAAACGTGCCGGTGGCCGGGTGAGCTTTGACCCTAATATCCGCCTGGATCTCTGGCAAGATCAGAACCTGTTGCACGCCTGTCTCGACCGCGCCCTGCGTCTGGCGAACGTGGTGAAACTGTCCGAAGAAGAGCTGATACTCATCAGCGGGAGTAATGATATCGCGCAGGGGATCGCCAGCATCACTGAGCGTTATCAGCCTGAATTACTGCTGGTGACTCAGGGTAAAGCGGGCGTCATCGCCGCATTCCAGCAGCAGTTTATCCATTTCAGCGCTAAACCGGTTGTCAGCGTGGATACCACCGGTGCGGGCGATGCGTTTGTCGCCGGACTGCTTGCCAGCCTTGCTGCCAACGGGATGCCGGCGGATATCAATGCCCTGGAGCCAACGCTCGCTCTGGCGCAAACCTGCGGTGCCCTGGCAACCCTGGCGAAAGGCGCGATGACTGCCCTGCCATACCAGCGCGATCTACACCGCCAGATTTGATCCTAAATACCGTCGTACGCGGTCCACTTTGTTGCATCCATCACACTTATTAAACCGGTTTAGCAAAATCAATTTCAAAATGTTAAATGTCGTGCTTAACATTGCAACTAAACCGGTTTAGCAAAAACACACAATTTTTTATTTTCCTTTTGGGATGCAATCAATATGTTCAGAAAAAGCACACTCGCGGTTCTTATCGCTTTGCTAACCGGCGCCGCCTCAGCCCATGCACAAACGGATCTCAGCAGTATCGAAGCCCGTTTAATTGCGCTGGAAAAACGCTTACAGGATGCCGAAAACAGAGCGCAAACGGCAGAAACCCGCGCAGAGTCGGCAGAGAAGAAAGTACAGCAGCTCACGACACAGCAACAAAAAACCCAGGACAGCACTCAGGAAGTGGCTCAGCGTACCGCCAAACTGGAGAAAAAAGCCGATGAGAAAAGCGGGTTTGAGTTCCACGGCTACGCCCGCTCCGGCGTGATAATGAATGACTCCGGCGCCAGCACCAAATCCGGAGCCTACATGACGCCAGCAGGGGAAACCGGTGGGGCTATTGGCCGCCTGGGAAACCAGGCCGATACCTATGTTGAAATGAATCTTGAACATAAGCAGACCCTGGATAACGGGGCAACGACCCGCTTCAAAGTCATGGTCGCCGACGGTCAAACCACTTATAACGACTGGACGGCGAGCACCAGTGATTTGAACGTGCGTCAGGCCTTTGTTGAACTGGGCAACTTGCCCACCTTCGACGGGCCGTTTAAAGGCTCCACCCTGTGGGCCGGGAAACGCTTTGACCGGGATAACTTTGACATTCACTGGATCGACTCGGATGTCGTGTTCCTCGCCGGTACCGGCGGCGGTATTTACGATGTCAGGTGGAACGACAGCGTTCGCAGCAACTTCTCTCTTTACGGGCGTAACTTCGGCGATATTGCTGATACCAGCAACAGTGTGCAGAACTACATCGTCAGCATGAACAATTTCATCGGGCCGGTGCAGATGATGGTCAGCGGGATGCGGGCAAAAGACAACGACGAACGCCAGGATACCAACGGTAATCCGGTCAAAGGCGATGCGGCAAATACCGGTGTACATGCGCTGCTCGGGTTGCACAACGACAGTTTTTACGGCCTGCGTGAAGGTGCCAGCAAAACCGCCCTGCTCTACGGTCACGGACTGGGTGCCGAAGTTAAAGGTGTCGGCTCTGACGGCGCGTTACGCTCGGGGGCTAACACCTGGCGCTTCGCCAGCTACGGCACCACGCCACTGAGCAAGAACTGGTTTATCGCCCCAGCGATACTGGCACAAACCAGTAAAGACCGTTATGTCGATGGCGACAGCTACCAGTGGGCAACCCTCAACATGCGTCTGATCCAGGAGATCAATCAAAACTTCGCCCTCGCTTATGAAGGCAGTTACCAGTATATGGATCTCAAACCTGAAGGTTATAACGATCGCCATGCGGTAAACGGCAGCTTCTACAAGCTCACCTTCGCCCCGACCTTTAAGGTTGGCGACATCGGCGATTTCTTCAGCCGTCCTGAAATCCGTCTTTACACCTCGTGGATGGACTGGAGCAAAAAACTCAATAATTACGCCAGCGATGACGCGCTGGGCAGCAGTGGTTTTAAATCGGGCGGCGAATGGTCGTTCGGGATGCAGATGGAAACCTGGTTTTGATGGTTAACACCTGGCGACAGTAACCGCCGGGGCGACAAAATACGTTTCGTCGCCCCGGACACAATAACAACGAAGAGAATGCGCTCCGGCTACCACGGGACGACAACTCGAAAATCAATACGCATTCAGAGGGTACTATGGATTTTGAACAGATTTCCCGCTCGCTACTTCCGCTTCTGGGAGGCAAGGAAAATATCGCCAGCGCCGCGCACTGTGCCACACGCCTGCGCCTGGTGCTGGTCGATGACTCACTGGCCGATCAGCAGGCCATCGGCAAAATTGATGGGGTGAAGGGCTGTTTCCGTAACGCCGGACAGATGCAGATTATCTTCGGCACCGGGGTGGTGAACAAAGTCTACGCCGCCTTTATCCAGGCGGCAGGGATTGGCGAATCCAGCAAATCGGAAGCTGCCGACATTGCGGCGAAAAAACTGAATCCTTTCCAGCGCATTGCCCGCCTGTTGTCGAACATCTTTGTGCCGATCATCCCGGCTATCGTCGCCTCCGGCCTGTTGATGGGCCTTCTGGGGATGGTTAAAACGTACGGCTGGGTCGACCCGGGTAACGCCATCTACATCATGCTGGATATGTGCAGCTCAGCGGCGTTTATTATTCTGCCGATCCTGATTGGCTTCACCGCCGCCCGCGAGTTCGGTGGTAATCCTTATCTTGGCGCGACGCTTGGCGGCATCCTGACTCACCCGGCGCTCACCAACGCCTGGGGTGTGGCCGCCGGTTTCCACACCATGAACTTCTTCGGCCTTGAGATTGCCATGATCGGCTATCAGGGCACGGTGTTCCCGGTGCTGCTGGCGGTGTGGTTTATGAGCATCGTTGAGAAACAGCTGCGTCGCGTGATCCCCGATGCACTGGATCTGATCCTGACGCCGTTCCTGACGGTGATCATTTCCGGTTTTATCGCCCTGCTGATTATCGGCCCGGCTGGTCGCGCGCTTGGCGACGGTATTTCGTTTGTCCTTAGCACCCTGATTACCCACGCCGGTTGGCTGGCCGGACTGCTGTTTGGCGGTCTCTATTCGGTTATCGTCATTACCGGTATTCACCACAGCTTCCACGCCATCGAAGCGGGACTGCTGGGCAACCCATCCATCGGCGTCAACTTCCTGCTGCCGATTTGGGCGATGGCCAACGTCGCTCAGGGCGGTGCTTGTCTGGCGGTGTGGTTCAAAACGAAAGATGCCAAAATCAAAGCCATTACCCTGCCCTCGGCGTTTTCTGCCATGCTCGGCATCACCGAAGCGGCGATTTTTGGTATTAACTTACGCTTTGTAAAACCGTTTATCGCAGCCCTGATTGGCGGCGCGGTGGGCGGCGCGTGGGTGGTATCCATGCATGTTTACATGACCGCGGTGGGCCTGACGGCTATCCCTGGCATGGCTATCGTGCAGGCCAGCTCGCTGCTGAACTACATTATCGGGATGGTTATCGCCTTTGGCGTCGCCTTTGTCGTCTCCCTGGTACTGAAATACAAAACGGACGCTGAATAATGTCACATCCATCACGCCTGCCTGCGATTTTGCAGGCTGTTATGCAGGGCCAGCCGCGCGCGCTGGCCGACAGCCACTATCCCCGCTGGCACCATGCGCCGGTGACCGGGCTGATGAACGATCCCAACGGCTTTATTGAATTTGCCGGACGTTATCACCTGTTTTATCAGTGGAACCCGCTCGCCTGCGATCATAAGTTCAAGTGCTGGGGGCACTGGAGCTCTGCCGACCTGCTGCACTGGCAACATGAGCCGATCGCGCTCATGCCGGATGAAGAGTATGACCGCAACGGCTGCTACTCCGGAAGCGCCGTGGATAGTCAGGGCACGCTCACCCTGTGCTATACCGGCAACGTAAAATTTGACGACGGCAGCCGAACCGCGTGGCAGTGCCTGGCGACGGAAAATGCCGACGGCACGTTTACCAAACTCGGCCCGGTATTACCGCTGCCGGAGGGCTATACCGGCCACGTGCGTGACCCGAAAGTCTGGCAGCACGAAGGTCGCTGGTACATGGTGCTGGGCGCACAGGATTTGCAAAAGCGTGGCAAGGTGTTGTTATTCAGCTCAGCGGACCTTCATGAGTGGACGAGTCAGGGCGAAATCGCCGGTTATGGCATCAATGGCCTGGACGACGCGGGCTATATGTGGGAATGCCCGGACCTGTTTGCCCTCGGCGACCAGCATGTCCTGATTTGCTGCCCGCAGGGCGTGCCTCGTGAGAAAGAGCGCTATCTCAACACCTACCCGGCAGTGTGGATGAGCGGCGATTTCGACTACCACCGCGCGGCCTTCGGGCATGGCGAACTGCACGAATTGGACGCAGGGTTTGAGTTCTACGCCCCGCAAACCATGCTTACCAGTGATGGCCGCCGTCTGCTGGTCGGCTGGATGGGCGTGCCGGAGGGCGAAGAGATGCTTCAACCGACCCTCACCAACGGCTGGATCCATCAGATGACCTGCCTGCGTGAGCTGGAGTTTATCGATGGTCAGCTATACCAACGTCCTCTACGAGAGCTGAGCGCCCTGCGCGGCGAAGCGCACGGCTGGGCAGGGAACTCCCTGCCGCTGGCACCGATGGAAATCGTTCTACAAACCACTGGGGACGATATTTTGAGCCTCGATTTTGACGGCGCATTAATCCTTGAACGCGATGCCAGCGGGATCCGCCTGGCCCGACCCAGTCTGGCCAGCGACGAGAAGCATTATCGTTACTGGCGCGGAGACGTCCGCTCGCTGCATATTTTCATCGACCAGTCTAGCGTGGAGATTTTCATCAACGGCGGCGAAGGAGTGATGAGCTGCCGCTACTTCCCGGCCTGTTCAGGGCAGCTAATGTTCTCTGGCATCACACCGGACGCATTCTGCTACTGGCCGCTGCGAACTTGCATGGTAGAATAAGCGTTTTGCCTCAAGCTCATGGCGTCGTAATGAAAACTAAACGCGTAACCATTAAAGATATCGCCGAACAGGCTGGCGTCTCAAAAGCGACCGCCAGCCTAGTACTGAACGGTCGTGGTAAGGAGCTGCGTGTGGCGCAGGAAACGCGTGAGCGAGTACTGGCGATTGCCCGTGAGCAGCACTATCAGCCAAGCATTCACGCCCGCTCGCTGCGCGACAACCGCAGCCACACCATCGGACTGGTGGTGCCGGAGATCACCAACCACGGCTTTGCGGTCTTTTCACATGAGCTGGAAATGCTGTGCCGCGAAGCAGGCGTCCAGCTATTGATCTCTTGTACTGATGAAAACCCCGGTCAGGAGAGCGTGGTGGTCAATAACATGATTTCCCGCCAGGTTGACGGTCTGATCGTCGCTTCATGTATGCACAACGATGCCGACTATCTTAAGCTCAGCCAACAACTGCCAGTAGTGCTGTTTGACCGTTGTCCTAATGAAAGCCTGCTGCCGCTGGTGATGACTGATTCGATTACCCCAACGGCGGAACTGATTTCCCGCATTGCACCTAAGCATAGCGATGAGTTCTGGTTTTTAGGCGGTCAGTCGCGTCTGTCGCCTTCACGCGATCGTCTGACCGGCTTCACGCAGGGTTTGGCTCAGGCGGGTATTGCACTGCGCCCGGAATGGGTGATTAACGGTAACTACCACCCGAGCTCAGGCTATGAGATGTTCGCCGCACTCTGCGCGCGACTTGGGCGGCCGCCTAAGGCGCTGTTCACTGCCGCCTGTGGACTGCTCGAAGGGGTACTGCGCTATATGAGCCAGCACCATTTACTCGACTCAGATATCCATCTGACGAGCTTTGACGATCACTATCTTTATGATTCGCTGTCGCTGCGTATCGATACCGTACAGCAGGATAACCGCCAGTTGGCCTGGCACTGCTATGATCTGATAAGCCAATTGATCGAGGGCGATACGCCCGAAACGCTACAACGCTACCTGCCCGCAACGCTGCAGTTTAGGCATCAGTAATAACTGAGCATTTTTGAATACCCTACAGAGGTGAAATCTGGTGCGAATCCAACAATTAAAAATCAATATTTGTAGTGATGTGATGCGGAAAGGTCTTCACTGCATCAGTAATCACACCAATCGGGTTAAACGGCAAACTGAGTGGTGGTAAAGACTGACACCGGCATTATTACTGTCACTGTGGAACATCACTCCGGCGGGTTTACCACAAGCTTCCCACGCAATTTCCAGCGCTTTGATGTCAGCTTGCTGTCCGGTGAGAATGACATTGCCCAACCCTCAGGTTTCCTTGCGAACAGATCGAGAACAACAGCAAGGTAAGCCCAACGCTTGCCTGTCCAGAGTAGAGTAAGAGGCAGGGCGTAGTCGGACTATTTCCCTGCCTCTCCTCCCCGAACCGGACGTGCACCTTTCAGCGCATCCGGCTCTCCATTTAAATGCTGGCGAACGCCATTGCCACTTCTGTAAAGCGCGATGTATACGTGTTTCTGGTCTCCGTCCTCAGATAGGGATTACCTTCGGGTAGCCGCCAGCGGAACAGCTTCTTGCCTTGCCCCACCAACCGGTACAGTATTTCGCCGCTGAGCTTGCCGTGATTGGTTTTACCAAATAAAACCCACGTTTTGCTCTGACCCGGTTTCGGTGATTTACACCACCACCTCATCAGGGAAGCGATACCTGTACGGTATTTGCGGGCCAGCCAGTGAGCCAGCTTCCAGAACACGACACGGTCGATATAACTGAAGACTTTGGCCTTAAAATCAACGAACTGATAGAACATGGCCCAGCCTTTCAGTTTTCGGTTGAGTTGTTCAGCCATATCGACTTTGCTTTCACTGTAGTTGCCTGATAACAGTGCTGTCAGCGATGCGGCGAAGTTTCTGGCTTTCTCCTGCGGGATCGTTGAGACCACTCGCATCTCGCCATAACGACTGCGTTTGCGAATGATCCTGTGCCCCAGAAAGATAAAGCCGTCATTAACATGGGTGATTTTAGTCTTATCCATGTTCAGCCTGAGTTTCNGTGCTGTCAGCGATGCGGCGAAGTTTCTGGCTTTCTCCTGCGGGATCGTTGAGACCACTCGCATCTCGCCATAACGACTGCGTTTGCGAATGATCCTGTGCCCCAGAAAGATAAAGCCGTCATTAACATGGGTGATTTTAGTCTTATCCATGTTCAGCCTGAGTTTCAGACTGCCTTCGAGCACACCCCGACACTCCTCCCTGATGGCTTCCGCCTGTGCTTTGGTGCCTTTGACGATGAGGACAAAATCATCGGCATAGCGGCAGTACGCCACCGCGGGTTTCCACTGCCAGTTTTCTCTGACCGCCGTACTTCGGCCCCGTTGGATACTGTTATTCCAGTACCACCGATCTTTTCTGGCTTTCCCGCTCAGGTAGCGCTCATGCAGGTATTGATCGAACTCATTCAGCATGATGTTCGATAATAGCGGCGATATAACACCGCCCTGTGGCACACCTTCACTGGCCGCCCGAAAGAGACCGACATCGATATGTCCCGCCTTGATGGTTTTCCACAGCAGAGTCATGAAACGTGCGTCACTGATCCTGCGGCGTACAGCCTTCATCAGCAGTCGATGATGTACGGTGTCGAAGTAACTGGACAGGTCGCCTTCAATCACCCAGCGTCCCCGGGTTTCACCACAGTCTGTGAGCTGTAATTTCACCGTGCGGATAGCGTGGTGGACACTGCGCTCAGGCCGGAAGCCATATGAGAGCGTATGAAAATCACTCTCCCATATCGGCTCCATCGCCATCAGCATGGCCCGCTGAACAATACGATCCCGCAACGCGGGGATACCCAGTGGTCGCAGTTTGCCGTTGCTTTTAGGGATGTAAACCCGTCTGGCGGGCAAGGGCTGGTAGTGGCCTGAGAGTAATTCATCCCTGAGGATTTGCAGCTCAACAGCCAGTCTGGCCTGTAGCATTGTTTTGTTCACGCCATCAACGCCGGGGGTATGGGCCCCCTTTGATGAAAGCGTGATCCGCGCCGCTTCAGCCAGCCATTCTGGTTGTGTTATCAGACGCAGCAGCCGTTGAATCCGTAGGGACGGATCGGTGACTGCCCATGTGGCAAGCTTGCGTTGCATTTCGCTGATTATCAAAGGTCTTCACCTCGTTAGGTCAGTTAATTCACGTCGCAAACACATTCAAACTGCTTCCCTTCGCCATGTAATGGACTTTCCCCATCGCGGACTACTACGGAAGCTCCGCCAGCCAGCGCGTCATCGGAGCCATGCCCCCTTAACATCCGTCGCTGACCTTCCCCGGTTTACCTGCCTGGACTCAGGCATACTGAGGAGGCTGCCCGTCGCACTCTTTATCCTTGCTTGCCGCAAGTTGGCAGAAGTCAGCAACGCAAGCGTGATAGACGCTGCTGCCCCGGTGTTTCGCATACATGTCAAAACACCTTCGACCGGCAGTGCTTACGTATCACTGCCAGTTCCTCCTGCACGGCCTGTCAGATCACGTAGGCCGTGGTGACGTTTTCAACCCACAGAGGCGGATTAACGGGTTCATGTTCTTCAGCCTTTCAGTACTTAACCTTGAGGATCATCTCGGCTTAGTGATCTCGCCNCCTCCTGCACGGCCTGTCAGATCACGTAGGCCGTGGTGACGTTTTCAACCCACAGAGGCGGATTAACGGGTTCATGTTCTTCAGCCTTTCAGTACTTAACCTTGAGGATCATCTCGGCTTAGTGATCTCGCCTCAATCCCCGTTGTCAGCGGGTTACATCACCCTGCGGGCATGCCGCAGGTCACTGCCGCTCAGGTTCTCCACCGTCACACCCGGTGGGATTGTTGGGTTTCTCATCGTGAGTTACCGGTTCAATATTCCAGACAGACTCGCGGTTCATTTAAGCATCCATGCCCGCCCTGAACTCCGGGCACACCGTAAGTAAAATCAGCCACCCACAGCTGGTCAGGACGTTCTGCCACGAACTGACGGTTTACGCGGTCGCCTGCGGAAACGGCTTTCCGGCTGACGGTAGTACGGACCTTTTTACCCCGGAGAACACCGGCAAGTCCCATAACCGCCATGAGGCGCGCCACTGTACATCTGGCCACCCTGATACCTTCGCGTAACAACTGGCGCCAGACTTTACGCACACCGTACACCTGATGATTTTCATCGTATACGCGCTGTATCTCTCTCTTCAGCCAGTCATCGCGCTGAGCACGGGCACTGCGTTTATCAGGATGATGTCGCTGTTGCTGACAGTGGTAATACGTTGACGGGGCAATATGCAGTTCACTGCATACCGGTCCGACCCCGTACTGCTCACGCAGCTTATCCAGCAGCGGCATTATTTTTTCCAGAGGCGGTCGAACTCCGCCTTCGCAAAATAAGCGGAAGCCTGGCGAAGGATATCGTTACTGCGGCGCAGTTCACGATTTTCACGTTCCAGCTCTTTCAGACGCTGACGTTCAGCGGTGGTGAGTCCACCATCACCACTCCCGGTATCCCGCTCATGCTGACGAACCCACACACGCAGAGTCTCTGGTGTACAGCCAATCTTTGGGGCAATGGAACAAATTGCCGCCCATTGTGAGTCATATTCGCCCTGACTTTCCAGAACCATACGAACTGCCCGTTGACGGACCTCGGGGGAAAAACGTGTATTTTTAGTCATCCTGTTTACCTCTTTCTCAGGGAGTTTAGTCTCCAGGATTCCCGGGGCGGTTCAGGTCACCGATGCCGTGATGGAGCAGGTTGTAGAATGGCAAAACAGACCACTGGATGCTGTTTACCCCATTGTTTATCTTGACTGTATCGTCCTGAAAGTTCGGCAGGACAGTCGCGTCATCAACAAATCGGTGTTCCTGGCACTGGGCATCAATATCGAAGGTCAGAAGGAACTGCTGGGTATGTGGCTGGCCGAAAATGAAGGGGCGAAGTTCTGGCTCAATGTGCTGACTGAACTGAAAAACCGCGGTCTGAACGATATCCTCATCGCCTGTGTGGATGGCCTGAAAGGCTTCCCGGAGTAAGCGCCTCATAGAGGACGTCTGTCGGTGTCCCTCCGGTTCAGAGAAAATAATGTCCATCATTTATAATGGACATTATCACTATGAAATACCGGACATTACTCCCCGAGGCGTTGCGCTTACATTTTGATGAACATTTACCCCGNGTAAGCGCCTCATAGAGGACGTCTGTCGGTGTCCCTCCGGTTCAGAGAAAATAATGTCCATCATTTATAATGGACATTATCACTATGAAATACCGGACATTACTCCCCGAGGCGTTGCGCTTACATTTTGATGAACATTTACCCCGGCTCGAAGTCGGTCGCCGTCTGGGTATTCCTAAAAGCACTATCTGTGATTTTTTTGCCCGCTTCGCAAAGCACGAAATAAGCTGGCCGTTGCCTGTTGATATGCGGCCCGAAAAACTCGCATCCCTGCTTTATCCCGGTAAGGACGCAGCACACCAGCCCCAGGCCCCTGAACCTGTTTTTCCCGAAGAACCCGCCGTTCGTAAGCGACCACGGCGACCGAATTTTCCCCGTGAGTTCAAAATCGCACTGGCCGAAAAAGCTCTGGCTCCGGGCGCCAATGTCGCACTGCTGGCGCGTGAACACGGGATTAACGACAACCTGCTGTTTAACTGGCGCAACCTGTATAAACGTGGGTTACTCCGCCCTCATGTTGATACTCCCTTGCTCCTGCCAGTCACCCTCACTGAAACAGAGCGAGTTGCCGAACAACCGACACAAATCACACTGCAGCCTTCCGTCGACAGCCCCTGCTGCGAGCTGGAACTCCCCTTCGGCACCCTGCGAATAAAGGGGCAGATGACCCCCGAACTTCTGCGCATGTTGATCGGCGAAATCAAAGCAGGTGCGCAATGAGTATGTTGCCAGCGGGGACACGTATCTGGATAGTCGCTGGTGTGACCGATATGCGCAACGGGTTCAACGGGCTGGCCTCGAAGGTGCAGAACGCACTGAAAGACAATCCGTTCTCCGGCCAGGTCTTCATCTTCCGGGGACGACGGGGGGACATGATCAAAGTGCTGTGGGCTGACGCTGACGGCCTGTGCCTGTTCATCAAGCGACTTGAGCGTGGCCGCTTCGTCTGGCCTGCCACCCGGGACGGCAAAGTGCATCTGACACCCGCGCAGCTTGCCATGCTACTTGAGGGCATAAACTGGAAGCACCCGCAGCGCATGGAACGGCCTGGTATACGGATATAACCCGTGATAAAACAGGGATATGAATACCACGCTTCCCGACGATATCGAACAACTGAAAGCTCTCGTCCTCGCACAGCAGGCCGTCATCGTGCGCCTGTCCGGCGAGATAACCGGCTATGGTCGTGAGATAGCAGCGCTCACGGCGCAGATAGCCAAACTTCAGCGGATGTTGTTCGGGCGAAGCAGCGAGAAAAACCGCGAGAAAATCGAAAGGAAAATCGCGCAGGCAGAAAAACGGATCACCGAGCTCCAGGACAAACTGGGTGCCGTACAATCGCAACTGACCACCATGGCAGGCGGTGCGGGCGATAAGACCTCAGACTCCCCGGCCCGCAAGGCGCTTCCGGCCACACTTCCCCGCGACAGAAAGGTCATCCCGCCACAGGAAACAGAATGCCCCGTCTGCTGCGGGAAGCTGAAATCACTGGGTGAAAGCGTCTCAGAACAACTCGATATCATCAACACCGCGTTCAGGGTTATCGAAACGGTTCGTCCGAAGCTGGCCTGCAGCCGGTGCGACAGCATCGTGCAGGCACCGCTGCCGCCGAAACCGATCGAGCGCAGCTACGCCAGCCCGGGCCTGTTGGCCCGCATCATCATGGCGAAGTTCGCCGAACATCTGCCGCTGTACCGCCAGGCGGAGATCTATGCCCGACAGGGCGTGGAGCTGAGCCGCAATACGATGGGGCGCTGGGTCGATACCATGGGAGAGTTGTTGCGTCCGCTGTATGACGAGCTGAACCACTATGTGCTGATGCCGGGTAAAGTGCACGCAGACGACACGCCGGTGAATGTGCTGGAGCCGGGAAGCGGCAAAACCCGCACCGGGCGTCTGTGGGTCTACGTTCGTGATGATCGTAACGGCGGGTCAGTGATGCCGGCGGCGGTGTGGTTCTCTTACTCGCCGGATCGCAAGGGCATCCACCCGCAGCGACATCTGGCGGAGTACCGTGGCGTGCTGCAGGCGGATGCGTATGCGGGTTACAACGCGCTCTACGAAGACGGGCGGGTAACCGAAGCGGCCTGTATGGCGCATGCCCGGCGCAAAATCCACGATGTTCACGTCCGTCACCCGACGGTTATCACCACGGAGGCGCTAAACCGCATCGGTCAGTTATATGCCATAGAGTCGGAGATCCGCGGCAGCCCGGCAGAGAAGCGGTTGGCGGTCAGGAAAAGCAGAACAGTGCCGCTGATGCAGTCGTTGTATGACTGGATCCAGTTGCAGGTGGCGGCACTGTCACGACACTCAGATACGGCGAAGGCGTTCGCCTATATGCTGAAGCAATGGGATGCGCTGAATGAATACTGCCGCAATGGCTGGGTGGAGATAGACAATAATCTGTGCGAAAACGCGCTGCGGGTGGTGGCGCTGGGTCGCCGTAACTATATGTTCTTCGGTTCAGACAGTGGCGGTGACAGTGCGGCAGTGATGTACAGCCTGATAGGTAGCTGCAAACTGAACGGCATCGAACCGGAAGCCTGGTTGCGGCACGTGATAGCCGTAATCAACACCTGGCCTGCCAACCGCGTGAAAGAGCTGTTGCCCTGGAACGTCACCCTGCCTGTAAACTAAATCTTACTCTACGTCCTGCACGGGGCGCTTACTTCCCGGATGCCATCAACACAGTATATCCGAAGGCCCGCATCCAGTTATGCATCGTGCATATGGTGCGCAACAGCCTGCGCTTCGTGTCATGGAAGGACTACAAGGCCGTCACTCGCGACCTGAAAGCGATTTATCAAGCTCCCACGGAAGAGGCAGGTCAGCAGGCACTGGAAGCGTTCGCTGCGGCCTGGGACAGTCGCTATCCTCAGATAAGCCGAAGCTGGCAGGCTAACTGGCCGAATCTTGCCACGTTCTTCGCTTATCCAACGGACATCCGCAAAGTGATCTATACGACGAATGCCATCGAGTCGCTAAACAGCGTGATCCGCCATGCGATCAAAAAGCGTAAAGTGTTCCCGACAGACGACTCGGTGAATAAAGTGGTGTGGCTGGCAATCCAGTCTGCGTCCCAGAAATGGACGATGCCGTTGAAGGACTGGCGAATGGCAATGAGCCGCTTTATTATCGAGTTCGGTGACCGCCTGGACGGTCACTTCTGAGAAAAGGCATTTACACAGAATCCTAAACAGGCTCCCGTCACGATACCCGGTATCAATCAATGAAGTCCATTTAATTGATGACGTCGAAGTTATGGCATGTGTGACGATGCTGAGAAAGTGCCCTTTTTCAGGTGTTTTTTTAATCTTTTTGGGGTTTAAATTCCTATTGATGAACAACGCTTTCATTTACGGGACAATGACCGGCAACGCTCCCGGTACACCGGGAGCGTTAGTGTTCAGAACCAGGTTTCCATCTGAACGCCAAAATTCCATTCCCCGCCTGCATTAAACCCGCTACCGCCGAAAGCATCATCACTGGCGTAGTTATCCAGTCTGCTGCTCCAGTCCATCCAGGTGGCGAACAGACGCAGTTCCGGACGGCTGAAGAAGTCCCCCAGACCTCCTGCCTTGAGGGTGGGCGCAAACGTCAGCTTGTAAAAACTGCCGTTAACAGCATTGCGGTCCTTATACCCTTCAGGTTTCAGATCCATATACTGGTAAGTGCCCTCAAACGCCAGCGCAAAATTCTGCGTCACCTCCTTAATCAAGCGGGTGTTCAGGGTCACCCATTCATAACTGTCTCCACGGGCATAGCGATCCTTACTGCCCTGCGCCATGACTGACGGGGCGATATGCCAGCCGTTTCCGAGCGGGGTGGTACCATATGCAGCAAGACGCCAGGTATCCGCATCACTGCGCAGTGCACCGTCAGAGCCAATCCCCTTCACCTCCGCCCCCAGGCCGTGCCCGTACAGAAGTGCTGTTTTCGCCGTCCCCTCACGTAATCCCCAGAAACTGTCATTGTGAAGTCCGGCCAGCACATGCACACCGTGGCTGGCGGCACTGGCATGGATAAGGTCGCCATTATTGTCCCTGCGGTCATCATTATCCTTTGCCCGCAGACCGCTGACCATAAGCTGGAACGGCCCGGCATAGTGGTTCATGGTAAGGATATAGTTCTGGACGTTGTTATCGATATCCTCCATCTCCCCGAAATTGCGTCCGTACAGGGAGAAGTTACTGCGCAGGGTGTCGTTCCATTTCACGTCATAGATACCGCCCCCGGTTCCGCCGAGGAAAACCACGTCCGAGTCCAGCCAGTGGATATCAAAGTTGTCACGATCGAAACGTTTACCCGCCCAGACCGTACTGTGCTTCAGCGGACCGGTGAAGTCCGGCAGATTTCCCAGTTCAGCCACCACCTGGCGGACGTTAAGGTCACTGGAGTCCGCCGACCAGTCGTTATAGGTTTTCTGACCATCCGCCAGCATCACCTTAAACCGGGTGGTGGCCCCGCTTTCGAGCGTCTTTTTGTGCTCAAACACGGTTTCCACATAAGTGTCCCCCTCATTCCCGAGGCGCCCGACCGGGCCGCCGGTCTCTCCGGCAGGCGTCAGATACGGACCACTTTTGCTGCCGGATGCGGCATCGTTCATCAGCAGACCCGAGCGGGCATAGCCGTGAAACTCAAAACCACTGTTGTCCGCTTTCTTTTCCGGTGGTACGGATACGGTCTGTGGCACAACCGGTTGTGTCGCCGGGGTGGCGGCCAGTTGCTGCACCTGCTGCTCTGTAGCGGTTGCCCGTGATTCAGCCTTCTGAGCACGGGTTTCAGCATCCTGAAGCCGTTTTTCCAGGGCCGCCAGCCGGGCTTCAATACTGTCGGTATTCCCCGCCGCAAAGACCGGGGAACAGGCCAGCAGAATGGCACACGAGAGAATGTGTTTTTTCATTTTTATATCCTTGTAAAAAAACAGAGGTATTGTTGACAGCTAAATCGATTTAGCCACCCGCAACAAAAATAACGTGCACAACGGTTACGGGCAGGAAACGGTCAGGGGTGTTTCAGTAAATCCTGGCGACGGGGTAACGCTGTCATGGCACCTTTTGCTGTCGTGGCGAGCGCTCCACAGCGCTGGGCCTGTGCAATGACGGATGTGAGTGCCTGCTCACCGGAGGGCATCCCCTCTGCCGCCAGCGCTGCCAGCAGACCTGCCACGAAGGCGTCACCGGCACCGGTCGTGTCCACACTCACCACCGGTGTTGCCGGGAAGTACAGGTTTTTTCCCTGCCAGCGAGCCATCACGCCATCCTTTCCCAGGGTGACCAGCAGCAGTGCCAGGGGATAACGTGATGCCAGAACATCGGTTCCCTTCCGGACATCCTGTTCACCGCTGATAAAGAACAGTTCCTCTTCCGATACCTTTGCCACATCCGCCAGCATGAGCGCCCGGTGCAGACACTCACGCAGTTGCGACGCGCTCTGCCACAGGTCAGTCCGGATGTTGGGGTCAAAGCTGACCCTGCCGCCAGCCTGCCGGATGTTCTCCATGGCCTGAAACGTGGCGCTGCGGCAGGGCTCTGCACTCAGGGCAATGGAGCAGGTATGCAGCCATTCACCGGCACGGAAGGGCGGTAAATCATCAGGGGTAAGGAAAAGGTCTGCCGAAGGGCGCACCATAAAGGTGAAGGTTCGTTCACCACCCGGCACCAGCGACACCACCACTGTGGAAGTCCGGTGCAGAGGGTCGGTATGCATATACGCCGTGTCCACGCCCTCATCAGCCAGGGTTTTGCGCATAAAACGCCCGAAAGGGTCATCCCCCACACACCCGACAAACCCGCTCAGCCCCCCCAGTCGGGCCACGCCCACGGCAACATTGGCAGGCGCACCACCAGGGCACTGCAACAGCGTGCCCGGCTTCTCCGGTAATAAATCCACCACGGCATCACCGAGAACCCATACTTTTACTGTACTCATTCGTACTCCATGATTTTTATCAGTCATATTCAGCGGAAGACAGACAGCTCAAACATCGCCATATCCGTGGTTCCGGCTGGAACCGGATACCAGCCCGCATCCCGGAGCAGGGCCGCGAGGGCAGGCACATCGCCGGTCAGCCGGGCGGTCAGGGGATGCAGCAGCCTCCCCTGATGATCAAATGCCGCCTCAAGACGTGAGCGGGAAAGATAAATGCTGCCGGCATCCCCGTCCGGAACCACGGCATTACGCCCCTCCCATTCCCGGTCGCTCAGTATCCGCCAGCACCAGCCCTGCTCCCTGATGGTTTCCAGGGCGAATGTCAGGCGGAACAGGTCAGTCTGTACCGACACATCACCGGAGCAGGCCTGCCACAGATACTCCAGCCTGCTGCGGATATCTTTCGCCCCGCTTTCGCTCAGCAGGGCTCTGATATGTGGTGCGACTTCACGGGGAAAACGGTGCTGTTTCAGTGCCGTGTTCAGCCAGCGGTTCAGAAACAGGTTTTCCTGGATTTTTGACGCAATCCGGCCATCCCGGCGGGCCAGATGCAGGGCTACCAGCCCGCACCAGGCCAGATGTGCGGCCTTTCCTGATACCGGCTGCCCGCTGGCGATATCCTCACTCATGGTGCTTACTGGCTGCTGATATCAAAAACCGGCGTTTCTCCGGCGATGACCGGGCCGGAGAACAGGGTTATCTCCCGGACACGGTCAGAATCCGCCACAATCACCGGTGTCAGCGTGGACTGTGCTTTCTGCTGAAGTAACGCAAGGTCAAACCCGATGACGGGGTCACCGGTGCTGATCCGCTGGCCTTCCTGAGCAATACGCCGGAAACCCTCTCCCCTGAGGTCAACCGTGTTAATGCCGAAGTGCACGAACAGTTCAGTACCACTGTCGGTGCGGATGGAAAACGCGTGGTTTGTCTCCAGTATTTTACCGATAGTGCCGCTGACAGGAGCCACCAGGGTATCGCCGCCGGAAGGGCGGATGGCAATACCATCCCCCACAATTTTCCCGGCAAACACCGCATCCGGTACCGTGTCCAGAGGGACAATTTCACCGGACAGCGGTGCCATCACGCGGGTGACTTCCGCCGGTTTCTCATCTTCACTTATCAGTTGTTTAATCCTGCCCAGTAATCCCATTGTGCTTTCCTTCATTACGGGTGAACCGAAAGTACTGCCGTCACCGACGGCAGTGGAATTGTTTCAGGCCAGCGTCCACAGTGAGCCGTCCGTCAGCACAGCCTCGCCGTGAGCCGCATACAGCGACAACCGGCGGGTTCCGGGCTGCGGGTAAATACGGCTGGACAGGGTGGCATCGCCATCGTTAACGAACACTTCCACCGATGAACGGTCCAGGAAAACCCGGAGCGTCAGATATTCTGCGTCAGGCAGCGCGATACTGCGGTAACCGTCCAGCCCCTCATCCGGGTAGTGACGCCACAGCACCAGCCGTCCTGCCTGGTTATCCACATACAGCCGGAGCCCGTCTCCCAGGCGGATGCCGTAATGCTCTGCCTGACTGTCGAGGGTATGCCACGTCAGCCCCAGTTCCACGGCCTGTGCGTTCTCAGCCAGCAACTGCGTGCCACTGAGCCTGACAGGGTGTAACGGCTGGCACGTCCCGCGCAGGGATTCGGCTTCGCGAACCGGACGCTGACACAGACGACCATGGCGTTCAAAAAGTTCCCTCGGCAGGGTCAGACATCCGGCCCAGGCCTCACGCTTTGTGGGCATCGGGGAGTCCCACATATTCATCCAGGCCATGATGATGCGCCGTCCGTCCTCCGCGACCAGGGACTGCGGGGCATAAAAATCATGACCGTGATCCAGTTCTTCAAATGCCCCGCTCTGGGCAAAGGCGGACCCCGGCTGCCAGTGGCCCGGTAACACTCCGCTCTGAAAGCGGTTGCGGAACCGGTATCCGCCGGACATCATCCCCTGCGGGGAGAACATCAGCCAGTGATGGTCGCCACAGTGGAAAAAGTCCGGGCATTCCCACATATAGCTTTCTCCGGCTGCCGACTGCGCAAGAACCCGTTCCGGGCGCCAGTCCCGCAGGGATGTGCCGCGATACAGCAGCACCTGACCGGTGTCAGAGGCATCCCGCGCGCCGATAACCATCCACCAGTATCCCCCTTCCCGCCAGACCTTCGGGTCACGGAAATGCATGATGCCTTCCGGTGGCGTCAGCACGCAGCCCTGTTTCTCAAAGTGAATGCCGTCACGGCTGGTTGCCAGACACTGGACTTCGCGGATGATGCTGTCATCCCCCCGATCCTCCAGACAGAGATGACCGGTGTAGATAAGCGACAGCACGCCGTTGTCGTCCACTGCGCTGCCGGAAAAACAGCCATCCCGGTCATGTTCATCACCGGGTGCCAGCGCAACCGGCTCATGCTGCCAGTGCAGCATGTCCGGACTGGTGGCGTGTCCCCAGTGCATCGGGCCCTGATGTTCACTTGCCGGATGGTGCTGAAAGAATGCGTGATAGCGACCGCTGAAATAAATAAGCCCGTTCGGATCATTCATCCATCCGGCAGGCGGAGCCAGATGAAAAACCGGGTACCAGGTATCACCACGACGGGCGCGGAGTGTGTCAAGTGCAGCCTGTGCAGAGGCAAGACGCTTTTTCATAAGCGAACCTCCGTCTGTGCTGTAGCGGTTTCTGCTGACGGGGCAGCCGGTTTACGAGTACTGCTCAGGGTGAAAGCCGATATCACTGTGACCGCAAGGACAATACCGCCCAGTACCAGATAGGTGTTCTGGAACCCCATGCGGTCATACAGGTGACCTGCAAAGGTTGAGAGGAATATCGCCGCCAGCTGTTTGGAGAACTGAAAGCCAATCAGATAAATGGTGGCCGACAGCCGGGTATCAAACACGCCGGTGATATATTTGAACGCACCAACCAGCAGGAACGGGACTTCAAGGGCATGCAGCATTTTCAGGATCACCACTTCAGTTGCCGTGGTGGCAAAGGCCGACCCTGTGATGCGGATGGTCATAATCAGACCCGCGACAAGCAGTGTGTTTTTGGCACCAATGCGGTTGATTATCCAGGGGGAGCAGAACATTATGATGGCATTGCAAATCTCGCCAGCCGTGGTGGCAAAACCAAATGCCCGGATCCCCGCCTGTGGCGTGTCAAAAAATGCACGGAAGAACGTGGCAAACTGTTGGTCAAACACGTCATAGACGCAGGCCACCCCAATCATGTAAAGCACGAACATCCACATCTGACGCATACGAAACAGACTGAACACCATTCCGGCGGAAATCACGGGCGAGTTGGCACCCAGCGCATTCATGACCATCGCTGTCTGACTGGTTCCGGGACGCGCCAGCGCCACCAGAAGGACCAGCAGCAATGCGCAGCCGGACCCCATCCAGAACACCAGGGACGGATCCACGTTGAAAAGCAGCCCTGCCGTGGTGGCACACAGCGCCCAGCCCAGACAGCCGAACATCCGGGCCTTACCGTATTCAAATCCGCTGCTGCGGCTGACACGTTCAATATAGGCTTCGATGGCACCGGCTCCCGCAGAAAAAACGAAGCCGATAAAAACCCCGCCGCTCAGCGCTCCGGCCCAGATGTTGAACCGCAGCAACGGCGCAAAAACGTACAGAAAGAACGGTGCAAACAGGACCAGCAGCAGGCTGATGATCCACATCAGGTGTTTTTTCAGGCCAAGACGGTCTGAGATGACCCCCAGCAGCGGCTGGAAGCTGATGGCAAACAGGGACAGGCATGAAAAAACAATCCCGGTATCCGTTTTACTCAGCCCCACAATGTCTGACAGCCAGACGGGCAGAAACGGGAAACAGGTTGCCATAATGAAAAAGTAGAGAAAAAAGAACAGACCGAAGATCCAGAAATCGGGGTTTTTATGAGTACTGACAGTATTCATTATTGTTATCCTCACGGGACTGAGTGCAGGGAGCCGTGACCGGCTCCGGTCCTTTTATGCCACACGTTCAAGGGCAATCAGCATGGCGCTTTCCGGATCCAGCACGGGAAGCTGAATACCGGCCTGCGCCAGCCATTCCCCGCTGATGTCGGAGGTCTGGTTCATCCAGCCGGGCAGCCTGCGCATGGTATGCCCGCCTTCACCGACCAGCTGAATATCCGGATGGTCAACAACACGAAGCCGGTAACGGGCCTGTGGTGCCAGCCCCGGAAAACGCAGGGCACCCGGCAGGGTGTGATCCGGCATGGCAAGCTGGCTCACCAGGAAGAGCGCCTGCGACTGATCCGGGCTGACCACCCCCTGCACCTGTGTCGCCGCATCCGGCATATCCACCCGCCACAGGGTGCCCGTGTGGATAAGCTGCCGCCATTCTTTGTAGAGCGAGGCATAGCGGCGGTAACCGGCGGATTCCTCTTCTCCGGCCGTTACCGGATCCAGCTCCAGTCCCATATGACCGAACAGGGCCGTCAGACCGCGAAAGGCAATGCTGTGCTGCCGGAAGGTGGCATGACAGCGGTGATGACCGATGTGTGCCCCCATAACCTCCGGCGGGAAAAAGTAACTCATGCCACGCTGTATGGTGCAGCGCTCCAGGGCGTCATTGTTGTCAGAAGCCCAGAAGCGGTGCGTGCGGGTCAGAACCTCAAAGTCGATACGTCCACCGCCGGAAGCGCAGGACTCAAACTCAACACGGGGAAAACGTTCGCGCAGGAGATCCAGCAGCCGGTAAAACTGACGGGTCTGCGCGTCCGCCGCCGCCCGACCTTCATACCCGGCCTGGACCAGCTCGCGGTTCATGTCCCATTTCACATAGTCAACAGGGTGTTCGCCCAGCAGCCATAAACAGCGTTCATAAATGTAAGCAAAGGCCTCAGGAATGTTCAGGTTGAGAACGTACTGATGTCTCCCGGTTGGTTGTGTGTACCCCGGCATTGACAGTACCCAGTCAGGATGGCGGCGAAAGAGGTCAGAGTCCGGGTTAATCATTTCCGGCTCCACCCAGATACCGAACTCCATGCCGAGTGATTTCACATGGTTAATCACCGGCATCAGTCCGTCCGGATACTTCTGTTCATCCAGATACCAGTCGCCCAGAGCCGCATGGTCATCATTGCGCCCCTTAAACCAGCCGTCGTCGATAATGAAACGTTCAACGCCAAGCGCTGCCGCACGTCCGGCCATCTGCATGATGTAGTCCGGGTCGTGGTCAAAATAAATACCTTCCCAGGTATTGAGGTGCACCGGACGGGGTTTCTGCTCAGGAAAACGGATGATTTCATCGCGCAGAAAACGGTGGTACTGCTGGCTCATACCATTGAGCCCCTCCGGGGAATGGCTGGCGTACAGCCACGGCGTGTACAGGGTCTCATCCTGCTTCAGGGCTTTTTCTCCGGGCATCCACAGCGCTTCTGCCTGGAGGTAACGCCGTCCGTCAGTTTTGACCTCACATTTCATGCGATGGTTGCCACTCCAGCCCAGATGTACGGCCCACACCTCGCCCTGCTGTTCTGAGAAACCGGGGGAACCGGCAATCAGCGCCGGAAAATGCTCATGGGACGTCCGGCCCCGGCGGTTCTCCAGCACAAAACCGTCATGTGTGAGACGAACCCTGTGCGGCTGAAACTCACGAGTCCAGCGTCCGTGGAAGGCCATGACTTCCTCTGCCCTTTCAGCCACAGGGAGCGTGATGGCGAAGCGGTTCACCTGCCAGTCCCCTTCACGGAGGTTGGTCAGGGCATGACGCATCTTCAGCACACCGGACGATGTCAGCACCAGTTCACTGACCATGCGCAGACCCGCCACTGCATCCTCACTGGTCAGGGTGAGTGATTCTCCGGCCTGTACCACGCTGATGGTACGGAACACAGGGGACGCATCCAGCCCGTTGCGGTGTCCCTCCAGCCCCGGTGAGCCAAAAAGTCCCGCACCGTTTTCGGCCATCAGCGTCAGTGGGGTGTCGGTATCCAGACGACCATTCGCAACCGGCCTTTCCAGGCTGATACAGTCATCCGGTGAAAAGTGTTTCAGGGCGGATCCCCACCAGACAATCTCTGCATACGGGTGGGTTTTAATAATCAGGTCTGAGCGGGGACTGGTCAGCCTGCGGTACATCGGTTCCATAAGACATCTCCGTTTTCGGGTATGCCTTACTGTTGATCCGAATCGTTTCGGATAGCAACCGAAACGATTCGGATTTGTGAGCGGGTTAAAAATCAGGCGGAGGGAGCAAACGTTGTCTTGCCAGGATGAAATTCCGGCTGCCAGAGTACCTGTAGCATTTCAGGTGAAACATTCGTGACCAGCTGGCGTATCATGTCGGCAACCTGACGACCGACGCGATGTCGTGTTGACTGAAGAACTGCAGCCACATCCCGTTCAATAATACTGTCCTGCGGCAGACCATCATAAACCACAAGAGAGACGGCATCCTCTCCGGACAGATGACCGGACAACTGCAGCGACATGGCCGCGCCATCACCGATCAGGTCACTGTCGGTAATAATGGCCGTCGGGGGAAGCGGAAGTGACATTAACTCAGTCACGGCCTGGTAACCTGCGCGTCGGGTGGGAGAGACCCGGCGCAGCCAGGTTTCAGGCAGACCATGTTCACTCAGGGCATCGCGCCATCCCTGACGTCGTGCAGTGACGTAGGCACGGGAGTTGTCCTCACTCAGCAGGGCAATTCGCTGATGGCCCAGGGCAATCAGGTGCTGTGTGGCCTGCCAGGTTCCCGCATGGTTATCAAAGTCAAACCAGGCACAGGGAAGACCGGACGGCACCTGACCGAGTGCCAGAAACGGAATACCGGCCTCCTGCAGGTGTGTAAGACGCGGGTCATTATCCAGCGTGTGCGCCACGATAAGGGCATCAACCCGGCGGCTTTCGACCAGACGCATATAGCTGTGGCTGTCAGCCCGTTCATCATCGGCTATCAGCAGTAAGTCAATATCATGGCGGGCCAGTTCCCGGCTGATACAACTGACCATATCCATAAACACACTGCTGCTGAACGGTACAGCATGTTCAGGGAAGACCAGGCCGACCGCATCGGTTTTACCGGTTTTGAGACGTCTTGCCAGGGTATTCGGGCGATAACCACGACGCCGTGCTTCCGCTTCCACACGTGCACGGGTCGAAGCGGAAACGTCCGAAAATCCGCCAAGCGCCCGGCTGACTGTGGTGACAGAGATCCCGAGTTCGGCGGCGATAGCCTTGAGTGACATATTTTCTCCTGCGGATAACAGAACGGCCCTGTCCCTGATGCGGGTCATCCTGGCAACAAACCTGACAGAGACGCCTGCATAAGTGGTCGCGCTGTACCAGTATGTGCATCCATCATCCTGATTTGGGTATTAACTTTCAATGCCGGAGGACGATTTGATTACCGGTTGTTAGCAGGAGTGCGAATATTAGACCGACGGTGGAGATCTAAGACTCAGTGAGCATAGCGATACACTATATTACTGTAATTAAGCCAGTAAACTTCCTGTTCACTGGGGCTTTGTTGAATAAATCGAACTTTTGCTGAGTTGAAGGATCAGATCACGTATCTTCCCGACAACACAGACCGTTCCGTGGCAAAGCAAAAGTTCAAAATCACCAACTGGCCCACCTACAATAAAGCCCTCATCAACCGTGGCTCCATAACTTTCTGGCTGGATGATGAAGCTATTCAGGCCTGGTATGAGTCAGCAACACCTTCTTCACGAGGCAGACCTCAGCGCTATTCTG
>NZ_KZ559423.1:0-40764 GCF_002850715.1 Citrobacter sp. L55 | reverse complement strand
CTCTAGCCTGCCAGTTTCGGATGCAGTTCCCAGGTTGAGCCCGGGGATTTCACATCCGACTTGACAGACCGCCTGCGTGCGCTTTACGCCCAGTAATTCCGATTAACGCTTGCACCCTCCGTATTACCGCGGCTGCTGGCACGGAGTTAGCCGGTGCTTCTTCTGCGAGTAACGTCAATCACTGCGGTTATTAACCACAATGCCTTCCTCCTCGCTGAAAGTACTTTACAACCCGAAGGCCTTCTTCATACACGCGGCATGGCTGCATCAGGCTTGCGCCCATTGTGCAATATTCCCCACTGCTGCCTCCCGTAGGAGTCTGGACCGTGTCTCAGTTCCAGTGTGGCTGGTCATCCTCTCAGACCAGCTAGGGATCGTCGCCTAGGTGAGCCGTTACCCCNAGGCCTTCTTCATACACGCGGCATGGCTGCATCAGGCTTGCGCCCATTGTGCAATATTCCCCACTGCTGCCTCCCGTAGGAGTCTGGACCGTGTCTCAGTTCCAGTGTGGCTGGTCATCCTCTCAGACCAGCTAGGGATCGTCGCCTAGGTGAGCCGTTACCCCACCTACTAGCTAATCCCATCTGGGCACATCCGATGGCAAGAGGCCCGAAGGTCCCCCTCTTTGGTCTTACGACGTTATGCGGTATTAGCTACCGTTTCCAGTAGTTATCCCCCTCCATCGGGCAGTTTCCCAGACATTACTCACCCGTCCGCCACTCGTCACCCAAGGAGCAAGCTCCTCTGTGCTACCGTTCGACTTGCATGTGTTAGGCCTGCCGCCAGCGTTCAATCTGAGCCATGATCAAACTCTTCAATTTAAGTTTGATGCTCGTGAATTAAACTTCGTAATGAATTACGTGTTCACTCAGAGACTTGGTATTCATTTTTCGTCTTGCGACGTTAAGAATCCGTATCTTCGAGTGCCCACACAGATTGTCTGATAAATTGTTAAAGAGCAGTTGCGACGCGCTTTAGCGCTCTGTCGCGAGGTGGCGTATATTACGCTTTCCTCTTTCAGAGTCAACCCTCATTTTCAGGTTTTTCTCTTCAACCGAACCGGCTGTTTGCGTGAAGTGATTCACATCCGCCGTGTCGATGGAGGCGCATTATAGGGATCCCATTTTTTAGCACAAGTATTTTTTGGATCTTTTTTGCTGAGTGCTTGTTTTTCACCCCTTTCGCTATATTCCTGCGCAATTTGGCTGATTTTTGATAGCTAAATCACTTGCACAGTCTCAATAATCCAACCAAAGTCTTCATTACTGCTCTATTTTCATTGAGGTAAACATGTCTGATGTATTACGTCCTTATAAGGATCTTTTCCCACAGATCGGAAAACGCGTGATGATCGACACCAGTAGCGTCGTCATTGGTGATACTCGTTTGGCTGATGACGTCGGGATTTGGCCGTTGGTTGCGATTCGTGGCGACGTCAACTATGTACAAATCGGCGCCCGTACAAACATTCAGGACGGCAGCGTTCTCCATGTCACACATAAATCCACATCTAATCCGCAAGGTAATCCATTGATCGTGGGTGAGGATGTGACGGTCGGTCATAAAGTCATGCTACACGGCTGCATCATTGGCAACCGCGTATTGGTCGGTATGGGATCAATTTTACTGGACGGCGTAGTGGTAGAAGACGACGTTATGATTGGGGCAGGAAGCCTGGTGCCGCAAAACAAACGCCTGGAGAGTGGATATCTGTACCTGGGTAGTCCGGTTAAACAGATCCGGCCATTAAGTGACGAAGAGAAAGTAGGCTTAAAATACTCTGCTAACAACTACGTTAAATGGAAAGATGAGTATTTAAATCAGAGTAACCAAACCCAACCCTGAGAGTTTTCCTGCTGGTCCTGGATCAATGCTTCGGCCTCTTCTTCCAGGTCCCAGCGATGCTGTTGAAAGGTTTCCAGCCATTGTTCAGGCGTGCAGCCGCCAAAGCGGGACGCCAACGTCTCCCCTGATATAGCGCATGTTAACTGCATACCATGGACCAACGCCGGGAAAACAACGGCGCTAATATCCGTCCGCCATTCTTCTCGATCGGGAAACTGGATCGCCTGATTCATGCCGACATTTCCTGTTGCATGCTTTTGATGACGGGCTCAATCTGTGGCAATACACCATGCCAGAGTAAAACGGCGTGCGCTGCTTGTCCCACCAGCATCCCCAGACCATCGGCATACTGTTTCGCCCCATGTTCAGCACACCAGGAAAGGAACGGTGTATTCCCTTGCTGATAAAACATGTCATAGCAATAGACAGAGGAGTGAATAAGCGATGTCGGAATGGCTGGTACCTCACCGCTAATTCCGCTGGATGTCGCATTAATAATTAAATCAAAACTGTAATTATCAAGCTCGTCCATTCCCACCGCCTGCACACTGCCGGTATGGGAGAAGATTTGTGCCAGTTCTTCTGCGCGCGAAGCAGTACGGTTAACGATGGTTACCGCACAATCCAGAGAAAGAAGAGGTAATAAAACCCCACGGGATGCGCCACCGGCACCAATCAACAGAACTCGTGATCCGGGGCGAATGAAAGATAAACGTTCAAGATCGCTTAATAAGCCGATACCATCCGTGTTATCTCCCAGTAAACGCCCATCCTCAAGTCGTTTAAGAGTGTTGACCGCTCCAGCAAGCGATGCCCGCTCCGTTAATTCATCGGCACGCGCAAACGCCTCTTCTTTAAAAGGCACAGTGACATTTGCCCCCTTCCCACCCTCAGCAAAAAAGGCATTCAGCGTATTCACAAAATCATTGATAGGTGCCAGTACACGTCCATAGGAATGATCAATTTTCAACTGCTCTGCAAATTGCTGATGAATAAAGGGCGATTTACTGTGCGCTATCGGATTACCAAAAACAGCATAGGCTTCTTTCATATTACCCCTGTCGAAACTGTTCACCGGTCAGAGCATCACGGATCTCCGAAGGATTCAAACGCCCTCCGGTCTCCCCTTCAACTACGGGAAAGTCTGTACCAAACTGCGCGCGGACTTCCTCTACCGTTCTGCAAGGCGGTAAGCCACTCAAATTAGCACTGGTGGAGACTAACGGTTTGCCATAAGCCTGGCACAATGCAACCACCAGCGGATGATCGGTGACTCGCACGGCCAGCGAGTCAAAACGACCGGTCAGCCAACGAGGCGTAGTCGCAGGCGCAGGGAAAACGAAGGTGACAGGACCAGGCCAGCGAGCGAACACAGCCTCACGTTGAGCATCTGTAAGCGTGCTATCGTCAATATAGGGTTTGAGCTGGTCAAAATTTGCCGCAATCAAAATTAAGCCTTTATCGACTGGGCGTTGTTTTAGCGCCAACAGACGGGTAACAGCCGTTTCGCTGTCGGGATCGCAGCCGACACCAAATACAGCTTCTGTTGGATAGGCGATGACTTTTTCTTGTTTCAGAACCGCTATCGCAGCAGCGATAGGGCCTGTGGGCAGGTTATTATTCACTTTTTTATTCCGCCGAGAACGGCTTTCCACATTGTTTACTGGCACAGAAATGCTTCACACCCTGCACGGTTTTCTTTTCGATGAGTAGCGGATAATGGCACTCAGGACACTCTCCGGCTAACGGTTTGAAGTTAATGACAAACTGGCACTCCGGATAGCGATCGCAGGAGTAAAACGTTTTGCCATAACGGGAACGCCGCTGGACCAGGTGGCCAGTCTGGCATTGAGGACAGACTATTGCTGTTTCATCTGGCTTGTCGATAAGTTCGGTGTGTTCACACGTTGGATAATCGCTGCATCCAATAAACATCCCGAATCTTCCCTGTCTCAGCACCAGCTCGGCGCCACATGCAGGACATAGCTTACCCTCCAGAACTTTGACAATATGTCCGTCCGCGGAAGATTTCAGCGGACGGATGTAATCGCATTCTGGATAGTGTGAACAACCGAGAAACGGACCGTGTTTCCCGGAACGAATAACCAGTTCAGCCCCGCATTGTGGGCAGGGCTCGTTTTTACGCACCGTAAACAGTGCTGATTTAGCCATAACAACTCATACTGAATGAAGATTGATTAATGCAGCATACCTTCATTCACTTCAAAGAGTAATTCTTCCATTTGCTGATAGGCATTTTCACAACCTGGAATATTGAAAAGCACCATCAGGATCACCCACTTCAGGTCTTCCAGATCGAACTCTGCCGTATCCAGCGCGAGTACGCGCTCAATGACCATTTCTCGTGTTTCGAGGTTTAGCACCTGAATCTGTTCCAGGAATAGCAGGAACCCTCTACAGCTTGCATCCAGTCGATCACACTCTTCTGCGGTATAAATACGTATAGAAAGAGGATCAGATGCCAGCTGCATAGGTTCGGCAAGACCATCCTGATAATCAGCAAGCTTTTCCAGCCAAAGTAACGCGTTGTAGATGTCTTCACGATCAAAACCAGCGTCGGTAAGATCCCGTTCCAGTTTGTCCTGATCCACACGCAGCTCAGCTTCGTTATGGATATATGTCTCAAACAAATACATTAGTACGTCGAACATGGCATGCCCTCCTCAATCGGACATAGCCGCCGGGTACAGCTGCGATCCATCCTGCTAACTCCAGTTCGAGCAGTTGAGCCACTACCTCTGGCACAGGTTGGCCGGCACGTTCAGCGACGACGTCAACAGGTGTTACCTCATCTCCTACGTTAGCCAGGAGCTCCGGAAATGGCAATGCCACCTCTTCGTGATCTGGCGAATAAATTGATTTTTCAGGTTCATCTGGCAACCATTGCAGCCCATATTGCAAATTTTCCAGAATTTCTTCTGGGGCCGTCACAAGCGTGGCTCCCTGCTGAATAAGCCAATGTGGACCTTCACTTCCCGGACTTCCAATCGGTCCAGGCAACGCAAAAACCTCCCGCCCTTGTTCCAGTGCGCAACGCGCAGTGACCAGTGACCCGCTACGCTGAGCAGCTTCTACAACCAGGACTCCTTTACTTAGACCACTAATAATGCGATTTCGTCGGGGAAAATTGCGCGGCAAAGGAAGCGTATCTAATGGGAACTCAGACACCAGTGCGCCTCCAGCCTCAATCAGTCGTTTAGCCAGACGGACATGCTGTCGTGGATGAATGGTCTCAAGCCCATTTCCCAGCACCGCAATACTCGTGCCCTCTCGGTTTATCGCAGCATTGTGCGCCACACCATCAATCCCCCGGGCCAGGCCGCTGGTGATCGTCACGCCGCATGCTGCAAGCTTTTCACAAAACAACCGCCCCCAGCGTTCGCCATACCAGGAGTGCTGTCGGCTACCGACGACGGCAACCTGAAACGAGCTAAGGCATATGGGATTTCCTGCCACAAAAAGCACCCCAGGATAATCCTCAATTGCACGGAGCTGTGCCGGATAATGCTCGCTGTCGGCAACCACAAAATGATGGTTGGGCTGTTCAAGCCAGCGCAGCGTTTTTTCCAGCGTCTGATCTGGAAAGGTTAAAAAGCGCCGGGCCTGGCGGGGGGAGAGCCCAGCATGATGAAGTACCACGTTGTTAATACATGGCTGAGTATTTAGCCAGTGGGCAACGCGCACCATCTCATCACCATACAGTTCATTCACTTGTGCTAAACGTAGCCAAATTTCGATTTTGGTCATCCCTGTTCCCCTGCCACAAGCAGTCCTGGCAATCTTTGCGATTGGTCACTGATGCTGTCAATCAGAGGGGGTTTTGTCTAGAATAGAGGTAATAATCTTTTCAACTCCTGAACACAACTCTGGATAACTATGTCAGTTTTGCAAGTGTTACATATTCCGGACGAGCGCCTTCGCAAAGTCGCAAAACCGGTCGAAGAAGTGAATGCAGAAATTCAGCGTATCGTTGATGATATGTTCGAGACGATGTACGCCGAAGAAGGTATCGGTCTGGCAGCAACTCAGGTCGATATTCATCAGCGCATCATTGTTATTGATGTCTCTGAAAATCGCGACGAGCAGTTGGTACTCATTAACCCAGAGCTGCTGGAAAAAGACGGCGAAACAGGTATTGAAGAAGGCTGCCTGTCTATTCCCGAACAGCGTGCGTTAGTACCGCGCGCAGAGAAAGTAAAAATTCGTGCGCTCGATCGCAACGGCAAATCTTTTGAACTGGAAGCCGATGGCCTGCTGGCTATCTGCATTCAACATGAAATGGATCACCTGGTCGGTAAACTGTTTATCGATTATCTGTCTCCGTTGAAGCAACAACGCATTCGTCAGAAAGTTGAAAAACTCGACCGCCTGAACGCCCGAGCTTAAGGACAAGAATCAACGTGTCAGACTCACTACGTATTATTTTTGCGGGTACACCTGACTTTGCAGCGCGTCATCTCGACGCGCTGTTGTCTTCTGGACATAACGTCGTTGGCGTGTTTACCCAACCGGACCGTCCGGCGGGACGCGGTAAAAAGCTGATGCCCAGCCCGGTAAAAGTGCTGGCGGAAGAAAAAGGGATACCGGTTTTCCAACCCGTCTCTCTTCGTCCTCAGGAAAACCAGCAGCTGGTTGCTGATTTACGCGCAGACGTGATGGTAGTGGTAGCATATGGCCTGATACTGCCAAAAGCCGTACTGGAAATGCCGCGTCTGGGTTGTATCAACGTTCACGGTTCCCTGCTTCCACGCTGGCGTGGCGCAGCCCCAATCCAGCGCTCACTGTGGGCAGGCGACGCCGAAACTGGTGTGACCATCATGCAGATGGATGTTGGCCTCGACACCGGTGATATGCTGCTTAAGCTGTCCTGCCCGATAACTGCAGAAGATACCAGCGGTTCGTTATACGATAAGCTGGCAGATTTAGGGCCTCAGGGGCTGATTGAAACGCTAAAACAGCTGGCGGCTGGCACCATAAAACCCGTTGTACAAGATGAATCACTGGTTACGCATGCAGAAAAACTCAGCAAAGAAGAGGCCCGTATCGACTGGTCGCTTTCAGCCGCTCAGTTGGAACGCTGCATCCGCGCCTTTAACCCGTGGCCAATGAGCTGGCTTGAAATCGACGGCCAGCCAGTGAAAGTCTGGCAAGCTACGGTTATTACAGCGAACACACAGGCCGCACCAGGCACTATTCTTGAGGCGACAAAACAGGGTATCCAGGTCGCAACGGGCGACGGCATCCTGAATCTCGTCTCTTTGCAACCCGCCGGTAAAAAAGCCATGAGCGCGCAGGATCTGCTTAATTCGCGCCGGGAATGGTTTGTACCCGGTAACCGTCTGGTATGACGGTTCATCTCTTTAAGCCCGGTATCTCCGGGCATTTTTATTTTTGCGCTTATGAAAAAACATCTTAATTTACGCAGTATGGCGGCCCAGGCCGTCGAACAGGTTGTCGAAAAGGGACAATCATTAAGCAACGTGCTGCCCGCCATGCAGCAAAAAGTTGCCGATAAAGACAAAGCACTGTTGCAGGAGCTTTGCTTCGGCGTGTTGCGTACACTCTCCCAACTGGAGTGGATGATCCAGCAGTTGATGGAACGTCCAATGACGGGCAAACAGCGCACTGTTCACTATCTGATCATGGTGGGCTTCTACCAACTGCTGCATACTCGTATTCCACCACATGCTGCTTTGGCAGAGACCGTAGAAGGCGCGGTCGTTATTAAGCGTCCGCAGCTTAAAGGGCTGATCAACGGCGTGCTGCGCCAGTTTCAGCGCCGTCAAGAAGAGCTACTGGCTGAATTCTCTCAAAGCGATTTACGTTTCTTACACCCCTCCTGGCTGGTTAAACGTATTAAGACCGCTTATCCGCAGCAGTGGGAAGCCATTCTTGAAGCCAATAACCAGCGACCGCCGATGTGGTTACGTGTCAATCGTAACCATCATACGCGCGATGCCTGGCTGGACCTGCTGACCGAATCGGGATTAACCGGTTTCCCGCATCCAGATTACCCGGATGCAGTGCGTCTGGAAACGCCAGCTCCTGTGCACGCCCTCCCAGGTTTTGATGAAGGCTGGGTAACCGTCCAGGATGCTTCCGCTCAAGGATGCATAAATTATCTGTTGCCGGAGGACGGGAACAGATCCTCGACCTATGCTGTGCGCCGGGGGGCAAAACCACTCACATTCTGGAAGTTGCTCCGCACGCTAACGTAATGGCTGTCGATGTTGATGAAAAACGCTTATCGCGCGTTTTCGACAATCTAAAACGTCTGGGTATGAAGGCAACCGTAAAACAGGGTGATGGCCGCTATCCACAGCAGTGGTGCGGTGAACAACAGTTTGACCGTATTTTGCTGGACGCTCCGTGTTCTGCCACCGGAGTGATCCGTCGCCATCCGGATATCAAATGGCTGCGTCGCGACCGGGATATTGCTGAACTTGCCCAGTTGCAGGCTGAAATCCTGAATGCAACCTGGCCACATCTTAAACCTGGCGGCACGCTGGTTTATGCAACCTGCTCTATCCTGCCAGAAGAAAACCAACAGCAAATTGCCGCCTTCCTTGCACGCACGCCAGATGCGGTATTAAGCGTCACTGGTACGCCGGAAAAACCTGGACGTCAGAATTTACCGAGTGCGGAAGATGGTGATGGCTTCTTTTACGCTAAGCTAATCAAAAAGTGATGAGATAACGGGTCGCGACTGATGAAAATTATCATTCTGGGCGCAGGGCAAGTTGGCGGTACGCTGGCTGAAAACCTGGTCGGAGAGAACAACGATATCACGGTAGTCGATACCAATGGTGAGCGCCTGCGTAGCCTGCAGGACAAGTTTGATCTCCGTGTCGTGCAAGGGCATGGTTCGCATCCCCGCGTTCTACGTGAAGCCGGTGCTGACGATGCCGATATGCTGGTTGCCGTAACCAGCTCAGATGAAACAAATATGGTTGCCTGCCAGGTAGCTTATTCACTGTTTAACACGCCTAATCGTATCGCTCGTATTCGTTCACCGGATTACGTTCGTGATGCGGACAAGCTATTTCAATCTGATGCGGTGCCTATCGATCACCTGATTGCGCCTGAGCAACTGGTTATCGATAGCATTTATCGCCTGATTGAATATCCGGGCGCATTGCAGGTAGTGAATTTTGCCGAAGGAAAAGTCAGCCTGGCCGTGGTGAAAGCCTATTACGGTGGGCCGCTGATTGGTAATGCGCTGTCGACAATGCGTGAGCATATGCCGCACATCGATACCCGCGTTGCGGCAATTTTCCGTCATGACCGACCGATCCGTCCGCAAGGTTCTACCATTGTTGAAGCGGGTGATGAAGTTTTCTTCATCGCGGCCTCGCAGCATATTCGCGCCGTAATGAGCGAATTACAGCGTCTGGAAAAGCCTTACAAACGCATTATGTTAGTGGGCGGTGGTAATATTGGCGCCGGGCTGGCACGGCGACTAGAAAAAGATTACAGCGTCAAACTGATTGAACGTAATCAACAGCGCGCATCCGAGCTTGCAGAGAAACTGCAAAATACGATCGTCTTTTTTGGTGATGCCTCGGATCAAGAGCTGCTGGCGGAAGAACATATCGATCAGGTTGATCTGTTCATTGCGGTAACCAACGATGATGAAGCGAATATCATGTCGGCGATGCTTGCCAAACGGATGGGCGCCAAGAAAGTGATGGTGTTGATCCAACGCAGAGCATACGTCGATCTGGTACAAGGCAGCGTGATCGATATTGCGATTTCACCGCAGCAGGCAACCATCTCTGCGCTGCTCAGTCATGTGCGTAAAGCGGATATTGTTGGTGTATCTTCACTGCGCCGTGGCGTCGCGGAAGCCATTGAAGCCGTTGCACACGGTGATGAAACGACGTCACGGGTTGTGGGTCGCTCAATTGATGAAATTAAACTTCCACCAGGAACCATTATTGGCGCCGTTGTGCGTGGTAACGATGTGATGATTGCCAATGATAACCTGCGTATTGAACAGGGCGATCACGTAATTATGTTCCTGACAGATAAAAAGTTTATTACCGACGTCGAGCGACTATTCCAGCCAAGTCCGTTCTTCCTGTAATAATTTGGGCGCTGAAACTGCGCCTAAGTTATTTCCCTTTATTTTTCATGGTTTAATAAATTTCTATTTAGTTAATACATAAATGGAAATTGCCTAAACATTTGTTAAACTTATAAACGTCAGCTGCATAGGGAGAATAAGATGAGCATTATTAAAGAATTTCGCGAATTCGCGATGCGCGGGAATGTTGTCGATTTGGCAGTGGGTGTCATTATTGGTGCGGCATTTGGGAAGATTGTTTCATCACTGGTTGCCGATATCATCATGCCGCCGCTGGGGTTGTTAATTGGTGGAATTGATTTTAAACAGTTTGCTTTAACACTACGTGATGCACAGGGAGATATCCCTGCAGTCGTTATGCATTACGGTGTATTTATTCAGAATATCTTTGATTTCGTTATTGTTGCGTTTGCTATCTTTATGGCAATCAAGCTGATCAACAAACTGAACCGTAAAAAAGCGGAAGAGCCAGCAGCACCGCCGGCGCCATCGAAAGAAGAAGTATTGCTGAGTGAAATTCGTGACCTGCTGAAAGAACAGAATAACCGCTCTTAAGCACTCACTGAAACAAGAAGGCCAGTGGTAAAAAAGTGAATGACTTTCTTGCCACTGGCCTCCCAGTTACCCCGGTTACCATGTTTACCTTTACGTAGATAACTTCCTTTCCCTTTCTTATTTTTCTCAACGCGCTGCCTGAACAGTGGGTCATGTAGAAGCGCCTCAATGGCGTTATCTTTTATCTGCCCTTTAGTGTGCTGATAACGACTCATAATACCTCCGGTTGTCGTAATTTACGCCGCGAGTGTAGACCTGACCGTTCAATAAATCAACAGCCTGATGGTGATCCACTGGCGCCTTGCTCAAGTGCTTCAAGGATAGAGCAGTACACGCTGCTGTGTGCCTTACCACAACACGCGTCATTCAATCGCTGCAGCGACCGTTGCATCGCCTGAAGCTCAGCTATTCTCGCTTCCACTTCCTGCAATCTTTCCTGGACGATCCCTTTTGATTCCTGGCAGGTATGGTGTTCGGGATCGATGCGGATCGAAAGCAGTTCGCGGATCGATTCCAGAGTGAAACCAAGCTGACGGGCATAGCGAATAAACTTTAGACGCTGAAGATCGCTTTCCGTATAGAGACGAAACCCGCCTTCTGTACGTATTTCATGTTCCATCATCTGCTGCTTTTCATAGTAGCGGATAGTATCAGGCGTCACGTCAGCCAGTTTCGCTAATTCACCAATACGGTACATGCTATCTCCGCTATTCGTCGTTGATCTTCTGTAGCAGCTTATCTGCGTATTCACCGTGTAAAAACTCGGTGCTGAGTCCAGCTTGCCGAAGTTTCAGTTCCAGTAGTGACAGTCTTCGACTCACTTCCTGATAATGGGGATCATCTTTGCGGATCCCTGCAAGTATTTCAAGCAGCTGTATTGCCTCTCTGCGCTGCTCTAGCTCAGCAGGAAGACATCCAGCATTTTTTAATAAACGGAATCCGGCTCGAAGTTCAGGTGGAATGTGGGAATCATCATCAAGAACCAACGGTTCTCCTGTACCAGGCAAACCATCAAACTCACCTTTAGACTGTGCATCAATAATATGGCGCTCTGCCCACTGGTCCAGTAACCACATACAACACTCCAGTGATGAACAAAAAGAGTACAGATATTGTAGGTAAGTGGGGATATGACGGATATAAAAAAACCCGCCGAGGCGGGTTTTTTTACGTTACTACAGATTACTCTGCAGCAGCTTCTGTTTTCTCTGAACGATCAACCAGCTCGATGTATGCCATCGGCGCGTTGTCGCCTGCACGGAAGCCACACTTCAGAATGCGAGTGTAACCACCGGCGCGGCTCGCGAAACGCGGGCCCAGTTCGTTAAACAGTTTTGCCACGATCTCGTTATCACGAGTACGGGCGAATGCCAGACGACGATTAGCTACGCTATCAGTCTTGGCAAGAGTAATCAGCGGCTCAACTACGCGACGCAGCTCTTTCGCTTTCGGCAGAGTCGTCTTGATGATTTCATGACGAACCAGTGAACCTGCCATATTGCGGAACATAGCCTGGCGATGGCTGCTGTTGCGGTTCAGTTGACGACCACTCTTACGATGGCGCATGACCTTATCCTTCTCAGTAAAACCTTAACCTGTGATCCGGTTACTCGTCAGCGATGCTTGCCGGTGGCCAGTTTTCCAGGCGCATGCCCAGAGACAGTCCACGGGAAGCCAGCACGTCTTTAATCTCAGTAAGAGATTTTTTACCAAGGTTAGGCGTCTTAAGAAGCTCAACCTCAGTACGCTGTACCAGATCACCGATATAGTGGATAGCTTCTGCTTTGAGGCAGTTAGCAGAGCGGACAGTCAATTCCAGATCGTCAACAGGGCGCAGCAGGATCGGATCGAATTCTGGTTTCTCTTCTTTAACTTCCGGCTGACGTACATCACGTAAGTCAACGAAAGCTTCAAGTTGTTCAGCCAGAATGGTTGCCGCACGACGAATCGCCTCTTCAGGATCGATTGTGCCGTTGGTTTCCATTTCGATGACCAGCTTGTCCAGGTCGGTACGCTGTTCTACACGCGCTGCTTCAACATTGTAGGCAATACGCTCTACAGGGCTGTAGCATGCGTCGACCAGCAGACGGCCGATTGGGCGCTCATCTTCTTCCGAATGAATTCGGGTAGAAGCCGGCACATAACCACGACCGCGCTGAACTTTGATACGCATGCTAATAGATGCATTCTCATCGGTCAGGTGGCAGATCACGTGCTGTGGCTTGACGATTTCGACATCACCATCATGGGTAATGTCGGCTGCAGTCACAGGGCCAATGCCAGATTTATTCAAGGTAAGAATAACGTCATCTTTACCCTGAACTCTCACCGCCAGCCCTTTCAGGTTGAGCAGGATTTCCAGGATATCTTCCTGAACGCCTTCTTTGGTGCTGTACTCATGTAGTACACCATCAATCTCAACCTCGGTCACCGCGCAACCCGGCATCGATGAGAGCAGAATACGGCGCAGTGCGTTACCCAAAGTATGGCCAAAGCCACGCTCTAAAGGCTCAAGGGTCACCTTGGCGTGCGTCGAACTCACTTGCTCGATATCTACCAGGCGCGGTTTTAGAAACTCTGTCACAGAACCCTGCATTGTGTCCTCTCTTTGGTACTAAGCTTTACTTGGAGTAAAGCTCGACGATCAGGTGTTCGTTAATGTCCGCAGACAGATCAGAACGCTCCGGCTTACGCTTGAACGTACCTTCCATCTTGCCAGCATCAACTTCCAGCCAGGTTGGCTTTTCACGCTGCTCAGCCAGCTCCAGAGCGGCTTTCACGCGAGACTGCTTCTTCGCTTTCTCACGAATGCTAACAACGTCATTCGGACTAACCTGATAAGAAGCGATGTTAACAACACGACCGTTTACCATAATTGCTTTATGGCTGACCAGCTGACGTGCTTCTGCACGAGTGGCACCGAAGCCCATACGGTATACAACGTTGTCCAGACGACCTTCCAGCAGACCCAACAGGTTTTCACCGGTGTTGCCTTTCAGACGTGCTGCTTCTTTGTAGTAGTTACGGAACTGACGCTCCAGCACACCGTAGATACGGCGAACTTTTTGCTTTTCACGCAACTGCACACCATAGTCAGACAGACGCGGTTTACGCGCACCGTGCTGGCCAGGAGCTTGTTCAATTTTACACTTGGTATCGATCGCGCGAACGCCAGACTTAAGGAATAAGTCAGTGCCCTCACGACGGCTCAGCTTGAGCTTAGGACCCAAATATCTTGCCATTTTCTTTCTCCAACAATCCTAGAAACGACAGCGTTATACGCGACGTTTTTTCGGCGGACGACAACCGTTATGAGGGATCGGAGTCACATCAGTAATATTAGTGATGCGGAAACCAGCGGCGTTCAGAGCACGAACAGTAGATTCGCGACCTGGACCCGGTCCTTTGACCATAACTTCCAGATTCTTGATACCGTATTCTTTTACGGCTTCAGCGCAACGCTCTGCTGCAACCTGAGCTGCAAACGGAGTGGATTTGCGAGAACCACGGAAACCGGAACCACCGGCTGTTGCCCAACCCAGTGCGTTACCCTGACGATCAGTAATGGTAACGATGGTGTTGTTAAAAGAAGCATGGATATGAGCCACGCCGTCAGAGACTTGTTTTCTTACACGTTTACGTGCACGAATTGGTGCCTTTGCCATTATTCAATCACCCCGATTATTTCTTGATCGGTTTGCGCGGACCCTTACGGGTACGTGCGTTGGTCTTGGTACGCTGACCGCGAACCGGGAGACCACGACGATGACGCAAACCGCGATAGCAACCAAGGTCCATAAGGCGCTTGATGCTCATGCTAACTTCACGGCGCAGATCACCTTCAACGACAAATTTGGCAACTTCGTCACGCAGCGTGTCGATTTGTTCTTCAGACAGCTCACTGATCTTAACATCTTCAGCGATACCCGCGGCAGCCAGAATGGCTTTAGAACGGGTCTTGCCGACGCCGTAGATCGAAGTTAATGCGATCACAGCATGTTTCTGATCAGGAATGTTAATGCCTGCTATACGGGCCACTATGCACTCCTACTATTTAATATGTACGCACCATGCTGAAAAGCCCGTTTTCAGGATACTCAAATGGAAACGCACAGACATACAAAAGATTGGCTGGCTAATCTAGCCAGCTCAACCCAACTTTGCAAGAAAAATATGCGAATAAATCAGCCTTGGCGCTGTTTATGCTTCGGCTCGGCACTGCAAATCACACGGATGACACCATCACGCTTAACGATTTTGCAGTTACGGCATAATTTCTTGACGGAAGCACGAACTTTCATTTTTACTCTCCGTAACTTCTCGGGCGACTGTTAACGGCCGTAGCCTTTCAGATTCGCCTTCTTCAATGCAGACTCGTACTGACTTGACATCATCAGAGTTTGCACTTGAGCCATAAAGTCCATAATCACGACAACAACGATAAGCAGTGAGGTCCCACCGAAGTAGAACGGTACTTTCATTGCATCACGCATGAACTCCGGGATCAGGCAGATAAAGGTAATGTAGAGCGCACCAACCAGAGTCAGGCGGGTCATTACTTTATCGATATACTTCGCCGTTTGCTCTCCCGGACGAATTCCTGGTACAAATGCACCGGACTTCTTCAGGTTATCTGCTGTTTCACGCGGGTTGAAAACCAACGCCGTGTAGAAGAAACAGAAGAATATGATTGCAGACGCATAGAGTAACACATAAAGCGGTTGCCCAGGCTGCAAATACAGCGAAATTGTTGTCAGCCAGTTCCAACCAGTCCCGCCCCCGAACCATGACGCGATGGTCGCTGGGAACAGAATAATACTGGAAGCGAAGATTGCCGGGATTACCCCCGCCATATTCACTTTCAGCGGTAAATGTGTGCTCTGTGCAGCATAGACACGACGACCTTGCTGACGTTTCGCGTAGTTTACCACAATGCGGCGTTGACCACGCTCAACAAATACAACAAAGAACGTCACTGCAAATACTAATACTGCAACCAACAGCAACACGAGGAAGTGCAGGTCGCCTTGACGCGCTTGCTCGATAGTATGGGCAATGGCTGGCGGGAGTCCCGCGACAATACCGGCGAAGATAATGATTGAGATACCGTTGCCGATACCACGTTCAGTAATCTGTTCGCCCAACCACATCAGGAACATCGTCCCTGTAACCAGACTTACAACAGCGGTGAAATAGAATGCAAAGCCTGGATTCATTACCAGGCCCTGCATACCAGGCATATTCGGCAGACCGGTAGCAATACCGATCGACTGGAATATTGCCAGCACCAGAGTACCGTAGCGGGTGTACTGGCTGATCTTACGACGACCAGACTCCCCTTCTTTCTTAATTTCTGCCAGCGTTGGATGAACCACCGTCAGCAGCTGGATAATAATCGACGCCGAAATATACGGCATGATCCCCAGAGCAAAGATAGAAGCACGGCTGAGAGCACCACCAGAGAACATGTTAAACATTTCAATGATGGTGCCTCGCTGTTGCTCAAGCAGTTTGGCAAGTACAGCGGCATCAATACCAGGGATCGGAATGAAAGAGCCAATACGGAACACAATCAGCGCGCCGATTACAAACAGCAGTCTGCGTTTCAGCTCGCCTAAGCCACCTTTGGCACTTTGAAAATCTAATCCCGGTTGTTTAGCCATCTGCTACTTATTCCTCGATTTTACCGCCAGCAGCTTCGATAGCAGCACGAGCGCCTTTAGTAACACGCAGGCCACGAACAGTTACCGGAGTAGTGACTTCACCAGCCAGAATCACTTTCGCGAACTCGATCTGGATACCGATAATGTTAGCTGCTTTCAGCGTGTTCAGGTCTACAACACCGCCTTCAACTTTAGCCAGATCAGACAGACGAACTTCGGCTGTAATCGCTGCTTTACGTGAAGTGAAGCCGAATTTCGGCAGACGACGGTACAGAGGCATCTGACCACCCTCGAAACCGCGACGTACGCCACCGCCAGAACGAGACTTCTGACCTTTGTGACCACGACCACCGGTTTTACCGAGGCCAGAACCGATACCACGACCCAGGCGGCGAGCCGCTTTTTTAGAGCCTTCGGCCGGAGACAGAGTATTTAAACGCATCTCTTACTCCTCAACTTTAACCATGAAGGAAACCGCGTTGACCATACCACGAACAGCAGGAGTATCCTCGCGCTCTACGGTGTGACCAATACGACGCAGACCCAGGCCAAGCAGCGTTGCCTTATGTTTCGGCAGACGACCGATTGCACTGCGGGTTTGAGTAATTTTAATAGTCTTTGCCATGGTTTATTTCCCCAGAATTTCTTCAACGGATTTACCACGCTTGGCAGCGACCATTTCCGGAGATTTCATATTTTCCAGGCCATCGATAGTTGCACGAACCACGTTAATCGGGTTAGTAGAACCATACGCTTTAGCCAGAACGTTACGAACTCCAGCGACTTCCAGAACGGCGCGCATTGCACCACCGGCGATGATACCGGTACCTTCGGAAGCCGGCTGCATGAATACACGAGAACCCGTGTGAGTACCCTTAACCGGGTGCTGCAGGGTGCCGTGGTTCAGCGCGACGTTAATCATATTGCGACGGGCTTTTTCCATCGCTTTCTGGATCGCTGCTGGAACTTCACGCGCTTTACCGTAACCAAAACCAACGCGACCGTTACCATCACCAACTACAGTCAGAGCTGTGAAGGAGAAAATACGACCACCTTTAACGGTTTTAGATACGCGGTTAACCGCGATCAGCTTTTCCTGCAGTTCGCCAGCTTGTTTTTCGATGTGAGCCATCTTACACCTCTACCTTAGAACTGAAGGCCAGCTTCACGGGCAGCATCTGCCAGTGCCTGGACACGACCATGATATTGGAACCCGGAACGGTCAAAAGAAACATCTTTGATGCCTTTTTCCAGAGCGCGTTCAGCAACAGCTTTACCTACAGCTGCAGCAGCGTCTTTGTTACCGGTGTACTTCAATTGTTCAGCGATAGCTTTTTCTACAGTAGAAGCAGCTACCAGAACTTCAGAACCGTTCGGTGCAATTACCTGTGCGTAAATATGACGCGGGGTACGATGTACCACCAGGCGAGTTGCGCCCAGCTCCTGGAGCTTGCGGCGTGCGCGGGTCGCACGACGGATACGAGCAGATTTCTTATCCATAGTGTTACCTTACTTCTTCTTAGCCTCTTTGGTACGCACGACTTCGTCGGCGTAACGAACACCCTTGCCTTTATAAGGCTCAGGACGACGGTAGGCGCGCAGATCTGCTGCAACCTGACCGATCAGCTGTTTATCAGCGCCTTTCAGCACGATTTCAGTCTGAGACGGACATTCTGCAGTAATACCCGCAGGCAGCTGATGGTCAACAGGGTGAGAGAAACCTAAAGCCAGGTTTACTACATTCCCTTTAACCGCTGCACGATAACCTACACCAACCAGCTGTAGCTTCTTAGTGAAGCCTTCGGTAACACCGACAACCATTGCATTCAGCAGGGCACGCGCGGTACCAGCCTGAGCCCATCCATCTGCGTAACCATCACGCGGACCGAAGGTCAGTGCATTATCTGCATGATTTACTGCAACAGCATCGTTGAGAGTACGAGTCAGCTCGCCGTTTTTACCTTTGATCGTAATAACCTGACCGTTGATTTTTACATCAACGCCGGCAGGAATAACGACCGGTGCTTTAGCAACACGAGACATTTTTTCCTCCGATTAGGCTACGTAGCAGATAATTTCGCCACCAAGACCAGCCTGGCGCGCTGCACGATCAGTCATAACACCTTTAGAGGTAGAAACAACTGCGATACCCATGCCAGCCATAACTTTCGGCAGCTCGTCTTTACGCTTATAAATGCGCAGACCTGGGCGACTGACACGCTGAATGCTTTCTACAACAGCTTTACCCTGGAAATACTTAAGAGTAAGTTCCAGTTCCGGCTTGGTGTCGCCTTCAACTTTAAAATCTTCAATAAAACCTTCTTCCTTCAGCACGTTGGCAATTGCCACTTTCAGCTTGGAGGAAGGCATGGTGACCGCAGCTTTATTCGCGGCCTGACCGTTACGGATACGGGTCAGCATATCCGCGATCGGATCTTGCATGCTCATCTGTCTTTACTCCCGTGATTCAATTGGTAATTACCAGCTAGCCTTTTTCAAGCCTGGTACTTCACCGCGCATAGCGGCTTCACGCAGTTTGATACGGCTCAACCCGAACTTGCCCACATAGCCATGCGGACGACCTGTTTGACGGCAGCGGTTACGCTGACGGGACGGGCTGGAATCACGCGGCAGAGACTGCAGCTTGAGAACTGCGTTCCAACGATCTTCGTCGGTCGCGTTCACATCAGAGATAATAGCTTTCAGTTCAGCGCGTTTTGCGAAGTACTTATCAGCTAAAGCTACGCGCTTTACTTCGCGTGCTTTCATTGATTGCTTAGCCATTCAGTAACCCTACCTTACTTGCGGAACGGGAAGTCAAAGGCAGCCAGCAGAGCACGGCCTTCTTCATCAGATTTCGCAGTAGTGGTAATGGTAATATCCAAACCACGCACGCGGTCGACTTTATCGTAGTCGATTTCTGGGAAGATGATCTGCTCACGGACACCCATGCTGTAGTTACCACGACCGTCGAAAGACTTAGCGGACAAGCCACGGAAGTCACGGATACGTGGAACAGCAATAGTGATCAGGCGCTCAAAGAACTCCCACATGCGTTCGCCACGCAGAGTTACTTTACAGCCGATCGGATAGCCCTGACGGATTTTGAAGCCTGCAACTGATTTGCGTGCTTTGGTGATCAGCGGTTTTTGACCGGAGATTGCTGTCAGGTCAGCTGCTGCGTTATCCAGCAGTTTCTTGTCAGCGATCGCTTCACCAACACCCATGTTCAGGGTGATCTTCTCGACCCGAGGGACTTGCATGACAGAATTGTAGTTAAACTCAGTCATGAGTTTAGCGACTACTTCGTCTTTGTAGTAATCATGCAGTTTCGCCATCGTACTACTCCAAATTACTTGATAGTTTCGCTGTTAGATTTAAAGAAACGGACTTTTTTGCCGTCTTCGAATCTAAAGCCTACACGGTCAGCCTTGCCGGTTGCCGCGTTGAAGATAGCAAGGTTAGAGATCTGAATAGCTGCTTCTTTCTCTACAATGCCGCCTGGTTGGTTCAGGGCCGGAACCGGCTTCTGATGTTTCTTAACCAGGTTGATACCTTCAACAATGACCTTGCCGGAAGACAGGACATTCTTAACTTTACCGCGTTTACCTTTATCTTTACCGGTTAACACGATAACTTCGTCATCACGACGGATCTTCGCTGCCATGATTCGCTCCTTAGAGTACTTCTGGTGCCAGAGAGATAATTTTCATGAACTTCTCGTTACGAAGTTCACGAGTTACCGGCCCAAAAATACGCGTACCGATAGGTTGCTCGCTATTATTGTTTAAAATAACGCATGCATTACCATCGAAGCGAATGACAGAACCGTCCGGGCGACGAACACCCTTCTTGGTGCGCACCACTACCGCCTTCAGCACATCACCTTTTTTGACCTTACCACGCGGAATTGCTTCCTTGATGGTGATCTTGATGATATCGCCGACGCCTGCGTAGCGACGGTGCGAGCCACCCAGAACCTTGATACACATTACGCGACGTGCACCGGAGTTGTCGGCGACGTTCAGCATAGTCTGTTCTTGGATCATTTTAGTGCTCCGCTAATGTCAACTACTACTGAGACCCGAAAATCAGGTCGTTAAAAAAGCCCCATATCGGGGGCGCGGCATTATAACACCGCTTCAACGATATGGGTAGAAAAAATAAACGGCTCATCGCTGAGCCGTTTATTCGTTGAGAATGCCTACTGTATTACAGAACGGCTTTCTCTACAACGCGAACCAGCGTCCAAGACTTAGTCTTGGACAGCGGACGGCATTCGCGGATTTCAACCACGTCACCAGTACCGCATTCGTTGTTCTCGTCATGTACGTGCAGTTTGGTCGTACGCTTAATGAATTTACCGTAGATCGGGTGTTTCACAAAACGTTCGATAGCAACAACGATGGATTTCTCCATTTTATCGCTAACAACGCGACCTTGCAGAGTACGGATTTTATCGGTCATTACGCACCCGCCTTCTCAGTCAGTAAAGTCTTAACGCGTGCGACATCACGACGCACTTGCTTCAACAGGTGAGACTGTTGCAGCTGGCCACTTGCAGCCTGCATACGCAGGTTGAACTGCTCACGCAGCAGATTCAGCAGCTCGGTGTTCAGCTCTTCAACACTCTTCTCACGCAGCTCTTTTGCTTTCATTACATCACCGTCTTAGTTACAAAGGTGGTTTTAATCGGCAGTTTCGCTGCTGCCAGCTTGAATGCTTCACGGGCCAGCTCTTCCGGTACGCCGTCCATTTCATACAGGACTTTACCCGGCTGAATCAAGGCAACCCAATACTCCACGTTACCTTTACCTTTACCCATACGCACTGCCAGCGGCTTTTCAGTGATCGGTTTGTCCGGGAATACACGGATCCAGATCTTACCTTGACGCTTAACTGCACGGGTCATAGCACGACGTGCTGCTTCGATCTGACGGGCAGTCAGACGACCACGGCCAACAGCTTTCAGACCGAAGCTGCCGAAGCTAACATCCGTACCCTGCGCCAGACCGCGGTTACGGCCTTTGTGCATTTTACGGAATTTTGTACGCTTTGGTTGTAACATCAGCGACGCTCCTTATTTACGGCCTTTACGCTGCTGCTTTTTAGGTTGCGCAGCCGGTTTTTCCGGTTGTTCAACAGCAGCCATACCACCCAGGATCTCGCCTTTGAAGATCCACACTTTAACGCCGATTACACCGTAAGTGGTGTGCGCTTCAGAGGTGTTGTAGTCGATGTCAGCACGCAGTGTGTGCAGAGGTACGCGACCTTCGCGGTACCATTCGGTACGTGCGATTTCCGCGCCGCCCAGACGGCCGCTAACTTCAACTTTAATACCTTTAGCGCCCAGACGCATTGCGTTCTGTACAGCACGCTTCATAGCACGACGGAACATAACACGACGTTCCAGCTGAGAAGTGATGCTGTCAGCAACCAATTTTGCATCCAGTTCAGGTTTACGCACTTCGGCGATATTGATCTGAGCAGGAACGCCAGCAATATCCGCTACGACTTTGCGCAGTTTTTCTACGTCTTCACCTTTCTTACCGATAACGATACCCGGGCGAGCGGTGTGAATGGTCACACGGATGCTCTTAGCCGGACGCTCGATAACGATACGAGATACAGACGCTTTAGCCAGTTCCTTAGTCAGGTACTGACGTACTTTAAAATCGCTGTCCAGGTTGTCAGCGAATTCTTTGGTGTTCGCAAACCAGGTTGAGTTCCATGGTTTTACAATACCCAGGCGAATACCATTAGGATGTACTTTCTGACCCATTGCTAGTCTCCAGAGTCTCAGCGATCGGACACAACCACAGTAATGTGGCTGGTGCGCTTCAGGATGCGATCTGCACGACCTTTTGCACGCGGCATAATGCGCTTCATGCTCGGGCCTTCGTCTACGAAAATTTTCGTAACTTTCAGATCGTCAATGTCAGCGCCATCGTTGTGTTCAGCGTTAGCAATGGCAGATTCCAGGACTTTCTTGACCAGTACAGCCGCTTTCTTATTGGTGTAGGTCAGAATATCCAGAGCCTGCGACACTTTCTTACCGCGAATCAGGTCTGCAACAAGGCGAACCTTCTGAGCAGAAGAACGAGCATGGCGATGTTGAGCTAAAGTTTCCATCTCTTCCTCCTACCTTATTTCTTCTTCGCTTTTTTATCAGCAGCATGGCCGCGATAAGTACGAGTCGGTGCGAATTCACCCAGTTTGTGACCGACCATTTCGTCGGAAACAAATACCGGAACGTGCTGACGACCATTATGGACAGCGATGGTCAAACCGATCATGTTAGGAAAGATCGTTGAACGACGGGACCAAGTGCGCAGGGGCTTCTTGTCTCCGCTTTCCACCGCTTTCTCTACCTTCTTCAGCAAGTGCAGGTCAATAAAAGGACCTTTCTTGAGAGAACGTGGCATGGCTTATCCTCTAAAATTATTTGCTACGGCGACGTACGATGAATTTATCAGTACGCTTGTTGCTGCGGGTCTTCTTACCTTTGGTCTGAACGCCCCACGGAGTTACCGGGTGCTTACCAAAGTTACGACCTTCACCACCACCATGTGGGTGGTCGACTGGGTTCATCGCAGTACCGCGAACGGTAGGACGAACACCACGCCAGCGTGCAGCACCTGCTTTACCCAGAACGCGCAGCATATGCTCAGCATTGCCAACTTCGCCCAGAGTTGCACGGCAGTCTGCTTCGACTTTACGCATTTCACCAGAACGCAGACGCAGAGTGACATAAGCACCATCGCGAGCAACGATCTGAACGTAAGTACCAGCGGAACGTGCCAGCTGACCGCCTTTACCTGGTTTCATTTCTACGTTATGAACGGTAGAACCAACCGGGATATTGCGCATCGGCAGGGTGTTACCTGCTTTGATTGCAGCATCAACGCCAGATTGAACCTGGTCGCCAGCTTTCAGGCCTTTAGGGGCCAGGATGTAACGGCGTTCACCGTCTTTGTACAGAACCAGCGCGATGTTCGCGGAGCGGTTCGGATCGTACTCAAGACGTTCAACAACTGCCGGGATACCGTCTTTGTTGCGTTTGAAGTCAACAATACGATAAGCCTGCTTGTGACCACCACCGATGTGACGAGTGGTGATGCGGCCATTGTTGTTACGACCACCGGATTTGCTGTTTTTTTCAACCAGCGGAGCAAAAGGTTTGCCCTTGTGCAGCTCTGGGTTGACCACTTTAACAACGTGGCGACGACCCGGAGATGTCGGTTTACATTTAACAACTGCCATTGTATTACTCCTCCGACTTACTCAGCGCCGCCGACGAAGTCCAGATTCTGGCCTTCCTTCAGGGTGACGTAAGCTTTTTTCCAGTCGCTACGACGACCGATACGCTGTCCGTGACGTTTAACTTTCCCTTTAACTACCAGGGTGTTAACGACTTCGACTTCGACTTCAAACAGTTTCTGCACAGCAGCTTTGATTTCTGCTTTGGTCGCGTCTTTAGCAACTTTGAGAACGATGGTGTTAGTTTTTTCCATCGCAGTAGACGCTTTTTCAGAAACGTGCGGTGCGCGCAGCACTTTCAGCAGACGTTCTTCACGAATCATGCCAGCATCTCCTCAACTTGCTTAACAGCATCAGCAGTCATTACGACTTTGTCGAAGGCGATCAGGCTAACCGGGTCGATACCAGTTGCATCGCGTACGTCAACCTTGTGCAGGTTGCGCGCAGCCAGGAACAGGTTTTCGTCCAGCTCACCGGTGATGATCAGCACATCTTCCAGAGCCATGTCTTTCAGTTTCTGTGCCAGCAGCTTAGTTTTAGGCGCTTCTACAGAGAATGATTCGACAACGATCAGACGATCCTGACGTACCAGTTCGGACAGAATGCTTTTCAGCGCGCCGCGGTACATCTTTTTGTTAACTTTTTGACTGTGGTCCTGTGGACGAGCAGCGAAGGTCACGCCACCTGAACGCCAGATCGGGCTCTTGATAGAACCTGAACGCGCACGGCCGGTACCTTTCTGGCGCCACGGCTTTTTGCCTGAACCAGTTACTTCAGCACGAGTCTTCTGAGCACGAGTACCCTGACGAGCACCAGCTGCATAAGCAACAACAACCTGGTGAACCAGCGCTTCGTTGAAATCACGACCGAAGGTAGTTTCGGAAACAGTCAGCGCGCTCTGCGCGTCTTTCAATACTAATTCCATTGCTATCCCCTTACGCCTTCACAGCTGGTTTAACGATCAGGTCGCAACCGGTCGCACCCGGAACACCACCTTTAACCAGCAGCAGGTTGCGCTCAGCGTCAACACGTACTACGTCCAGGCTCTGAACGGTTACACGTTCGTTGCCCAGCTGACCTGCCATTTTCTTGCCTTTGAACACTTTGCCCGGAGTCTGGTTCTGACCGATAGAACCCGGAACGCGGTGGGACAAGGAGTTACCGTGAGTAGCGTCCTGGGTACGGAAGTTCCAGCGCTTAACGGTACCAGCGAAACCTTTACCTTTAGAGGTACCGGTTACGTCAACTTTTTTAACGTCAGCAAACAGTTCAACGCTAATGTTCTGACCAACGGTGTATTCTTCACCATCTGCCAGGCGGAACTCCCACAGGCCGCGGCCAGCTTCTACGCCAGCTTTAGCAAAGTGACCAGCTTCCGGCTTAGTTACGCGGTTAGCTTTTTTAGCACCGGTGGTAACCTGAACAGCGCGATAGCCATCGTTAGCCAGATCTTTAACCTGAGTAACGCGGTTTGCTTCAACTTCGATAACGGTTACTGGGATAGATACGCCATCTTCAGTGAAGATGCGGGTCATACCCACTTTTTTACCGACTAAACCAATCATTGTATCAACCTCTCAATCGCTCGATGACCTGATTAACCCAGGCTGATCTGCACGTCTACACCGGCAGCCAGGTCCAGACGCATCAGAGCATCAACGGTTTTTTCAGTTGGCTCAACGATGTCAACCAGACGCTTGTGAGTACGGATCTCGTACTGATCACGCGCGTCTTTGTTGACGTGCGGGGAGATCAGAACGGTGAAACGCTCTTTGCGGGTCGGCAGCGGGATCGGACCACGAACCTGCGCACCAGTGCGCTTGGCAGTCTCGACGATTTCCGCGGTTGATTGATCGATCAGACGATGATCAAACGCTTTCAAACGGATACGGATTCTTTGGTTCTGCATGAGACCAGAGCTCCAATTATTTTATAGACGAAATAGTTACTCCTCAAACCCATTACGATTGATGGGAGAGTGTAACCGTTCTTACGTAGCCCCCTGATTGGGAGCGTTGTTGACGGTAAACCGCCACAGTTCATATCGAACTACCCGTCAGATTTGACAGGCTGGCGTATTATACGTATAGCCAGTACGGATGCAAGTGATTATGGCTATTTGCCATCGATTTCTCTCAGCGCTTGTTGCACACGTGAGCGCAATACTTCGCCATCCGGCACTTCCTGCTCGGACGCTTCATCATAGGGTATCTCTTCCAACATACTGTCACCCTCTTCGTTCTGGGTGGGTAAATCGATGCGTATCGGCAGAGGCTTCCGCTTAAAAATGTAATGCACATCCGAGAGTCGATACGCCTGAGAATCGGGCACTCCCTGCGTGGCGGTTGTCGGATGGCGCACCAACCAGACATAATGTCCGTAGTAGCCGCACATTAGCATCAGGCTGACCCACAACAGCCAGCAACAGGAACGCAGCGCCTGCCGCCAGCGGCAACTCAACACTGTTTTCGCATCAATGGGTTGATAGATGTGCATCATCACACACGCTCCTTAGATGACACATGTGTGAGCACAGGTGCCGCCTCATTGATTAATACCGGCGCGTCTCCAAGACTCTGACGTAGCCTTATCAGCGTCTCTTTTCCCGGCTTACCATCCACAGGCAAATTCTCCCGCTGCTGGAATGCTTTGACCTTTTCGATTAACCATGGCGTCCATGAGCCCGATTTATCGCCGGGAACGCCCAGCGCGCGGCTCAGCATCGTATCAAACCAGATGATGGTTTCCGCCGGACTCTTTTCACCGATCTGCATTTTCCTGTCAGGCGTTAAATTGAGTATCAGGGTATAATTTCCCTGCCAGTGCTTCGCCAGCCACTCCTGACTGACGATCCAGGTTTTATTATCAATGATAAGATCCAGCTCGTTTCCTGATACACGCATCACAACACCGTAGACCGGTTGTTTATCGATATTCAAATGCGCGATCCACGGCAACCCGCGCCTGATGAGGTTATCTAAACGTTCCTTGCCGCTTTCGCACACCAACTCAGCGCGATCAGCCTGGTCACACCATGCCTCGTCATACGCTGTGTCGAATCCCCAGACGCTGAATAATTGCTGCATGGCGTCGCGTAATCCTCCCCGTGCATCGCTAATATCCGGCAGGTTTTCCTTTTTTTGCGTCATCGCCACCGTTAACCCGGCGGGCACAGGAAGTTGAAGGGGAAAAACATCGACCGCCAGCCAGCCGAACGTCAAAGCCAGCGCAGCGTAAAGTCCGGGCAATATTCCCTTGCGCAATACGCAAGAGCGTAGAGTAAATGTTTCCAGCAACAATTTTTCCTGTTGAGCGGTTAACACATCCGCTTGCCTGTCCGTTGCCATTTTTCTCGCCGCCCGGGCGATGCGCCTCAGCAACGCCAGGTTTCCCTGCACTGCCCGAACCGCTTTGCGCACAAATTCATGACGCATGCGCACAGGCTCGCCATCCGCCTCACGCAGTTGCTGTTGATGCATAAAATCAAGATATTCATCGTCCGTCGGCGCAGCGATGATCGCCGACAGCGTAATACGCCGTTTAAGTCGTCGGTTACGCCTGAGCGCTTCGCCCCCCACCAGTAGCAAGCTGGCGCCAGCGTCAAATGAAGCCGCCAGATGACGGAAATTATCGACAAATGCCGGAAGATGTCTGGCGAGTGCGTCAGCATTATCAATGACAATTATTATTGGTTGCGCTGCCGGACTAAGGGCAGGCATCAGCGTTGACCAGAAACGGCTAATTCTCACATCTCGCCAGTCTGGCTGGAGTTTTCCGTGCGTACACGCCGTGTGTGTCAATTGACAGAAACCAGATAAACCGGTGGCGGTAAACACCACTACCCTGCCGGGAAAATCCTTACCTAACTGATAAATAAGCGTCGATTTACCACACCCCGGTTTGCCGCATAATACGCCCACATCGCCAGCGCCCAGCTCATGAATAAAGATATTCTTGATAAGGGTATGTTGCGAAAAAGAGTAAATTGCATACGATAATTCGCGTTCAGTCATCGATAAGTTCCAGTAATTGATGCGGGTATTTAACTTATTATATGCCAGGTAAATATTATCAATTTTTTATATTTGAATTAAACGGCATGTTCCGACGATTAAATTGAAAACCTGAAAGTAAGCCTATATCATGCTTCTCCCGAAAAGAACAGGCGTGCTATTAACAATGGATGTTATCGCGAAGCAATTTACCTTTATATTTAAGAAAAAGCGTAACGATGTGCTGTACTGCGTTATGTTTTTTGTCGGTGCCATTGTTATTATTCATTCGTTATATGCCTATAGATTTTTTATTGATTCGACCAATACGAAAAACAAAACCAGTCACTCAATAACGTCCGTTGTCCTCAGGCTGCCAATGAATTTACCGAAAAACAGTAGGGAAAACGCGACTGATAATAAAGAAGATATTTCAATTAAAAATTCGATGCTCGACCTCCAGCTAAATGGCATTATTGCGAGCACGCTAAAAACACGTTCACAGGCTATTATCACCATTAATAAGAAAGCAAAATTTTACAGTACCGGAGATAAGCTTGACGATCTCCCTGACGTAAAAATTACGGATATTGATAATAATAGCGTGACGATTGATAACAATGGCTCCCGGCAACGCATCGCTTTTATTGATGAGCCTGATATATCCTCCAGGGCACCGGCACCATCGCTGCCACATGACAGCGCGCCAAATTCCCTCAGCGACATCATTATTACTAACTTTATCTATCAGCAGGAAGCGCTACAGGGCGTCAGATTAAACGCCCGTGGTCCGATTGAACGTTTTATAGCAACCGGACTCAGGCCAGGCGATATTGCGATCAAAATGAACAACCATCCGCTAACTCAGGAAACGTCAGCAAAAGCGGCACTACAGGAATTTGTAACCTTAAACTCTGCCCAGTTTACCGTGATACGAAACGGTCAGGAAGCGTTGGTGAATGTATCCGTTACTGAGAATGATTAACCTTAAGGACGACAAAATTGCGCAAAGGAATTAAAAAAACGGCTGCATGGATACTGGCGCTACAGTTTTGCGCCTTTCCATTTCAAACCATGTCAGCGCAATATTCGGCAAACTTCCAGGATGCGGATCTCCGGGAGTTTATTACCTCGGTCAGTAAGCAAATGGGCAAAACCATTCTGATCGATCCGTCCGTCCAGGGAAAAATCTCCGTTCGCAGCTTTGATAGTTTCAACGAGGAGGAATACTACCAGTTTTTTCTCAGCGTTCTCGACATCTACGGCTACTCGGTTATCACCCTGGATAACGGCCTGCTGAAGGTTGTTCGCTCCGCAACGCTTAAGACCGCGCCGGGAAAAGTATTGGCACAGTCGCAACCGGCGGTCGGCGATGAATTTATCACCCGCGTCGTGGCGCTGAAAAATGTCCCGGTACGCGATCTGGCTCCGCTATTACGCCAGATGATGGACAGCGGCGGCATTGGCAACGTCGTACACTATGATCCTTCTAATGCGCTGTTGATCACCGGTAAAGCCAATATAGTCAATCGCATCCTTGAGGTTGTGAAAAAGGTCGATGTTATTGGTACTCAGGAACGTGAGCTTATCAAACTGCGCTACGCCTCGGCAGTTGATTTATCTGACGTAATTAACAGCCTGATTCGCGAAGAGTCAAAGGAAAACCCAACGCAGATCCTGCTGCCTAAAATTGTCGCCGACAAGCGCACCAACGCCCTTCTTATCAGCGGGCCGGACAATGTGCGCCAGCGGATGAAATCTTTAATCGCTAAACTGGATATCGAACAGACCACGCAGGGCAATACTCGCGTGTTCTATTTGAAATACGCCAAAGCCACTAAAATCGTTGAAGTGCTGACCGGCGTGTCAACCAAACTGACGGAAGACAAGCAGTCGTCTTCGCAGAGCGTGGCTACCCCTTCCCGGGATGTCTCGATTAACGCCGATGAACAAACCAACTCAGTGGTCATTACCGCAGACCAGAGCACCATGCAGGAGCTGGAAAAAGTCATCGCTCGTCTGGATATTCGCCGCGCACAGGTACTGGTTGAAGCCATCATTGTGGAAGTCCAGGATGGCAACGGACTGAATCTTGGCGTGCAGTGGGCCAACAGCAACGTCGGCGGTCAGCAGTTTACCAAAACGGGGCTGCCGATTTTCGACGCCTCAAGAGGCGCGCGCCAGTTTGATAAAAATGGTTCGATGACCAGCGACAACCCTATCGCCAGCGCGTTAAGCAGTTTTAACGGCCTGGCGACGGGCTTCTTTGAGGGGGACTGGAGCGTCCTGCTCACCGCGATCTCCTCCGACAACAAAAACGATATCCTCGCCACCCCCAGCATTGTGACGCTGGATAACAAAGAAGCGTCGTTTAATGTCGGCCAGGATGTGCCGGTGCTTTCCGGCTCGCAAACGACCTCCGGCGACAACGTCTTTAATACGGTCGAACGTAAAACCGTCGGCACCAAGCTGAAGGTCACACCGCAAATCAACGAAGGTGACGCGGTGCTGATGGAGATCGAGCAGGAGGTGTCGAGCGTCGATAACGCTTCTGGTAATGCCAGCGATCTCGGTCCAACGTTCAACACCCGCACTATCCAGAATGCCGTGCTGGTCAAAAGCGGCGAAACCGTGGTGCTGGGTGGCCTGCTGGATGATTCAAGCAAAGAGCAGGTTTCCAAAGTACCGCTGCTGGGCGATATCCCTGTTCTCGGACAGCTATTCCGCTACACCTCAACGGAAAATGCGAAGCGTAATTTGATGGTCTTTATCAGGCCGACCATTATTCGCGACGACGAGGTTTATCGTTCGCTCTCAAAGGATAAGTACACACGATTTCGTGAGTTACAGCAGCAGCGTATTGATAAGCAATCCAGTGGATTGGTCGGCGTGAAGGACGAAGAACGCCCGATGCTTAAAGAGCTGAATTTCGATGTGCCGACCGACGCGCCCAACGGCCAGCCATCGCGCAATCCCTTCCGGGAATGATCCAGCATGACTGACTTATGGACGCGCATTCCTCCCCAGCATCCTCTGCTGCTTAATTACGCGCAGGGGCAAAAATTTGGTATCGCGGTCGCGGCGGATGAATTGTTCTACCGCACCGACACGCCGCTGGAAAACGTACTGGAGGCCAGCGTTGCCTGCAAGCGCTTCAGCCGCCTGACGCCAGCACAATTTGACGACCACCTGGATCAACTTTTCCAGCACGGCACCGGAGAGTCCCGGCAGATTGCCCAGGATATCGATCAGGAGATCGACCTGACGGCGCTGAGCGAAGAGTTACCCGACAACGCCGATCTGCTCAGTGATGAAAACAACGCACCGGTTATCCGCCTGATCAACGCGGTTCTTCATGAAGCCGTGAAGGAAGGCGCGTCGGATGTGCATATCGAAACCTTCGAAAAATCGCTGGTGGTTCGTTTTCGTATCGATGGTGTCCTCAAGCCAGTCCTTCAGCCCGCTAAAAAACTGGCGCCGCTGCTGATTTCACGTATCAAAGTAATGGCGCGGCTGGATATTGCCGAAAAACGACTGCCGCAGGATGGGCGTATTTCCCTGCGCCTTGGACGCAAAAATATTGACGTCCGCGTTTCGACGTTGCCCTCGCAGTACGGCGAAAGAGCTGTATTGCGTCTGCTGGATAAAAACAGTCTGCGCCTGACGCTGGAGAATATGGGGCTATCGGCGGTGGATAGCCTGCGGCTGAAGGGTTTAGTACAGCAGCCACACGGCATCATTCTCGTCACCGGCCCGACAGGTTCGGGAAAAAGCACCACGCTGTATGCGATTCTCGCCGAGCTGAATTCCCCCCAGCGTAATATCCTGACCGTCGAAGATCCCATCGAGTACGAGCTGGAAGGCGTCGGACAAACCCAGGTAAACAGCCGGGTGGATATGTCTTTCGCCAGGGGACTGCGCGCCATCCTGCGCCAGGATCCGGACATCGTCATGGTCGGCGAAATTCGTGACGCCGAAACCGCGCAGATAGCGGTTCAGGCATCGCTCACCGGACATCTGGTGCTTTCCACCCTGCACACTAACAGCGCCTGCGGTGCGATCACCCGATTACGAGATATGGGCGTTGAACCTTTCCTGCTCTCATCATCGCTAAGCGGCGTTATCGCCCAACGCCTGGTGCGTCGCCTCTGTCCGGCCTGCCGCGTGCATGCTCCCATTCCTGACTCTCAGAAATCCCTCCTGCACGCGCTCGATCCCACCGCTCAGACAATCTGGCAGGCTTGCGGATGCGGCGAATGTCGGGGAACAGGCTATCAGGGGCGACTGGCGATTCATGAAATTATGCTGGTGGATAAAACTATGCGCAGCATCATCCATCGCGACGCCGATGAACACGCCCTGGAGCAGTGCCTGCGCCAGCAAAGCCGGAGCCTGCGGGAGAACGGCCTGCTGCGCGTGCTGGCAGGCGAGACCACGCTTGAGGAAGTCATGCGCGTCACCTCTGCGCAAGAGGATACACGATGAAATATCAGTGGCAGGCAATGGATGACAGCGGCACGACTCACCGTGGAACGCTGGATGCCGCCAGCAGCAAAGAGGCGCGCGAGGCGCTGCGCGCCCAGGGTCTGCACCCGCTGGTGTTAAATGAGAAAAAGGTCATTTCGCTGTTCCGGACGGTAAAAAAAACGCCTCGTTTACGGCTTAGCGGCAGTGAACTGGCGCTGTTCACCCGCCAGCTCGCCACACTGGCCAACGCTTCGCTACCGCTTGAAGAGGCGCTGTTCGTTATTGGCCGGCAGAACAAAAATAATAAACTGGGGCTGGTGCTACACGACCTGCGCGAACGGATCCTCGCCGGACATACGCTTTCCGAATCGCTGGCCGCCTGGCCGCGGATCTTCGATTCCGTTTACCGCACGCTGGTGAAAGCCGGCGAAAAAAGCGGACAGCTCGGCTGTGTGCTGGAACAGCTGGCTGACTACAATGAGTTACGACAGGCAACACGCAGTAAACTCATCCAGTCACTGATTTATCCTTCCCTGCTGACCAGCGTGGCGATCGCCGTCGTCGCTATCCTGCTCACCACAGTAGTGCCCAAAATCGTGGAGCAGTTTCTGCATATGAAAGAAGCGCTGCCGATGTCCACGCGCGTGTTGCTGGCAATCAGCGATGCCATGCGCCACTACGGACTGTGGGTAATCGCATTGCTGCTGATTGCCTTTTTCCTGTTTCGCCACTGGCTCACCCGTCCCGGCAAACGGCATCTGCTTGACCGCTGGCTTCTTGATTTCAAACTCAGTCGCGCCCTGCTGCGCGCTATCCACTGCGCCCGTTATTTGCGCACCCTGAGCATTCTTAATATCAGCGGCGTTCCGCTGCTGGAAGGGATGACGCTGGCAACCGAAGGCATCGGTAACCGAGAAATTAGTCAGCGGCTGGGTCAGGCTGCGGAGCGCGTGCGCCAGGGTTCAGGCTTTCATCTCGCCCTGGAAAAATGCGATCTCTTCCCGCCGATGATGCTCTACATGATTGCCTCCGGGGAAAAAAGCGGCCAGCTCAGCGAGCTAATGGCGCGCGCCGCCGACCAGCAGGAAACACTGCTACAAAACCGCATTGCGCTGACGCTGGCGCTGTTTGAACCCGCGCTGATTATTACGATGGCGATGATTGTGCTGTTCATCATCGTCTCGGTTCTGCAACCCATTTTGCAACTCAACTCATTGGTAAGTTAAGGATAAAACGTGAATAGTGATACACATAAGCAGCGAGGATTTACGCTGCTGGAGATGATGGTGGTGCTGGTTATTTTGGGCATCCTCGCAAGCCTGGTCGTCCCCAGTTTAATGGGCAATAAAGACAAAGCCGATCACCAGAAAGCCGTCAGCGACATCGTGGCGCTGGAGAATGCGCTGGATATGTACAAACTGGATAACTATCGCTATCCGCTGACGGCGCAGGGGCTAAAGGCGCTGGTCGAAAAACCGACCGCCAGCCCAATCCCGGAAAATTACAACGCGAAGGGCTATATCAAACGTCTGCCACAGGATCCCTGGGGTAATGAGTATCTGCTGGTTAGCCCTGGTGAACACGGCGATTACGATATTCTCTCCGCAGGTCAGGACGGTGAACCCGGCACCGCTGACGACATTACTAACTGGGAACTGGGCAAAGCGAAATAATCGGAATGAGGCAGAAGGGATTCACGCTACTGGAAGTCATTCTGGTGCTGACGATTATCGCGCTTGGCGCCTCGCTGGTGATGATGACCTACGGGCGACAAAATGATACCGCGAAAGCTATTACCGCAGCCGAACAGCTGGCGGCGCTGACTGAATATGCCGCTGACTGGTCAACCATGGAAGACCGCAGTACCGGTATTGAGATCCGCGAACAAGGCTGGCGCATCGTCACACCGATTGGCAATCGCTGGCAGACGCCAACACAGTTCTATCGCCTGGCGACCGCAGGCAAGTGGGAAAATGACTGGCAGGTGGCACTGTTCCCGGCGTCGCTCGCCAGGCAATCCGTCGGCACGCCGCAAATTCTGATTCACCCGGACGGTGAAATTACGCCGTTTACGCTACACATCCGCAGCCGTAAAAATAATAGGCTGCTGTTCACGCTCGCCAGCACCGGCGGGCTGCCGCTGGTGCTCACCCGAGGCGAAAGCCGATGAGCCAAAGGCAATCAGGAATGACGCTTCTGGAAGTGCTGCTGGCGATATTCATTTTCGCCACCTGCTCTCTCGCGCTACTCAACAGCCTGCACGGTCAGGTTAGCGCCACCGCAAAAATGGAAGAACAGGTACTTGCCGGTTGGGTAGCGGATAATGTGCTCAAAACCTATCAACTGGCCGGGCAGAGCCCCGCTAAAACCGCCACGGGCAGCAGCATAATGGGTAAACGCCGCTGGGACTGGTTGTTAACAGTCTCACCCGCCGATGCTTCTGGCCTCAGCACCTGGACAGTTGACGTCGCCCTTGAGGACAAGCAGAAGATCCGCCTGCAGCGCTTTATTCCCTCGCCGCAAGGAGGAGCGCAAAATGTCTCCCGGCCCTGAGAAACAGCACGGCTTTACCCTGCTGGAAGTTTTACTGGCTATTGCCCTGTTCGCCATGCTCAGCCTGCTGACGGCGCAGATGCTGACGACAACAATTGACAGTAACGAGCAGACCAAAAAGCATCAGCAACGTTTTTCCGCTATCGTGCGTACCGTCAATTTGCTGGATAAAGATATCCGACAGCGGGTGCCGGTAACCCAATGGCAGGGCAAAAAAGAGACGCTGATGCTGACGACAGCCAGCAGTAACAGTTATCCTGGCGCCTGCTGCGCGCCCGATATCCAGCGAGTTCAGTGGTATCTGCAGGATCATACTTTATACCGCACGCTCTGGCGCTACCCGGAAGATGCAACCGCAGCCATCACTCAGCCGATGCTCAATGGTGTGAACGCCTTCACGTTGCGTTATTACAGCAGTAAAGAGAAAGCATGGACGGACACGACGACAACCCCATCTCCTGGCGCGATGGAAGTCACTCTTAAACTTGCTGATTCCGGCACGATAACTCGTCTGACGCTCTTGCCAGAGAACCGCCAGCCAGGAGAACAGCAATGACCCGGCAAAAGGGCGTGGCGCTGCTGGTAGTGCTGATGATCCTGGCAATTATGGCGGCGCTGGCCAGCGAAATGACCGTGCGCTACCAGATCAACCTCAAACGCACCAGCTACACCCGGATGCGGCTACAGCAAAACTGGCTGGCAGAGCTGGCTGAAAGCCAGGCCATGCGTATTCTTGAACAGGACCTGCGGGATAATGAGAAATACCTCACTCACGAGCAGCTCTGGGCGCAGCCGCAGCGTATTCAGCTCGCCAGCGGCGATGTTGTTAGCTGGCAGCTATCTGACGAGCAGGCCTGTTACAACATTAATGCGCTGATTAACGCCCCGATCGATCGAATGAAAGAGCCGCCCGCCAGCGTGAGCGTCTTTCTTGCGCTGCTGGACAACGTTGGCGTCACCCATGCCCAGGCTGAGGCGCTGGTTGATGCTATCGCCGACTACGTCGATAACGACGATATTCCACGCGCCTCCGGTGCCGAAAATGAGTATTACCAGACAAGTAACGACCCCCACACCATTGGCGGACGACGTATCTGGTCAATCAGTGAGCTCAAACAAATCAAAGGGATGACGCTTTCTCTTTACCAGCAAATCTCCCCGCTACTCTGCGCGCTGCCTGATGATGAGCTAAAAATCAACATCAACACCCTGACGCGCCGGGATGCACCGTTGATTGCGGCGATGCTCAGTAATGCTGTCCCGCCACGCGAGATTGAGCGCTTTTTTGATACCCCGCGCAAAGGACGCAAAATCAGCATTGAGACGTTGTTAAAGACATTCGATAAGGATAATCCGGCTAATAAGCTGTCGCAGACCACATTCAAAAGCATTGCGGTGGCGACCAGTCGTTACTTCCGCCTTGAAACGACTATCGAACAGGGCGATAGCGCCGGGAGCACCATCAGCCAGCTGGAATACGATCCCAAAAGAAAGGCTCTGTTTATTACAGCCCGCAAAAGCGTGGCGCGCGACCATTAAAGGGAACTAAATGACGCCAGACACATTACTGCTACGTCCGCTGCCGGGAAAACTGGAATGGTGCGCCCCCATAGGGACACAGCCTCCGGTTATTGTTGAACAGGCGGATTACCTCCAGCCGAACGCGCTGGCCGACCTGCCGGATGCCGGTAACGCCTGCCTGTTCCTGTCACCTGATTATTTCTGTTTTCGCCGCGTCGAATTACCGACGGAAAACTACAAAATCAGTGAACAAACGCTGGGCTGGCTGGTGGAGGACGCCGTTGTCGGTGATACGGACAGCCTGCACTGGACGGTTCTCGCCAGAGAGGAAAACACGCTCCATCTCGCCGGGATCGCCAGGACCACGCTGAACGAGCTATTGACGACTTTCCGCACAGCTGGCGTGACGTTGACGTATATCGTTCCGGATGGTTTCTGGCTGCCGTATGTCACGGATAGCTGGAGTCTGCTAAAACAAGATGAGCGATGGTTAATCCGTTACGACGCGTGGAAAACAGGCGTGCTGAGTGAAACACTGCTCACGCATTTACTCGCCAGCCATACAGAGCAAAAAATCATCAGCGCCAGCCCGCTTCCTGTGCCTCACGCTCATGTCGAATACCTTGACTGGCAGCCACCGCTGGCGTGTGCCTGCAATAGCGATAATATTCAGGACATTAACGTATTACACGGCAGCTTCCGCCCTTTGCCTCCGACACAACCGACCCCGCGTCTGCTGAAATATGCCGCCATAGCAACATTTGCCCTGGCAATAGCGCTCTTCTCAGGGCTGAAAGGGGTGATGCTCTGGCAGCTTCATCAACAGAAACAGGCACTCTCAGCGGAAGGTGCCACCCTGTGGAACCGCTATTTCCCAGGTGATAACCGCAACAGCAATTTTAAATATTTCTTCGAATCGTCCGCGAGGGATCGCTATCCGGATGTGCTGACGTTACTGACTCAGCTTCAGACCCGATTAAGCACATTGCCGGGGCTTACCATCCGCGAGGTCAACTACCGGCTCGAACAACGCCTTTTTACCCTGACGCTCAACGTTCGCGATCCGGAACATCTTCGCCGCTTTATGGTGCAGACAAACGACGAATTTATCCTGACTCAACCGCCAGAAGGGACGACAGATAGCGTCCGGCTGACCCTGAAGGAGCGCAAATGAATATGAATAGCTGGTGGAGCGAAAAAAACGGCAGAGAGCAACGCAGTCTGATATTCCTCGCCGTTTTCTGTCTGCTGGCGGGATTCTGGTACGGCGTGGTTCAGCCCCTGGATAACGCTATTGCACAGCAGAGGCAGGAAAATGATCGTCTCAGGAGTGAGATCCTGTGGGTAAATGAGGCGATTCAGCGTCGCGGATTAGTTGCCAGTAGACCGGGCACAAAGACCGATCCGGCACTGATACAACATAGCGCGCAGCAGGCAGGTCTGAATATCAGCGTTGTGACATCCACTCCCGATCATTTTGCGATCTCGCTTCCCGTTGTCAAAACCGAACCATTATTTGCGTGGCTTAATACCCTACAAAATGAGGGAATACAGGTTTCGCAACTCACGTTTAGCGCCCGCCCGGTCGCCGGGGAGATTGCGGTGGAAGCCCTTGAACTCTATCCGGTGGGGAAATGACGGAACTCATTAATATTGCAGCAATGGCGCTTGTCGGGCTGATAGTCGGCAGCTTTATGAATGTAGTGGTTTATCGACTGCCGATCATGATTGAGCATCGGCACAGCGAAACATGGAATATCGCCTGGCCTCCGTCGCACTGTCCGCACTGCCAGCACAGGCTATCGGTGCGTAACACTATTCCACTATTCAGTTGGCTGTGGCAGCGGGGGCGTTGCCAGGACTGCGCGCAGCCCATTTCATGGCGTTACCTACTGACTGAACTGGCGTGTTCTTGTGTTTTTGCGCTTAGCGCCGCGTTTGTCTCTTCAATATCAGATGCGATTGCCATCATGACGCTGTTCTGGTTTATTTTCGCCCTGGCGCAAATTGATCTCCGGACGTACCTGCTGCCGGATGTGCTGACGCAGCCGCTGCTCTGGCTCGGTCTGCTATATCACAGCGTTTACGACAGAGAGATGTTACCCGACGCGCTGTACGGCGCTGTCGCTGGCTATCTGACGCTATGGCTGGTCTGGTGGGGATGCAAAATTCTCGCGGGAAAAGAGGGCATCGGCCTGGGTGACGCTAAGCTACTGGCGGCGATGGGTGCCTGGTGTGGATGGCCAGCGCTACCGCCCATTTTACTCGCTGCATCATTGCTGGGCATTGTCTGGTGGCTGATCCTACGCCTTACCCGAAGGACGTCGATACCGCTTATTGCGTTCGGTCCGTGGCTTGGACTGGCAGGCTGGTTGATTTTCAGCGCGCAAAGCTCAGGTGTTATCGGGTACTGAAAGGAGCGGCAGGCCTGCCGCTCTGCAAAGTTTGCGTCTACGCTTCGCGAATCTGTGCCTGAAGATAGTTCTGAAGTCCCATCTTCTGGAGCAGATCCAGCTCCGTTTCCAGCCAGTCAATGTGACCTTCTTCATCAGCAAGGATTTCGATCATCATATCCCGGCTAACGTAGTCATGGACGCTGTCGGCATAGGCAATGGCTTCACGTAAATCTTTAGCCCCATCGAGTTCGAGTCGAAGATCGGATTGCAGCATCTCTTCAACATCTTCGCCTATACCCAACTTACCAAGATCCTGTAAGTTTGGGAGCCCTTCTAAGAATAAAATACGCTCGATATATTTATCAGCGTGTTTCATCTCATCGATAGATTCATGGTACTCAACATCATTGAGGCGAGTCAGTCCCCAGTTTTTGAACATACGAGCATGGAGAAAATACTGGTTGATTGCGACAAGCTCATTTCCCAATAGTTTATTGAGATAATTTATGATTTTAACATCACCTTTCATTTTATAGTCCCTCCGCTTCCACTCTTAGAGCGTAGATGGGGCTACAGGGATGTCAAAAAAAAGAGTGTGACTTAGGCGATCTCTTTAAATTCTGGCATTTGCGTTAATTCATCCTGCATGACTTCGCGGGCAGCACGAATGCACTTACCGCATTGATTTCCAACAGGAATAAATTTACGCAATTGCTGAAAGGACTGAGGATGAAACTGGCGAACAGCCTGACGTATTTTTTTATCACTTATCGCATTACACAAACAAACGTACATGATCGCTCCCGTTCAATTTCTGCGCAAAGTGTAAATGAGAATAGTTATGATTACAATAGCACAACGCTATTTACGCAGCGGGAGAATGAATGAAAAATGCGAATAAATATGACAACTGCTAAATAGCGGACAGCAAAAAGGGCGCCGAAGCGCCCTTTTTAAGCTCAAAGCTAATTAATCAATAATTAGCTCATTACTTTAGCAACAACGCCCGCACCAACAGTACGGCCGCCTTCACGGATTGCGAAACGCAGACCGTCGTCCATCGCGATTGGGTGGATCAGGGTAACAACCATTTTGATGTTGTCGCCCGGCATTACCATCTCAACGCCTTCCGGCAGTTCGATGGTACCAGTCACGTCAGTAGTACGGAAGTAGAACTGCGGACGGTAGCCTTTGAAGAACGGAGTATGACGGCCGCCTTCNCCGTCGTCCATCGCGATTGGGTGGATCAGGGTAACAACCATTTTGATGTTGTCGCCCGGCATTACCATCTCAACGCCTTCCGGCAGTTCGATGGTACCAGTCACGTCAGTAGTACGGAAGTAGAACTGCGGACGGTAGCCTTTGAAGAACGGAGTATGACGGCCGCCTTCATCTTTGGACAGAATGTACACTTCAGATTCGAACTTGGTGTGCGGCTTGATAGAGCCCGGCTTAGCCAGTACCTGACCACGTTCGATTTCTTCACGTTTGATACCACGCAGCAGAACACCAACGTTCTCACCAGCACGGCCTTCGTCCAGCAGTTTGCGGAACATTTCNTCTTTGGACAGAATGTACACTTCAGATTCGAACTTGGTGTGCGGCTTGATAGAGCCCGGCTTAGCCAGTACCTGACCACGTTCGATTTCTTCACGTTTGATACCACGCAGCAGAACACCAACGTTCTCACCAGCACGGCCTTCGTCCAGCAGTTTGCGGAACATTTCAACGCCAGTACAGGTAGACTTAGCAGTCTCTTTGATACCAACGATTTCAACTTCTTCACCAACTTTGATGATACCGCGCTCTACACGACCGGTAACAACGGTACCACGACCGGAGATGGAGAATACGTCTTCGATAGGCAGCAGGAACGGCTTGTCAATCGCACGCTCTGGTTCTGGGATGTAAGAATCCAGGAAGCCAGCCAGTTCGATGATTTTCGCTTCCCACTCTGCTTCGCCTTCCAGCGCTTTCAGAGCAGAACCACGAACGATCGGAGTGTCGTCGCCCGGGAAATCGTACTGAGACAGAAGTTCACGAACTTCCATTTCTACCAGTTCCAGCAGCTCTTCGTCATCAACCATGTCGCATTTGTTCAGGAACACGATGATGTACGGAACGCCTACCTGACGACCCAGCAGGATGTGCTCACGAGTCTGCGGCATCGGGCCGTCAGTCGCAGCAACAACCAGGATCGCGCCGTCCATCTGCGCAGCACCGGTGATCATGTTTTTAACATAGTCGGCGTGGCCCGGGCAGTCTACGTGTGCGTAGTGGCGAGTCGGGGTGTCATATTCAACGTGAGAGGTGTTGATGGTGATACCACGAGCTTTTTCTTCCGGCGCGTTATCGATCTGGTCGAATGCACGAGCAGCACCGCCGTAGGTTTTAGCCAGTACGGT
>NZ_KZ559422.1:0-42114 GCF_002850715.1 Citrobacter sp. L55 | reverse complement strand
TCCGCACCGTGTGGCCGAGCCGGGTAAGCTCGCGGGCCCAGTAATGCGAGGAGCCGCATGCTTCGATGCCGATAAGGCAGGGTTCGAGGCGGGTGAAAAAAGTGAGCATCTGAGAGCGGCGCAGGGTTTTGCGAAGAACAACACGTTCACAGTGATCAACAGCATAAAGCTGAAAAACCTGCTTTGCGAGATCGAGGCCAATACGTTTAATATTCATGTGGACACCTCCCCCTGGGAACTGAAGTTAACACCTCAGTCTGGCACGATGATGCCGTAAGGTGGGAGGTGTCCATCACATCGGCCTNAAGCTGAAAAACCTGCTTTGCGAGATCGAGGCCAATACGTTTAATATTCATGTGGACACCTCCCCCTGGGAACTGAAGTTAACACCTCAGTCTGGCACGATGATGCCGTAAGGTGGGAGGTGTCCATCACATCGGCCTACGAAATACATACTGTTAAATTTCCAGCGCCAGCATCGTCCCTTGCGCAATAGCGCGTCGGGCATCCAGCTCCATCGCCACATCGCAGCCGCCGATCAGATGCACCGTTTTACCCGCCGCGTGGAGCGGATCGACCAGCTCACGGCGCGGCTCTTGTCCGGCGCAAATCACCACGTTATCCACGTTAAAGATCACCGGTTCGCCGTTCAGCACAACGTGTAAGCCATCATCATCAATTTTCTGATAGCTAACTGCCGGGATCATTTTCACGCCGCGTGAGAGCAGGGTGGCGCGATGGATCCAGCCCGTCGTTTTCCCTAAACCTTGTCCCGGTTTGCTGGCTTTGCGCTGCAACATCACTATCTGGCGCGGGCTGCGGGATAAGTGCGGGCCTTCCAGGCGTAAGCCGCCAGGCTGTTGCAGGCTGGTGTCGATCCCCCATTCCACGCAGAATTCCGCAATGTTTTGGCTGGTGGGCTCACCGGGCTGGCTCAAATACATGGCGGTATCAAAACCTATCCCGCCGCAGCCAACGATCGCCACGCGTTTGCCCACCGGCGTTTTATCGCGCAGGACGTCAAGATAGCTCAGTACTTTAGGGTGGTCGATCCCCTCGATCGGTGGCATGCGAGGCTCGATCCCGCTGGCGAGGATCACTTCATCGAAGGGGTACAGATCGCGTGCGCTGACAAAGTGATTCAGCTTCAGCGACACGCCAGTCACATCGATCATCCGGCGGTAGTAGCGCAGGGTTTCATAAAATTCTTCTTTGCCGGGGATCTGCTTAGCGATATTAAACTGCCCGCCAATCTCGCTATGCGCGTCAAACAATGTCACGTGATGACCGCGTGCGGCGGCATTAATGGCGAAGGCGAGGCCTGCAGGACCTGCTCCGACAACCGCCAGATTTTTCGGCACAGTGGCGGCAACGATCGGCATTTTGGTCTCATGGCAGGCGCGCGGATTCACCAGGCATGAGGTGACTTTGCCGACGAAGATCTGATCCAGGCAGGCCTGGTTACAGCCGATACAGGTATTGATCTCATCCGCTCGCCCGGTTTGCGCTTTTGACAGCAGTTCGGCATCGGCGAGGAACGGACGGGCCATCGACACCATATCGGCATCGCCACGGGCCAGAATGTCATCGGCGACTTGAGGATCGTTAATGCGGTTGGTGGTGACCAGTGGGATCGTCACATGCCCTTTCAGCTTACGTGTCACCCAACTAAACGCACCGCGCGGCACCGGGGTGGCGATAGTGGGAATACGCGCCTCATGCCAGCCAATACCGGTGTTAATAATGGTCGCCCCTGCGGCTTCTATCGCCTGCGCCAGTTGGACGGTTTCGTCGAAGGTTCCGCCGTTTTCCACCAGATCGAGCATCGACAGGCGGAAGATAATAATAAAGTCATTACCGGCACGCTGGCGTACCGCGCGCACCACTTCCACGGCAAAACGCATGCGGTTGGCATACTCGCCACCCCACTCGTCATTGCGCTGATTGGTGCGCAGAGTCAGGAATTCGTTGATGAGATAGCCTTCCGAGCCCATCACTTCGACGCCATCATAGCCTGCTTCCCGCGCCAGTTGAGCGCAGTGGGCAAAATCTTCAATCAACTGCAGCACCTCATCGTGCGTCAGCTCATGCGGCGTAAAGCGGTTGATTGGCGCCTGAATGGCAGAAGGTGCCACCAGATGCGGCTGGTAGCTGTAACGCCCGGTATGCAGGATTTGCAGGGCGATTTTGCCGCCTTCGTCATGCACGGCGTCGGTAATGACGCGATGATGTGCAAGTTGGCTGGTGTCGTTCAGCATCGCGCCGCCTTCCATCCCCACGCCGGAAAGCGCAGGCGCAATACCTCCGCTCACAATTAACGCTACGCCGTGACGGGCGCGTTCGGCGTAGAACGCGGCCAGCCGTTCTGCACCGTCGGGATACTCCTCCAGCCCGGTATGCATTGAACCCATCAGCACGCGGTTTTTAAGCGTGGTGAAGCCTAAATCGAGCGGGGCGAACAGCGACGGATAGCTCATAAAGGTGTCCAGTATGTAAAATTATTGTTATGTGGTCGGATGAGTTAATAATTTAGCCGTCGCCGCGTAAAAGGGAAAAGGGGAATGCCGTGATTGTGATGGGATTCAAAAAATGCCCCTGCGGACGCAAGGGCAACTGGGTCAGAACGCCAGTCGTTTACCCAGACCGTCAAAGAGGTGCAGGTGCGACTCTTGTACGGTGAGCGTAAGCGGTGTATCCGGCATGAAGCTAAGCTGTTGAAAAGACTTCAGGCACACGGGGTGGCCGGCTAAATCCAACCACACCAGCGTGGAGTCGCCCTGTAATTCACACAGCCGGGTACGACCTTGCAATGTGAAATCCCCGGTCTGCTGGTACTGCATATGCTCCGGGCGGATGGCGACAAACAGCTTGTCCCCGTCGCTAACGCCTGCTGGCTGACGGGTGAGGCGGAAGACAAGGTTATCGGCGATATGCAGCGCGCCTTCGCGCCATACCGCTGGCAGAACATTGATTTTCGGCGTGCCGATAAACTCAGCGACAAACAGGTTTGCCGGGGTGTTATACAGCTCCAGCGGCGTGCCCACCTGCTCAATTTTTCCCTTGTAAAGCACCACGATGCGATCGGCCAGCGTCATCGCCTCCACCTGATCGTGCGTTACATAGATCATGGTGTTTTTCAGGGTGTTATGCAGTTGCTGGATCTCCTGGCGCATCCCGACCCGCAACGCGGCATCCAGGTTAGACAGCGGTTCATCAAACAGAAACAGTTCCGGTTGCTGGACAATAGAACGCCCGATCGCCACACGTTGGCGCTGCCCGCCGGACAGATTCTGCGGCAGCCTGTCCAGCATCTCTTCCAGCTTCAGCATGCTGGCGGCGTGAGCGACCCGCTTATCAATCTCGGCGGCGGGCGTGTTGATATTACGTAAACCGAATGACAGATTTTCCCTGACGGTCATATGCGGGTAGAGGGCGTAGGACTGAAACACCATCGACAGGTTGCGTTTGCCCGCCGCAAGCCTGGTGACCTCTTTTCCCCCCATCACCAGTTTACCGCCGTCGGGGATTTCCAGTCCGGCGATGATCCGCAGCAGCGTGGATTTCCCGCATCCGGAAGGGCCAACCAGCACAATGAACTCCCCGGAGGCGATCTCCAGCGACAGATTTTCAATGATGGTGTTCTTGCCCCAGGCTTTATGAATATTACTCAGGCTTAGCGCGGTCATAACCTCTCCTTGTCAGAATCCCAGGCTGCAATCAGCGTTAAAAGTTCATCGGTTTTGCGCGCCAGCAGTGCCGTATCCGCGCGGGTTTCCACGTTCAGGCGCAGTAGCGGCTCGGTGTTGGAGGCGCGTAAGTTGAAGCGCCAGTCAACGAAGTCGATGCTCAACCCGTCGCAATCGTCACGCAGGCCGCCGGCTTGCAGATAGTGAGCGGCGATGGATTGCATGACAGATTGCGGATCGGCCACCGTCAGATTGATTTCGCCGGAAACCGGAAAGCGCACCTGGGCGTGTTCGATATACGCCGACAGCGGACGGCTGTCGCTGCCGATAATTTGCAGCAGCAATACCAGTGGGATCATCCCGCTGTCGCAATAGCCAAAATCGCGGAAGTAGTGGTGGCCGCTCATTTCTCCGCCGTAGACCGCGTCCTCTTCGCGCATCCGCGCTTTGATAAAGGCGTGCCCGGTTTTGCTGATGACCGGGATTCCGCCGCAGCGAGTTACAACGTCCAGCGTATTCCACGTCAGGCGCGGGTCGAGAATGATGTGACTGCCTGCGGAGCGTTGCAGGAAGTGCTCGGCGAACAGGCCAACCAGGTAGTAGCTCTCAATAAAGCGGCCACACTCATCAAAGAAGAAGCAGCGATCGAAATCGCCGTCCCAGGCGATGCCGAAATCAGCCTGATTCTCGATAACCGCCTGCTGGGTGATGAGGCGGTTTTCCGTCAGCATCGGATTGGGCACGCCTGCGGGGAAATGACCGTCCGGCTGATGGTGCAGGCGAATAAACTCAATCTGAACGCCCGCACGGGCCAGTCCGTCGGCGATCGCGTCAAGCGCAGGCCCGACGGTGCCATGTCCGGCGTTGGTAACAATACGTAGCGGGCGAGTCGGCGGATGCTGAAGGAAGCGTAGCAGGCAGGCAATCCAGGCGGGGCGATTATCATAAGGGATGAGGCTGCCACGATGGACAATCGGAGCAAAGTCATTGCGCTCCGCTAGCGCTTTTATCTCCAGCAGGCCGTTGTCGTTACTGATCGGACGCGCCTCTTCGCGCACCAGTTTCATACCATTGTACTGCGCCGGGTTATGGCTGGCGGTAATCTGAATGCCGCCGTCGGCACGCAGTTCCCGGGTGGCGAAATAGATCTCTTCGGTGCCTGACAGACCAATGTCGATAACATCCACGCCGCTGGAAATCAGCCCGTCGGTCACGGCGGATTTTAACGATTCCGAGCTAAGGCGAATGTCGGCGCCGATCACTACCCGGCGCGGATGGCGCCAGGCGGCGTAAGCGCGACCGATGCGAAAGGCGATATCCGGCGTCAGGTTGACGCCAACCTCACCGCGAATGTCGTAGGCTTTAAAACAGGTTAGTTCATCCATAATCTACTCTTCTGTAATTAATGAGTCAGGCTGACTCCCGAATGATGAGCTGGTAAGGCAATTCATAGTGGGTCACCGGTCCTCTGGTGAGCAGCAATTTGACGGCCATTTCCCCTTTCTTTTCCGCGTCTTGCGCGATAGTGGTCAGGCGTATTCCCGCCACCTCAACGGCGAGATTATCGAAACCGGTAACGGCAACCCGCTGCGGAACCGCCAGCTGCTGCCGTTGGCAGTAGTGGATCGCACCGACGGCGAAGCGATCGGAAAGGCAGATAAGCGCAGTGATCTCCGAATGGGTTTCCAGTAACGCTTTGGCCGCCTGTTCGCCGTGTTCTTCATCGTGTCGGGTTTGATACAGCCAGCACGTATCAAGGGCGAAGCCGCGCTGCTGGAAAACCTCCCGGCAGGCATGCACGCGGGAGAGCATCAGCAGGTTGTCGCCGGTGACGGGGGCGGTCAGATCGCACATTCCCTGCGCGGAGGGCTGTGACGGAAAGGCGATGATGCCGAAATGTCGATGACCTTTATCGGCCAGATAGCGGGCAATATCGCGCATGGCGCAGGCGTTATCGATGGAGACGCTGCTGTGGTCGGGAAACTGAAAATCGAGCGTGACCACCGGACGCCCATGAGCCAGCGCGTGCTGGATCATGGCCGCATTGTTATGCGTGGCGTTGAGAATATAGCCATCAACCAGGGTGTTGAGCGGCGTCTGTTGCCGCTTACGCAAAGGGATCAAGACCAGATTGACGTTTTGTTCTTCACACTGGACGGCGATCCCCCGCATCAGCGCAATGTCGTGGGGATCGATAAACACGTAACTCATAGAGTCGTTGAATATCACGCCGATGGTGTCAGATTTGCCGGTACGCAGCGCGCGCGCCAGCTTGTCCGGTCCCTGAAAGCCAAGCTCGCTGGCATATTGCAAAATTCGCTGGCGCAGCTCCGGAGATAATTTTTCCGGATTATTCCATGCGTTCGACACCGTGGTATGGGAAATACCCATAATCTTGGCCAATAATTTTATCGTAATACGTTTCTTATCTTTATTATCATTAACGTTTATTTTCATGTTTAATATATTTGCTGGGTTTATATATTGGCGTGAATTATTTATTTCTATCGTCCATTGTGTTGAACGTTGATACAAAGTTTAACGTTAAACAAAAATCGTTTTGTGATTTGTTTAACGTTAAACATAAAAAGGGGGTGTTAATTTACGCTCCATTCAATAGCAGGGTAGCGGTAAATCAATACTTATTGAAAGTAAATGGAGAGTTATCGTGAGAGTTGTAAAATTAGCTAAATTAACAGCCTGTGTACTATTCGCATTTTGTATTTCTGGCTGCGGTCCGGATGATAAAAAATCCGCAGAGACAGCAAAAACGCCAATTAAAATGTGGGTGGCACCAAACGAAAATGAAGAAGCCTTCTGGAATACTATGGTTAAAGAATGGAATAAAGACCCGGCGCATACCCCGGTCGAATTTACGCCCATTCCTGCCGCCAGCAGTTCTGAAGAGGCAATAATGAACGCGCTGGCTTCCGGCACGGAACCCGATATTTCCAGTAATATCTTTATCGGTTTTGCCAGCCAGTTGGTGGAAATTGGTCAGCTTGAAGACCTGTCTAAAATGAGTGGTTTTAATGAACTCGTTAATAACCGACAGATGGGCAAAATTATTCCTGCCTGGCAATTAAACGGCGAGCAACACGTTCTGCCAATCTATATTAATCCTATCGTCTGGTGGTGGCGGGGCGATTTACTCAAGCAGTATGGTTTTGACCATGTTCCGACCCGTTATGATGAGCTTTATCAGTTGGCAGAGCGCCGGGCGGCGGATAATAACGGCTATGTTATCCAGATGACCGCCGGGAAAAACTGGTGGGAACGCTGGTTCGATTTTATTCCGCTTTATTATGCGCAAAACGGCGGTAAACCTTACCTCGCGGGTCATCAGGCGACGTTTGCCGATCCTGCCGGACAGGCGGTACTGACCTTTATGGGGAAAGTCTTTAACAGCAAGTGGAGCAGCTACGACTTCACCGCCGCCGACGATCCGTTAGCGACTGGACAGGTGCTGGCGTCCGCGCGCGGTCCGTGGGATATCGCTCGCTATCACAAGCAGTATCCGGAGATCCTCAAAACGCTGCAAATTGGGCCGATGCTCACCGAGAAAGGCGACGCGCACCCGTATACGTTCGGCGACAGCAAAGGGGTGGTGATCTTCAGTTCCAGCAAGCGCAAAGCGCAGGCGTGGGCGTTTATTCAGTGGGTCTTTAACAACGCCGAGCACGACCGGAGCTGGCTGGAGCTGACCGGTATGCCGCCAGCACGCAGTGATTTAATGAGTAATCCGCTGTTTGTGAATTACTTTGAGAAAAACCCGCTGGAGAAGGCGATCGCTTCTTACGTGGACGTCGCGCTGCCGCCAGCGGCCACTACGCAAACCACGGAGATTCAGCGCAGCATGACGCAGATGCTGGAGCAGGTCATTTTCAACCACGCCGATCCGGCAGCCACCCTCGATAAATCCGCGCAGGAAATTAACACGTTGCTGGCGAAATAAGGGGAAAAAATGGCTGGATATGAATCCCGCACCGGAGGCCTGTTGGCCTCCACGTGGATCGGTTATTCGTTGCTGTTCTGGTTTTATCCGCTGTGCTGGCTGGTCGTGCTCAGCGTGACGAACTGGCAATTTATTGGCACGCCGACGTTTAGCGGATTACAGAATATCATTGGCGTGTTTCATGACGCGTTATTCTGGCAATCGATGTGGAACGTGTGCCGTTTTTTAATGTGGTATATCCCGATTGTCTTTCTTGCCTCGCTGCTTTTTGCCGCGGGATTACGAAAAATTAAGTACGGGAAAAGTTTTATTGCCCTGAGCTTTTTACTGGCGAATATCTCTTCGGGGGTGGCCTATTCCATCGTCTTTGCAAAACTGTTCAGCGAATACGGGCCGGTCAATCAATTTTTACAGGCCAGTTTCGGCATCTCTGTGCCCTGGTTTACCAATCCTGACTGCGCCATGTTATCCATTGCGTTAATTGTCACCTGGAAATTCGTCGGTTATTACGGGCTGATTCTCTATTCCGGGATGGTGGCGATCCCCGCGGATATTTACAGCGCGGCGCAGTTGGATAAAACCGGGAAGTTTAAGCAAAGTTGGGCGATTACCCTGCCGATGATGAACGCGCAAATCGTGATGGTGATGGTGCTGGCGATTACCGTGGCGTTCAGCATCTTTACCGAGCCGTATCTAATCACCGGCGGCGGGCCGCTCAACAGCACCACCAGTCCGATGGTGGTGATGTATGAAGTGGCGTTCCAGAAAATGAAGCCAACCTGGGCGGCGACCATGTCGATTATCGTTGCGGCATGCAGTTTCCTCGCCATCTGGGTCTTCCGCAAAGTATTCGAAAAACATATCGAGATTGTGTGAATGAAGAAACTGACTCCCTTAACGCTGCTCATTCACGCCGTGATGTTTTTGCTGGCGCTCACCTGGCTCTATCCTTTTATCTGGATGGTGATCTCCTCGCTGAAACCGACGGCGCAAATCTACACGACCGGGCTGTTTTCCGGTCATCTGACGCTGGAGAATTACGCTTTTCTGTTCGATAACAGCAACCGGGCGGACAAACCTTTTTTGCGCACCCTGGTTAACTCGCTGTTCGTGTCGCTCACCATTACCGTCTGCGTCACGCTGACCTCAATGCTGGTGGGATATGCCGTCGCGAAAACCGAGTTTCGCGGCAAAAATGCGTTTCGCAACCTGTTGATTGTGCAGATGGTTTTCCCGGTCTTTATGTTCATCATTCCACAGTTTGTCCTGATGCGTGAACTGGGGCTGATCAACAGCTACGGGGCGATGATCCTGCCGTATGCGATGAGCGCCTGGGGCATTTTTATGGTTTCGCAGAGCTTTAAAGGCACGCCGAATGATTACCTGTACGCCGCAAGGCTCGATCACGCCAGCCTGTGGGGGATCCTGCGGCATGTGATGATGCCGCTGAATAAATCCATTCTGGCGATTGTCGCACTGTTCACCTTTTCCAGCTCATGGGACAACTTCCTCTGGCCGCTGATCGTGATGCGCGAAGTGGACAAAATGCCGTTTTCGGTGCTGCTCGCCACCTTCAGCAAATCCTACGGCATCTACCTGGGACCGGTGCTGGCGGGGTCGGTGGTGCAGATGCTGCCAATCGTTGTCCTGTTTATTCTGTTCAGAAAATACTTCCTCGAAGGCATGTCGTTATCACTGAAATAAGGAACGTGACGTGAAAAAGCAACCGTGGTGGCAGGCGTGTACCTGTTATCAAATTTATCTGCCTTCGTTTTGCGACGGCAATAACGACGGGCTGGGCGATTTTCCGGGCCTGATTTCCCGGCTGGATTATTTGCAGGCGCTGGGCATCGGCGCGGTGTGGATCACGCCGTTTTATCCCTCTCCGCTGGTGGATAACGGCTACGATATCAGCGATTACTGCGCCGTTGACGCCCGTTTCGGCACTCTCGACGATTTCCGCCGGGTGGTTGACGGCTGCCACGCCAGAGGCATTCGGGTGATTATCGATCTGGTGGTCAATCACGTCTCCTCAGAACATCCCTGGTTTCGCGATGCGTGGAATAATCCGGGCAGCCGCTATCGTGATTATTTCCTTTTTCGCCGCCAGCCGAATAACTGGCGTTCTTTCTTTTCCGGCAGCGCGTGGACCGCTGAGCCAGACACCGGCGAGTTTTATTACCATAAATTCGCGCCCGGCCAGGTGGATCTCAACTGGGCCAACCCCGCGGTGGAACAGGAAATTTACCGGGTAGTGGATTTCTGGGTTACGCAGGGGGTGGACGGTTTTCGCTTTGACGTCATCAACTTTCTTACTACCGACGGCATTGGGCCTGATAACCCGGAAGAGAACGGCGAGCAGCGCCATGAATTTGACATCAATCAGCCGCGACTCCCTGAAACGCTGCAACGGCTATGTGCCCATGTTCGGGCGCAGGGTGACTATTTCCTGATTGGCGAAATCGGCAGCGAAGACCCTGACGTGCTCAGCCGCTATCAAAGTCCGCAACTGATGGACGTGGTGTTTAATTTCAATATCGGCAGCCAGAAAACCTTTGATGTTTCCCGTTTTTTCAGCCAGTTAAAAACCACGCTGGCTGCGCAGTCGGGTTTACCGACGCTGTTTTTCTCCAGCCATGATATGTCGCGGATGATCAGCCGCTTTGGCGAAAACGAGCGCGATACCGGGCGGGCGCTGGCGGTGTTGGCGCTTCAGCTAACGGTGAGCGGCGTGCCGTTTATCTTCCAGGGAGAAGAGCTGGGGGTGACCGACTACCGTCCGCAAACGGCAGAGCAGCTTTTTGATATTCAGGGAAAAACCCATTACCGCACCGCCCTTGCCGCAGGCAGCAGCCCACAGCAGGCGCTGGCGCTGGCTATTGAACATTCGCGGGATGGTTCGCGCGCGCCGCTGCCCTGGCGCGACGCCCCCTTTGGCGGATTTTCCTCCGTCGCACCGTGGATGCCCGTCGGCGGCGATATCACCCTGATTAACGCGGAGCGCCAGCAGCAGGATGAGACATCGTTCTGGCATCAGTACCGACAGCTTATCGCCCTGCGCCGCCGCGTTGCGGCGCTGCATCAGGGACAGCAGGACTCGCTCGACCTCACTGACGAATGCGTCTGGTTTACCCGTTCGACGGCGGAGGAGCAGGTCTGGGTCGCCATCAACTTTGGTGCGCCCGTTCGCAATCCGTGGCAGGAGATTGAGGCTGAAGTGCTGTACGGGGAGGACGCGCAATGGATTGGCAAGAATCAATGTTTGATCAAAAGGAGAGTACATGGACAGGCACAATAAAAACCCGTTGATTACCCCGGCTGACGTGACGCCTTCACTGCCCGGCAGGAAGGTCGATTGTGTTTTCAATGCTGGCGTAACGGAGTGTGACGGGGAGATCGTTCTGCTGCTGCGGGTGGCGGAAAGCGTGATCAATTCCGACCCGCAGCAGCGTGTCGTACCGCTGTTGGAAAAAACCGATGCGGGCTGGGTACAGGCCACCGCGAGTTTCGATCGTCGCGATGAACGCTATGATTTCAGCGATCCGCGGGTGATCGTGCTGAAAAGCGATCCGGCGCGGGTGTGGCTGACCTCCATGTCGCATCTGCGCCTGGCGCGCAGCCGCGACGGGGTGAACTTCCGGATTGACAGCCAGCCGTTTATCATCGCCGATACGCAATATGAAGAGTTCGGCTGCGAAGATGCGCGGATCACCCGCATCGATGATACCGCGTACATCAACTACTCGGCGGTGTCGTCGCTGGGGATCTCTACCGCGTTGGCGGTGACCAAAGATTTTGTCACGGTGGAGAAAAAAGGGTTGATCCTCTGCCCGGACAACCGCGACGTCTGCTTTTTCCCGGAAAAGATCGCCGGTAAATATCACGCCCTGACCCGTCCGGCCCCGTGTCACTTCGGTCATCCGGAAATCTGGATCTGCGAGTCGCCGGATATGCTGCACTGGGGCAACCATCGCCACCTGCTGGGACGGTCCGGCGATGCCTGGGACTGCCGTAAATCAGGCGGCGGCGCGCCGGTATTAAAAACCGATCGCGGCTGGCTGGAGATCTACCACGGTGTGGATGCCGATCAGCGCTACTGCCTTGGCGCGCTGCTGCTGGATCTCAACGATCCGACCCGCATTCTGGCGAAATCACCGGTGCCGTTGCTGGAGCCAGATGCGCCCTACGAGCGCGAAGGCTTCTTCGGCAACGTGGTATTCACCTGTGGGGCGCTGATCCGCGATGAGACGCTGCACGTCTGGTATGGCGCCGCCGATGAGTGTGTGGCGCTGGCGACAATGCCGCTGGACAAACTGTGGCGGCATCTGGGGGTTAAATAAATGCCGCAGAGCGTCCTGGGTTGCTAAACCTCCTTCTGGCAGGGGGGCGATTCACACGTTGCGGCCGCTGGTGGACGAATCTTTTCTGCAAATAATGAAAATACACAACAGAAGAGCAGGGCAATAAATGCCCTGCAAGTCTGTATATTTAATGTCACATTGTATTTCAGGTGCGCAAGAAAACAGATTGCGCCTAACGTTATTTATATTTTAATTAATATCTGACGCGGGGGCCGCCTCAATAGCTTTTTCTTCTTTGGTTAGCCCTTTGATGTATTTACTGTATTTCCACCAGGCAAAACCGAGGAAAATAACAATCCCCCCGACGTTATAGAAAATAATGGTCATGATGTTACCGCCGGTCGGGAAGGTCGAGGCAATAAACCCGATGGTGAAAAGGACAATCAGCATCGATACCACAATAATGCCGGTTTTTTGCGAGCCCATACGGAAGTCGCGCGGTAAGTGGTCCAGTTTTGCGCGCAGATTCAGGTAAGCCAGCATAATAAACAGCGGCGGCAGCATCGATGCGGCGGCGGTCATGTTGATGATAGTGTTCATTAAATCCTGCACGGTATTGGAGCCGAGTGTTGGGATAATCATCAGCGGGATAACAATCAGGAACTGAATCCAGGCTGCGCGGGCCGGAACGCCATTTTCATTCAGTTCGACGGTTTTTTTACCGAAAATACCCGCCGGAATTTCAGAGAAGAAAATTTTCACCGGCGTTGCGGTCCACATCAGCAGAGAGCCGAACATCGCGGTAAAGGAGACCAGGCCAACAAAGCGGTTAACGATCAGTTCCGGCAGGCCAAAGTATGCCGCCAGGCCGTGGAATACCTGTACCGAACCACCGGTAAATTTCAGCTCTTTGCTGCTCACGAAGACGTTGATCAGTACCGAGGAGATGGAATAGAGCACGCCGATAAAAATCCCGGCAATGATAATGACCTTCACGAACGATTTTGACCCGCCCTTGACGTCGTTGACGTACACTGCCACTGACTCCGCACCGCCTGCCGCCATAAAGATCCAGGTGGTGATACCGAGGAAGGCCCAGTTAAAATTCGGGATCATTGCGTCTACGGTGATAGGGTCAGCAGGCTGTACGCCGCCAACCAGCGCAGTACCCGCCAGCAGGATGTAGGACAGGGTCAGCAGCAGCATCAATGTGGAGGTGACCGAAGTAATTGGTCCTAACATTTTTGCGCCGTTGGTCGAAACCCAGGTGGAGAAGGCAAACAGCACCATACTTAATACAGTGGTTGCGAACGGCGTCAGAATGTATTCGTAGCCTAAAAAAGCATATGAGGCGTAGGCGATAACACGGGGTAACAGCGAGGTAAAAAAGAACAGGTTAACGAACCAATAGGTGTAGGCGGTAATAAATGCCCAACGTCCGCCCAGCGAACTTTTCACCCATGCATAGACACCGGCTTCGGAGTTTTTATTCAGCGAAACAAATTCAGCGATGATTAAGCAGAACGGAATAAAGTAGAAGATCGTCGCGAGGAAAAACATCGGTGCGGATGCCAGACCCAGCTCAATATTATTGTTGATAACGTTATTAAAACTATAAACCGCGGCAAAGGTGAGTGAAAGTAAGCCGAACTTGCCGATGGTATTACGTTTGGTATCAGACATAGCACATCTCCGATTCCTGATTATTATAGGGTACTGGCGGCGCAACGTCGGCGCCGCCTGTGTTTTTATTTATTATGAAAATAACCATCTTCGATGGTGACTTTGAGTACGACTTTTTTCACTGCGTTATTACAAATAAAACGATAGGCTTCATGGTTGTCACAAATAACCATTTGTCCTTCGCGCACTTCTACGGTTTTTCCACAGCCTTTCAGATATTCGCGATCGGTTTCATCGCGATAATATTCAACCACCTGGAGATCCTCTTTGGCGGCATACTCTATTTTTTGCTGTCCTTGCAGGTAGTAATGGATCTCAAAATAACGACGATGACCGGTAAACAGCGCATCGGTCGCGGAGTCTGTCTCCACGCGATAGCTCAGGGAATCACCGATAGAGTGGGCGACGCCTGGTTGAATATTATCAATATTTTCAATCGCTTCGACGCAGCGCTGCCACTTCTTCCCGGATGCGTAAATTTGTTGGAACTGCGCTAAGTTGTCGACGATCCTCATTTTGTATTCTCGCTGTGCAAATTCGTGGAAAAGAACCCGGTACCAAAGACGCGGCTGGCGGCGGTTTGAGCGCTAGATTCGCTACCGGAAACCGGCAACAACGTGAAGCCGTAGCTGAACGAACGGAACCAGACGCGCCAGGAATCAAGCACCTCGCTTCCCCAGGAGTTGGAACCTAAGCCCAGCACCTGGTGGTCCAGATTCAGGGTGATGTCATCGCTGCGCTGCAGCGCATTACAGTGCTGTGCGGCAAAGATATTTTCTGGCGTATAGCGCCAGGCGCTCAGGTTGACAGGGCGCTGCGGAACCACCAGCAGACCGTTGCCGTGGCGGTTGGTTAGCGTTGCCCAGCGCACGTCCTGACGATTGCCGTTGTTTTGCGGGAACGGATAGTTTTCGAACATCTCATCCACGCTGCTGCGCCAGATATCGATGATGTTGGCCTGCTGGCTATCGGCATAGTTTTCACCGGGACCACGTCCGTAATACGCCACCTGCCCCAAATCGCCGTTGATGCCCATCGTGAAGCCGATGCACGGAATAATGTCCCGGTACTCGCCGTAAGGCTGGCCGGAAAGCTCCACGTTCAACTGACCATCTGCGGCAATCCGCCAGCGGTAGGTACAGCGCATACCGAAATCAAATACCGGCGGGGCGATAATCGTCTGGCTGGTTATCAACAGCGCGTCATCGGTTTGCTCAATGGCAAAATCGCGCAGATGCTCCTGCATAATCTGTAAATGATTTGGTTGCCAAAGGCCTTCGAACTCTTGTTTGTGGTTATCAATGGTTGGTTTGAAGAAATTAATCTTCGGCTCACGGGTAATCAGCTCCTCACCGTTAACGGTCCAGCTAATGGGCTTACCGTTCAGTTTTGAGAAGGTCAGAAGGAAGTTATAACCGCGTATGGTGCAGCTCTGGCGGCTGTCTTCCAGCGTCAGAGGAATAGCGTTTTGCTGGCTAAACGGTACGGCAGCCGCCGTTCTGGCCTTCAGCGGGAACTGATAAGTCGCGATGTGGTGCCCGGCTTCGCTGTATGCCGTACGGGAATCTTTCGTCACGATGACGTTGAGGAACGCTTCGCGCGCATCCAGCTCCGGCAGTGTGCATTGCACGAGGGTATCGCTGTTAGGAGGGACGTCGCACAGTTTTATCTGCTGAGCAGAAAGCGTATCTCCCTCGGCGCGAACCTCAATATGCAAGGTGTAGTCGTCAAGCGTGGTAAACCACAGTTTGTTTTCTACCCGTAGCTCGCCGCGAGCCAGATCCTGTGCGCGTACTTTTACTGGCGCAATCACCTGCTTGTACTCCTGCAGACCCGGCCCCGGGGTTTGATCGGAGTAAATCAGGCCATCAAGGCAGAAGTTGTAGTTGTTCGGATAGTCGCCGTAGTCGCCGCCATATTTGTACCAGACGTTGCCGTCGTCATCTTTGGCCTGAATCCCGTGATCGCACCACTCCCAGACATAGTGTCCCTGAATGCAATCATGCTGATAAAAGACGTTCTGATATTCCGTCAGCCCGCCGGGACCGTTGCCCATGGCGTGAGCATATTCGCAGATGATGCGCGGCTTAGGATGTGGATATTCGCCAAACTCATTCATCAGCGGCACACGGGTGTACATGGTGGAGATGATATCCACCACTTCGGCGTCACGATCTTCTTCGTAATGGATCAGACGCGTGTCATCCAGCGCTTTCGCGGCGTGATACATGGCGCGGATGTTACAGCCGTATCCGGATTCGTTGCCGAGCGACCAGATGACGATCGACGGGTGGTTTTTTTGTGCATGGATGTGGCGCACGATGCGCTCAACGTAGACGTTTTCCCACAGCGGATCGTCTGTTATCCGGCTGATATCGCCGATATTGGCGAAGCCGTGAGATTCAACGTCGGTTTCGGCCATCACGAACAGACCGTAGATATCGCACAATTCATAGAAGCGCGGATCGTTCGGGTAATGAGCGGTACGCACGGAATTGATGTTGTGCTGCTTCATTAACAGCAGATCTTTTTCAACGCGATCCATGCCAACCGCACGGCCTTTAAGATGATCGTTGTCGTGACGGTTAACGCCATGCAGCATCACGTAGCGGTTATTGATGTAAAACAGACCGTCGCGAACTTTGATATCGCGGAATCCGACCCGCTGTGGCACGACCTCAAGGAGATTGCCGTTGGCATCTTTCAGCGTCATCACCAGATGATAAAGATACGGCGATTCCGCTGACCACTGCTGCGGCGCGCTAACCTTGAAATTAAAAGCGGTGCGGGTGTGTTGATCCACTGCCAGATTGTTAATCACGCCGCTATGCAGCGCCTGCTCACCGTCAAACAAGGTGTATTCGAGCGACGCCATCGCTGGCGTGGCAGCCAGGTTTTCCAGCGCAATGTCGCAGGTGAGGATGGCGTCGCGATAGTCATCATCGAACTCGGTGCGAACGGTAAAATCCTGAATATGGGTCGCCTGTTTGCCTACCAGATAGACGTCGCGGAAAATTCCCGCCGACCACCACATGTCCTGGTCTTCAACGTAAGTGGAATCAGCCCATTGCATTACGCGAACGCACAGCAGGTTGTCACCGGTCTTCACCACCGCGCTGATATCAAATTCAGCCGTCAGGCGGCTGCCTTTGCTGAAACCGACGTACTGACCATTCACGTAAACTTCGAAGTAGGTTTCTACGCCATCAAATTTAATCAGCGTTTGTTTGCCCTGCCAGCCTTCGCTGAGGGAGAAAATGCGCTGGTAGGCTCCGGTGGGGTTATTGGTCGGAACGTAGGGGACATCAATCGGGAAAGGAAAACCTTCGTCGGTATACTGCAGTTTGCCGTGTCCTTCCATCTGCCACATGCCTGGGACGGTGATGCTGCCCCAGTCATTCATCAACTGCGACGTAAAGATTTCCGGCACCTGCAGCGGATGCTCAAAGAACTGAAAATTCCACTGACCGCTTAGCAACTGAAAGAGGCTGCTGGTTTCACGGGCAAACGAGCGAGCCTGCGCAACGGAGTCATAAGAGAAAAAATATGCGCGTGGCGCCAGTCGATTTTCGTGGGTGAGCTGAATGTTTTCCCAGCGATTCATAAGGCCTCCCGGTGGAGAAAAATCGGAACCATTCATTTTAATGGTGAGTAAGTGTAATTGATGGTGATTTTAGTAAAAGTTTTACTAAAATATAGCGAGTAAGGTGATTTACTTTAACTGGATCACGAAAATAATGGGGCGCAGAAAATAATGCATGACAATGCGCGCCCGGCATCAGAAGAAACCGGGCGTGTTTACTGGGGATTTTAGCGGGTGGTGCCGCGCAGTTTCAGCTTGCTGGGAACAAAAACCAGCAGAGGAAGCGCACGCCCATCGCGGGCTTTCTCAAACAGCAGGTTGACGCCCTGACTGCCCATCATTTCTGAATGGATGCGAACGGTGGAAAGCGGAGGAAAGGTGAAGCGCGCTGTCGGGATATCATTAACGCTAATCAGCGAAATGTCCTGCGGAATGTTCAGGCCACGCTCGTGAATGGCGCGCAGAACGCCAATAGCAATCGAGTCTGAAGCCACAAACAGGGCACCGGGATAGTCGGCTTTCGCCAGCATTTTTTTGGCCAGTTCATACCCTGATGAACTGGAGAAACCGCCGCGATAGATGTCCTGTTCAGAAACGACCTGCTGCAGACGACCGTATTCGACAAACGCGGCTTCACGGATATCTGCCTTGCCGGGTTCGTCTTCACCGCCGATGAAGCCAATGCGAGTGACGCCCTGGGCGATGAAGTAGTCGATGCTCTCTTTACTGATGCGGGCCAGATCGATATCGACGGCGTCATATTCGCTGCCGGGTTCATGGAAATCGATAAAGCAGATGTTGTCGGTAAGCGCTGTTGCCGCATTACGCAAAGCCGGAGAAGGCTTGCCGACAATAAGAATGCCGGTAATGTTTCTGTTCTCCGGCAGCCCACTGTGCTCATAGCAGTTGGTCAGTTCGATCCCCAGCTTCTCACACTGGGTTTCTATTCCGTGACGGATAGCGAGATAGTAAGGATCGTTGATTTCCAAATCCTGCTGGTAGCTGTAGAGCGCCAGAATATGCTGGGGGCCGAGCGCGCTGGTCTGGTTTTTACGAGCACTGCTGGTTTTGTACTCCAGTTTTTCCGCGATCTCCAGAATGCGATGCTTGGTCTCTTCTTTTACATTCAGCGTGGGGTCATCGTTTAAAACCCGGGACACTGTCGCCAGGGACACGCCAGCTTCGATTGCGATGTCTTTAAGTGTTGCCATGTTTGCCTTTTCCCTGAGTTACCTGCGCATTGTAAATGAAGCGCTTATCTATTCATCTGTTTTCAGTAAAAAAAGTACGTTTAATTGACATGCCTGGGGTAAAACGGGGCTTTCAGAGTGTGATGACTACGTCATTTTCCCGCTTTTGAGAACCATGCCAAGAAAATATTTTGCTAGTATTTAGTAAAATTTTACCAAAGGAGAACACAATGGATACCGTCGCATTTGCTGATTTTGCCCGAATGGAAATACGTGTTGGAAAAATCGCACAGGTAAAGCGCCATGACAATGCTGATAAGCTGTATATCGTGCAGGTGGATGTGGGAGAGCGTACGCTGCAAACCGTGACCAGCCTGGTGCCTTATTACAGCGAAGAGGAGCTGATGGGGAAAACGGTGGTGGTGCTGTGTAATCTGCAAAAGGCCAAAATGCGCGGGGAAACGTCAGAATGCATGTTGCTGTGCGCTGAGACGGACGATGGCAGCGAAAGCGTGCTGCTGACGCCAGAACGCCTTATGCCTGCGGGTGTGCGGATTGTTTAAGTTGTGCTAATTGCCGGATGGCGGCTACGCTTTTAGCCGACCTACATTTGATCCCGTAAGCCTGAGATGCGCAGCGCCATCCGACCTGTATTACACCTGCTCCACGCTCACCCGTAATGCTGCCAGGGCTTTGCGCGTCGATCGCAATACCAGATCGCATTGCTCGATCGTTAACGTTAACGGCGGTTCGATACGGATCGTCTTTGCATTGTTGAGCGTGCCGGCAACCAGTACCCGCTGGCGGAACATCTCACTGGCAAAGTTGTAGCCGATTTCATTATCGACAAACTCAATTGCCATCAGCATGCCTTTACCGCGTACATCATGCACCAGGTCTGGGTACTCCCGCGCAAGCTGGCGGAAACCATCCAGCAACATATCGCCTTTCTGCTCCGCCTGAGCCGGTAAATTTTGCTCCAGCAGGACGTTAATGGTGGCTAACGCAGCCGCACAAGCGAGCGGGTTGCCGCCAAACGTGGTGGTATGCAAGAAGGGATTGTCGAACAGGACGGAAAACACCTCTTCGGTGGCAATGGTTGCGCCAATTGGCATCACGCCGCCGCCCAGCGCCTTGGCCAGACACATAATGTCGGGCTGCACGTTTTCGTGCTCGCAGGCGAACATTTTGCCGGTACGACCCATGCCGGTCTGCACTTCATCAAGGATCATCAGCGCGCCAAACTCATCGCAAAGTTTACGCACGGCGGGCAAATACCCTTGCGGTGGCAGGATCACGCCCCCTTCACCCTGGATAGGTTCGAGGATCACGGCTGCGACGTCGTCACCAGTCTTTTTACACTCGCTGAGCATGGTGCGCATCGCGTTAATATCGCCAAACGGTACATGGCGGAAACCTGGCAGCAGCGGCATAAAGGGTTTGCGGAAGGTTGATTTAGCCGTGGCGGACAGTGCTCCCAATGATTTGCCGTGGAATGCGCCGCTGGTGGCAATGAACGTAAATTTACCGCGCGGCGATTGATACGCTTTCGCCAGCTTCAGAGCGGCTTCAACCGACTCGGTCCCGCTGTTACAGAAAAAACTGTATTTCAGTTTACCTGGCGCCAGCGCGGCGAGGGTTTTTGCCAGCATGGCCCGCAGAGGGTCAAGTAACTCCTGGCTGTGCAGAGGTTGTTTCGCGAGTTGATTCTGTACGGCGGAAACCACGACTGGATTACGGTGCCCCACGTTGAAAATTCCAAATCCACCCAGGCAATCGACGAACTCCTGCCCCTGGGTGTCGACAAGCGTATTCAGGCTTCCCGCTTGCCACTCTACGGCTCCGTAATCCCCGCCTGCAGTTACAGATTTTCGATACTCTAAGAACCCCGGATTGACATGCTCCTTGAAGTATTCAATCACCTCTCGGTTTAATGATTTCATTTCCTCATGATCAAGCGTGCGCTTTTCGATGAGATTTAGTGCGTGTGCGCTGCAGGCCAGGGCCGATGCGCTGGAAGGTAACCTGTTCAAAATATGCTCCCGGAGCTCGCGTATCACATGATACTGATTTAAGTATTGCAGTGATTGCGCCATTCCGGCGCGCTTAGCAAAAATCGGGATAAACACCAGGAAACACCTCATTCACGCAACATTTAATGCTGATGTTTAACATTTGCTGACATTTTGCCCAGGTTAAGGCCGCGAAAACAGATCGGAAAAGCACTTTTCTGCGCTAAAAGTGAGCAATGTTTGCACTGTGACGGTGCGTTGGTAGAAGTGCAGTTGAATAGTTACTGAATGAAAGTATTTTAAATCAATGGATTAGAATGCGTACAGATTTTGAGGTTTAATCGCAAATTGCGATCTAAATCAAATTTAACAACTAAAGATAAAAAAATTATCGCCGAAATAACATAAGCCGAAAGAGTTAACAACCAGATAACCTGCACAGGACGCAATCATGTCTTCTCATCCCTACGTTAGTCAGCAAAATACACCGCTGGATGATGATATCACCCTCATGTCGACCACCGATTTACAAAGCTATATCACCCACGCGAACGATACTTTTGTCCAGGTCAGTGGCTATCAACTGAATGAATTGCTCGATAAGCCGCACAATCTGGTTCGTCATCCGGATATGCCAAAAGCGGCGTTTGCGGATATGTGGTACACCCTGAAACAGGGCGAGCCATGGAGCGGGATTGTGAAAAACCGGCGTAAGAATGGCGATCACTACTGGGTAAGGGCCAATGCGGTGCCGATGGTACGGGAAGGTCGTGTCACCGGATATATGTCGATTCGTACCCGGGCCACTGACGAGGAGATTGCGGCGGTAGAGCCTTTATATAAAGCGCTGAATGAAGGGCGTTGCAACCGACGTATCCATAAAGGACTGGTGGTACGCAAAGGCTGGCTGGGTAAACTCCCGGCGCTGCCGATTCGCTGGCGAGTGCGCAGCGTAATGGCAATTATGTTTATCGTACTGGCGGCCGCATTGCAGCAAATGGGCGCCGAATGGCCGTTACTGCTGATAAGCGCGCTGGTGATGATGCTGGGAACGGCTATTTTCGAATGGCAGATTGTGCGTCCTATTGAGAATGTCGCTCGTCAGGCGCTAAAAGTGGCGACCGGTGAACGAAACAGCGTGTCGCATCTTAACCGCAGTGATGAACTGGGCCTGATGCTGCGAGCGGTTGGGCAACTGGGGCTAATGTGCCGTTGGCTCATCCATGATGTCTCCAGTCAGGTGAGCTGTGTGCGCAGCGACAGCGAAACGCTGGCGAAAGGCAGCGATGATTTAAACAAGCATACGCAGCAGACCGTAGAGAACGTGCAGGAAACGGTGACCACCATGAATCAGATGGCGGCATCGGTGAAGCAAAACTCAGAGACCGCCGCCGCGGCCGACAAGCTCTCCATTGCAGCCAGCAGCGCGGCGACGCACGGCGGCGAGGCGATGGATACCGTCATCAAAACTATGGACGATATCGCCAACAGCACCCAGCGGATCGGCACCATTACCACGCTGATTAACGATATTGCTTTCCAGACTAATATTCTGGCCCTGAACGCCGCTGTTGAAGCCGCACGGGCGGGTGAGCAGGGGAAAGGGTTCGCCGTGGTGGCGGGAGAAGTGCGTCATCTTGCCAGCCGCAGCGCCAGTGCAGCCAATGATATCCGCAAGCTGATTGATGCCAGCGCCGATAAGGTGCAGTCCGGATCTGACCAGGTTCACGCCGCAGGGCGCACGATGGATGATATTGTAGCGCAGGTGCAAAACGTGACGCAGTTGATCGCCCAAATCAGTCACTCAACGCTGGAACAGTCAGATGGTCTTTCGAGCCTGACTCGCGCAGTGAATGAATTAAGCAACATTACGCAGAAAAACGCCGAGCTGGTTGAAGAGAGCGCCCAGATTTCCGCGATGGTGAAACATCGCGCTGGTCGTCTGGAAGATGCAGTCACGGTGCTGCATTAATATTAACGATAAAGGCGGAACGCAGGGTGAACGCGTTCCGCCTGCTCTGTAGATTAATCCAGTTGAGTAATATCCAGCGCAGCGCGATCGATAATACCGATGATTTTTTTGATCTGCGCATCGCTGGTATCACCATGATTGACCCGTAGGTCCAGCACGGCTTTGAAGTTCTCCAGCGCGCGTTTCATCTGCGGGTTCTTGCGTAATTCAAAACCCACGCAGCGGGCTTTAATACGTTCGTGGATATGTTCCAGATGCTCACGGTTTTCATCCAGCCACTGCTGGCCTTGGGTTGTGATCGCAATCTGTTTACGCCCGCCTTCCTCGTCGCTGATAGTGATCAGCTCTTGATCCTGCAAGAAATCCAGCGTCGGATAGACGACGCCCGGGCTCGGGGTATAGTTGCCCTGAGTCAGGGTTTCAATCGCTTTAATCAGCTCATAGCCGTGGCTGGCGTCGCGGGTCAGGATATCCAGAATGACCAGGCGTAATTCTCCGTGACCGAAGAAGCGCTGGCGACGACCGCCGCCGCGACCGTGGCGGTGTCCACAACCCTGTTCGTGGTGATGTTCTTTGTTGCAGCCTTCATGGCGATGTTCTTCACCTTTGCAGCAACCTGCATGGTGTTCGTTGTGGCGGCCTTCGTGGTGATGTCCTTCACCCTTGCAGCAGCCTTCGTGTTGGTGCTCTGTATGCTTGCAGCAACCTTCATGATGGTTTTGCATCATCGTCTCCTGATGTGTTTTAGATATATCTAATTTATATCTAAATATTGTTTTGGTGCAAGGATATAAAATTTTTTTTATTTAACTTGATGATTTTTATCTTTTTTAAAGGCGTGCGTTAGTCAGTTAATCAGAAGTCGACTATATCAAAAAAGTGCTTGCAATCTTGCTGATTAGCAATCATTATCATTTAAAAATTAATTTAGATATATCGTATTATCTTTCCGAAGGCGAAAAAATGACAAAAAACACCTCACGCTACCCGCAGCGCGTTCGCAATGAACTGCGTTTTCGGGAACTTACTGTCCTGCGCGTCGAACGTATTAGCGCGGGATTTCAGCGCATTGTACTGGGCGGTGACGCTCTGGATGGTTTTAGCTCACACGGCTTTGACGACCATACCAAGGTCTTTTTCCCTGAACCGGGCAGCCACTTTGTGCCGCCGGTTGTCACCGATGAAGGTATTGTCTGGGCTGACGGCGTGCGTCCGATATCCCGTGATTACACGCCGTTGTATGACGAAGCACGCCATGAGCTGGCACTGGATTTCTATATTCATGACGGTGGCGTGGCAAGTACTTGGGCGATGAATGCCCGCGAGGGTGACAAGCTGACGGTAGGTGGACCGCGCGGTTCTTTGGTGGTGCCAGAGGACTATGCGTATCAGGTTTACGTGTGTGATGAATCGGGAATGCCTGCGCTGCGCCGACGCCTGGAGTCGCTCAGCCGTTTAGCGGTACGTCCGAACATCACGGCGCTGGTAAGTGTGCAGGATGCCGCGTACCAGGACTATTTTGCTCATCTCGACGGATTTACTATTCAGTGGTTTATCGGCCATGACGAACAGGCGGTGAATGAACACTTATCGCAGCTAAGCGTACCTGCAGATGATTACTACATCTGGATTACCGGCGAAGGTAAGGTGGTCAAAAACCTGAGTGCTCGCTTTGAAAGCGAGGCGTTCGATCAGCAACTTGTTCGCGCAGCGGCTTACTGGCATCAGCGTCGTTAATCAGTAATTAGATGGCGGCACGCCAAACGCCTGGCGGAATGCGTAGCTAAATGCCGCGGTGCTTGAATACCCTACGTCGAGAGCCACGGCGGTCACGCTTTTATTTTTCTTCAGCATTAATACGGATTCCAGAATACGCATTTTTTGCTTCCAGACGCTGAAAGGCAATCCGGTTTCTTTTTTGAAATGGCGTGAAAAGGTACGGGCAGACATACCCAGATGCTGCGCCCAGTATTCAACCGAATGCTCCAGCGCCGGGGATTCTTGTATTGTTCGGCAAACTTTGGTTAATTCGCGATCCTGCGGCCAGGGTAATACAAAAGCGACTTCCGGAAGCTGCAGAATAATGTCGACCAGGACGCTAACCAGCTTGCCCTCTTTTGACTGGCTATCATAATGGCCCGAAATTAAATTCGTGGCGTAATGAATAAACTCTCTGGCGAAATCACTGATAGCCACCACTTTACATTCATTGATGCTCTCTTCAAGAAAGCTCGGTTTAATATCCAGATTCTCTAAATACACATCATCCAATGCCCAAACCGCATGCTCCGTATTATTCGGGATCCAGATGCCATAATGCGCCGGGATTATCCAGCACTTGCCGGCAACATCAATACGCATACTGCCTTTGCGGGCGAAATGAAACTGCATAAAAGAGTGTGAATGCTGTGGAACATGATGATTGGCTTCCAGGACATAAGAGCGAAAGTAAACATCCTGCGGCAGTTCCGTCATGGAGTTATCCGGGAAGGAGTTCCACTGTTTTTGCACGAGAGTTTCCATAAATAGATCGTCAATGCTCCCGATGGTGTGTCCGCTGCTCGATAGATCTTGTCCGCGGATCATAATACATACACTCTTTTTTCCATAATAATCTTGCGTAAGAATTTTTAGCCCACCTTTGGTAAATACCATGAACTCGCTTTGTTCAGATGCTGTCATCGTCAATGAAACAAATGATAACTGGACCCGAATGGGAAAAGAGCTGCTTTCGCAAGCGGATATCAGGATTAATGGCACCCGTGCCTGGGACATTCAACTTCATCATGCCGGTTTCTTTAAACGGGTACTGCAACAAGGCTCGTTAGGGCTTGGCGAAAGCTATATGGAAGGCTGGTGGGACTGCGAGCGGCTCGATATTCTGTTCTGCAAAATCCTGAAAGCAAAACTTGACCAGCAGATGCCGGGTAACCTGAAAGATATTTTACGTATTGCCAGCGCACGCCTGTTTAATTTGCAGTCGCGGAGCCGCGCGTGGATTGTCGGCAAAGAACATTATGATATTGGTAACGATCTCTTTGCGCTGATGCTTGATCCGCATATGCAATATTCCTGCGCTTACTGGAAAGATGCGACCACATTAGACGATGCGCAAAATGCTAAATTAAAAATGATCTGTGAGAAGCTACAACTTAAACCGGGCATGCGTTTACTCGATATTGGTTGTGGCTGGGGTGGGCTGGCGGAATATGCGGCGCGTCATTATGGCGTGGCGGTGGAAGGCGTCACCATTTCCAAAGAGCAGCAAAAAATGGCGCAGCAGCGCTGTGAAGGACTGGACGTTAACATTCTGCTGCAGGATTATCGCGACCTCGATAAACACTACGATCGCATTGTCTCGGTGGGGATGTTTGAACATGTCGGGCCAAAAAACTACGACACTTATTTCAGCATCGCCGACCGTTGTTTAAAACCGGACGGACTGTTCCTGCTACATACCATTGGTAGCAATAAAAAAGGGATGAGCGTCGATCCGTGGATCAATAAATACATTTTCCCGAACGGCTGCTTACCGGCGATCTCCCATATTGCCGAAGCCAGCGAATCACGTTTTGTGATGGAAGACTGGCATAACTTTGGCAGCGATTACGATAAAACGCTGATGGCGTGGCACGAGCGCTTTAATCAAGCATGGCCGGAGCTGTCATCACGTTATTCCGCCACCTTCAGAAGAATGTTTAACTACTATTTATGCGCCTGCGCCGGGGCTTTCCGCGCCAGAGATATTGAACTTTGGCAGGTGCTGTTTAGTCGCGGCGTAGAGGGCGGGATCCGCGTGTATCGTTAACGTTCTGCCTGATAAGCGAAGCGCCATCAGGCAGTAAATACCTGAGAAGCGCTCCTTGTTACATCTTAGCCCTGCTCACTCTCTGCCAGCGCTTTAAACACCATCGCTACGGCGTGCGCGCCGGGGTCCATATTTCCGAGCAGGCTTTCGCTGCTCAGATACGATGCGCGACCCGCATTGGCTTTGCTCGACAAACAGGTTCGTTCGGCTCCCGCTTGCGCGGCGTCGAATGCGGCCTGCAGATTTTTCGGCTGTGCGAGCAGCGAGGTCAGGGCCGGTTGCAGCGCATCAATCATCGTGCGATCGCCTTCGTCTGCGCCGCCGTAGAACTTCATCTGCGCCAGCCCCGTATTTAGCGCTTCGACAACGTTAGCGCCCTGTTCCAGTTTCTGCCCGGCGGCGGTAAAGAAGATTGACATCAGCACACCGCTGGAACCGCCCATCACCACGGTCAGACGTTCGCCAATCAGCGCGAACAGCGTGGCAAGGTTATTCAGCGGCAGCTGCTGGCGATGCAGCAGGCTGGCAATTTCACGCGCGCCGGCGGCAAAGGTCGAACCGGTATCGCCATCGCCGACTTTGGCGTCCAGCGCATTCAGATGAGTCTCCAGATCGGAAAGGGTTGCGGTGACCAGCTCCACAATCCCGGCCACCAGGGCGTTTGCCGAAGGCTGGAATTCCACGCGGGCGCTACGCTGATATGACGCTACGCAGCTGATTTCACGCGGTGGGACCGGCGTCGGCCAGTTGCTGGTTTCCACTTCGGTGAGCAGTGCTTTTTCGATGCTCTCTTCCAGCACGATGGCCGTCAGTGAGAAGCCTTTCATATCCAGCGCAGTGACCAGCGAGGCCGGGCCAATTAGCCAGTCGATACGCGAGTGCAGCGGGCTGCTGGCGAGTTCGCGGGTGATGATGGCCATTTCGGCCACGGAAACGCCGCCAAGATTATTAATCATCACCGCCAGACGACCGGTTTCAGGCAGGGCGGCCAGCAGTTTATCCACCATCAGGTTCACCACTTGCGCACTGTTTTGGGTGTCGATAACCGATGCGCCTGGTTCACCGTGAATGCCCATACCCAGCTCCGCATGACCCGGATGATGACGAGGGGCTGCGTCGGTTTCTTGCGGCAAATGACAGCTGGAAAGCGCTACGCCCAGACTAAAGGTGTTGCTGGCTGCGTACTGCGCTTCACGCAGGACGGTGGCGAGGTTATAGCCGCGTTCGGCAAAATAGCCTGCGATTTTATGCACCAGGATAGTTCCCGCAATGCCACGTGGGTGTTTGTTATCCGGCAGGGAGATGTCGTCGCCGACAATCAGCATTTCAACGTTATAGCCAAGGCGACGCGCCTTCTCGGCGGCGAGACCGAAATTAAGACGGTCACCGGTGTAGTTTTTCACAATCAACAAACAGCCAGCCTCACCGGTCACCGCCTGAATCGCGGTCAGTACAGCATCCACGCTCGGGGAGGCGAAAACGTCGCCGCAGACCGCAGCGGTTAGCATGCCTTTACCGATAAACCCAACGTGCGCGGGTTCGTGTCCCGAACCGCCGCCGGAAATGACCGCTACGTTATTTTTATTAAGGTCACGACGGACCACGATGCGAATGGCCGGATCGCTTTCCAGACGCGCCAGGTTATTCCATGGGCTGGCGATAATCGCCCCGTCGATGACGTCGCTCACGAGATGGGTGCGTTGGTTAAAAAAGAATTGAGACATAACGGCTCCTCGAGGTTGAGTGAAAGACAAACCCCCGAATGTAGGATCATGGTGCGGAGGCAATGAAGAGATTCTGGCGAAGTCAGCGTGGAAAAAAACAACGCTAAAATGAGTTTCATTACGGAACGCTGACGTTGTTTTTTGTTCCGAAATGAAACTTAAAAAGGCGGGGAATGATCATAATGCGAGCTCGCTCGACTTTTTTCTCCTGCGATCAGCGCCGCTCATACGGCGCAGCCAGCCTTTTTTTTCCGGTTTTAATACAACTGCATGAGTAAAAGAGGAACAGAGCTTCGTGTTTGCCGGAGATTTGGGGGTAAATGTACGGATCGGGATCGCAAACCTTATCATTTTTGTGGATAAGCGTTCCAGAATGGAACGTGCGTCGTTTTTATCTGTTTCATATCAGAACAAAATGACGAAAGATTTTTTTGTTCACGCCTCGCCATACAGTTATTGCATCGCTCCGGTACCACCTGTTTTTGCCGACAGCAACAGGCCAAACAGGTTAACGCCAGGGCTCACCATGTAAAAACATGTACTTATTTGAGGATGAAAGGAATGCTAAAAGTTATTCAATCTCCAGCCAAATATCTCCAGGGCCCTGACGCTTCCACCTTATTTGGCCAATACGCTAAAAATCTGGCGGACAGCTTTTTCGTGATTGCGGATGACTTCGTGATGAAGCTGGCGGGAGAGAAGGTACTCAATGGCCTGCACAGCCACGACATTAGCTGCCACGCGGAACGCTTCAACGGTGAATGCAGCCATATTGAAATTAATCGCCTGATTGCCATTCTGAAACAGCACGGTTGCCGCGGCGTGGTTGGGATTGGCGGCGGGAAAACGTTGGATACCGCCAAAGCGATTGGTTACTACCAGAAGCTACCGGTGGTGGTGATCCCGACTATCGCCTCTACCGATGCACCAACCAGCGCGCTGTCCGTTATCTATACCGAAGCCGGTGAGTTTGAAGAGTATCTGATCTACCCGAAAAACCCGGATATGGTGGTGATGGACACCGCAATCATTGCCAAAGCGCCGGTACGCCTGCTGGTGGCCGGGATGGGCGATGCGCTCTCAACCTGGTTTGAAGCGAAAGCCTGTTATGACGCCAGAGCGACCAGCATGGCGGGCGGACAGTCCACCGTAGCGGCGCTGAGCCTGGCGCGCCTGTGCTATGATACCCTGCTGGCGGAAGGCGAAAAGGCACGCTTTGCCGCGCAGGCTGGCGTGGTGACTGATGCGCTGGAGCGTATTGTCGAAGCGAACACTTACCTCAGCGGCATCGGCTTTGAAAGCAGTGGTCTTGCAGGGGCGCATGCTATCCACAACGGTTTTACGATTCTGGAAGAGTGTCACCATTTGTACCACGGTGAAAAAGTCGCCTTTGGTACGCTGGCGCAGCTGGTGCTGCAAAACAGCCCGATGGAAGAGATCGAAACCGTGCTGAATTTCTGTCAGAAAGTAGGCCTGCCGGTAACGTTAGCGGAAATGGGCGTAAAAGACGACATTGACGGCAAGATCATGGCCGTGGCCAAAGCGACCTGCGCGGAAGGTGAAACCATCCACAATATGCCGTTCCCGGTGACGCCTGAGAGCGTACATGCCGCGATACTGACGGCAGACCTGCTGGGACAGCAGTGGCTGGCGCGTTAATCAGTCGTCGGTAAGTTTTTATCCGGCATCTTCTCCCCCCTCTGACAGTCTCTGCCGGAGGGGTTGTCTATGGTAAAACAGCGGAAAGGGATATGACGACGCACACTCAGGACATTGGGAAGGAAGTCTCTTCGGTCATTGCCCAGTCATGGCATCGTTGCAGCAAGTTTATGCAGCGGGAAACCTGGCAGGCGCCGCATCAGGCGCAGGGCCTGACCTTTGAGTCGATCTGTCGTCGCAAAACGGCGCTGCTGACGATTGCTCAGGCCGCGCTGGAAGATGCCTGGGAGTTTATGGACGGCCGTCCGTGCGCGTTGCTAATTCTGGATGAATCGGCCTGTATTCTCAGCCGTTGCGGCGATCCGCAGACGGTGGAGCAACTGGCGGAGCTCGGTTTTCGCGACGGCAGTTACTGTGCGGAAAGCATTATTGGCAGCTGCGCGTTGTCGCTGGCGACGATGCCGGGGCAACCGACAAAAACCTCTGGCGATCAGCACTTTAAACAGGCGTTGCATCCGTGGTCGTTCTGCTCTACGCCAGTATTCGATAACCATGGTCGACTGTTTGGCTCCATCTCGCTGTGCTGTCTGGTAGAGCATGAGTGCGTTTCTGATTTATCCCTGACGCTGGCGATTGCCAGAGAAGTCGGCAACTCATTGCTGACTGACAGCCTGCTGGCTGAATCCAACCGCCATCTGAACCAGATGTACGGGCTGCTGGAGAGTATGGATGATGGCGTGATGGCCTGGAACGAACAGGGCGTATTGCAGTTCCTCAATGCGCGCGCGGCGCTGCTTTTGCATCTCGACGCGCAGGCCAGCCAGGGGAAGAATATTAACGACCTGCTCAATCTCCCCATGCTGCTGCGTCGGGCGATCAAACATGCCCGCGGCCTGAATCATGTCGAAGTCACCTTTGAAAGCCAGCACCAGTTTGTTGATGCCGTCATCACCCTGAAACCGATTGTTGAAGAGCAGGGCAACAGCTTTATCCTGCTGCTGCATCCGGTGGAGCAAATGCGTCAACTGATGACCAGCCAGCTCGGCAAGGTGAGCCACACCTTTGAGCAGATGTCGACAGACGATCCAGAAACCCGACGTTTGATCCACTTTGGTCGTCAGGCGGCGAGGGGAAGTTTCCCGATCCTGCTGTGCGGGGAAGAGGGCGTCGGTAAAGAGCTACTGAGTCAGGCCATTCACAATGAAAGCGAACGCGCCAGCGGGCCGTATATCGCCGTGAACTGCCAGCTGTATGCCAACAGCGTACTGGGGCAGGATTTTATGGGCAGTGCGCCTACTGATGATGAAAACGGTCGGCTGAGCCGTCTTGAACTGGCGAACGGCGGCACGCTGTTTCTGGAAAAAATTGAATATCTGGCGCCGGAGTTACAATCCGCGTTGCTGCAGGTGATTAAGCAGGGCGTTTTAACCCGCCTGGATGCCCGGCGGTTGATTCCGGTGGATGTCAAAGTGATCGCTACCACCACGGTTGATCTCGCGAATCTGGTGGAGCAAAACCGCTTTAGCCGTCAGTTGTATTACGCGCTGCACTCTTTTGAGATCGTTATCCCGCCGCTGCGGGCGCGGCGTAACAGTATTCCATCGCTGATTTATACGCGGTTGAATAGCCTAAAAAAACGCTTTTCATCCAGCCTGAAGATCGACGACGACGCGTTGGCACAACTGGTGGCCTATTCGTGGCCGGGTAATGATTTTGAGCTGAACAGCATTATTGAAAACATCGCCATCAGCAGCGATAACGGCCATATTCGGCTGAGCAATCTGCCGGATTATCTGTTTGCCGAACGTCCTGGTCTGGAGACGGCATCTTCACTGCTGCCCGCCAGCCTGACCTTTACCGCCATCGAGAAAGAGGCGATTATCCATGCCGCCCGCGTGACCAGTGGGCGTGTTCAGGAGATGTCGCAACTGCTGAATATTGGTCGCACCACCTTGTGGCGTAAGATGAAGCAGTACGACATTGATGCCAGCCAGTTTAAGCGTAAACATCTGGAGTAGTTTCTTCGATTCTGGCCATCGAGAACAGCGCATCCGACAGCCGGTTGATATAACGCCTGGCCTCATCGCGTAACGTCAGCGTTCTGCCCATCGCGATGAGGATCCGCTCCAGCCGACGCGTCAGGGTTCGCGCAACGTGCAGCTGTGCCGATGCCAGATTTTTCCCCGGAATAACAAACTCTTTGAGCGGGCCGCTTTGCGCCATATTGCGGTCAATAAGCTGCTCCAGCGCCTGAATATCCTCTTCGCCAATACGCTGTTTTAAGCGTGTGAGTCCTTTCTGATCGCTGGCGAGTTCCGCCCCCAGTACGAACAGCATCTTCTGCATAGCGTGCAGTTCCTGGCGTAGCTCGGCCTGGCGCGTGCTGGCATAGCAGACGCCAAGCTGGGAAATCAGTTCATCCACCGTGCCGTAGGCCTCAACGCGGATGTCGTCTTTATCGATACGGCTGCCGCCAAACAGCGCGGTCGTGCCGTTATCACCGGTTCGGGTATAGATGCGGTACATTTATTTTATCTCGCTGAAGGGAAGAACTTTAACCAGTTGACCGGCATTGGCGCCGAGCGTGCGGATCTGTGCTGTCCCGGCGCGGGTATGCCCGCAGACCAGCGCCCGATCCTCGGGCAACTGGGCATGGGTTAAGGCAATATCACCGGTGGCGTTGAGACCGAGACCCACGCGCAGCGCCGAACTTTTGGCCGCCAGTTTGCCGAGCGCCAGCGCGCAGTCATGATCGTCGCAACAGATTGCCCGGCAGGGAACGCCTTGCTCTTCCAGCCCCCAACACAGCTCATCAAGCACGCGAGTACCCTGCCAGCGTGAGTGATAAAACAGGTGTACGCCCGGTGATGAAAGTAACATTGCGCCCCCTGCGTTATCAGAATGCCTGACGGAAGATCTCGGCAATTTCTTTCTCGTTCCCTTTGCGCGGGTTGGAGAAGGCGTTACCGTCCTTCAGTGCCATTTCAGCCATATACGGGAAATCGGCTTCTTTGACGCCCAGATCGCGCAGATGCTGCGGAATACCGATGTCGGCGGAGAGGCGGGCAATAGCATGAATGGCCAGCTCGGCGGCATCCATGGTGGAGAGTCCGTTAGTGTTTTCGCCCATAAACTCTGCGATGTCGGCAAATTTTTCCGGGTTAGCGATCAGGTTATAGCGCGCTACGTGCGGCAGCAGTACGGCATTCGCCACGCCGTGCGGCATGTCGTAAAGACCGCCAAGCTGATGCGCCATCGCGTGAACGTAGCCGAGGTTGGCGTTGTTGAAGGCCATACCCGCCAGCAGGGAGGCGTAGGCCATGTTCTCGCGAGCTTTCAGGTTGCTGCCCAGCGCCACGGCTTGGCGCAAGTTACGGGAGATCAGGCGGATCGCCTGGATAGCGGCAGCGTCGGTGACCGGGTTGGCATCTTTGGAAATGTAGGCTTCCACGGCGTGGGTCAGGGCGTCCATCCCGGTGGCCGCAGTCAGTGGGGCTGGTTTGCCGAGCATCAGCAGCGGATCGTTAATAGAGACCGACGGCAGGTTGCGCCAGCTGACAATCACAAACTTCACTTTGGTTTTGGTATTGGTCAGCACGCAGTGGCGGGTGACTTCGCTGGCGGTCCCGGCGGTGGTATTTACCGCAACGATCGGCGGCAGCGGGTTGGTCAGGGTTTCAATCCCGGCATAGCTGTAGAGATCCCCTTCGTGAGTCGCGGCGATACCGATGCCTTTACCGCAGTCATGCGGGCTACCGCCGCCAACGGTAACGATGATGTCGCAATGCTCTTTCCGAAAGACCTCCAGGCCGTCGCGCACGTTGGTGTCTTTGGGGTTTGGCTCAACGCCGTCAAAAACCACGACGTCAATACCGGCTTCACGCAGATGTGTGAGGGTTTTATCTACCGCGCCGTCTTTAATTGCCCGCAGACCTTTATCAGTGACCAGCAGCGCTTTTTTACCGCCCAACAGTTTACAGCGTTCGCCGACCACGGAAATAGCATTGGGGCCAAAGAAGTTCACATTTGGCACCAGGTAATCAAACATACGATAGCTCATAATATACCTTCTTAGATTTAAATTATAATTCAGAGAAACAATTTAATGCGGTTTCTGCTAATAATCTGTCTTGTTCGACGGTACCGCCACTTACGCCAACGGCACCGATTAATTCGCCGTTTAATATGACAGGTAAACCGCCGCCAAAAATAACAATTCGTTGTTGATTGGTGAGCTGCAAGCCATATAGAGAGGCACCTGGTTGTACCGCATCGGTAATTTCATGGGTACCCTGTCGCAGGCAGCAGGCGGTATAAGCTTTATTAAGAGAGATATCACAGCTGGTGACAAACGCGTCGTCCATACGTTGCATTAGCAGCGTGTTCCCGCCGTGATCCACCACGGAAAACACCACCGGAACGTTGATTTCAAGCGCTTTAGCCTCGACGGCCTGCGCCATTTTCTTTGCAGCCGCCAGCGTAATGGTGGCGATTTGTTGGCTCTTATTCACAGTCTCTCCTGAAAAGGTTGTAGGGCTGAGGTCACGAAAATATCGCGCAACAGCTATTTTTATCATTGGCTTTATCTTATTTTCTCGCCCCGCGTTATTAAGTCAATAGGGTGGGAATTTCAAAAATATTACGTTCAGTTTCCTGTTGCGGTGTTTATTGATAATGATCATTTAACCTCGTCACAATTCGCGGTGAATATTCCTGAGCCGCGTTTCAATATGAAACGATGGTTTTTTATTACGTGCCAAATTGGAACGAAATTAATTTTATTTTTTTATTGTCCTGCTCATTTAGAGTTCGGCTATTGCTGATGAAAGGCGAATGCCGGGTGTTGTGTCCCCGGCAATACGGCCCGGCGTCCCTATTTTTTATCTTTTGAGTCCATAAACTATGAGAAGATCAAAACGATTCGAAGTGCTTGCCCAGCGGCCTGTAAATCAGGATGGGCTAATTGGCGAATGGCCTGAAGAGGGGCTGATCGCAATGGAAAGCCCTTACGATCCGGCTTCGTCGGTGAAGGTGGCAAATGGTCGTATTGTTGAGCTGGACGGCAAGAGCCGCGCCGAGTTCGACATGATTGACCGGTTCATTGCCGATTACGCGATTAACGTGCCCGAGGCCGAGCGCGCCATGCAGCTCGACGCGCTGGAGATCGCCAGAATGCTGGTGGATATCCACGTCAGTCGGGAAGAGATCATTGCCATTACGACTGCCATCACCCCGGCGAAAGCGGTGGAGGTGATGGCGCAAATGAACGTGGTGGAGATGATGATGGCGCTGCAAAAAATGCGCGCCAGACGCACCCCCTCCAATCAGTGCCACGTGACCAACCTGAAAGATAACCCGGTACAGATTGCTGCCGACGCTGCTGAAGCGGGGATCCGTGGCTTTTCCGAACAGGAAACAACGGTCGGGATCGCCCGCTATGCGCCGTTTAACGCCCTGGCGCTGCTGGTGGGGTCCCAATGCGGTCGCCCCGGCGTGCTGACGCAATGCTCCGTTGAAGAGGCCACGGAGCTGGAACTGGGAATGCGCGGGCTAACCAGCTACGCCGAAACGGTGTCGGTATATGGCACGGAGTCGGTGTTTACCGATGGCGATGATACGCCGTGGTCAAAAGCGTTTCTTGCCTCGGCGTATGCTTCTCGTGGTCTGAAGATGCGCTACACCTCCGGCACCGGCTCGGAAGCGCTGATGGGCTATTCCGAAAGTAAATCGATGCTTTATCTGGAGTCGCGTTGCATTTTTATCACCAAAGGCGCGGGCGTACAGGGGTTACAAAACGGCGCGGTCAGCTGTATCGGCATGACCGGCGCTGTGCCGTCGGGGATTCGCGCGGTGCTGGCGGAAAACCTGATTGCCTCGATGCTCGACCTTGAAGTGGCCTCCGCCAATGACCAGACCTTTTCCCACTCCGATATTCGTCGTACTGCTCGCACCCTGATGCAGATGCTGCCGGGCACCGACTTTATCTTCTCCGGCTATAGCGCGGTACCGAACTACGACAACATGTTTGCCGGGTCGAACTTCGACGCTGAAGACTTCGATGATTACAACATTCTGCAACGCGATCTGATGGTTGACGGGGGCCTGCGTCCGGTCACGGAAGAGGAGACAATCGCCATCCGCAATAAGGCCGCGCGCGCCATTCAGGCGGTGTTCCGCGAACTGGGCCTGCCGCTGATTAGCGATGAAGAGGTGGACGCCGCCACTTACGCTCACGGCAGCAAAGATATGCCCGCGCGCAATGTGGTGGAAGATTTGGCTGCCGTGGAAGAGATGATGAAACGCAATATCACCGGGCTGGATATCGTCGGCGCGTTGAGTTCCAGCGGCTTCGAAGACATCGCCAGCAATATCCTCAACATGCTGAGGCAGCGTGTTACTGGTGATTATCTGCAAACGTCGGCCATTCTGGATCGTCAGTTCGACGTCGTCAGCGCCGTTAATGACATCAACGATTATCAGGGACCCGGCACCGGCTATCGCATCTCTGCCGAACGTTGGGCGGAAATTAAAAATATTGCGGGCGTGGTTCAGCCCGGCTCGATCGAATAAGGCGGTACACAGTGGAATGCACAACTGAACGTAAGCCGGTTTTCACCTTGCAGGTGAGCGAAGGCGAGGCGGCTAAAGCGGACGAACGCGTGGATGAAGTCGTGATAGGCGTCGGCCCGGCCTTTGATAAGTATCAGCACAAAACATTGATTGATATGCCGCACAAAGCGATTTTGAAAGAACTGGTTGCCGGCATTGAAGAAGAGGGCCTGCATGCTCGGGTGGTGAGGATTCTGCGCACTTCTGATGTTTCATTTATGGCATGGGATGCGGCAAATCTCAGCGGTTCTGGCATCGGGATTGGTATCCAGTCGAAAGGAACCACGGTGATTCATCAGCGCGAACTGCTGCCTCTGAGCAACCTTGAGCTGTTCTCTCAGGCTCCGCTGCTGACGCTGGAAACCTATCGCCAGATTGGTAAAAACGCCGCGCGCTATGCACGTAAAGAGTCGCCTTCGCCAGTGCCAGTGGTTAATGACCAGATGGTACGACCCAAATTTATGGCCAAGGCCGCGCTGTTTCATATCAAAGAAACCAAACACGTGGTGCAGGATGCTGCGCCTGTCACGCTGCATATTGCACTCGTAAGGGAATGACCATGAACGACAACATCATGACCGCGCAGGATTATCCATTAGCGACCCGCTGCCCGGAGAAAATCCAGACTCCTACCGGCAAACCGCTAACCGAGATTACCCTTGAGAATGTGCTGGCGGGCCGCGTAGGTCCGCAGGATGTGCGTATTTCTCAGCAAACGCTGGAGTACCAGGCGCAGATTGCCGAACAGATGCAGCGTCACGCCGTGGCGCGTAATTTCCGTCGTGCGGCGGAGCTTATAGCAATCCCGGATGCCCGTATTCTTGAAATTTACAACGCGCTGCGGCCGTTTCGTTCTTCGTTCGCCGAGCTTCAGGCCATTGCCGATGAACTGGAACATACCTGGCATGCCACGGTGAACGCCGGGTTTGTCCGCGAGTCGGCAGAGGTGTATCTGCAGAGAAACAAGCTGCGTAAAGGCAGCCAGTGACGGAGGTTGTATGCCGTTAATTGCAGGGATTGATATCGGCAACGCCACCACCGAAGTGGCGTTGGCGCAGCATGGCCGGTTTATCTCCAGCGGGATTGTCGCTACGACCGGTATGAAAGGCACACGGGACAATATTGCCGGGGTGGTGGCCTCCCTGCAGCAGGCGCTGAATAACACCCCGTGGTCGCTTCAGGATGTGGCGAAAATCTGCATCAACGAGGCGGCACCGGTGATTGGCGATGTGGCGATGGAAACCATCACTGAAACCATCATTACCGAATCAACAATGATTGGGCATAACCCGCAAACGCCCGGCGGCGTTGGCGTGGGAATGGGAACCACCATCGCCGTGGAGAAGCTGGCGGCGTTGAGTGAAGATCGGTTTACCCAGGGCTGGATCCCGCTGGTCGGTGAGGAGAGGGATTTCCTCGAGGCGGTTTGGTATATCAATGAGGCGCTGGATCGCGGGGTCAACGTGGTGGCGGCGATCCTGAAAAAAGATGATGGCGTGCTGGTGAACAATCGTCTGCGTCGAACAATGCCGGTGGTAGATGAAGTCACCCTGCTGGAGAAGGTGCCGGAAGGTGTGCTGGCGGCGGTGGAAGTGGCGGCCCCAGGACAGGTGGTGCGAGTGCTGTCGAATCCTTACGGCATCGCGACCTTCTTTACGCTGACGCCCGAGGAAACGCAAACTATCGTCCCCATCGCCAGGGCGCTAATTGGCAACCGTTCCGCCGTGGTGCTGAAAACCCCGCAGGGTGATGTGCGCTCAAGGGTGATCCCGGCGGGTAAGATCTTTATCCGCGGCGAAAAGCGCGGCGGTGAAGCCGACGTAGCGCAAGGCGCACAGGCCATTATGCAGGCGATGAGCACCTGTGCGCCCGTGTGCGATATTCGTGGTGAAGCAGGTACGCATGCAGGCGGCATGCTGGAGCGGGTGCGTAAGGTGATGGCCTCGCTGACCGGTCACGACATGAACGCGGTGTATATTCAGGATCTGTTGGCGGTGGATACGTTTATTCCCCGCAAGGTGCAGGGCGGTATTGCCGGGGAGTGTTCAATGGAGAACGCCGTTGGCATTGCGGCGATGGTGAAATCCGATCGCTTACAGATGCAGGCCATCGCCAGTGAGCTGAGCGCCCGGTTAAACATCCCGGTTGAAGTCGGCGGCGTGGAGGCCAACATGGCTGTCGCCGGTGCGTTAACAACGCCCGGATGTGCTGCACCGCTGGCGATCCTCGATTTAGGCGCAGGCTCCACCGATGCCGCCATTATCAATAGCGATGGCGTAGTGAAAGCGGTCCATCTGGCTGGCGCGGGGAATATGGTCAGCCTGTTGATTCAAACCGAGCTGGGCTTAAGCGATCCGTATCTGGCGGAGGAAATTAAAAAATACCCGCTGGCAAAAGTGGAGAGCCTGTTCAGCATTCGCCACGAGAACGGCGCGGTGGAGTTTTTTCGCGAACCGCTCAGTCCGTCAGTTTTTGCCAAAGTCGTTTATCTGAAAAACGGCGAGCTGATCCCCGTAGATAACCAGACCTCGCTGGAAAAAATTCGGTTGGTGCGCCGACAGGCCAAAGAGAAAGTTTTTGTGACCAACTGCCTGCGCGCTTTACGCCAGGTGTCACCCGGCGGCTCTATTCGCGATATGACTTTTGTGGTGCTGGTGGGCGGCTCCTCGCTGGATTTCGAAATCCCGCAGATGATCACCGACGCGCTGGCGCATTACGGCGTGGTTGCCGGACAGGGCAACATCCGTGGTACCGAAGGGCCGCGTAATGCGGTAGCGACCGGGCTGGTTTTGGCCGGAATAGCGAATTAATCGTGCAGAAAACAGCCGCCGCAAGCGTTTAGCTGCGGGGTAAATCAAATAAAGGTGATGTTCTCTTTGATATCCCGGCGGAGTTGGGTACATAGTATAAATGTGTCTCTCACGTGGTTAATTTTAAGGATAAGAGCATGCCAACAGCAATTGAGAAAGCATTGGATTTTATTGGTGGTATGAACACTTCGGCGTCAGTACCCCATTCAATGGATGAAAGTACCGCTAAGGGAATCTTAAAGTATTTGCATGACTTAGGTGTGCCAGCAAGTCCGGAAGCTGTGATGGCACGGGGTGAGCAGGAGGGATGGAATCCCGAGTTCACGAAAAAAGTGGCCGGATGGGCAGAAAAAGTGGCCTCCGGTAACCGCATCCTTATCAAGAACCCAGAGTATTTTTCAACTTATATGCAGGAGCAGCTCAAAGAGCTAGTTTGAGCTGACTATCGAATCAAACTCTAACGGACGTTTCCATCTCTGGATGGCGACGTCCAGAGGGGGTTGCCTTTCGCATGTTCTCGCCTTATCACGTGAAACACTTTCCGTCCCTGCCTGACTTGTTTTTCTTGTTACTCATTTCACATTTCGGTGCAAACAGGTAGAGCGCTATCAGCCAGGTTCAGTTGATTTGATCTTAGCGAACAAGCTGGACATTATCGACGTGGCTGAAGTGGATGTTAACCACTTAATTTCATGATAAATATAATAAAAATCCAAAAGGTGAACAGGTGGACACTTTTTTATATAAAGTAATTTTTGTGATTTTTTGAGTATGGATTGTGGGGCGTTAAAAGTTACAGGTAATAAAAACGCGCCTAATAACTTCGGCGCGTTTGTGGTGTATTTCCGCTGTGGCCACCTGTCAGGTGGTCATGTTCGAATCACAAGGTAATACGTTGGCAGAGCCTGGACACGTAAACGTCATGTGTTTTCACCCTGTGATTTTTTCCACTTCCTCTGTCTGGCAGCAGCAATAAACCAGATCGCAAACGTAGTGATGGCTATAGCCAGAAAATACAGAATCAGTGAAAACCCGTCATTCCAGTGCGCTTCCTGTATGAATCCATAGTTTTCCTCATACCACGCCATAAACGCTTCATCAGGGATGAAGTAACAAAGCAGGGTGTAAACCACTGTCAGGGCGAGCAGTTCAGAAAGCCATAAAAAAACATGTGTGGCCGGTTTCATCAGTACACCTGTATTGTGCCGAACGCTTTTAATTGAGCCGTAACCATAACTGATGGTGTGCTTAATAAAGCCTCAAGTAAGATTGCGTAATCTGCATGGCTGGGTAGCGTAATGCAGCCATCACTAATGCCCGATTTACCCGCGGGATGTAAACGGAAGTTACCCCGCTCAACACCGTCTATGAATGAGATATCATCAGTTTGGCTATCCTGGCGATAAAGCGCAAACCATAGATCGCGATCTGAGCCGCTCTCTAAGCCGTGCACCATATCCCGCCAGCGGGAGTGAAGCCCGCCTCTTTGGCGCGTCACGATGTAGTAAAGACCGGGCGGCAATGGCCCTTTTTTTACTACTGTAATCGAAGCAGGGTTATTCCTGTGTGGCCCTGCATTTCCTGAGTACGCCGGGAAAAAACCAACGCCCGGGCAACTTAATGTTGATAGCTGTCCGCCATTAAGATGGAAGGTGCACCGGATCATCTTTCATTCCACGCATCAGAAAACTGAATGTTGCCATCACAGTATTTCCAGGTAATCCGCTCATACCGCATGGCTACGTTTTCAAGATGATTATGTTTTTCGGTCGCCGGGTTTTTGATATCGAGCATATGCGGCGCGGAGCTGACGATCTTCACGTTCTCAAGCAACATGTTGAAGTATTCAACTTCTTGCCCGGCGTCGTTAATTCTGTACCATTTAAATTCTGCGCTTTTAAGTGTCTGCCCGGTGGCAATAGCCTTGTAAAGATACGGGCTGGAAGAGTCGAACTCTTTTTGAAAGTTAAGGGGGGCATGTTGCCTGGTGCCGGTGAGTTTTCCGGTTCTGCTGTCTGTCGGAATATGCAGACTATGACCAAAAGATAGAATCTCTATGCTTCCCTCTCTATCCTGGACATCAACTGAACCTTTGATATCCGCGCCGCCGTCGTCTTTTAAAAATAAATATGCAGGAATAGCCATTATATAAACGCCTTTTAGTTAATGAGGTGACTAAATCCTATAACCTAAGCCGCTAGTATGTCTAAAATAATTTTATTGTAAGCTGGTAAATAACATATATGTGAATGTGTTATTTGGATTTATATAAAAAATAAATGAAAGGAAAGTATAATGGAGAATATTGAAATCGATAAACATAAAAAATTCATAAATGCGATAATTTGGAATTAAAAAACTGGAAGAATATAAGTGATCTTTAAATTCTGAAGCATTTTTCTTTGTCGATTATCATGGATTTTTATGTGGTTCACTTTCTGGTGAGATGCTGGCCGCCAATCGGGAACAGCTCAATGTAATGATAGAATATTTGAATGGATTGCGCACCGAGATAAACCGATGAAATCATTCAGGGTAATGTAAATTATTTGTTCGATATTGTTTGTTATCTATCGGATATTGATTATCTGCATTTTAGGTTATTTTAATAATTATTAACCTGTTTTATTAATTAACGTGGCACTCAGACGTGAGCCGCCACTGATCGCCCGGTTTCCTTTTCCGCTCCTGCGGTTTTCCTTCTCCCGGCGGCGGGTAATCTTCAATTTTTCGGAAGTGGCCCAACGACGCAGACGTGTGTTTGTTGTCGCAAGTGCTCGAGATGATTTCTATCCCGCAGCGGTACTTTTTGAGTTCGACGGCGTGCGCCGGGATATTGCGCCGGGTACTGAGCAAAATATTTTGCCGACGTTACCCGGAGCAGGGCTTTGTTGAATAAATCAGATTTCGGGTAAGTCTCCCCCGTAGCGGGTTGTGTTTTCAGGCAATACGCACGCTTTCAGGTATACCTGCTTTCGTCATTTTGTTCAGCGCTCGTACCAGGGCCATAGCCTCCGCAACCTGACCATCGTAGTCACGCAGCGTCAGTGAACCCCCGAACAGCTGTTTTACCCGGTACATCGCCGTTTCCGCTATCGAGCGACGGTTGTAATCTGTTGTCC
>NZ_KZ559421.1:0-45298 GCF_002850715.1 Citrobacter sp. L55 | reverse complement strand
ACTGATCTGGTTTTGCGAATACTGATATTGATGATACTAACGGCCCACCGGCCTGTTGAGGAACCTGTAAAACGGAAAGGCTCATTGAAGCCGTATATTTTCTGGAGGTTCATCAGGCGCGGAACTCATCGAGGCGCGGGAATAAAATCCCATTCAGACGCCGGATAGATTCAAGCAAGCCAATTTATCGTCAAAATCGGTGTTGCAAAAACGGGAGTGACCATAGATTCCGTTTTAACGGTGCCTGGCGCTATGGGCTCAAGCACGGCTTAACACTCAATCTGGAGGATACGCTTGGGCACGAATCCCGCGGTCGAGGGATCACTGAGGGGTTTCTACCGGGTCAATTCGAGCAGTATGGGATTAAATCTCCGCTGACGACGAATTTTATTAACAGTGAATTGCGCTACAGCTTTGGCGCGCCGGATGGGCGCGGGAAAGCGGAACTGGCGTTGTTATACAAAAAACTGACGTTCGGCAATACGTCTGACGCCCAGGAGAGTAGTGAAGATTTCTACAATTACATTCAGGAACAGGAATGGCACGAAAATAGCCTGGTGGCAGAAATTTTTGACCAATACACATCCAGAACGCGTTTTCGCTATAGCTTTATTACTAACCAGCGTCACTATGATAACAACTCAGAAAAAGACACTAATGAGTATTATTTACTGTATGGCCTGAAGTCACAGTTGACGGGAAAAACCAATGTCGACATGAATATTTCATGGTTGTACAAGACATTTGAAAACAACGCAAACTCGCATGATTTTAATGGTCTAAACTGGGATGTAAAAGGGGAGTGGAAGCCGTTACAACAGTCTGTTTTCACGGTGCACTCAGCGCAAAGCATTAAAGACCCATCGGAAGTTGGGGGATATATTTTAGTCACCCAGTATGGTCTTTCTTACCAGCACTTCTGGTTAGGCAACCGTTTCTCTACCTTGCTGGATTACTCATACACTTCAGAAGACTATAAAAAACAGAATAAAGATCGGCATGATAAAGATGGGGTATTTAGCGTAACCATGAGCTATGACTACACACCGTCGGTCAATTTTGAGATTAAATATCAAATAGATACGTTGAATTCGAATAAGGATACTGATTCGTTTTATATCGGTCCCAACGACAATCAGGAAGTCATCAGAACGTTGGGTTATGATAATTCTATGATTATGCTTAAAGCTAAGGTTCAGATCTAAAATGAAAATAATAGAACTGTGCGCGGTTTTGCTATTCAGTATCCTGATGGTCGGATGCACAACGTCCAGCCCGAGATTAATGGACGATCCTGCTACTGTTCAGCAGGATTACCGACTTGGGGCAGGGGATACTGTCAATATCGCTGTTCATGGTCAACCCGATATGACGATGCGGTTTATTTTGGATAAGAGTGGGGAGATTAATTTCCCGTTTGTTGGTGCTCTTATATTAAAAGATAAAACTGTTGAGCAGGTGACTAACGAATTAACTCAACGCCTGACTGGAGATTATTTTACAACACCGATGGTGACGGTGAGTATTGCCGAGTTCCGTAAATACTATGTTTCTGGCGAGGTGAAAAGTCCGAATGGATTCGCTTATGAGCCAGGGCTTACCGTCGAGAAATCTATTGCGCAGGCGGGGGGATTTACAGATCGTGCTGACCGTCAAGATATCAACATTCGCCTGTCAGGTAGCAATCAGCTGCTTGAGAATGTTGATTTAACGCACTCTGTTCATCCTGGGGATGTCGTGATTATTGGCATGGGGTTCTTCTGACGATGAAACTATCAATAGTGGAAAACGGCAAAAAACGAGAAAGCACTGTTGAATTCTCCCGCTTTGCCAAAGCGCTGAAAAAGAACGCCTGGAAAATCGCGCTGGCCGGTATCGTTGCCGGGGTCGTGGCTTATCCGTTAATCAGCATGATGTCCTCAAAGTATGTATCAACGGCGACGGTGCTGATTAAGGCGCAGGCCGATAACGTTTCTCCGTTCCCACAGGTTGATGGTTTCGATTCAACGCGCAGTGGTTACTACGAAACGCAATATGCGTTGATGCATTCACGAATTGTGCTCGAGCAAGCCGTTCGCGATATGAAGCTGGATGAAAACCCGGCATTTACCGGGGAAAAAGCCGATGCTCAGGGCGCTGATAGCAATGAAAGTCGGCAACTGAGAATGGAGCTGGCGCTGAAAACGTTGTCGAAAAACCTGAATGTCATCGGTATTCGGACAACGAACCTCGCCTCTATTACCTATGAATCGACTTCGCCCCAGGTTGCGGCTGATATCGCCAACGGCGTCGCGCAGGCTTTCATCAACTATACGCTGGAGCAAAAGCGTCAGAAAGTAGAGAAAGCCCGCGAACTGAATTATGAAAAAATGGAAGAGATTCAGAAGTCGATAGCGAAGCAAAAAGAAGAGATGGAAAGCTATCTGAAAAATGCCGGGCTGTTGACCTTTCGCGGTATCGATGGTTTTGAAACCGAGCAGTTAAGTATCGTGACCAATCGTCTGGCCGATGCGACCCAACGTCGTGTTGCCGCTGAATCCGTTTATAACGAAGTGAATGGCGCAGGGAAGTCCGCCGAAAGCGTTATCTCGCTGCCTTCGGTCTCTAACCACGCTCAGATTCAGGATCTGCGCATTGCGCTGATTCAGGCGCAGCGTACGTTGTCTGAACTGCGCAAAGTTTATGGGCCAAAAAACCCCGCCATTTTAAAAGCAGAGGCCGATGTTCAGTCGATCCAAAGCCAAACCGGACGGGTGTTGGGTGAGCTGAAAGTCGGCTTACGTCAGCAATATCTGGCGGCGCTGGCGGATGAAAAGAACTATCAGCAACAGGTGGAACAGCAGAAAGAGATCTTCCAGAAAATGGCGTCAAAACGGGATGCCTGGAACGGCCAAAAACTGTCGTTAGATAAAATGGAAGACCTGTATAAATCGCTCTATCAGCGTACTCAGGAGCTGTCGCTGTCCGGCGTGAATGCCGATGCGGTGTTATACGATCCCGCTGTTCCCGCACTAAAACCGGCGAAGCCGAATAAATCACTGCTGTTGGTGATGGTGGTCATGCTGGTGGTCGTGTTCAGCATCATGTATTTCATTGTCAAAGCGGCGATGGATAACTCAATCGCTAGCCTGAGTCGCATGAAAAAGCGCCTCAACGTTACCCCGCTGGGCGAAATCCGTCGTTTTAGTGGAACCTCAGGGCGTGCGCAAGTGCGGGACATGATCCTGAAGAACCCGCTGAATGCCGATATTGTGCACGGTATCCGTACCCGGATTATGCTGGATAATCGTCCATTACAGACGCTCGCCGTGGCATCGACGGAACACGGTGATGGGCGTTCTTTGTTGGCGAATCTGTTAGCGAACTCCTTTAGTTTTGACCAGAAAACGCTGCTTATTGATGCAGATTTCTTTAATACGGGCGGGCTTTCTTCTGAACTGGCATCAGCCACATCCGCAGGCCTGGCTGAGCTGCTGCGCGGAGAGACTCAGCTGGAACAGGCGCGGATCACGCTCAGTGATAATCTCGACTTTATTGCGCACGGCAAGAGCACCATCTCTTCTTTACTGATGTTGTCGTCGGAGCACGTTGAACCCTTAATGCGCGAACTGAAATCGCATTATCAGCGCATCATTATTGATGTGGCTGCTGTGAATCAGAGCCAGGATGTTCAACTGATCAAGCGTGCCGTCGATGGGGTTGTTTTCATAGTGAAAGCCGGGGGGGAGTCGGCGGGACACATCGCCAGCGCGCTGGATAAGATTGAGGAAAATAACGGCGTGGTGATTGGCGCGGTACTCAATGCGGTTGAAGAAAAAGATCTTGAAACCCAGGAGGGTCTGCGTTCACTTAACTTCAGTACCGATCAACTGATGACGACGCCAGGCCGGGTATGAGTCTACTGAAGAGCGCTTCCACGATAGCCGGTTCATCAGTCATCTCGCAGTTGATTGGTGCGCTGTCTATCTGGTTGATTTCACACAAGTACGATATGGCTGAGGTGGGGCTTTATGCGCTCAATTACAGCATCGCCGTGGTGGGCGCGCAGGTGTGTACCTTTGCATCGCAGCTTTTAATTCCAAAACAGCACGACGACGAACTGGTACAGAACGTCGTATTTTGCCTGATCCAAAGCACGATCATTGCCTTACCGTACGCCGTACTGACAGCGTGGCTGTTTCACCAGAACATCCTGTTCCTCTATTTGCTGACGCTGGCGACGGCGTGGGTTTTAATCTCGGAAAACCTGTCGCTGCGCACGGCCAATTTTCGTTTTCTGATTTTCCAGCGCATCTCTGTCTCTGTGGTGGTATTACTTTCGGTGCTGGTTACGCATCAGGTGCAACTGTTTTATTGGTCATGGGCCTGCGCGACGATGGTGCTGACCATAAGCTGTATTTTGCATTCGTTTGATATTCGCTCTGTGGCGGCCAGACATTTGCGACCTGCCAGTAACTGGCATTTTTTCAAACAAAATATCCATCACATTACCAAAGTCGGTAGTGCGGAAGTGCTGGCGATGGCCAGCAGCAATTTGCCGATTATGTTGATTAACTTTTGGTTCTCGGCGCTGACGGCAGGTTATTTTTCCGTGGTTAGCCGCTTTTGCCTGGCGCCGGTGGTGATCATCGGCAACGCAGTGCGCAATACTATTTTTTCCAAGTGGTCTATCGACTTCAGAAATAACACCTTTAATTATCAGGAATATACCAGGGTGCGGATGCTACTGTTGGTTCTGGGGGTTATCTGTACTCTCGGGGTGTTTATTTTCTATCCAATAGTGATGCGTCTGGGCTTTAGCGAAGACTGGATTAACTCCATTGAGACGTCGCGCTACATGTTGCCCTATTTATTCCCGGCGCTGGCGATAAGCCCTCTGACGGTGATTGAGCTTATTTTTGGTTCCCACCGCTATTTTCTGCGTATCCAACTGGAACAGCTGGCGATTGTGTTATTCGCATTTGTCGTCATTCCCTATTTTCATAAAGATTATGCTACGTCGGTTATCCTGTTTTCTTCACTGACATTTATTCGCTACGCCTTCATTTATCTGAAAATGAATAAGCGAGCCAATCTTCTGAAAGACAAGCCGGTGATACTATGACGCTGAATACCGGATACTATTTACAGGTTTTTAGCTTTATCACGCTGATCCTGTGTGGCCTGGTGCAATACTTTACCGGCATACAGTCGGTGCTGTGGATCCCCTTTTTCCTGACCCTGTTGATGGTGGGATTATTGGTGATGCAGACGCGTGATGGCTCGCTGCAGCTGGATGCGCAGGAGACGATTGTCCTGGCGTTGTATTTTTCGTTCCTGATACTGGCCGGAACATCGACGCTGATTCAGGGCGGGATCACCGTCGCGATTGTGGCATTTAAAAATGAAATCGCATTGTCACTGGTGATGATCTGTTTGCTGCTGGGATTTTGCCGGGAGTCGCAGATTTACCGTGCAACGCGCTATCTGTACTGGGTGTTTTACGCGCAAATCCCGGTAATGATTTATCAGGTTTTGCTGGTCGTTCCCCAGCGCGTTGCAGTGCGTGGCGAAGATGAGAAATGGGACTCCGTGGTTGGTACGTTTGGCGGTGACCCCATGGGGGGCGGTAACACTGCTGCGATGGGCCTGTTTTGCTTGTTGATTATGTTGTTAAAAGTCTCTGAGTATAAGCACGGATTGACCACGTTCAAGTCCATGGCGCTGCACATTGTTCTTGGGATCGGGCTATGTATTATTGGTGAAGTGAAGTTCGTCATTCTGCTGTCACCTCTGTTCCTCGCGTGGGTGTGGATCTCACCGAGCTACGTCAAAGACGTCAGTAAGGTTAATCTGAAGACGCTGTTGGTTATTGTGGCGGGCATGCTGCTGCTTATTAGCCTGTCGATAGTGATCCTCGCGTACTATTATTCTTCCGCGTTTGGCGGCGATCCGTCGAAAAGCTCGTTAAGCATTTTCATCGACTCCTTAAGCTATATTTTTGACCCGAACTACATCATGTCTACCGGGGAGTTAGGGCGCTTTACGACGTTCCTGTTCTGGTTGAAAAATAACGATCTGTGGGGGCTTTCAGGAACATTATTTGGGTACGGGCTCAACGCCACTAACAGCGGGAGTACGGTGTCGCCGGGCTTTTTGAATATCATTTATAACTTAATTCTCGACTCGACTTCCCTGAGTATGCTGCTGTGGGAAGTCGGGGTGATCGGCACGTTACTTTTTATTAGCTTATTCATTTATATCCTGAAAGTTTGTCAGCCAAAGCCATTACTGACGCTTGAACAACTGGACCAGCAGGATCTTCAGTTGCTGAGCTTTGCACCGGCGTTTAACGCTTTTGCTATCAGTTGCTTAATTAGCTTACCTTACAGCCAGATACTGATGATTACACCGATGTTACAATTCCTGTTCTATTTATCACTAGGATCAAGTTTAGTGATTCGTCGAACCGTCCTTCGCTGTGTAGGGTAATTGTATGGACCAAAAACCGTTTATTTCAGTGAGTATTAAAACACTCAATGAATCTGAATGTATTGAGAAAACGATAGACAGTATCCGCAGACAGCTTGTTGATTATCCACATAAAATTATAGTGGCAGATAGCCTGTCAACGGATAACACCCAACAGCTTGCGATCGATAAAGGGGTGACCGTGGTCTCTTTAACTGACCCTGGCGATCGCTGCTGCGGCGTCGGGCATCAGTTAGGTTATCTGTATAGTGAAGGGGAATATCTGTTGCTGATGGACGGCGACATGGAGCTGGAAGAGGGCTTTGTGGATCAGGCTGTCGCTTTTTTGCAGGCTGAGCCGGAATATGCAGGTGTCGCGGGAACCGTTGAAATGGACGATGCCGTTAACTATGAATTTAAATCGCGTAAGCAGCGTATTAGTAAAATCTATCCGCTTGGAGATAGTGACCATTTAGGCGGTGGTGGGTTATATCGCCGCTCTGCGATTGAGAAAATTGGTTATCTCACCAACCGTAATTTGCACGCTTATGAAGAAGCCGAACTGGGCCTGCGTTTGCTCGATGCGGGTTATAAACTACGCCGCCTGAATATTCCGTATTTTATTCATACTTCGCATACCATGCCGACCTTTCAGATGCTGAAGCACCGCTGGAAAAGTGGATACTATCAGGCACCGGGCGAGCTTTTACGTTGTGCGTGGGGAAAACCTTATTTCGGCAAAGCGTTAAAAATGGTTAAGAACGAGGCGATTTTTTCTGTGTATCTGATTGCCTTGTTTATTGCGGCGGTGACCTTCAATCTCGAACTTTTCGATATTGCATTTCTACCCTTGCTAGCCTTTATTATCTTGAAAACCGTGCAGAATCGATCGTTATTGAACGGATTGCAGAGCGTAATGAACCTGGCCGTGCTTTCTGCGGGACTTGTTAAAGGGTTGACTAAACCAGTACGCGATCCGTTGACTCCGCCTGACAGTAAAATCATTCATGAATAACTAAGGCTGGCGCAATGAAAGTTTTATTAGTGAATAAGTTTTTTTTCATTAAAGGCGGCGCGGAAACCGTTTATTTTCAAGAGCGCGAGATGCTGAAACAGGCCGGAGTGCAGGTTATTGATTTCTCGATGCAGCATGAGAACAATTTCCCTTCGAACTATGCGGATTATTTCGTCAGCAATGTGGACTACCACCAGGAGAGCAATCTGCTGGGCGGGCTCAAAACGGCGGTTAACTTTATTCATAATTCGCAGGCCTGCAAAAAGATGCTGGCGCTACTACAAAAAGAGCGTCCGGATATCGTCCACTTCCATAACATTTACCATCAGTTAACGCCGGCGTTGATTAAAGTGGCCCGCAATTTTGGCTGCAAAACGGTGTTGACCGCGCATGACTATAAAATCGTCTGTCCTGCCTATTCCATGCTGCGTGACGGTAAAGTGTGTGATTCCTGTATTACCGGGACGGTTTTCAATGCCTTCAGGTATCGTTGCCAGGAAGGCTTTGCTTCAAAAAGCCTCCTGCTCTCTTTAGAGGCGACCTGGCAGTATATTGCGCAAAATTACCAGGCGCTGGATGTGATCGTTTCGCCGAGCGTCTTTTTACGCGGCGTATTGTTGCGTACGCTGCCGAATTCGCGCATTGATGTCATCGTCAATGGCGTTGATGACAGCCGTCCTCTGGGTGAGGTAAGCGATGCGGGCTATATGCTGTACTTCGGTCGCCTGAGCCGTGAAAAGGGCGTGGCAACGTTATTGGCGGCGCATGAGAAAATGCAGAACAAAGCGCCGCTGAAAATTGTGGGGCACGGTCCCCTGCACGACGAATTAGTCGCCCAATACCCGGACGTTGAGTTTTTAGGTTATGTGCAACAAGGGGAAGCTCTCGATAACCTTATTAAGCATGCCCGGGCAGTGATCCTTCCTTCAGAATGCTATGAAAACTGTTCTATGGCGATATTAGAGGCGATGTCCTTAGGCAAGCCGGTGATCGGATCGCGCATCGGCGGTATCCCGGAACAAATTCGTGATGGTATCGAAGGGATTTTATTCGAACCTGGCAATGCGCAGGAGCTAGCAAATGCGATGGATGCACTAGCCGACTCGCCAGAGAAGGCGCGGGTCATGGGCTTACAGGGTCGTGCGCGATTGAGTGAAAAATATGCGCTGAGTAAACATATGGATACTCTACTGGCGCTCTATAAAGAACTGCTGAGCAGGCCATAGTATGAGTAAAAAAATAACGGTTTTTGGTACGCGTGGTATTCCCGATGTATTGGGCGGGGTGGAGACACACTGTCAGAATCTATATCCTGCCATTAAGCAGCAGTTGGACGTTGATATTTGCGTGATTGCACGCTCGCCGTATGTAAATTACAAACGATCGTTATATAAGAAAGTTGAAACCTACGCGCTGTGGGCACCCAAAAAGCGCTCGCTGGAAGCGATTGTCCATTCCGTTTTAGCGGCATTTAGGACAAGTATCGACCATTCAGATATTGTGCATGTCCATGCTATCGGGCCTGGGCTTGTGATCCCATTATTACGTATGTTAGGGAAAAAGGTGGTGTTCACCCACCATGGACCTGATTACGATCGTCAAAAATGGGGATTCGTTGCCAAAAAAATATTGCTGCTGGGTGAGCGTTGGGCAGTGAGATATGCCAACGAAGTGATTGTGATTTCTGAGGTTATTAATCAACTGATCCAGAAAAAACACGCTCGCTATGATGCGCATTTAATTCACAATGGCGTCAACGAGCCGCGGTCGTTATCTGCGCTGACCATCGACAATACGCTCTCCCGCTTTGGGCTGCAGCCGAAAAACTACCTCGTGGTGGTTGGGCGATTTGTGGAAGAAAAAGGGATGCATGATGCCATCGCCGCCTATCAGCGCAGCGGTTTAACTATGCCGTTAGTGTTAATTGGCGATGCGGATCATCCGACCGAATACAGCATTCGCCTCAAAAAGCTTGCCGCGGACACCCCTGGCGTTGTGATGACGGGGTTCTTGCGTGGTGATGAGCTTCAGGCGGTGTTTTCGCAGGCACAGCTGTTTGTGATGCCTTCATACCATGAAGGATTGCCCATTGCGCTGCTGGAAGCGATGTCATTTTCTCTTCCTGCCGTCGTCAGTGATATTCCGGCTAACCTCGAAGTTCAACTGCCGTCCGAGGCCTATTTTAAGGTGGGGGATGTGACCAGCCTGGCCGAGAAATTAACCGAGTGGGCGGCAACCAATAGCGTGGACTATCGTGTATATTTGCAAAACTATAACTGGCATGAAATCGCCAAAAAGACGATTAACGTCTATCACTCAATTGATAAAGATATAGGTTAATTTTGACCAGTCCTCAAAATCGTCCTCCCGTCATCGAACGATTTTATGCTCACCTTGACGAGCCGATTGCGCAAGGGTTGACTCCTGAACAAAAAGAAGGGGTGGAAAAAGCGATCCTGGCCTCGACTCTGACTTCGCGGCATCAGATCGATATTCGCCGAAGCTTTCCCTTTTTCAGTAAACGCTATTATCTGGTTTTTTTGTTTGGCAGAGATTTGCGTCGGCAGCATCGTCAGGAATCGACCCTGTCGAGAATATTGCTCACTTTTTTGCTGCTGATAGCCGTGTTGTTCGTTACCTGCTGCGTATTGCTGACGCTGTATATGATCAAATCAGCATTAGGTATTGATGTGTTCCAAAATTTTCATGTGGGTATATGGGACTGGTGGTTAAGTCTGAAAAACCGCTAGCGTAAACAAACCTGTGGAGGGCGTCACTGCGATGAAGTGTAAATGGGTTTCTGCGCTGTTGTTGATGTCCTTTCCGTTGGCGGTTATGTCTGCATTAACGACCGTAACCCCCAAAGCATTAACGGGCCCGCTAACCAATCCGGGGATTGGCGTGGCAAGTTTTCATCAGGGGTACGGTGAAACGCTGGGTCTGGCGGATTATCCCAATACCGGATTTGAATACGAGCGATTTTACTGGCGAGAGCTGGAGCCTGTTGAAGGTCAGTATAATTTTGCGCTGGTGGATGATGCCTTCAAATACGCGGCAGCGCATCGTCCCGCGATGAATGTCGGGCTGCGCTTTATGGTGCTTGCCGATCCGGGGGATGGCACCAAAATTCCCGATTGGCTGATTAAAAAAGGCGTGAAAGGCAGCTGGACGCCCGATAATAAAACATTTATTCCGGATTTAAGCGACCCGCTGTTTATTGAGTACAGCCAGCGTCTGCTGAACGCATTCGGAAAACGCTACGACGGTAATGCGAATCTCGCTTTTGTGGATATCGGCATGGTGGGGGCCTGGGGTGAATGGCATAACAGCAATTTCCCTGATCTGAAACCACTGTTGGAGCAGTACACCACCGCGCAGTTAGACCGCTACGTCGCAATGCACTTTTCTGCCTTCCCTTCGACGCCGAAAATAATGTTGATGAGCGGTGGGCAAAGCCTGGCGAATGCGGTGGCGCGAGGGGCTGGATGGCGGGCGGATTGCTGGGGTGACCTGCGCGTATTTTCGGACTCCTGGAGCCATATGGCCGATGATTACCCGCAGCGATTACTGGCAGCACAGCAGAGCTATTCGGGGTTTAACGATGCCTGGAAACGTGCGCCGGTCAGTCTGGAAATCTGTTCATATATGCAGGACTGGAAGAACACCTTCCACTATACGCGTGCCGAAGTGCAGGGCATTTTTGACTGGGCGGTCAAGCAGCACGCCAGCACGATCAACCTGAAATCGAGAGCGATACCCAGCGATTATCGACCGATTGTTGATGATGCGCTGACCAAACTGGGCTATCGGTTTCGCTTAGCGTCTCTGAGCCATGAGTCCGTGTGGGACGGCGGACAAACGTTGAGGTTGAACAGTACCTGGTATAACGAAGGTATCGCACCGATTTATCTGCCCTACACGCTGGCATTTCGTGTGGTGGATAGCGCCAATAAGGTGGTGGCGCAGGGGAATGCGGCGGATGATATACGACGTTGGCTCCCGGGCGTTTATCAGGTTAGCTACGCATTGCCCATGCCGGGTCGACTGGCGAAAGGGCAATACGCCATTGAGGTTTCGATGCTGGATAAATCCGGGGCGGCAAGAATTAACTTTGCCAACGAAGGAAAGCAGAGCAGCGGCTGGTATCGCGTATCAACGATAACGGCACACTAGCCCGTCACTGCAACGAGCCTGAGGCTCAGGCTCGTTGCCGGGTACATCAGATGTTATAACCATTCGGGTTGTTTTTTTGCCAGTTCCAGGTGTCACGCATCATTTCATCAAGGTTGTAGATGGCCTTCCAGCCTAACTCTTTGTATGCCAGTGACGGGTCAGACCAACATTCGGCAATGTCGCCGGGCCTTCTGTCGACAAACTGATAGCTTATTTTTTTCTGCGCCGCTTTTTCAAACGCCTCAATCAGATTAATCACAGAATAACCGACCCCGGTACCGAGATTAATCACCTTGTAGGCTGCGCCTTTGTTCTGGCTATCCAGCGCGGCTAAATGGCCGGTCGCCAAATCCATGACGTGGATATAATCACGAACGCCGGTGCCGTCGGGGGTTGGATAGTCATTACCGTACACCGACACGGTTTTCAGCTTACCAATCGCAACCTGGGAGATGTACGGCACCAGGTTATTGGGGATACCGTTGGGATCCTCACCAATTCGACCCGATGGATGGGCGCCTACCGGGTTGAAATAGCGCAGGCAGGTAATGCGGAAATCGGGCTGCGCACGGGAGAAATCGGCCAGAATCTGTTCGACCATTAATTTAGAGGTACCGTACGGATTGGTGGTACCCCCCGTACGCGATTGCTCGCTCAGCGGCACGCTTTCCGGATTACCGTATACCGTAGCTGATGAGCTAAAAATGAATCGATTAACGCCTGCGGCCAGCATCTCATCCAGTAAAACCAGCGTTCCAGTGACGTTGTTTTCGTAGTAAGCAAGAGGTTCTTTTATCGACTCGGAAACCGATTTGAGGCCCGCAAAATGAATGACATCAGTGATGTTATGGTTGGCGAAAATGTTTTTTAATGCCTGCCTGTCGAGAACATCAGCGATATAACAATGGGTTCCCTTCCTGTGAGTTCCGCGACCCTGTCCAGCGAGATTCGGCTGGCGTTCGCCAGATTATCGATGACAACGACATCATCGCCTCTTTCCAGTAGCGTTAAAACAGTATGTGAACCAATATAACCTGCACCACCAGTGACAAGAATAGCCATACAGACTCCAGAAAAATGCTAAAAACCCGAGCGATTTTCCAGCAATGCACCCAAGGATCCAATGGATCAGTTATTTTGCCGGGAAAGATATACGTTTCTATATTTTATCATACACTTATAGGATATTTTTTTAAAGATTGCCAACAGACTGAACTTATTTATTTTTGTATCATAGGCAATATAGTTACTTGAGAAATTTAGCGTGTGAACGCCATCACTGTGGTTGATCGACGAATTGATTTGTTCGATCAGATTCTCATCAAAAGTAGCGTCATTCAGTGTAACTAATTCTTTGATGTAGATAGATTTTCCATATGTTTCAGGTGTGCATTCCTGGGTTAAGAAATACATTTTGTTATCGACAAGATAAGGCGCACCCGCTCCCCGATGATGATGATTGCTCACCTTCAATGCAGGAGTAATTCTCTGCCACTGTCCGTGAAGATGCTCTGCCGAATGAATAATTATTTTATTATCCATGGTGGTCGACATAAGATAGCAGGTCTCGTTCATTGAAAGAAAAATGTTATCTGTCACTTCGGTGTCAGAGATTAGAACTTTAATTTTCTTCCAGCGTGTAGGAAACTCTACTGACTGAAACAGTATCACTTCTTTTCTTTCTGATGATTCAGGAATCATGAAGAGCTGATCGTTAATATTAATCAGGAAAGGAAATGACAAATGACACATCAGGTCGTCAAAACCTTCAAGTTTCACGTCATCAATTTCAACCAGTTCACGATCAAGAATACGGCATCGGAGCGTGCCTTTCGAGTTGCGAAAGCTAAAAGCTTCATAAAAGACAAACAGTTTATCATCTTTTTCAATAAGAAAAGGATCGGCCTGAAACGTATATTTCTTTTTTAACTGCTGTGCAGCAGATTTACTTAATATATCCAGTGTATTATTTGGGAATAAGTGTGTACCATGATCCTTAATAATCATGATATCCCACGACTCATGATAGAATAACATATTTATTATTCTTTTTATTTTTGCTTGCATTCGTACCCGCTCCTTTTTATCGCCTGCATCATGTATGAACAGCTATTTGCGGCTCAGTTCATGAGACCTGTCGCAACGTTGTATAAATGTGCGAAAACTGATGTGAGAACACCAGTGGCTATTTTAAAACTAGTCGCAAGCATGTTTTTTGTCTATAGCACAAAAGTAGGTAAAAGCTCTCCAGAGCATCCTTGCTCCAGTGGACGATTTACTCGAAATGCACCTGCGGGTTATCAGCAAGGGAAACGTAGGTTTTGCTGTTTTTATCCAGGGTACGGATTTCACCGCTTTCGATGTCATATACCCAGCCGTGCAGACGAAGCGCATTATTTCGCAGCCCAACCGCGACGCAAGGATGCGTTTTAATATTATTGAGCTGTGCGATAACGTTTTCTTCCACCATGGCGTTAACTTTATCGATTGGGTTATCCCAGGTTTTCTTCTCAACCACGGCTTTCGCGGCATCGGCATAGTGCAACCAGTGAGCCACTGCGGGCATCGGATCCAGAGGCTGGCTATCGGCAATGGCTTTCATCGCGCCGCAGTTGGAGTGTCCGCAGATGACGATATCCGTCACGCCAAGTGCGACAACCGCGTATTCAATCGTAGCAGATACGCCACCGGGTTCCGGTCCAAAAGACGGAACGATATTACCGGCGTTGCGGATAACGAAAAGCTGTCCGGGCTCTTGCTGAGTAACGAGTTCTGGCACCAGGCGGCTATCGGAACAGGAGATGAAAAGCGCTTTGGGATTCTGGCTGGATGCCAGGCTGCGAAAGAGTTCCTTACGTTGAGGGAAAATCTCTTTTTGGAAGTTGAGGAAGCCCTCAATGATATGTTGCATAGCAGTGTCTCTTTTCTCTGTTTAAGCAGGTTATGATGAAGATCACACTTTCCAGTTTAACACCAGCCGACAGAACGGAAAAACTTTATAGCAGTTCTGCAACATCTTTGTATAGTTTTGCCCCACCGTGGCGGGGCAAAGAGTGTGATGCGCGCTACGCGTTCTGTCGTTTTTGGTACGCCGCTTTCAGTCGGTTCATCGCTTCTACCAGTACCGAGCGCGGGCACCCAACGTTGAGTCTCATGTGACCCTCTCCGCCGGGGCCATATTGCGCGCCTGGTGACAGACCCAGTTTTGCTTCCTGCACAAAAAATGCGCTTAGCTGTTCATCGCTAAGATTCATTTTTTCCGCGTTCAGAAACAGAAGATACGATGCGCCGCCATACACAATGGAGATTAAGGGACAGTGCTTTTCAATTTCACTTTTAACAAACGCCACATTGTCGGCCAGGTAGGCTAATAATTTTTGGTGCCAGTCGCCACAATGGGTAAAGGCGCTGTAAATGGCCGCCTGCTGTAATGAATGTGTCTCGGCAAGGTAGCAGTTATCCAGGAAACCATAGAACTGATGGCGTAATTCATCATTTTTAATAATGGCAATTCCGCCCTGGATCGCCGCCGTGTTGAAGGTTTTACTGATTGAGGTCAGCACGATTGACTGGCTCCCTGTCGCTTCGTCTAAAGTAAAAAACGGCAGATGGCGCTTGCCTGGCAGGGTTAAATCACTATGCACTTCATCTGAGAGAATAATGACGCCAGCTTGCTGACAATAGTGACTTACTTTTTCCAGCGTTTCCCGCGACCACACCATACCGCCCGGATTATGCGGCGAAGGGAAAAGAAACATTTTGCACTGCTTGAGTTTTTCGCTGAAATCATGCCAGTCAAATTCGTAATGACCCTCTTTCTCAATGAGGCGCGTTTGAATCAAATTCCTGCCGCTGGTGTTTACCAGATTAGGGTAGGGGTCATATATTGGCGTACAGGTTAAAACATTATCACCTGGTCGGGTAAACACCATCAGAGAGAGTACGATAGTTTTTATGACGCCGGGAATAAAATGCAACCAGTGTGGCTTTATGTCGATATCATACTGTTGCACATACCAATGAATAACGGACTCTTTCCATTGCGGATAATCCAGGTTGTAGCCTTGTACTGGCTGCGATACCACTGAACGCAGTGTGCTCATGATTGGCTCTGGCGTCACAAAATCCATATCTGCAATCCACAGCGGTAATACATCGGTGGTGCCGTACATCTGTTGTAATTGACCGTATTTACGGCAATTAACATCCCTTATGACAATATCATCAAACAAAGACATTGCTGACTCCTGGACAGTCTCTGAAAAATAGTTTAAGCAACGCAACAGTGAAGAATATTTCTATATATCTAATTGATATATTAAATTTACCCTGGTGGTAGCCAATATTTAGCTATTTATTAGCCTATGATTTTTGCTCAACCATATGCTCTGTAGCTTCATTTGGTTCATATTTAGCAATGCCAATACCGGTGGCAGCCCACAGCAGGGCAAAGATGATGCCGCTGTAGCAGAGGATTGCCCATGGCAAATAATCAAGCGTCGCCACGCCCAGCATCGTGGCGCAATAAACGCCCGAGGCAGACCAGGGGATAATCGGTTCGACAACGGTTCCGGCATCTTCGGTAGTACGCGAGAGGTTCTTTGTCGCAAGCCCTCGTTTTTTATATTCTTCTTTAAAGGCATCGCCGCACAGCAGCAGTGGCAAGGTTCCATTTGCCGTACAGGCACAGATGGTGAACGTCGTCACAATCGTGGTGGCCACCAGGCGGAATGTGGATTTAACGCCTTTCGTGAGCGCGTTTATCACGGTGTGCAAAGAGCCTGTCGCACTCATTGCGCCGGCAAAGCTGAAGGCGCTGAAGACGGTGACGAAGCTGCTAAACATTGAAATGGCGCCGCCTCGTTCCAGTAAGCGCGAAACATCTGATGACAGTGTTGGCAGGTTATCTCCGGTGAGCATCGCGAGCTTAAAACCGCTAACCACGGATTCGCCAACCGATGATGCGGTAAATTGCTGAAAGGCTAATGCCAGAATCATCGAGACTATTGTGGATAAAAAGAGCATCGGGATTGGCGGTCTTTTTGACAGTGAGCCATACAAAACGATGATCGGTGGCAACAGTAGCAGAATGTTAAAGTGATAAATCTGGCCGATAGCGTTCATCAAGTTGGTGATATTAGCTGGCGCGCTGGATGAGGCATCAATGCCCATGCCCATATAGCTGTATACGACGCAGCAAATAATAAATCCCGGGCCGGTGGTCCACAGCAGATGGCCGATATGCGAGTACAGGTTTACACCGGCAGCCAGCGCCGCCATGTTGGTTGAGTCAGAAACCGGAGAAAGCTTATCACCAAACCAGCAGCCGGAGACAATAGCGCCAGCAGCAATGGGCAGCGAAACATTCAGACCAATCGCTACGCCAATCATGGCGATCCCGACGGTTCCGATAGATCCCCAGGAGGTGCCGGTACAGACTGAGATCAGCGCCCCCAGCATAAATGCTGAAATATAGAAATACTGCGGGTTAATCCACTTCAGACCATAATAAATCATCATTGGAATAGTGCCTGACACCATCCATGCGCCAATTAAGAAACCGATACTGGCGACGATTAATATGACAGGAAGCGCTTCAGATATTTTATTGCAAATAGATTGTAGAATGTCATCCCATGTGTAGCCGTGAGCGATGGCGATAAACGAGGCGGTTGCGGTTCCCATGAGGATCATGGGTTCAGCTCGAATATTGAAGATAAAATATCCGATACTAATGCCACCCAGCATGACTATCATGGGTAAAACTGACCAAAAGAAAGACAATGGCTTTCTGTTGTTGGCGGTGCAGCTATTTAATTCCATAATTCCATCCCAATCGATAATGGTTGAACACGTCAAATAAATACCTGCTACAGGTCACCCATAACTGAGTAACATAGTTGCCAGAGTTCATGTCTGAACCCTATTTTATTAACTGCTGCAGATTATCTATTTTGACCTGCTATTCTGATGTTTATATTTTGGTTGTAAGGTAAGAGTGAGTTTGACGAATAAATTACCCCTCGGCATAAGGTGAATGATTTCGGCGCTGTTGGCTCAGTTTGCGATACTGCTGCGGCGGCATGCCGACGTATTTATGAAATGAGCTATAAAAACGGCTGCTGGATCGGAAACCTGCAATTGTAGCGATATCCAGAATTGTTTTATCCGTATCGCTGAGCAAAGCCCGCACATGGTTGATGCGCATTGCGGTAATATACTGTTTCATGGTTAGTTGCATCACGCGATGAAAAATGCCCATCGCATAATTTGGGTTGAGCTTAACGTGTTCGGCAATAGCATCGACCGTAAGCTGTTTGTCGCAGTTTGCGGCAATAAACTCCAGCATCTGGCTGACGTAAAACTGTGAATGCCGTGAAATACTGTTTTTCTGGGTGCGCGATGTTTTGTTACCCAGCACTGGCCGCCAGCCAGCGAGGCTAAATCGCTTGAGCATCAGGGCAATCTCATCAATGGCTAATTGACGAATTTGCTCATTGTCGCTATTGAGTTCACTCTGCCAACGCTGCACTTCAAAAGCGCTCAGCTGCTGCGAGGCAAGCGACGTAATCACCATCCCATGCGTCACGTGGTTAATCAGTTCCCTGTCCAGCGGCCAGGACAAAAAAAGATGCATCGGTAAGTTGAAGATGGCCATCTGTTTACAGTGCCCGGCATCCGTCAGCTGATGGGGTGTGCAGGCCCAGAACAGCGTGATAAAGCCCTGTTTGCTTTTCACTACTTCGTCATTGAAAAGGTACTCCACATCGCCATCAAACGGCACATTCACTTCAACCTGACCGTGCCAGTGGCTGTAGGTCATGGCCAGCGGAGCCCGCAGCTCGACGTCCATCCGCTGATACTCTGAGTAGAGCGCCAGCGGACTTCGCGACTTTTTTTCATAGCTGCGACACATATGTGGGTCGAGCGGCAGCTGCGGGGTACTTTTTGCCATTATGGGTGGGTTCCTGAATAGTGAATCTGACCATGGGTAGCGCCAAAGCATGAACATAGCTTAACCGAAAAAAAACGCCGTTTTCTCTCCATTTTCGCGAAGTTATTCCCAAAAACTCAGATCCTGTGCCTGTCGCTTGCCGATCTGAGTTAACGGGAATGGCGGGTTTTAATTTTAAAAACAGTCAATCAAAGCTGCTCACTTTGCAAAACGACAGCGTTTTTCTGCCAATAAATCGGATTCATAGCGATAGCCAATATTCACGCAATACCATACATTTTGTATGTATCCATATCTTAAGGAATCATCATGTCCAGGCTCCGTACTTTAGCAACGGCTTTAGTTGCCGTTGCCGCGATGTCGATGTGCGCTATCCCCGTTTCGGCTAACCCCGGTAATGGCAACGGAAATAGTAATAGCGGCAACCATGGTAATAGTGGGAATAAGGGTAATAGCAGTCATAGCCAGAAAGGAAACCCAGGCCCAAAAAACAACTCGCAATCGGAACAGCGTAAAAATTATGGCAAGCCGGACCATGTTGATAGTGATATTAGCTATAACATGGCCAGGCAGTATGCCGTCAGATATGGTTTGACGGGATATAAGTCACTGCCTCCGGGCATCGCCAAAAATCTGGCGCGAGGAAAACCACTTCCTCCGGGGATCGCTAAGAAAAGTGTCCCATCCTCGATGCTGAATCAACTGCCGTATTACCCGGGTTATGAATGGCAGGTTGTTGGCGACAATCTGGTGTTGATTGCACTGAGCACGGCAATTGTCACCGCGGTTATCAATGGTGTGTTTGATTAAGTATTCCTGTACTTAATTTGCTCTGTTATACCAACCACAAGCCCGCGCTACGCGCAATACCGTTCAGTTAAGCATGTATGGAGAACATGTGATTCCGGCTCAGGGTTCCGTTCACCTCAGCGATATCAATTCTCTGAAGCTCAGACACCCGTGAATGCGCAATGGAGGCTCACCGTGCACTGAACCCCTATACCTGGACACCATAATTTCATTGTTACTCTGTCAGAGTCCGGTACTCTACCGGACTCATCTATCTTTATGATTGCCGCGCTGTTGTGTTCTGCTGTCGTTACGCTGACCGTGAAAAGCTCCCATGCTATTGGGGCGTTGCCCAGTAAAGCCTGATTCATGACTGACTCCTGTGGCTCTGCTGTTTCCTGAGCCACAGGGCGTTTTACTATCAAATCAGCAGGTTTATTATCTTTTTCTCCTGATTTGACCTGGTATAAAAATGATTCTTAGATAGCTATTCTGCATATACACCTTTGTCGTTGTGATGAAAACTCCCCCTGGTTATATGACCCCGGCCATTAAGAATGAATCATAATAAATGAGAGATTTATCCTACGCGTGTAGGAATATTCCTTTTGGTTGTGTTAATGGTTTGATATTTAGATAGGCTCAAGGTTTAAAATTTGTAAAATACAGTGTTGCATTTATGCCTTATTCTTCGTTTTTATAAAAAACTAATAAATATACGTGTGAATGTGTTAGGATTTACCTGATAACGCCTTATTTTTATAAATTATAATGCTTAAGGCTCACCTGCTCGATAGCCATCGCCTCTCTTTATTTATCGGGATTCTTATACGCAATGAACGCGATAATCGTTGATGATCACCCATTAGCTCGCATAGCCATCCGCAACTTACTCGATACTAATGGTATTACCGTAACCACCGAGCTCGACAGCGGAGAGCATGTGGTCCAAACCGTTGAAAAAACTAAGCCGGAGCTACTGATTATTGATGTGGATATTCCGGGCATCAGCGGCATCGAAGTGCTGGAGCAACTGCGAAAGCGGCACTATGCTGGTGTAATCATTATCATTTCAGCCAAAAATGAATTTTTTTACGGCAAACGTAGCGCCGAATACGGTGCCAACGGATTTGTGAGTAAAAAAGAGGGTATGAATAATATTCTTGCCGCAATCGAAGCTGCAAAAAATGGGTATAGCTATTTTCCCTTTTCCCTTGAGCATTTTACTGGCTCATCTGTCAGCGAACAGGATAAGCTTGATACGTTGTCGACCCAGGAAATGAGAGTGTTGCGTTATATTCTTAACGGTATGGATTACAGCACTATTGCCAGCAAAATGAACATCAGTAATAAAACGGTAAGCACCTATAAAAGCCGTTTGATGGAGAAATTAGATTGCTCGTCATTAATGGAAATTTATGATTATGCGCAAAGAAATAAAATAGGATAGAGTAATGCTGGAACGCTTGTTTATTTTTTTGATGGTCATATTTACCATCGGGTTTTCTACGGGTGTAAGCTCAGCCCGGCAAGTTGAGCTAAAAAGTAACTATAATACCTCAGTACAACATATCGGCTTGAACAGGGAAGAAACAAACTGGTTAGCGCATAAAAAAACCTTGGTTGTTGGCACCTGGTTACCGGAAGTCTCCCCCATTGTTTATCAAAATAGCGGTGAATATTATCGGGGCGTCAACGCGGATTATCTTGCGCTAATGCAAAAGAATCTCAATATAAAAATTGTTATAAAGCAGTATGATAATGAGCATGAAGCGCTGAACGCACTTGCTAGTAACGATGTAGATACATTGATAACTCAGCTGTCCCGGCGACAAGATGTCGGCGGCCATTTATTGCGCACTTCGGCATTACTGACGACGTGGCCGACGCTTGTGACCTCGCTAAAAAACACTATGCTGCCGCTGACCTCGGAGCATCCGGTTAGCGTCGCGTGTGTGCGAGATTGTCCTTTTCTTGATGTTATCCAGGATGCTTTTCCTGAAGCTAAAGTCTCATTTTACGACGACGAGTATCAGGCCATGGCATCGGTAGTGAACGGTGATAACCAATATTATATTGGGAATAATATCACCAGCAGTCATTGTGTCTCCCGATATTTTTCGCAATCACTGGTTATTACGCACTACTTTGATAAACAAGAGCAATATAATTATTTTGTGGTGAAGGACGACCAGCCAGTATTAAGAAATATTCTTGATGGTTTCATTACGTCAATCAGTAATGAAATTCATATGCAGGTCATGCAGAACTGGCTGAACCGCGGTAACCTTGCTTTTCTGAATGCGCCTATTCCTTTTACCGATCAGGAAAAAGCGTGGCTGAAGAAGAAACATACTATTCGCATTCTTATCAATCCAGATTATCCGCCTTACACGCTTGTCGATCGCAGCGGTGAGTTACGTGGAATTCTTGGCGATTTGCTGAATATTATTCATCTGCAAACGGGGATTGATTTTGAGCCGGTTTTGGCCAACACCAAAAGTGAACAGACAAAACAAATAAGCGGCGAACGATGGGATATGTATCCCACTATCACCCTGACAAATCAAAATCAGCACAATTCGACCTTTAGCGATCCGCTGATGAATGTGGCGTTTGTGATTATCACTTCCCGCGATGAAACGGCCGACTCGTTACTGAATACACCGATCCGTATTGCGTTGCCCGCCGGACATGTTTTGGAAAGTGACCTGAAACAACGCTACCCGCAGGCCACCTGGGTGGATGCTGATACTGGCAGCGTCGCGATGACTATGCTCAGGGATGGCAAGGTTGACGCGGCAATTGCTACCGAATTGTCGGCAAGGTTCATGGTCGATCATGACTACCAGAAAAACATGCACTTTTTTAGGCTACCAGATATGCCTGGCGCGTCGGTGAGCTTTGCGGTTTCTCCCCACGAGCCCATGTTGAAGTCCGTAATGGATAAAGCGCTGCAGGCGATACCGCCGCGTGAGATTTTGCAGATGACGGAGAAGTGGTCGAAAATTTCAAATACGCAGGTCGATCTCTGGAGTCGGTATAGCAAACAGTTCTATCAACTGGTGGTGTTTGCGCTGTTGCTGATAGCAATTAGCCTGATCTGGGGGATCTCACTCTCCCGTGAGGTAAATAAAAGAAAACAATCGCAGCGGCAGCTGGAAGAGCAGCTTCATCTCAAAGAGGCATTGTCTCAAGAACTGGAAACCGAAAAAAATAAAGCGATTGAAGCAACCAAGGCCAAAAGTCGCTTTCTTGCGAGCATGAGCCATGAATTACGTACCCCTGTCAGCTCGATTGTGGGCTTTCTGGAATTACTGTCGAGCTCAGAACTCAGCCCGGCACAACGAAAAGAGGCGATTGCTCTTACCGCAGCGACAGCCCAGTCATTGCTTGGGCTGATCGGTAAGATTCTGGACGTTGATAAGATTGAGTCTGGTAAATATCAGGTTGTTCCTCAATGGACGGATCTCTCGCAGCTCATTGAATTGCAGTGTCACTCTTTTGATGCCTTAGCCAGACAGAAAGGCGTTACGCTTGCTTGCGTAAGTCAGTTGCCGGCAAACGAGCGGGTGTTTGTCGATCAACAAGCTTTGCGGCAAAATCTCACCAACCTGGTGGGCAATGCGCTCAAGTTTACCGAGCAGGGTAGCATTCATGTGACAGCCCGTTTAACACCTGACGGGGAGAATCACGGTACCCTGACCATCGCCATTAGCGACACCGGTTGCGGGATTAGCGAAGAGGAGCAGGCCGGGCTGTTTCGTCGCTACGCTCAGGGGCGCTGTGGGCGTCAACAAACGGGGTCTGGTCTGGGATTATTTATCTGCAAAGAGCTGGTGACGCTGATGGGCGGTACGCTGGAGCTGATGAGCGTCCCGGCGCAAGGAACCACGTTTACCATAACGCTGCCGGTTGAGACAGCCCGCCAGTCAGTTGTACCGGATAGCAACACGCCGGGGGCGCTGTTGCCGCTGCCGTGTCTGTCTATTTTGATAGCAGATGACAACCCGACCAATCGCCTGCTGCTTAAGCGACAGTTGAACGCCATTGGTTACAGCGTGGATGAAGCGTGTGATGGTGAGGAAGCCGAAGCCAAACTGGCTAAAAAATCATACGACCTGTTGATAACCGATGTGAATATGCCGAAGAAGGACGGGTTTGATCTTGCGGCTTCGTTACGTCGTCAGCAGCCTCATTTACAAATATGGGGACTGACGGCCAGCGCGCTCCCACAGTCACGTGACAGGTGTCTGCAAAACGGCATGAATTTGTGTCTGTTTAAGCCCGTGTCGATTCAGACACTGACGCATGAATTAAGCAAAATCGAAACCGGTTATTCGTCTCCTTGTGCAATCCGGCATTTGAAATTCAATGTCTTGACGGAAAATACCGGCGGCGATCGCGCATTAATGAACGAGATACTCGAAACATTCCGCGAGGCAACGTTTAGCGATTTACAGGCGGCCGAGAAAGCCGTTGAGCAAGACGAACCCCAGCTGTTTTTGCGAGCCCTTCACCGGTTGCATGGTTCGGCGCAAATTCTGGGCATTACTGCTCTTCAGATGCTATGCGAACCTTTTGAATCGATGCGACATGACGATCTTCCTCTGGCAGTACGCCAGGAAGCATTACAGAAGATTGTTGCCGTCATGCGGGAAATTGAGATTGAGATTAACAGTTTGATTAGCCATTAACCCCCCTGATCGGGTTGCCGTAGCAACCCGATCAGGAGAGAAAGTCCTGGTTCAACACTCCGTAGTGCTGAGTATTACTGGCCTGCGCCCAGCATCTCGCTATCGATCACAATGCCTTCTTCAGCACCTTTTAACACAAGGTTTGCTTCATAGTATTTACCTGAAGACAGCAGTTTTTGAGCGCTGGCAACGGCTTTACGCGTCTGATTCAGGGGCATCAGGTATTGGGTCTGAAGCACGCTGATACCCGCCAGTTGCAAGGTATCCACAGCACCTTTCCAGTCGCCTTTAGCCATTTTGCCATTCGCTGTATTGATAGCGGATTCTTTAGCTGGGGTGGCAATATAGTCTTCTGACAGCGCAATCGTAGCGTTAATAATCACGTACTGATCGTCAATCATCTTGGCTTTAGGCGCAGCTTTTACAAATTTCGCCCAGTCGTGGCTGTCACCTGCAAGCAGGGAAGCGGCGTCATCGGTTAACTTTTTAGCACTGTCAGGCTGTCCATGAAACAGGGCCAGACGGGCAAGCTGAATATCACGCATCGCGTTTGCACCTTGTACTGCGACCTGCATAATATCGGCAGCTTCTTTTTGTACATTGGCGGTAGCAGTTTGTGCCGGCGTGGTAGTGGTAGCTGCCAGTACCGGGGTTGAGCCCATCATGGTTGCAAGCAGACCTGCAAGAATAATCTTTTTCATTACTTTCTCCTGAATAAATTTGGTATATCTCACCAAACGAAATAAGCATATTAAATAACTTCGAAGAGTGGAATCAGAGCCAGGATAGAATAATGAGCGTTTAATCTTACAGGTGTCAGACGTCTGACACCTGTAGGATTATACGGATAATGACATTCCTTTATTCTTATATACGAATTCGGAGTGAAAGTCTTATCATCCCATTGTAAGTGATATGTATTAATTGAATATTACTCTTTTATTAGTAGGTTGCATTGCGTTTCTATGTAACGGAGGATGTATGTTTGTTTTTAATCAGCGTAGCCTGAAAGCATTTAATGAAAAAACACTATTTCATTATAAAAGACACGCCACAATCATGGCCGTGCTGTTGTTGGTTTGCGGCATCTGCTGCTTAATCTATCCAATCGCTGCAGGTGTTTACTTAAGCTATGCAACAGGTTTTATGTTCCTGGTGTGCGGCTTCTATTCTATTTACAGCCTGTTTTCCTCGGGTAAAAAGCAGTTGAAAGCCAAATTTACCTATGCCTTTTTTGCTATCGCATGGTTGCTGCTGGGATACTGTTTCCTCGAAAATCCTGTGATAGGTATGAATTCATTGGCAATGGTTTTTTGCTGCCTGTTTATTCTTGGCGGGATTTTTCGTGTTGCTTCCGGCGTCAAAATGTTCCGCAGTCCGGGCTATGGATGGAATATTTTTATCGGTATCTTTGACCTGCTTATTGCAGCCGTATGGCTGAATATGGATCCCGACCGTTCTTATGTGTTTACCTCCATCTTTATAGGCGTTGAGATGATTTTTAGCTCTTTGGCTTTTATCAGTCTGCGCAGAAATGCGTCGTTGGTACAAACTGAAAAACTCGCCGATAAAAATTAATGCTACTTCTGGAGCGCATTGTGAATATTAAATTGATTGTCTCTGCAGCTATTCTTATGGCCTCTGTTATGGCGCCGATGAGCCGTGCTTTTGCTACACAGGCAACGGAAGCGGCGCCACAAGATATGACCTGTAAAGAATTCGTTGATATGAGTCGGCAATACATGACAGCAATTGCCTTTGTGATTGTTAATAAAAATTCGGACTTTAAAGGCGATGATTATGTTCCCCTGCATGAGGTGGAAACTGTCGCTGTACCGAAGATGATTAAAATGTGTCATCGACACCCTGATACTAAATTGGGCGAGCTGGCCGTAAATCTGAAGGGTTCCGGTCTGCACTATTGATTACCCGTTTTGATAGCCTGGCATGAGTCCGAATTGACAACCTCTGTACCTACCTTAGTTGTTACCCTACAAGAAAAAATCCCCGTAATGTTTACCCTGCTATCCACGAGAAATTCGCTGGATAACAGGGCCCGCTAACAACCGTAGACCTGATAAGCGAAGCGCCACCGGGCATTGATTACCCGCAGAGCAGAGGGACTCAAGTGTGGTGGAGAATGCCACTCTTAACGTAGTCACAGTATCGTCGCTGTAATGAAATGAAGAAATTAAGGTGAATGGAACCCTTTCTCTGAGAGAGCATTGAGAATCCCTGGGATTTAATAAACTTATCCCAGGGATAATCACGTACGAGGGCAGGGAATCAGCGCCGTATTTTGAATCGCGCCAGCATGTTTTCTACGAGAACAAAGAACAGCGGAACAAAGTAGATCGCCAGCACTGTTGCGGCCAGCATCCCACCAATAACACCCGTACCGACGGCATTTTGCGCACCAGAGCCCGCGCCGTTGCTTATTGCCAGAGGGATAACCCCTAAGATAAAGGCCAGTGACGTCATCAAAATAGGGCGTAAGCGCATTTGCGCGGCCTCTACTGCGGCTTCAAGCGGCGTTTTTCCTTCCTTTTGCATGATCTCGACGGCGAACTCGACGATCAGAATGGCGTTTTTAGCCGAGAGCCCCATGGTGGTGAGCAGGCCTACCTGGAAGTAAACATCATTGCTCAGGCCGCGCAAGTCGGTCGCCAGCAAAGCGCCGACCACCCCGATTGGCACAACCAGCATTACCGAGAACGGTATCGACCAGCTTTCATACAGTGCCGCCAGTGCCAGAAACACGACGATCAGCGAAATGCCGTACAGCATTGGTGCCTGGTTTGTGGACAGCGCCTCCTGATAAGACAGACCGGTCCAGGCATAGCCGACGCCCGCGGGCAGTTTGTTTATCAGCGATGCCATAAATTTCATCGCATCGCCGCTGCTTTTCCCTTCGACCGGCTGGCCCAGAATTTCCATTGCAGGCTGACCGTTGTAGCGTTCAAGGCGGGGAGAACCGTAGGTCCATTCGGTGGATGAGTAGGCCGAAAGCGGCGTCATGGCGCCGGAGGCATTACGTACGTACCAGTGATTAATATTATCCGGCAACATACGGAACGGTGTATCGGCCTGGACATACACTTTTTTAACGCGTCCCTGGTTCAGGAAATCATTGACATAGCGACTACCGAACGCCGTAGAGATGGTCTGATTGATATCCGATAATGCAACGCCCATGGCTTCTGCCTTCGTGGCGTTGACATGAATGCGGAACATCGGTGTATCTTCCAGACCATTCGGGCGCACCCCGTCGACCTCTCCGGACGACTGGTTGGCCAGCGCCAGAAGCTCGTTTCGGGCCTGCATCATTTTTTCATGCCCAAGGTTACCGTTATCCAGCAGCTCCATGTCAAACCCTGAAGCCGTTCCCAGTTCTGCAACAGCGGGTAAATTAAACGGATAAACGACGGCATTATTGATGGTGCTTAAGGCCATCATCGCCCGTCGAATAATGGCGGTAACTGAGTTTTCTTCACCAACGCGTTCTGACCACGGTTTCAGGCTGATAAACGCCAGACCGTTGTTTTGCCCCTGGCCGCTGAAACCAAATCCGCCGACGGTGAAAACCGAAGCGACATTTTTCTGTTCTTTCGTCAGGTAGTAATCCGTTATTTCCCCGAGCACTTTGCTGGTGTTCACCATCGTTGAGCCCGAAGGCAATTGCGCGGTGGTCATGAATACCCCCTGGTCTTCTTCAGGCAAAAAGGAGGTCGGGGTACGTAGAAACAGCACAATCATGCCCGCGCCAATCACTAAGTACACGACCATATAACGGCCTGTGCAACGTAGCAGTTTACGGGTGCTGTCCGTGTAGTGCTGAGTACATTTCTCCATAAAGTGATTGAAACGGGTAAACAGAAAATGTGTGTTTGCTTTTTCTCCCTCGTGGGATTTCAACAGCATGGCGCAGAGTGCTGGCGTCAGGCTCATCGCCACAAACACCGACAGCAGCATGGAGGAGATTAAGGTGATAGAAAACTGACGGAAAATTTCACCGGTTGCTCCGCTCATAAATGCCATCGGCATAAATACGGCGGATAACACAACGGCAATACCGACCAGCGCTCTCTGCAACTGGCCCATCGCTTTGTGGGTCGCCGCTTTTGGTGACAAGTGTTCTTCGGCAATAATGCGTTCTACGTTCTCAACCACCACAATGGCATCATCGACTAGCAACCCTATCGCCAGCACCATGCCAAACATCGTGAGCGTATTAATCGAAAAACCCGCGACGTCGAGTATCGCAAAGGTGCCAAGGATCACTACCGGAACGGCGATTGCGGGAATAAGCGTTGCGCGGAAACTTTGCAAAAACAGATACATGACGAGGAATACCAGAATGATTGCCTCGATCAAAGTATGAAAAACCCCCTGAATCGAAATTTCGATAAACGGAGTGGTGTCATAGGGATAAACGGTTTTCATGCTGGCCGGAAACCAGGCCGATAATCTGTTCAGCTCCTGTTTGACTGCCTGGGATGTTTCCAGGGCATTCGCGCCAGCGGCAAGTTTAATTGCAATCCCGGCGGCGGGTTTTCCGTTGTAGCGTGCAACCGTTGCATAATTTTCCGCACCCAGCTCAATTCGCGCGACATCGCGCAGCAGAACCTGGGAACCATCTTGCTGAACTTTAAGGAAGATCTTGCCAAATTCATCGGTAGTTTGCAGGCGCGTCTGGACGATTATCGACGCATTTAGCTGCTGATCGGCTGACTGAGGCATGCCTCCCAACTGCCCGCCCGATATCTGGTTGTTCTGAACTTTGAGCTGGGTAATTACGTCCTGAGGTGTGAGGTTATACTTGTCGAGCTTTTGCGGATCCAGCCAGATACGCATGGCGTATTGCGAACCGAATAACTGTACGCTCCCCACCCCGGCAGTGCGGCTTATTGGGTCTTTGATGTTCGAGGCCACATAGTCGGCAATATCATATTGGCTCAGGCTGTTATTATCAGAGATAAAGCCGGCGACCATCAAAATATTGCTGCTGGATTTATCAACACTGATCCCTTGCTGCTGTACTTCCTGCGGTAAAGAAGGCATCGCCAGCTGCAGTTTATTCTGTACCTGAACCTGCGCAATATCGGGTGACGTGCCCGTTTTGAAGGTCAGGATAATCGACGCATTACCTGCCGCATCGCTGGTGGATGACATATACATCAGGCCATCAAGACCATTCATATTCTGTTCAATCACCTGAGTTACGGAGTCTTCAACGGTCTTTGCGTCTGCCCCTGGGTAGGCAGCGCTGATGGTAATGGTTGGGGGAGCGATTTGTGGATATTGGGCGATCGGCAGGTTCATTATCGCGATACCGCCCGTAAACATCATGATAATGGCGAGCACCCAGGCGAAAACCGGGCGCTCAATAAAAAAGTTGGCCATGAAGAAAGTGTCCTTAATACCTGAAATATTACTGTTCAGTTCCCGCGTCAGGAGTGGTCAGTTTTGAAGGGAGGACCCGGGCTTTGATTCCCGGACGAATTCTTTGTAATCCGGACACAATGACCCGATCGCCGGGGCGTAATCCTGCGGTCACCAGCCATTTATTGCCAACGGCCTTCACGGCGTTTATTTCGCGCAGTTGCACCACGTTTTGCTGGTCAAGGATCAGCGCGGTGGCTTTTCCTTGTTCGTTATGCGTAATCCCTTGTTGGGGGACCATCAAAACGTTCTGCTGGCTGCCTTCGTCCAGCAACGCCGTGACATACATGCCGGGTAAAATTTCACCTTCAGGATTGGGGAACACGGCGCGCAAAGTCACCGATCCGGTGGTCTCATCGACGGCGGGATCGGAAAACTCAAGCGTACCGGTATGGCGATAGGGTTTGCCGTTTTCCAGCATCAGCTCAACAGGAATTTTGCCTTGTTGCTGGGCAATTTTGCCGTTGGCTTTCTCTTCTTTCAGGCGTAAGAAATCTTGTACTGACTGTGTTAAATCAACATAAATCGGATCCAGCCGCTGAACGGTGACCAGCGCGTTTTCCTGATTTGCGGTGACCAGGGCACCCACGGTTACGGAGGATTTACCGCTGATGCCATCAATCGGTGAGGTGACATTAGCGTAACGAAGGTTGATGGTGGCCTGCTCAAGATCCGCTTTGGCGACGGCGACATTGGCTTCTGCTTCATTAAGCTGTGAGCGTGTCGTGTCGTAGTCCTGGCGGCTGACGTAATTGGATTTTATTAACGCTGACTGCCGATTTAATGTCAGACGCACATTATTGGCCGTCGCCAGTGCCTTTGCCAGCGCGCCTTTGGCTGAATCCAGTCGTGCCTGCAGCGGGGCTGGATCAATTTGATACAGTGACTCTCCTTTGCTGACTTTATCACCTTCAATAAAGTTGCGTTTTATGATGATCCCACCAACCTGAGGGCGGATTTCGGCGATCTCGAATGAAACCGCGCGACCTGGAAGTTCACTTTTAATATTCACTGAAGAGGGCGCTAAGGTAACAACGCCGACCTCGGGCTCCATCGCGGTGGTTTTTACTGCAGGTTTATTATCGCAGGCGGTGATGATGACGCTACTAAAAAATAATGGTATCAACAGTAAGCATTTTCTGTTCATAGTAATCCCTGAATAAATCGTAAACACCAATGTTCTTTTATTACAGGCAGGGTGGAAGAGTTATCGGTAAATAACAAAAGATGCTCAGGCATGAGATGGCTAAAGCCCATTTTTTCGCTCAAGTGTTAGCGGGTAAAATTATATGTAACAGGAAGAATGCGTGCTAAGCGAAGGATCTCATAAAGCAGGATGGCGCAATAAGGTCAACGCGGGGTGATGTGCTGGGCGTTTGTCAGTACCCGACTCCGGTATATATTCGCGCCATCTTACTACAGAGATTATTTCACTAGCTCCGGAGTTACCTGAGTTACTGTATTAGCGTAGTAGGGGGCGCCCCACATGGGTTCAGGCCAGAATGAGCCATAGCCGTAATCCCACATATTATAGGTGGTGTTGACTGACTCTGTTAAATGCCAAACCTGAATACCTTGTAAATCAACTTTAACAAAGTTGTACGGGACTTTGTTGATGAATCCTGGTTCATCTCCTTGAATTGTCCCCAAAATAGTAACGAAATGGTTTCTGTAGTTTACCGGATCGAGAAAACCTTTCTGCTGGGCAAGAATACGCCCCTGATAGCTCGCGTCTATTTGCGGTTTAGCATAGTTGTTCAGTGGCAGAACGGCGATTTCCAGTAATGTATCCGTTTTGGTGTTAATCACATTGATGACTTTACCCCCAAAGCGGGCCTGCTGACCGGTATATAATCCCGGTTGGTTATGCACGGAGATAAAGTTTTTTTGTATATCTGGTTGATTATTACCTTTGATATTCTCAGGAATTGAAGCACATGACGCCAGGGTGAAAGCAAGGGCAACAATTATCAACCCTTTTGTTTTTTTCATTTTACTTTCCTGCTAAAAAAAAGACAGGCCTATAGTAACCCTTTGCTCATTATTGTCAGCAAACGTGCCGTTGATTATCTAAAATTAATATTATTGTAGCTTATGGTAATAACGGACTGTATTTTCTCTGGTCGCTGGATGAGGGCGAAAGTGTGTGGCGACAGGGAAAGCGATTTACTGTCGCCACATGTGGAGTCAGGTCCAATGCGTTATCGTGGCCCAGCTCTGGTTTAGCCTTGCGGTTAGGCAATCCTGGATTACGGCTTATTACTACGATTTACTAACGCAGACGTTCGTTGGCGAAAAGGTATTGCCTAACAGGTAGGCATTATCAATTTTATATATTTGCGCACGCTTACTGGGTGTGAACGGGTCATAGATATTATGGATAAACATCTCATCCGACACGTTATCCAGACTGTGTTTACTCATTTTCACGTCTTGCAGAAAAACGACGCCTTTATCTTTTATCCGATAATTAAAACTGACGGAGCGTTGCAGGATAAGGCGACGTCCTGGGCGGTTGTCTGCCAGTGGGGTTGTGGTAATAATCCCTGAGAAATCAATGACGCCAGTGTTATCTGTTTGCAACTGGATCATCAGGCTACCATCGTATTTCCCACCCCCGGGCAGTTCGGGTAGTGAAAGTGTGGAGACGCAATGCACGCTTATTCCCTGATTGACTGGAATGAGGGTGATTCCATTCGCGCTTAACAAGGCGCTGACAGCGACCAGAACGGCCGCTCCTGCAAGTAATATCTTGGTTTTATATTTAGTATTCATGGATATAAAGGTCCTTGCATCCAGCAAACTTTGTTTTTTCTGCATTATTGAAAGTACAGCGGGATAAAAATATGCGACCTTTTTCGCCGTAGACGTACAGATCGTCAGGCTGGAAAATAAACAATGCGCCAGCCAGACACTTCAGGTGTAAATCAGCCATTTTTTTGGCTTTTTCAAGTTTCGCAGTTGCCACTTCTCGTGAGCTTTCAAAAACGGTATAGACCGGACAGAGATCGATATTGCCAAGTTTATACAACTGCACGACGGGAAGGTGGTTTTGAGTGCTGTTAAACAATGTGTTGACTGGGTAAAGAAGCATGAATAATGAGGCGCCCCCAGCTGCAAGCAGCATCATTTTTACGCGTTTTGACAGGGAAGGCGTGGCTTTTGCGGGAGTGAGGGACGCCGCGGAAACCAAAGGCGGTTCCTCTATGGTGGTTACCAATCCTTCAGCGATGAAAAAGCCGACCCGTGGTACGGTTTGAATGATCTCGTGTTCACAACCGAGCTCCTGTAATCCTTTACGAATCAAAGAAATATACTGGCTTAATGAGTTGTTTGAGGCTTGCAGACCATTTTTGTCCCAGACATTCGTAAACATCTCTTCTCTCGAGACTACTTTCCCTTCCTGCTCGAGGAGATAGGTGAAGATCCTGTTCGCGGTAATAGACAGGGTGAGTGAGTTGTCCGACGGACTCAGACTCGCCAAAACGCCATCATCAGTCCTAAATGTAACTTCATTGTTAATTAGATATTTCATTTTTTCATCATTAACAGAGTATTACTTAATTATAAACCATAGTGGTATTTCTTCTTCACTACAGTATCGTGAGAGGTGACAGGGCCGAGGCAGGAGGAGGGGCATTTTAGCATTATAAAATATCCCCTCTGGCATAAAAAACTATAAAATTGTTCATTTTAAGTATAAATACCTGCTTCACTCTGCTTAAATTATAAGAGTGCTACTATTTTCAGATAGACCATTATAGTCATTCGCCGGTTTGAGAACTGCGTAGTTCTGAGTCTCTGGTTGATTTACAAATTGTCAGTAACTTTAGTAAGTGGCATTTTTATAATGAGTAAACGAAAAGTTACTTAAGTAAAATAATCTAAAAATAGTATGGTATCAAGCGTCTTAAACAACAATTAGAAAGGCTTTGATATTTTTCACTTATTACATTCAACCCCTGGCGGTACAGATGCCGCGGAACTTGCTTATCGTGAGATGTGTTTTCGACTGACTGAAATCCCTGTTTCTCGCAGTTATAATTTAAGTAACTCAAATGGGTTATGTTTTTCAATATAACCCATGCAATAAGATTTCTCTTATAAGTTGTTTGTTGCTTAAGAGCTGTGATTATAAATGTTTTTACGGGGTATGAAATAAATTAATATGCGTTTTATTTAATTTGAAATGTTTGTTTATTGTGTCGAAAATTAGTTCATCATATTACATTCTTTATGCAATTCATTAACAGTTGCTTATGTGTTCCTGTGATGATATCGATACTTAAATCTATAATAACTTATCTTTTTAGATAAAACATCTATAAATTGCAAATTTATCAGTATAAATAGATTGGTTGTTGATGCGGTAATACCATTCGTCATGTACAGATCGCTCAATGTTTCAGCGGAAAAAACTCCAGAGAAGAGGTATCTGACCGCTGGGTAATTATGAGCATCCCATAATGCTATGTGACCACGAATTTTTCCCAGGAAGGGTATTCGTGGAATTATTCGGAATGGTAATGATGAATAAGATTTTTAAAGTGGTATGGAGTGTTTCGCACTCTTGCGCGGTTGTTGTTTCTGAACTGGCAAAACGTTGTGGTGCTTCTGTGGAAACCAATAGTTCTGCCCGCATTGAATCTGGAACGCATAAATTTAATATTTCAAGAATTGCGCTAAGTATAATAGGTGTCGTACTGGCTACGCATTCAATATATGCTTTTGCCGCTGACTACGTCTTGCCTGATTACTTACCGTCGACTAATGCTAATGGCGCAGGGCAACTTGTTGTCGGTGACGGTGAAACCATGAATATTATCACCGGTACTAAAGGATATGGCAGCATTGCCTCTGGTGCATCGGGCTTTAAAACGATGACTATTCAGCAGGCAATGGATAATGGTTATATTTCGTCAGGTAGTGAAAATATAAATCTGACGCAGACGACTTTAGGTGGTCGTACCCACAGCATTCAATACGTTGACCCCATCACCGGGGCTTCGCGTACAGTCCAGGTGTATGACAGCGATAATTTTGCCTCTACCAGCGTTGGCGATCTGACGACTTATCTGGGGGTCAGCGTCGGTGATGGGCAGTATGTGAATATGAAGCTGGCGACAGTGACATCAGGCGGCACGCTTGATGTGAATGTTGGTTCAAGGGAAAGCGGCTGGGCATCAAACTCGGCAAATATCTTCAATGCTGTCACCAAGGTCTCTGGAGTTTATAACGTTGAGAGCAGCGCCAGTGACACTAAAGACGCGGTACTGAATTACAACGCCAAAACCATCGTACAAAGCGGTAGCGTTGGTAATGTCGCGAAAAATACCGGTAAAGATTATAACTTTGATACCGCAACCTATAACGGCACCTTCTCCAGCGCGCTTGGCGAGTATACGGTTAATAATCTTGATGATTTAAAAAACTACAATGATGCTCTGGTGAAAGCCGTAGAGGCTGGGCAACTTTCGCCCACGGACTATGAAGCTGAGCTTCATAAAGCCTATTCCACGGAACAGAAAAACATTCACTTCGACACCAATATCCCGGATGGCGATGCGGTGTTGCAGGCTGCGAATCGTGATGTGAACAGTTTTATTAAAGCTTCCGGTGCGCGCTCTGTCGTCAATATTTCTGCTGATGCCAATATTCAGGCGGTTTTTAGCGATACCTCCGTGGTGACGCTGACCGACGGAGCCACCCTCAATAACAACGGCACACTGGGGGTTGCCGCCGGTGCATCCGGTGGTGATTATGTCGTTTCAGCGCGTGATAGCATCGTAAATAACAATGGAGTTATTGATGCGGGTACCAGTCTTGATGTGAAAAATGCGTGGGTTGGCGCCCATACCGGGATTCTCGCGACCGGGACGACAAAGGTACAGAACGACGGCGTCATCAACCTTGCCTCGCATCAGGATATCTATAACGCCTATGGCGTGCTGATGAATGACACGGCGACCTTTATTAATAACGGAGTAATGAATATTGCCACCGGAGGTGAGCCTGCGAAATCTTCCGATGGTGTCTATACCTACGGTGTGTTTGTTCAACGTAATGCAGTGGCTACTAATAACGGGACGCTCTACATCGGACGAACTGCACAAGCGGTAAAAGATGAGGCGACCAGTGAAGTCCAGGTCACTCTTCCAGCCATTGGTATGTTTGTGAAGAGTGGAACCATCAATAACACCGGGAACATCACGATCGGAGAAAAAGTCGAGAATGCTGTTGCCATTCAGGCAAACGGCAGTGCGTCTCCTGGTGCAATCAACGTTACCCAGGACGGCGTCATTGACATCAATGGCATCGGCTCAGCGCAAAATATTGGCCTGATGGGAATTAACGGTGCAAAAGGGCTGGTAAACAGCGGCACGATTAACCTCAATGGGTACAGCGCCAGCGGTATTGAACTGCAGGGAGGGAGTCAGGCGCTTCATTCGGGTACGATAAATATCACCAATGGTAGTACCACGGATAATACATTAAAAAATATTGGTGCCTGGGTCGAGGGGACCGGGTCTCAACTTACGATGAGTGGGAGTGTGAATCTTGCTGCTGATAACGCCATTGGTCTGCACGTTCGTGACGGCGGCGTTATCGATATTACCGATACGGGCAAAGTCTCATTTACCAGTGGCAAAAACCAGATTGGCTATTTTATTTATGGTGAAGGTTCAAAAGTAAACGCCTCCTCTACCAATACGCAAGATGTCTCGACTGAAGGGTCAACATTATATCGCATAGAAGGTGGTGCGACTTTTGATGGCAGCGGGTCGTCTGGTACGACAATGACGGCATCAGGCACCGACAGCACTATTCTGCAGGTGACCGGGACGGGGAGCCATTTTGATTCCGGCTCGCAATCGCTGAGTATCACGGGTGACGGCGCGACCGGGATTCGGGTTGAAGGCGGAGCGGATGGGGTTATCACCAAAGACGCGGTGATCGTGAAACTTTCCGGTAAAGACACCACCGCCGGGATTGTGGACGGTAATTATTATGACTTGTCCGGGAATGTCGATGAGAATCAGAAAGGTGACTCAATGCTGACCAGTTACGCCACGCTGAATACCAGTAATACGGCGGATGGTGCTTTCGGCTACATCGCCCGCAACGGCGGTACGCTCAACCATAAAGGCAGCATCGACTTTGACCAGGCGGGCAGCACAGGCGTGCTGGTTTCCGGTGGTACGTTGAATAACGACGGCGACATCAAGGTTAATGGCGTGGCGGTCAGCATCGAAGGCGCTGATTCCGTTGTGAACAACAATGCGACGGTTACCGCGACGGATGGCACCGCAGCCTATCTCGTGGGCAATGATGCGTCATTAAGTTTGACGGGTTCGGGAGAAACCAAAGCATCGGGAGACGCGCACGGTATCTTGTTGGCCGCCGGTGCGAAAGGTCTGCTGGTCGATGGAGCCATCATCACGATGGACAGTACGGGTAAAGGAAGCGCGATTGAAAACGTCGCCAACATTGCGGGTATCCAGCTAAAAGATACAACTATCAGTGTGGGGAATGGAATCGGTATTCATACCGGAGCATCCCTGGCGCAGACCAACTCCGGAACGATTAATGTTACGGGGAGCGGTACGGGGATCCTGTTTGAAAATATCGACGGCAGCGAAACGAATCAAACGCTGGATATGTCTGACTCACGCGATCTGGTTATCAATGTTGAGCAGGCTGCGGGTAAAGGGATCGTCACCAATGCGTCAACCGACCTGAAAACGGGCGTCAGCGTTAACGTACTCGACGCTAACGGTGGTGAAGCGTTGATTGTCGGTGGCACGACCAAAAATGTTGAACAGGCCGGTGAGTTGACATCGAAATCGACCAGCCACGCAGTGGTGAATGTTGATAACGGTTCCCTGGAAACGTTTATTAATAAAGGCGTTATTAAAGCGCTGGATGCGTCGCAAAAAGCGGTAGAAATGCTCTCGGGGGCAGGCATCGCGTTTACTAACGCGGCGGGTGCCAGCATTGTTGGTCAGGTTAACCTGATGAGCGGTGATAACACCGTTACGCTGGAGTCTGGCAGTACCGCAACCGACATCAAGACGGGCAGCGGTAACGATCTGTACCTACTGAAAGATGTCAAAGAGACAGAAACCTCGCTGTTTACCAGCCTCAATGGTGGTGATGGGGAGGATACACTTCAGTTGAATAGCGCACAGTACATCCTCAATCACGCCGATGCTATTACCGGCATGGAGCATATCGATCTGACTGCTGGTTCAGTATTTACCGTTAATAATGTTGATTTTGCGTTGGGTGATAACCAAAACGATGCGACCGGTACGGGTTACAACATTGATACGACCAGCACCTTGTCGCTGAATTCTGACGCTGCGCTGGCTTTTAATAGCCATCTGGCGGGAACCGGAACTGTCGCCGTTGATGCCAGCGGTAATGCGTTTGATTTTACCAGCAACAATACGGCAGATGGATTCAACGGTACGCTGGCGCTAACGAACAGCACCTTTGAGCTGGCTGGATTAAACACTCAGGCGCTGAGCCAGGCAACATTAAATGTAGGCGAGGGGAACGTCACCCACGTGGGGTCTGGTGAGCAAAATATCGGAGGCCTGGCGTTTAACGGCGGCACCATCAGCTTTGACGGGGTGACGCCGGGGCAGAGCAGTTCCGAAGGAACAATTCATGCTGGCGCGATGGATCTCTCCGGACGCGGAACCGTGCAGGTTGATACCGGCACGATTACAAACGATCGTCCGCTGGCTGATACCACGCTATCACTTCTTGAGCAGGACGATGCGCAGTCCCTGATTCAACTGGCAACATCTGATTCTTCCGTCACCGGCGGTGCGGGCAATCTGACGCTGACCGATAGCAATGGCAATATCATCAGCGATGGGGTTGAAGCCGGTATCAGCCAAAATGGCGAGATTGTTGCGAATGGAACCTATGATTATCGCCTCACCGGAGGGGATAACGATGATGGACTGTACATTAGCTATGGTCTGACACAAGTCGAACTGCTCGCATCCGGAGACAATGCACTGGTCCTGGATGCGAACGGAAAAACCGGTAATGCTGCAGATCTGAGCGCTCGCGTGACTGGCAGTGGCGATCTGGCGTTTGACAGCGCCAAAGGCCAGACGGTATCGCTATCGAATATGGATAACGATTACACCGGTATCACCGATGTGCGCAGCGGCAACCTGCTGATGAAAAACGATAATGTTCTGGGACAGACCGGTGAACTACGTCTGGCCGCCGATACCGGTTTTGACATGAATGGTCATAGCCAGACTGTCGGTAAGCTGACGGCGGGGGCTGACTCACTGCTGAACATCAATGGCGGTAGCCTGACCCTGGAGCAGGGCGGAACAGCCGATGGAATATTGACCGGAAACGGCGCGCTAAACATCAATGGCGATACGCTGACCATCACCGGTGAAAACAGCACGCTGACGGCAAAAACGACCATTGCAGAAGGCGCGCGCGTGCTGATGAACACGACGCTGGGTCTCGGCACGGGCGATATTGTGGCGACGGGAACGCTGACGATGAATAAGGCGGCAGGTGTACTTTACAACAGCATCAGCGATGCCGGACGGATTGAACTTACCGAAAGCGATGTCGCGCTGGTGGGCAATAATAGTGCCTTTACGGGACAATTTGCTATTGATGCGGATTCCCGGCTCACCGCGTTCACCGCAGAAAATCTGGGCAGCGCAGAGGTGCGCAATAGCGGTTCACTGGTGCTGGACAGTCATACCGACTGGCAGCTTAATAACGACGTTTATGGTAGCGGCGACGTGACCAAGCTGGGAGCCGGATCCATTACTGTCGGTGATAACGCCGCCTGGACGGGGAAAACGGATATTGAGCAGGGCGGCCTGGTTCTGGGTGACGGCACATCTCCCGTCACGCTTGCCAGTACCGAGGTCAACATAGCTACGGCGGGGATGCTCTCGGGCGTAGGGGGAGTCGCAGGTAATGTGAATAACGCCGGTGTGCTGCAGGTGGGTACCGGGACCGGTGACAACCTCCTGTTCACTGTAGAGGGAAACCTGGTTAACAGCGGTATCCTCGCAACCGGTGTGAATGGTCAGCAGGCCGGTAATCAACTGGTGGTCAATGGCAATTACACGGGTAATGATGGTCATCTTTCCTTAAACACTGCGCTGGGGGATGACAATTCCGTTACGGATAAGCTGGTGGTGAAAGGTGATACCAGTGGCACTACTTCTGTCAGCGTCACTAACGCCGGTGGGAAAGGTGCCGCAACGATTGATGGTATCGAAGTTATCCATGTTGATGGCGTATCGGATGGTGAGTTTATTCAGGCTGGCCGTATTGTGGCGGGGGCATATGACTACAGCCTTGGACGTGGTCAGGATGAAAACAGCGGCAACTGGTATCTGACCAGCGGTAAAACCAATCCCGATCCGCAGCCAAACCCGGATCCGGATCCCGATAAAGATCTGCGTCCGGAAGGCGGCAGCTACACGGCTAACCTGGCGGCAGCCAACAACATGTTCGTCACCCGTTTGCACGATCGTCTGGGCGAAACGCAGTATATCGATGCCCTGACCGGCGAGCAGAAAGTCACCAGCATGTGGATGCGCCACGTCGGTGGGCACAACAACTGGCGTGACGGTAGCGGCCAGTTGAAAACCCAGAGCAACCGTTACGTATTGCAACTGGGGGGCGACATTGCGCAATGGAGCCAGAATGGGCTTGATCGCTGGCACCTTGGCGTGATGGCGGGCTACGGTAACGATCACAGCAATACCCAGTCTTCACGCACGGGCTATCGTTCAAAAGGCTCAGTGAATGGCTACAGCACCGGCGTTTATGCCACGTGGTATGCCAATGATGCGTCGCATAACGGCGCCTGGCTGGACAGCTGGGCTCAGTACAGCTGGTTTGATAACAATGTTAAAGGCGATGACCTGCAAGGCGAATCGTACAAATCGAAAGGGGTTACCGCTTCGCTGGAAATGGGATATGCCCAAAAAATGGGCGAGTTTGCCGGCAGTCACGGAACGCTGAACGAATGGTACATACAACCTCAGGCGCAGGCAGTCTGGATGGGAGTGAAAGCGAACGACCATCGTGAAAGTAACGGTACCCGTATCACCAGCAACGATAATGGTAATGTGCAGACCAGACTGGGCCTGAAAACTTGGATTAAGAGCCATCACCAGATGGATAACGCTAAAGAGCGTGAATTCCAGCCGTTTGCCGAGCTGAACTGGCTGCACAATTCACGCGATTTCAGTACGACCATGGATGGCGTGAATGTGCGCCAGGATGGAGCGAAAAATATTGCCGAGGTAAAAGTGGGTGTGGAGGGACAGGTGAGTCCTCGTCTTAATCTGTGGGGCAATATCGGGGTTCAGGCTGGCGATAAAGGGTATAACGACAGCGCTGCGATGGTAGGTGTGAAATGGAACTTCTAAGCTGATTCTACCGGGCAATTTCAGCCAGACTGGCGCATGTCAGTCAGGCCATTTCCTCCTGAAATAATCTCAAAAAGCGTCCTTCGGGGCGCTCTGTTCAACAACACGAGTTAATCATGTCTGTAACCAAGAAAATCACACCCATCATGCTGGTGTTGCTTTTTCTTCTGGCCGGTGTGCTGACGTCATGGCAGCAATGGGATAGAGAGGGACAACTTGTCAGAGAACACGCGATAAATAGCCTGGTCGAAGAAATCGATACGATATTTGACGACGTAAATACACTGGCTGTGTTAGCCAGCGCACATATACAAGAGAATTGCACTGACGATCTGCTACGAAAATTGCGTCTTCTTACGGCGTCTGGCGAGAAGATTCGTTCAGTCAGTATCATCAGGAACGGTGAGTGGAACTGCTCTTCTCTTGAAGGTCGAGAATCGCCGGGGATTATTTCCAATGGAACGACTACACACTCACTGATGATTGAACAGATTTATCGGCTGAACACGGAGATGTATATAATCTATTTTCCGTTTCAGGGGCAGGTGGTGGCTGTTGCAGTATATAAAGCGGCGATCGATAAAATTCTTATGGATTTTGCCCGTAAAGAAAAAATTGATGTGCATTTTTTATTGTATCCAGAAAAACATCCTTTCGTGCAGATGGCCTCGCAAAACTATCCTTTCTGGATTGTGACGGATTCACAGGATGGCATTGCGGATTATGTGCGGGATAATCATTATCTTCTTATTTTATTTGTGGTTCTGTCTTTGCTGTTATATTTCCACTTACGCCGGGCGCAGCGGATATCACCGATAAAAATACTGCAGCGTGCGATTAATAATGATGAATTTATTCCGTTTTATCAGCCCGTCGTTGAACTCGCTTGCGGAAAAATCGTCGGGGCTGAAGTGCTTGTTCGCTGGAATCACCCTGAGCAGGGAATTATTCCCCCTAACGAATTTATCCACACGGCTGAACATAGCGGCTTGATTAATGCGCTGACGCTAAAATTGTTGACGCAGGTAGAGGTTGATATGCGGTGCCTTAGGGCTCAGTGTGATATACCATTTCATATCGGTATTAACGTACCTCCATTTTCACTGGAGGATCATGAATTTACCGATGCCACTATCGCCTTTATTCAGCGGATGAACTTGTTTCATATTGGCGTAATGCTGGAAATCACCGAACGGCAGCAGAATCTGATCCGTGAAAGTGTTCTTAGACGCTTGAAAGAGGCAGGCGCTGCGCTAGCCCTGGATGACTTTGGGACCGGATATTCTAACTATGCTGCGCTGCAACGCATTTCGCCGCGGTTCTTGAAAGTTGATAAGATGTTTATCGACTCACTGGGTAAAGGCGGCGTGAGTGATACTATCATCAGCAATATTGTTCACCTGTCTGAACTAGCCAGGATCCCACTGGTGGCGGAAGGAATAGAAAGTGAAGAACAGATGGAGAGACTGCGACGGATTAACGTTAGCTTTGGTCAGGGGTATCTGTTCAGTAAACCAATACCCTTTAATGCGTTTCTACGTTTATTATAAGGATTGCTAATAATAAAAAACCGCGAAAGCGGCTTTTTATTATTGAATGGATGGAAGATTACTCGCTGACTTTTTTCTCAACGGAGGCAGCACCTTCTTTGGTCTTATTCCAGCCTTTCTCGGTACCTTCTTTTGTTGCATTCCAACCTTTTTCAGTACCTTCTTTGGTTGTATTCCAGGCTTTTTGTGAGCCTTCACTCACTTTACTGCTCAGGTCATCTTGTTTACCTTCAGCAGCATGTTTTGCTTTTAACTGTTGCTCTTCGCCTTGATTCTGTGCCTGATGCAGTTTTTCTTTTGCGGTATTGGCATTTTCGTGCGCGGCGGCTACATCATTATCAGTTGCGTGTGTCGTCGCGGCAATAACGGGAGAAGCCAGCAGAATTGCAGATAATGCGATAATTGACTTTTTCATAATATCCTCGCTTAGCGTTATAAGTTATTAGCGTGATTAAGCATGGCACACGAACGAAGCGCTGGCTTTAGGAAAAAACTGTAAGTTCTGATGACGGTATTTATCCATTTTGTGCAGCTGTGAGCGATCAATACGGTAATTTTGTGGTGGGGCAAAAAGACGCATTTAATGTTAGGTTAAATAATAAGTGGTTGTCGTTATTAAGCATGGATATATTAAGTATGTGTAAGTCTCCATGCGTTTAGGCCCAACGAAAACAATAGAGCTTTTCGTTGGGCCTATCAATGGGCCTAAAAGGTTCGGATTTAATTAGTTCTCTTCGGACTTCGTGGGACAAATTGAGGGCACAAAAAAGCCCGCAGGGCTTGCGCCGTGCGGGCTATTAGGACTTCATCGGATGACTCTGGTAATCACCGATGGAGAATTTTGGTGCTGGCGGAGTCTGAATAATGCCGATAATCATTTGTTTATACAGGGTTTTAATCAATTCAACTTTCATTGGTATACCTAAGCGTATACCAATGGTGGTTTGTTGCAGTAATACCTGAACTTAATCAAACCATGCTTTGCATGAATCACTTTGAGAAAAAAACTTTTTTTTAGAAAAACTGTTCACACTGTTCACTTCGTTTATTTATCTTTTATAATCATAATGTTACAAGGTGAATGGTTGGTGAACAGTGAACACTTTACTGTTCATTTTACTGGCTCGCAGAGGATATACCATATGAATCCTTAAGCACTTGCGGTCATTTTCGCCACTCTCTTGTTCCACTAATGTTAGACATCACATCGTCGAAATTGAATCTTGGATCTGTATCTGGGTTAAATTGGCCATTTTTACTTTCATAAATGAAATTTTGACAATCACAATTTCTGTCACTTTCGCCGCAGTCCATGCATTCAGCATTACAGTAATCTATCATCCTATCAATGGCATCCCAAGGCTCATAATCGTAGTCGAAATGCCCATAACCACTACTGCCATAAATTCTTCCATTTATGAAATCGTCAATGTCACTAATATTTCTTAACTGGCAGTTGAAAATATTTGATATAGGTCTAAGCACTACCCTCGCATAATCAAATTTGTATAGGGGCATTTCAAAGAAAACCTTACCACCATCAGCTTTAAGACTGTGAAAAGACAAATCCCCATATTTTTCTATAAGTTCTTTATATCTTTTTTTATCCAGTTCAACGTGCTTGAATGAGTTGTTAATCGCATCCAAAAGAGCAAACTTATTGCTAATGTGCTTACTTCCATCCACTTTATATCGTTCATCGAAGCTTTTAATGAAATCAGTTCTGGTTATTTTAATTTTATTTTTTGCAATGAATATCATGTAATCAACAACATGGGCCAATATTGCGTTAAATGAAAATACATGATGAAGATTCAGTGTGTTGTTGTTTAGTATTGTGAAAAATTCTTCAGATGCAGGGGTTAAAACCTCATCCAAATAAGAAAGGAGATAACTTGCATCTTTTTCATCGGAGCTGCCTGTGTATAGTTCCATTGAAATTCCTTGATAATTGAGAGTTGTCATTTAATAACTGCCTGTAAATGCTATTAATATGGAGAAATTAGCCGTGATAAGTGAAGTATAGCGACTTCCTTCATTGCAATGCAATCATACGATTATTTCATTGCATTGAATCAATTCTCACTCAGAACTGTATCTTTAATTGTGTATGATGTCTGGATTGAGAGTATAAAAAAAAGACCGGCTATTGCCGGTCAGGTTAGGTTATTTCGCTATGAGGTCATCACATTTCGGCAGCCAGTCGGCGTTGCTTTCCTCTCTTAGTGCGAGATTGGTTTGTATACCCTGATTTTTTCGGCGCTTCTCATAACTTAGCCCGTACTCTTTCAGCATGGCTGGCAACCCCTTACCGAACATGGTGAGGCTCAGGGTATTCTTGTAGCCGTGGGCTTCCATATACGCCAGATAGGCATGATACAGATACAGGCGCGGCTGACGCGGAATGATGTTGGCATTGCCAATATACATACCCTCAGGCTCCGGCAGTGCTTCTAGGTAGCCGCAAAAATCGAACGTCGGGTCGGCGTCGCGCTTGATGCTGAGTGCCTCGTCGGAGTTCTGCTGCGACTGGAGCAACGTGCGCGCGGTCATCGGGTCGCTGAACGTCTGCATAAGCTGGCGCACGATGACGGCCAGCTCGCGGGCGATTTTATCTTTCAGTTTAGGGTCGCGTTCTTCCGGGGCTATCTGTTCCGGGAAATGCATTATCACCCGGCGACGCGACACGCCGCCGCTGCGGTCGGTGAAGCGCATCGGATTGTTGTTTACGGCCAGTATCACCGCCGGAATGTGGGTGGAATACGCATCGCGGTATTTCGGGT
>NZ_KZ559420.1:842-46204 GCF_002850715.1 Citrobacter sp. L55 | reverse complement strand
GTGTTAGGCCTGCCGCCAGCGTTCAATCTGAGCCATGATCAAACTCTTCAATTTAAGTTTGATGCTCGTGAATTAAACTTCGTAATGAATTACGTGTTCACTCAGAGACTTGGTATTCATTTTTCGTCTTGCGACGTTAAGAATCCGTATCTTCGAGTGCCCACACAGATTGTCTGATAAATTGTTAAAGAGCAGTGCCGCTTCGCTTTTTCTCAGCGGCGCGGGGTGTGCATATTACGCCATCCCGCTACAGAGTCAAGCGTTTATTTTCGCCTTTCTCCGCTGACCCGGCGGTTTGTAATCCGTTGTTCCGTGTCAGTGGAGGCGCATTATAGGGAGTTATTTCAGGCTGACAAGTTAAAAATACAAAAAACTTATCAAGCGACTACTTTTCAACCATTACATTGATTTTTGCTTTGTTTTTAAACAAAAACGAGCCCCGCAGGGCTCGTTTATTGTCGTTTTGTGACTTACTGCACTGCCACAATGCGATCGTCATTCACTTCCAGCCGAATCGTTTTGCCTGGAATCAGCTCACCAGACAGAATTTGCTGCGCCAGCGGGTTTTCGATCTGTTGCTGGATAGCACGTTTGAGTGGACGTGCGCCATACACCGGATCGTAACCATTCGCACTCAGCAGTTTAAGCGCCTCGTCAGAGATATGGATTTCATAGCCACGCTCTTCCAGACGTTTGTACAGACGTTGCAGTTGGATCTGTGCAATAGAAGCAATGTGCTGCTCACCCAACGGATGGAATACAACAACTTCATCTATACGGTTGATGAATTCCGGGCGGAAATTATGGCTCACGACGCCCAGGACCATATCCTTCATGTGGCCGTAGTCCAGCTCGCCGAAGCGTTCCTGAATCAGATCGGACCCTAGGTTCGAGGTCATGATGACAACCGTATTACGGAAGTCGACCGTTCTCCCCTGCCCGTCAGTCAGACGACCATCGTCAAGCACCTGCAACAGAATATTGAACACATCCGGGTGCGCTTTCTCCACTTCATCCAGCAGGATGACAGAGTAAGGACGACGACGTACCGCTTCTGTCAGATATCCACCTTCCTCATAGCCGACATATCCCGGAGGTGCCCCGACCAGACGAGACACCGAGTGTTTCTCCATAAACTCGGACATATCGATACGCACCATGGCATCATCACTGTCGAACATAAAGTTTGCCAGCGCTTTGCACAGTTCAGTTTTACCGACACCGGTTGGGCCGAGGAACAAGAACGAACCAATCGGGCGATTCGGATCGGACAAGCCAGCACGGCTACGACGGATGGCGTTAGAAACGGCTTCCACCGCTTCGTTCTGGCCAATCACGCGGCTGTGCAACTGCTGCTCCATACGCAACAGTTTTTCCCGTTCGCCTTCCAGCATGCGAGCAACCGGGATCCCGGTCCAGCGCGCCAGCACTTCTGCAATTTCTGCATCCGTGACTTTATTACGCAGCAGACGCATGGTTTTGCCTTCAGACTGGGTGGCTGCTTCCAGCTGTTTTTCCAGTTCAGGAATTTTGCCGTACTGCAGTTCAGACATCCGCGCCAGGTCGCCGACGCGACGCGCCTGTTCGATGGCGATTTTCGCCTGCTCCAGCTCAGCCTTGATAGTTTGCGTTCCCGAAAGGGATGCTTTTTCAGCTTTCCACTCTTCTTCTAATTCAGAATACTGGCGCTCTTTATCGTCCAGCTCTTCGTTGAGCATATCGAGACGTTTTTTACTCGCCTCATCAGACTCTTTCATTAATGCCTGCTGTTCCAGTTTGAGCTGGATAATACGGCGGTCGAGTCTGTCGAGTTCCTCCGGCTTGGAGTCAATCTGCATACGAATGCTGGATGCCGCCTCATCGATAAGGTCGATAGCTTTGTCCGGCAACTGACGATCGGCAATATAGCGGTGAGATAGCGTAGCTGCCGCAACAATCGCCGGGTCAGTGATCTGCACATGGTGGTGCAGCTCATAACGTTCTTTCAGGCCACGCAGAATCGCGATGGTGTCTTCTACTGAAGGTTCGGCTACAAATACTTTCTGGAAACGACGTTCCAGCGCCGCATCTTTTTCGATGTACTGGCGATATTCATCAAGCGTTGTTGCGCCTACACAGTGCAGTTCCCCGCGTGCCAGCGCCGGTTTCAGCATGTTCCCGGCGTCCATTGCGCCATCGGCTTTACCCGCCCCAACCATGGTATGCAGCTCATCAATAAACAGGATGACATTGCCTTCCTGTTTCGAGAGATCGTTCAGCACGCCTTTTAAGCGTTCTTCAAACTCACCACGATATTTGGCCCCAGCCACCAGCGCGCCCATATCCAGCGCCAGCACACGGCGACCTTTTAAGCCTTCCGGCACTTCACCATTGATAATTCGTTGGGCCAGCCCTTCAACGATGGCCGTTTTACCAACACCTGGTTCGCCGATTAACACCGGGTTATTTTTAGTACGCCGCTGCAGTACCTGAATGGTACGGCGAATTTCTTCATCACGGCCGATAACCGGATCGAGTTTGCCCAGCTCGGCACGTTCGGTCAGGTCGACGGTATATTTTTTCAAGGCCTGACGTTGGTCTTCAGCCCCCTGGTCATTCACGCTTTCACCTCCACGCATTTGTTCAATTGCCTGAGTGATATTCGCGGTCGTCGCACCTGCTGATTTTAGTAAATCGGTCAGCGTACCGCGTGACTCAAGCGCCGCCAGTACGAACAGTTCTGACGAAATAAAGTTGTCCCCACGTTTTTGCGCCAGCTTGTCGCAAAGATTCAGTACACGCACCAGATCCTGAGAAGGCTGCACATCACCGCCGGTACCTTCTACCTGCGGCAACCGGCTCAACGCCTGGTCAATGGCTGTACGTAACTGGCCAGCGTTAATGCCAGCAGACGTTAATAAAGGACGTACCGATCCCCCTTCCTGATTCAGCAAGGCGCTCATTAGATGAAGTGGTTCGATGAATTGATTGTCGTGCCCCAATGCGAGTGACTGGGCATCGGCAAGAGCAAGCTGGAATTTATTAGTAAGACGATCCAGACGCATAACTCCTCCCATAACAGGTCAAAATTGCTACTGGAGATTAAATGAGGTCATCCCTCAATTATTCAAGGTGAATGACCTGAATTATGTGAAAAGAAAATTACACGTACCGGATCGTCTTGATTCTTTAGGTTATATCAGCCAAATAAAACTTGCCATACGACCCGTGGTATTGTCGCGACGATAAGAGAAGAACGTCTCACTTTCGCTGAACGTGCAACGGTCGCCGCCGTAGATGTTCTCTACTCCGATATTTGCCAGACGCTGACGCGCAAGCTGGTAAATATTCGCCAGATATTTATCACCATGCGGTACAAATGCGAGGTCCGCTTGCGGATCTTTCGCCATGAACGCTGCGCGAACTTCTGCTCCCACTTCAAACGCGTTCGGGCCAATCGCCGGGCCTAGCCAGGCAATAATGTTTTCAGGTTTGTCGGCAAAACACGCCACCGTCTCTTCCAGCACGCCGGCGCATAATCCGCGCCAACCCGCATGTGCCGCCGCGACTTCCGTTCCTGCGCGATTGCAAAACAGCACCGGCAGACAGTCGGCCGTCATCGCGGCACACACGGTGCCCGGCGTATTGCTGTAAGAAGCATCCGCACGTTTGGAGGCATAAGGCTCGCCGGTCAGTTTCAGGACATCCTTACCGTGGACCTGCTCCAGCCAGACTGGCTTTGACGGCAGATTGCCCGCAGCAAACAGCCGCTTGCGGTTCTCTACAACATGCTCCGGGTTGTCACCGCAATGGGCGCCCAGATTCAGCGAATCATAAGGCGGCATGCTAACACCGCCAATACGGGTAGAACTACACGCAACAACACCTTGCGGTATCGGCCACTGCGGGACAATTAGCTTACTCATAACCAGGCAATATCATCCTTATGTTCTTCGAAATCAGCGCGCATCACTTCAATCAATTGCACCATATCTTGTGGAATCGGTGCATGCCATTCCATTTCGATACCTGAAATTGGGTGATATAAACGCAGCATAGTCGCGTGCAGCGCCTGACGATCGAACTTACGCAGCACGGAGATAAATTCGTCAGAAGCGCCTTTCGGGGGACGCGGACGACCGCCGTAGACCTGATCGCCCACCAGCGGATGGGTGATATGCGCCATGTGCACGCGGATCTGGTGCGTACGTCCGGTTTCCAGACGCAGCCGCAGACGCGTGTGCACACGGAAGTGTTCCATAATGCGATAGTGCGTCACCGCCGGTTTCCCCATCGGGTGTACCGCCATGTGCGTACGCTTGGTCGGGTGGCGGCTAATCGGTTCCTCAACGGTTCCGCCTGCCGTCATATGACCAATCGCCACGGCTTCGTACTCACGGGTAATTTCACGCAGCTGCAGCGACTCCACCAGACGCGTTTGCGCCGGAACGGTTTTTGCCACCACCATTAATCCGGTCGTGTCTTTATCCAGACGGTGCACGATACCAGCACGTGGAACATCCGCGATTGGCGGGTAGTAATGCAGTAATGCATTCAATACCGTGCCATCAGGATTACCGGCACCCGGATGCACTACGAGGTCACGGGGTTTGTTGATGACAAGAATATCGTCATCTTCATAAACGATATCCAGTGGGATATCCTGAGGTTCAAAACGAACCTCTTCATCAATTTCTGCAGTGATGGAGACGCGCTCTCCACCCAACACTTTTTCTTTCGGTTTATCGCAAAGATTGCCATTTACCAGTACGCGCTGGTCAAGGATCCATTCTTTTATGCGCGATCGCGAATAATCAGGGAACAATTCGACCAAAGCCTGATCTAAGCGTTGACCGAGCTGATTTTCGGAGACTGTTGCGGTGAGTTCTACTCGTTGTGCCATAAACTGCTTCTTCGTTTAACGTTGGGTTTTACGGCTTTGCCGTTTAATATAGTGTGCTATTGTAGCTGGTCTTAACCGGGAGCAGGAACAGAGAATCTCCCGTAAAACATTTTGAGGAAAGTCAAAACGTCATGACGCGCATGAAATATCTGGTGGCAGCAGCCACGTTGAGCCTGTTTTTGGCGGGTTGCTCTGGTTCAAAGGAAGAGGTGCCCGATAATCCGCCAAATGAAATCTACGCGACTGCTCAGCAAAAGCTGCAGGACGGTAACTGGAAACAGGCAATAACGCAATTAGAAGCGTTGGATAACCGTTATCCATTTGGACCGTATTCTCAGCAGGTGCAATTAGATCTCATCTACGCCTACTACAAAAACGCCGATCTGCCACTTGCTCAGGCTGCCATCGATCGTTTTATTCGTCTTAACCCGACACACCCTAACATTGATTATGTCATGTATATGCGTGGCCTGACCAATATGGCGTTGGATGATAGCGCACTGCAAGGATTCTTTGGTGTTGATCGCAGCGATCGCGATCCGCAACATGCCCGAGCTGCGTTTAATGACTTTTCCAAACTGGTACGTGGCTATCCGAACAGCCAGTACACCACTGACGCCACCAAACGTCTGGTATTCCTGAAAGACCGTCTGGCGAAGTATGAATATTCCGTTGTGGAATACTACACTGCCCGCGGTGCATGGGTTGCCGTGGTAAACCGTGTAGAAGGCATGCTGCGCGACTTCCCGGATACTCAAGCAACACGCAATGCCCTGCCGTTGATGGAAAATGCTTATCGCCAGATGCAGATGAATGCGCAGGCAGAAAAAGTAGCGAAAATCATTGCCGCCAACAGCAGCAATACCTGATTTATCTCAGAATGCAAACGGCAGCCCAAAGGCTGCCGTTTTTTTATCCGTAAACACAACAACTGAAGCGGTTTAGCCGCAACGCATCTCATCAAATATGGCCTGCTTTCAGGTATTCCTCAAGTAAAAAATCGCTTGTTCCTGCGGTGCCTCACAAAAAGGTTTTCTTGACAAAAAGCGACAAAAAAATGTGATTAATATCACACATTTTGACATTAGGAACGGTATGCTGGAATCACCAAGACGGGAAAGACAAGAGGTAAAATTTATGACAATGAACATTACCAGTAAACAAATGGAAATTACTCCGGCAATTCGCCAGCATGTCGCAGACCGTCTCGCCAAACTCGAAAAATGGCAAACTCATCTGATTAATCCACATATCATTCTGTCTAAGGAGCCGCAGGGTTTCATTGCTGATGCCACCATCAATACACCGAACGGACATCTGGTCGCCAGCGCAAAACACGAGGATATGTACACCGCAATTAACGATTTGATCAACAAGCTGGAACGGCAGCTCAATAAAGTGCAGCACAAAGGCGAAGCCCGTCGTGCAACAACTTCAGTCAAAGACGCCAACTTCGTCGAAGCAGAAGAAGAGTAGTCCCTTACATTGAGTGTATCGCCAACGCGCCTCCGGGCGCGTTTTTTGTTGACAGGGTGAAAACAGTACGGGTACTTTACTGACGTAGCCAAAGGAAAATTACATGAAACTTGTCCCGTTCTTCTTCGCATTCTTTTTTACCTTCCCCTGAATGGGAGGCGTTTCGTCGTGTGATAAAGAATGCGAAGACGAACAATAAGGCCTCCCACAACGGGGGGCCTTTTTTATTGATAACAAGAAAGGCAACACTATGACATCGGAAAACCCATTGCTGGCGCTGCGCGATAAGATCAGCACGCTGGATGAAAAATTACTGGCCCTGCTGGCTGAGCGACGTGGACTGGCCGTAGAAGTTGGCAAAGCTAAGCTGCTTTCACATCGTCCAGTTCGTGATATCGACCGTGAGCGCGATCTGTTGGACCGACTGATTCAGCTTGGCAAAGCACATCATCTTGATGCTCACTACATCACTCGCCTGTTCCAGCTCATAATCGAAGACTCCGTCCTGACTCAGCAGGCACTGCTCCAGCAGCATCTGAACAAAATTAACCCGCACTCAGCACGCGTTGCTTTCCTTGGGCCAAAAGGGTCATATTCTCATCTTGCCGCACGCCAGTATGCTGCCCGCCATTTTGAACAATTTATAGAAAGCGGCTGCGCGAAATTTGCCGATATCTTTAATCAGGTCGAAACCGGACAAGCTGACTACGCAGTGGTTCCGATTGAAAACACCAGTTCCGGTGGGATTAACGACGTTTACGACCTGCTACAGCACACCAGCCTGTCTATCGTTGGCGAGATGACTATCACGATTGACCACTGCCTACTGGTGTCCGGCACGACAGATCTCGAGACCATTGAAACGGTATATAGCCATCCGCAGCCATTCCAGCAGTGCAGCAAATTCCTGAGTCGTTACCCACACTGGAAGATTGAGTACACCGAAAGCACCTCGGCGGCGATGGAAAAAGTTGCGCAGGCTAACTCACCGCGCGTGGCGGCTCTGGGGAGCGAAGCCGGAGGCGTACTATACGGTTTGCAGGTTCTTGAGCATATCGAAGCTAATCAGACGCAAAACATCACCCGCTTCGTGGTACTGGCGCGCAAGGCAATCAATGTTTCCGATCAGGTGCCAGCAAAAACCACGTTGCTGATGGCGACAGGACAACAAGCCGGTGCGCTGGTAGAAGCTCTGCTGGTACTGCGCAACCATAATCTGATTATGACTAAACTGGAGTCACGCCCGATTCACGGCAATCCGTGGGAAGAAATGTTTTATCTTGATATCCAGGCCAACCTGGAATCACCCCAGATACAAAAAGCATTGAAGGAGTTAGGTGAGATTACGCGCTCGATGAAAGTACTTGGCTGCTATCCAAGTGAGAATGTGGTGCCGGTCGATCCAAGCTAACGTTTGACAATGCCGGATGGCGCTACGCTTCTCCGGCATTCTATTTAGCCGATCCTTGTATGACTGATACAACGCATCAGCGTTGCCATCAAGCATCGTATTTATTGGCGACTATCGTTAGCCTGGCGCAACAAAGTACGGCTTTCATTCTGGAAGCGTTTCGCATAATCACCAAACCAGTGCTCCACCTTACGGAAGCTGTCGATGAACGCTTGCTTATCGCCCTGCTCCAGTAAACCAATCGCCTCACCAAAACGTTGGTAGTAGCGTTTGATCAGCGCAAGGTTACTCTCAGACGACATAATGATATCGGCATAGAGCTGCGGATCCTGGGCAAACAGACGTCCGACCATCGCCAGTTCAAGGCGATAAATCGGCGAAGAGAGTGCCAGTAACTGCTCCAGTTGAACATTCTCTTCCGCTAAATGCAGACCGTAAGCAAAGGTCGCAAAGTGACGCAATGCCTGAATAAATGCCATGTTCTGGTCGTGTTCAACAGCACTGATCCGATGCAGTCGCGCACCCCACACCTGAATTTGTTCCAGAAACCACTGATAAGCTTCCGGCTGACGTCCGTCACACCAGACGACGACCTGCTTTGCCAGACTGCCGCTGTCCGGGCCAAACATGGGGTGTAATCCCACCACCGGGCCGTCGTGCGCCGCCAGCATCGCCTGCAAAGGACCATTTTTCACCGAAGCCAGATCCACCAGGATGCAGTCGGACGGCAGACGCGGTAATTTGGCGATCACCTGCTCAGTGACGTGGATCGGCACGCTGACGATCACCATGCCCGCATCAGAGACGATCTCCGGCGCACGATCCCAGTCCTGCTGTTCCAGGATCCGTACCTGATAACCTGACAGGGTGAGCATTTTTTCGAAAAGACGTCCCATCTGACCGCCGCCGCCGACAATCACCACCGGTCGCAGAGAAGGACAAAGCGTTTTAAATCCTTTGTCGTTCTCACTGGAGTAAGACTCGCGCATAACCCGGCGCAGCACATCTTCAATCAGGTCCGGCGGCACGCCAAGGGCTTCCGCTTCCGCCCGGCGGGAGGCCAGCATAGAGGCTTCCCGTTCCGGCACGTAGATAGGCAGCCCAAAGCGGCTTTTTACTTCACCGACTTCGGCCACCAGCTCCAGGCGACGTGCCAGTAAACCCAGCAGTGCCTTGTCGACTTCATCAATTTGATCGCGTAATACGGTCAATTCAGCAACCATAACCAACCTCTTATGCTACACGCGCCGACAGCTGGCCGTTTAAATCCTGGCTAATTTCACGCAGTAGCGCATCCGTCATTTCCCAGCTAATGCAGGCATCAGTTACAGACACGCCGTATTTCATTTCGCTACGCGGCTGTTCAGAAGACTGGTTGCCTTCGTGAATATTACTTTCAATCATCAAGCCAATGATCGAGCGATTGCCATCTTTGATTTGTGCAATCACGGATTCAGCCACGGCAGGCTGGCGGCGGTAATCTTTATTGGAGTTACCATGACTGCAATCTACCATCAGAGAAGGTCGTAGTCCCGCCTGCTCCATTTCTTTTTCGCACTGGGCGACATCCGCCGGGCTGTAGTTCGGCGCTTTACCACCGCGCAGGATCACGTGACCGTCCGGGTTACCCTGAGTTTGCAGCAGTGCAACCTGTCCAGCCTGGTTAATACCAACAAAGCGGTGCGACTGTGCCGCCGCGCGCATCGCGTTAATGGCGGTCGCCAGGCTACCGTCAGTACCGTTCTTAAAGCCGACCGGCATCGAAAGACCGGAAGCCATTTCGCGGTGAGTCTGCGATTCCGTGGTACGCGCACCGATTGCAGACCAGCTAAACAGATCGCCCAGGTATTGCGGGCTATTGGGATCCAGCGCTTCAGTTGCCAGCGGAAGTCCCATATTCACCAGTTCAAGCAGCAGCTGACGCGCAATTTTCAGGCCGGCTTCAACATCAAAAGAGCCATCCATATGAGGATCGTTAATTAACCCTTTCCAGCCGACGGTGGTACGGGGTTTTTCAAAATAGACGCGCATCACCAGGTAGAGGCTATCGCTGACCTCTGCGGCAAGGGCTTTAAACCGACGAGCGTACTCAATAGCCATTTCAGGATCGTGAATGGAACACGGGCCACATACCACCAGCAGGCGCGGATCGCGACCAGAGATAATATCTGAAATGGTTTTACGCGACTGGGAGATTTGCGCTTCTTGCGCCTGGCTCAGCGGGAATTCAGCTTTCAGCTGCTCCGGAGTCATCAGAACCTGTTCGTCGGTAATATGTACGTTGTTCAGCGCGTCTTTTTGCATGGTGGTGATCCTGTTTAGCTCGTTTGCGATAGTTGATCCTCAGCGAGGAGGAGATAACGATAACACAACAGGTAAAGATTTCAATCCACAAACCGTAAATTTTAATTTACAACATACACTTTAATGACAGAATACGCCCTCCACTTCGTACATTAAAATTTACACCGTCCGGTATTGAGATCCACTATGCTTAAAAAAACGAGGGAGTACAGGCAATGAAGCAACTCATCAGCACCCTATTTCTATTACTTCTTAGCGGATGTCAGATAGATCCTTATACCCACGCCCCCACATGGACGGGAACCGCCTGGTACGACGCCGGAATACAAGATGCCATTTCGGGGTATGCCGTTAAAGATAATGAAACTCTTGCCGACAACTACAATGACCCCGAAGTCGATCGTACGGAATATCTTAAGGGTTATGCCGAGGGACAACGTAAAATCTGCCAGCCGGATTTTGTTTACGCCAGAGGTTTGACCGGGAAAACCTTTCCCCCAAGTTGTGATACGGTCGAAAATATTGACCAGTTACACAGTGCCTGGCAAAAAGGAGCAAACGAAGGTGCCACCTCAATAAGATTAAATTAAACAATAGCTTATATTTTATAAATTACTAAGATTTAACTTAAATCACTAATAGCTTTCCACCTGGCATAATGACGGCTTAGGAAAATAATGTTATTTTGTCCTAAATAATCTTGAATGTATTTCGACGTTTTACGGCAAACGCTGGTAGGTAACTATTCATGAGCTATTCTTACCGACTCATACTTCTACTGGCACTGCTCCTGACCGGATTACCGCTGTACGCCCAAAGCGTTACGGAAGAAGCAAAATCTGTACGCGCTATGGTTTCCGGCATCGTCAGTTATACGCGCTGGCCTGCACTGTCCGGGCCCCCCAAACTGTGTATTTTCTCTTCATCGCGTTTTTCCAGTGTCCTGGGAGATACCAGTGCCGGAGCATTACCCTATCTTCCCGTCATCATTCGTACGGAACAAGAAATATTAGTTTCGCAGTGTGACGGTTTTTATTTTGGAAAAGAATCCCCTACTTATCAGGTGGAATTAAAGAATAAATATCCGTCTAAGGCATTGCTATTAATTGCCGAACAGAACCCCGAATGCGTTATTGGCAGCGCCTTTTGCCTCATAATTAAAGATGAAGATGTGAGATTTTCCGTAAATATGGATTCCCTTTCACGCAGTGGCGTAAGGGTCAGTCCGGACGTATTAATGCTTGCACGGAATCAGAAGCATGGATAAGGGCCATTCTCCCATAACACGCCCGACGTTTAAGCGGACATTACGGCGTATCAGCATAATCAGCGTTCTGGTAACTATGACGCTGATCTGGCTGCTGCTCAGCATTTCTTCGGTGCTGGCATTGAGACAGTATGCGCAAAAGAACCTGGATCTGACCGCTGCAACCATGACCCGCACACTTGAAGCAGCATTAGTTTTTTCTGATGGCGTCGCGGCCACTGAAACGCTGGCAGCACTGGGCCAGCAGGGGCAATTTTCCGTTGCAGAAGTTCGTAATAAAAACCAGAAGGTGATCGCCACCTGGCGCTATAACGCGCAGGATACCACTGAAAAAATCAGCGGACTTATCAGCCACTGGCTGTTCCCACAACCGGTCACTCAACCTATTTTGCATAATGGCAACGTCATCGGCGAAGTGCGATTGACTGCGCGCGATAGTGTTATCAGCCATTTCATCTATTTGTCGCTGGCCGTCCTTACCGGGTGCATTCTGTTGGCCTCTGGCATTGCATTAATGCTCACTCGTTATTTACATAATGGCGTCGTGGAAGCCCTGCAAAATATAACCGAGGTGGTACATGATGTTCGTACCAACCGTAACTTTTCACGGCGCGTTTCAGAAGAGCGCATTGAAGAGTTTCACCTTTTTGCCCAGGATTTTAATAGCCTGCTGGACGAGATGGAGGAGTGGCAACTTAAACTGCAGGCAAAGAACGCCCAGCTTTTGCGTACGGCGCTACACGATCCGCTGACCGGCCTGGCGAATCGCGCCGCATTTCGCAGCAGCATTAACGCCCTGATGAATGACCATGCCGCCCACAGCAGCTCCGCACTGTTATTTCTTGATGGTGATAATTTTAAATTTATTAATGATACCTGGGGCCACGCAGCGGGGGATCGGGTCCTGATTGAAGTTGCAAACAGGCTGTCCGAGTTTGGTGGTAATCGACATCACCCCTACAGACTTGGCGGCGATGAGTTCGCTATGGTGCTGTACAGCGTTCACTCTGAATACGAAGTTCAGCGGATATGTGCGGCACTGTCACACGAGTTTAACCGACCTTTTGACCTGCATAACGGTCATCAGGCAAGCATGACTCTCAGCATTGGTTTTGCGCTGACGTGGGAACATGCCTCTGCCGAGAAATTACAAGAACTTGCCGATAAAAATATGTATCAGGCCAAAAATTTGCGTTCTGAACGCATTATTAAAAAATAAGGACTTACACATGCTAAAACGTCTATCATCCCCTTTCCTTCTGCTTTTACTGATTTTGGCAGGCTGTCAGGCACCTCTGGGAAAATTTACCCCGGAGCAAATTGCAGCCATGAAATCGTACGGATTTACCGAAGCTTCCGGAGACTGGTCTCTTGGTCTGTCTGACAACATCCTGTTTGACAAAAACGACTATAAGCTCCGCCCTGAAAGTGAAAAGCAGATCCAGGAAATGGCATCCAAACTGGCAGCTACCGGGCTAAACCATGCGCGTATGGATGGTCATACCGATAACTACGGCGAAGACAGCTACAACGAAGCGCTGTCGCTCAAACGCGCGAATGTGGTTGCCGATGCGTGGGCACAGGGCGCCAACATTCCCCGCACTAATCTGACAACGCAGGGACTCGGGAAAAAATACCCGATCGCCAGTAATCAGACGTCAAAAGGTCGTGCTGAAAACCGCCGGGTTGCAGTCGTGATCGCTACGCCGTAAAAGTCTTCAACTGGCTGCGCGCCGCGCAGTCATCCAATTGCAATAAAACAAAAGAGTAAGGTCGGAATAAAAAAAGGGCCAGCCTTTCGGCCAGCCCTTTTCTAACAGGATGTCGCTTGCGCGAATCTTAGTTAAGACGCTCTTTGATACGAGCAGACTTACCAGTGCGCTCACGCAGGTAGTACAGTTTAGCTTTACGAACAGCACCACGACGTTTAACAGCAATGCTGTCAACTACCGGAGAGTGAGTCTGGAAGACACGCTCAACGCCTTCGCCGTTGGAAATTTTACGAACAGTGAATGCAGAGTGCAGACCGCGGTTACGAATAGCGATAACCACGCCCTCGAATGCCTGCAGACGTTTTTTGGAACCTTCAACAACCCATACTTTCATTCCACGGTATCACCCGGACGGAAGGAAGGTACGTCCTGCTTCATCTGCTCTTGTTCAAGTTGCTTAATAATGTTGCTCATAATTTAATCTCTTATCCTGGGTAAACTGATATTTGGGGGTCTCAGACCAGCCCATCATGTTTATGCTGCTGTTGTGCGTGTTCCGTTTTGAACTCCGCCAGCAACCTTGCTTGCTCTTCAGTCAGAGCCAGGTTTTCCAGAAGTTCAGGTCTTCTAAGCCAGGTCCGGCCCAGCGACTGTTTTAAACGCCAGCGACGTATCTCAGCGTGGTTCCCCGACAGTAACACTGCCGGTACTTCCATCTGTTCTAACACTTCAGGTCGGGTATAGTGCGGGCAATCCAGCAACCCATCAGCAAACGAATCTTCGATTGCTGAAGCTTCATGACCCAGAACTCCCGGAATAAACCGAGAAACGGAGTCGATCAGCGTCATTGCCGGTAACTCACCACCACTGAGAACGTAATCGCCGATTGACCATTCTTCGTCAATTTCGGTTTGAATCACGCGCTCATCTATTCCTTCATAGCGACCACACACCAGAATCAGCTTTTGATTCGTGGCCAGTTCGCTAACGCCCGCTTGATCAAGCTTGCGTCCCTGAGGTGACAGATAAATCACCTTTGCGCCTTCACCAGCCGCAGCTTTTGCTGCATGAATGGCGTCCCGTAAAGGTTGCACCATCATTAACATCCCCGGTCCGCCGCCGTAAGGACGATCGTCCACGGTACGGTGCCGGTCATGAGTAAAGTCACGAGGACTCCAGCTCTGGATGTTCAGCAGGCCATTTTTTACTGCCCGGCCAGTTACCCCGTAATCGGTAATTGCGCGGAACATTTCTGGAAACAGGCTAACGATACCTATAAACACAAGCCAATCCCCATAACGCCGACTTTTACCGTTTATCCGGTGGTTTAAAAACCAGGATCCCAATCTACTTCGATAGTACGAGTAGCGAGATCGACTTTCTTGATAACCTGCCCATCGAGGAACGGTACAAGACGTTCCTTGATACCAAACGCATCTTTCAGGTTTGCCTTAATGACAATGACGTCATTCGAACCGGTTTCCATCATATCGACGACTTTACCGAGATCGTAACCTTCAGTGGTCACTACCTGGCAGCCCATAAGGTCTTTCCAGTAGTAGGAACCATCTTCCAGCGCTGGCAACTGCGAGGAATCCACGACAATTTCGCAATTAGTCAGTAGATTCGCCGAATCACGATCGTCAACGCCTTTCAGCTTGATGATCAGATCCTGATTGTGGTGCTTCCAGCTTTCCAGCTGTACTTGCTGCCACTGACCCGCCTTCTGGATAAACCAGGGCTGATAGTCAAAAATGCTTTCGGCGTCTTCAGTGGAAGAAAACACTCTGAGCCAACCACGGATACCGTAAGAAGACCCCATTTTCCCCAAAACGATGGGTTCCACAGGAGCCTGCGCGGCGAGTTGCTTGCTCATCATGACCACCGTGACAGATTAAGCTGCTTTGTTTGCTGCTTTGATCAGCGTAGCTACGCGATCAGAAATAGTCGCGCCCTGGCCAACCCAGTGAGCGATGCGATCCAGATCCAGGCGAGTGCCTTCTTCTTTTTCGCTAGCGATTGGGTTAAAGAAGCCAACGCGCTCGATGAAGCGACCGTTGCGTGCATTACGGCTGTCGGTAACAACAACCTGGTAGAACGGACGCTTTTTAGCGCCGTGACGAGCTAAACGAATAGTAACCATAACATCCTCTTGTGTGAATAAAACACCCAGGCCCCATCGAGGAACGGAGCCCGGGTGTCATATTAAAAGCCCGAAAATTTTACTGATTTCTGGGAAAAAAGCAATCAACATGTGATGAGGCTTTATACTTGGGCATTACCGTTGCAGCCAGTTTGGCGTCGGTGTGCACGCAGAAAGCGGAACGTACATGCAGTACGTGAGCATTTCGAGCCCACCCCGACGTCAAAAAGGCAAATTAGGTAGCCCGATATATTTATCTACCAGGGAAGCCTGGCGGCATCATACCCTTCATGCCACGCATCATCTTCGCCATACCGCCTTTCTTCATTTTCTTCATCATGCGCTGCATGTCGTCGAACTGTTTCAGAAGGCGGTTTACGTCCTGTACCTGCATACCGCAGCCGGCAGCAATACGGCGTTTACGGGAACCTTTGATGATTTCCGGCTTAGCGCGTTCTTTCATCGTCATCGAGTTGATGATGGCTTCCATACGCACCAGCACTTTATCGTCCATCTGCGATTTCACGTTGTCTGGGATCTGCCCCATGCCCGGCAGCTTGCCCATCAGGCTTGCCATGCCGCCCATGTTTTTCATCTGGTTGAGCTGCTCAAGGAAATCGTTGAGATCGAAGCCGTCGCCTTTTTTCAGCTTGCTGGCTAATTTCTCTGCCTGCGCGCGGTCAACCTTGCTTTCGATATCTTCGATCAGCGACAGCACGTCACCCATGCCGAGAATACGCGAAGCAATACGATCCGGGTGGAACGGCTCCAGCGCTTCGGTTTTCTCGCCGACGCCGAGGAATTTAATCGGCTTGCCGGTGATATGACGAATAGAGAGCGCCGCACCACCACGAGCATCACCATCAACTTTGGTCAGCACGACACCGGTTAACGGCAGCGCTTCATTGAAGGCTTTTGCGGTATTCGCGGCATCCTGACCGGTCATGGCGTCGACCACAAACAGCGTTTCAACCGGCTTAATAGAAGCGTGGACCTGTTTGATTTCGTCCATCATCGCTTCATCAACGTGCAGGCGACCGGCGGTATCCACCAGCAGCACGTCGTAGAATTTGAGTTTGGCTTCTTTCAGCGCGGCGTTAACGATATCGACCGGCTTCTGGCCGACATCCGACGGGAAGAAGTCCACACCGACCTGCTCGGCCAGCGTTTCCAGCTGTTTTATCGCCGCCGGGCGATAAACGTCCGCGGAGACCACCAGCACTTTCTTCTTGTGCTTCTCACGCAGGAATTTCCCCAGCTTACCGACGCTGGTCGTTTTACCCGCCCCCTGCAGACCAGCCATCAGCACAACGGCTGGCGGCTGTGCAGCCAGATTCAGGGTCTGGTTTTCTTCGCCCATTGCCGCAACCAGTTCGTTACGGACAATCTTGACGAACTCCTGACCCGGCGTCAGGCTTTTGTTAACTTCATGACCAACCGCTTTCTCTTTTACGCGATTGATAAACTCACGCACTACCGGCAGCGCTACGTCAGCCTCCAGCAGCGCCATGCGCACTTCGCGCAGCGTCTCTTTAACGTTGTCTTCAGTAAGGCGTCCACGGCCACTGATATTGCGCAGCGTGCGCGACAAACGATCGGTTAAATTATCAAACATTGTCTCTCGCCTGGGGTGGAAACGGTCGGTCGCGACAGCGACACATCAACAGAAATTTGTCGCAGTATAACATGAAGCCGCCTTTGTTGTTATGCAACGGTTGGAGCAGCGGTCACGTAACGCTATACTGTTTTTCTTTATCACTGGCCAACTGTCGACACCTATATGCCCGTTTTTGCTCTGCTTGCCCTTGTCGCCTACTCAGTCAGCCTTGCGCTGATTATTCCCGCTCTGCTGCAAAAAAACAGCGGCTGGCGGCGTATGGCTATTCTCTCTGCGGTCGTCGCGCTGGTAAGTCATGCTATCGCCCTGGAAGCGCGAATTCTGCCCGGCGGTGAAAGCGGACAAAACCTGAGTCTGTTGAACGTCGGCTCGCTGGTTAGCCTGATGATCTGTACGGTAATGACTATCGTCGCTTCCCGCAATCGTGGCTGGCTATTGCTGCCCATTGTCTACGCCTTTGCGCTAATCAACCTGGCCTTCGCCACGTTTATGCCGAACGAGTTCATCACCCATCTCGAAGCTACACCGGGCATGATGATTCACATCGGGCTATCGCTATTCGCTTACGCCACGCTGATTATCGCCGCACTGTATGCGCTGCAACTGGCATGGATCGACTACCAGTTGAAAAACAAAAAACTGGCCTTCAGCAATGAGATGCCGCCGCTAATGAGTATTGAGCGGAAAATGTTTCATATCACCCAAATTGGCGTGGTTCTGCTGACGCTCACCCTGTGCACTGGCCTGTTTTACATGCATAACCTGTTCAGTACCGAGAACATTGATAAAGCCGTTCTCTCTATCGTGGCATGGTTTGTCTATATCGTTCTGTTGTGGGGGCATTACCATGAAGGCTGGCGCGGACGTCGCGTCGTATGGTTTAACGTCGCAGGCGCAGGCATTCTAACGCTGGCCTATTTCGGCAGTCGTATCCTGCAGCAGTTCGTGAGTTAAATCTTTAAGGAACCCTACGTGGAACACATCTCCACCACCACGCTCATTATCACGCTTCTCATCATGGTGGTCATTTCCGCCTATTTTTCCGGTTCTGAAACCGGAATGATGACCCTGAATCGCTATCGTCTACGTCATCGGGCCAAGCAGGGAAATCGTCAGGCAAAACGCGTTGAAAAGCTACTTCGTAAGCCGGACCGCCTGATAAGCCTGGTGCTCATCGGTAATAATTTGGTGAATATTCTGGCCTCCGCGCTCGGCACCATTGTCGGTATGCGCCTGTATGGCGATGCGGGTGTCGCCATTGCCACTGGGGTACTGACGTTTGTCGTGCTGGTTTTTGCCGAAGTACTGCCCAAGACTATTGCCGCGCTGTATCCGGAAAAAGTCGCCTATCCGAGCAGTGTACTGCTGGCTCCACTGCAGATTCTGATGATGCCGTTGGTGTGGCTACTCAACACCATCACGCGGCTACTTATGCGCATGATGGGCATCAAAACGGATATCGTGGTGAGCGGTTCGCTGAGTAAAGATGAACTGCGAACGCTGGTGAATGAATCGCGCTCGCAAATTTCACGCCGTAACCAGGATATGCTGCTGTCAGTGCTGGATCTGGAAAAAGTCAGCGTCGATGACATCATGATCCCGCGTAACGAAATCATCGGCATTGATATTAACGATGACTGGAAGTCAATCGTGCGTCAGCTTTCGCACTCTCCACACGGCCGTATTGTGCTGTACCGCGACTCGCTGGACGACGCCATCAGTATGCTGCGCGTACGTGAAGCCTGGCGATTGATGGCAGAGAAAAAAGAGTTCACCAAAGAGACCATGTTACGTGCCGCCGACGAAATTTATTACGTCCCGGAAGGTACGCCTCTCAGCACCCAGCTCATTAAGTTTCAGCGAAACAAGAAGAAAGTGGGTCTGGTTGTTAATGAATATGGCGATATTCAGGGGCTGGTCACGGTCGAAGATATTCTGGAAGAGATTGTCGGCGACTTCACCACTTCAATGTCACCCACGCTTGCCGAAGAGGTAACGCCGCAGAATGATGGCTCGGTGATCATTGACGGCAGCGCCAACGTTCGTGAAATCAATAAGGCGTTTAACTGGCACCTGCCGGAAGATGACGCACGTACCGTGAATGGTATTATTCTTGAAGCGCTGGAAGAGATCCCGGTTGCTGGCACGCGTGTGCGCATTGGACAGTACGATATCGATATTCTCGACGTGCAGGACAATATGATTAAACAGGTGCAGGTATTGCCGGTCAAACCGCTACGGGAGAGCGTGTCGGACCAGTGAGAATAATTCAGGCCGGGTAGCGCGTGAGCATTACCCGGCCTGAAGGCTGATTAGCCTTTGGCTTTCGCCACAGAGACCATCGCGGCGCGGATGGTACGTCCGTTCAGGGTATAGCCTTTCTGCATCACCATCAGCACATTACCGGCAGCAACGTCGTCAGACTCTACCATTGCAATTGCCTGGTGCACGTTCGGGTCCATCGGCACATCGATATCCGCAACCACCTGTACACCAAACTTCGCCACGACATCCAGCATTGACTTACGGGTCAGCTCAATACCTTCAACCATCGCCGCCATAGCGTCATTATCTTTGTCCGCCACTTCCAGCGCGCGGTCCAGGCTATCCAGCACCGGCAGCAGTTCGTTGACGAATTTTTCCAGCGCAAACTTATGCGCTTTTTCTACGTCCAGTTCGGTACGACGACGCAGGTTTTCCATTTCCGCTTTGATACGCAACACGCTGTCGCGCTCGCGAGTTTCGGCCTCAGCAAGCTGAGCTTCCAGATTCGCAATTTTTTCATCGCGCGGATCCACCTGCTCAGCAGAAGCGTCTGATTCAACCGCCTCAACTTCTTCGTGCTGATCCATGATAATTTCTTCCGGGGCTTGCCCCTCAGGCGTTTTCTGTTCTTTACTACTCATGAATTTCTCCGCGTTTTTTTCGCATTCATCTCGCTAACTTGGCTTATTATGGGGATCAGATTCAGGGATTCAAGGGAAGTACTCACATTGTCACTAATCTTCGTTACAAGGACCTCGAGAAAATGAACAAACATTTCAAGTGTATTGGCATTGTGGGGCATCCACGTCACCCCACTGCACTGACCACACATGAAATGCTCTACCGTTGGCTGTGCACCAAAGGTTATGAGGTTATCGTTGAGCAACAAATCGCCCACGAACTGCAGCTGAAAAATGTGAAAACCGGCACGCTCGCAGAAATTGGCCAACAGGCAGACCTCGCCGTCGTAGTCGGCGGCGACGGCAATATGCTGGGCGCCGCACGCACCCTGGCACGTTATGACATCAAGGTTATTGGCATTAACCGCGGCAACCTCGGTTTTTTGACCGACCTTGACCCAGACAATGCCCAGCAACAGTTAGCTGACGTGCTGGAAGGCCACTACATCAGCGAAAAGCGCTTTTTACTCGAAGCTCAGGTGTGTCAACAGGATTGCCAGAAGCGCATTAGCACTGCCATCAATGAAGTTGTGCTGCACCCCGGGAAAGTGGCGCACATGATTGAATTTGAAGTCTATATCGATGAAATTTTTGCCTTCTCCCAACGTTCAGATGGGCTGATTATCTCGACGCCGACCGGCTCTACCGCCTACTCACTCTCTGCCGGAGGCCCAATTCTGACGCCTTCTCTGGATGCCATTACGCTGGTACCCATGTTTCCGCATACGCTTTCCGCGCGACCGCTGGTGATCAACAGTAGCAGCACCATTCGCCTGCGCTTTTCCCATCGCCGTAACGATCTGGAAATCAGCTGTGACAGCCAAATCGCCCTACCTATACAGGAAGGTGAAGACGTATTGATTCGCCGCTGTGATTATCATCTGAACCTGATACATCCAAAAGATTACAGCTATTTCAACACATTAAGCACTAAGCTTGGTTGGTCAAAAAAATTATTCTAATTTAACGCCAACCTCTTTACTGTATAAAAAACCAGTTTATACTGTATGAAATCACAGTTATGGTTTTTCATACAGGAAAACAGCTATGTTGGCACAACTGACCATCAGCAATTTTGCTATCGTTCGTGAACTTGAGATCGATTTCCAGAACGGAATGACCGTTATCACCGGTGAGACCGGTGCGGGTAAGTCCATTGCCATTGATGCTCTCGGTTTGTGTCTGGGCGGACGCGCAGACGCAGACATGGTGCGTGCAGGCGCCATGCGAGCCGACCTCTGCGCCCGTTTTGCCTTAAAAGATACCCCCGCAGCCCTGCGCTGGCTGGAAGAGAACCAGCTTGAGGAAGGCCGTGAGTGTTTGCTGCGTCGCGTTATCAGCAGCGATGGCCGCTCCCGTGGGTTTATTAACGGAACCGCCGTTCCGTTATCGCAGTTGCGCGAGCTGGGCCAGTTACTTATTCAAATCCATGGCCAGCATGCGCATCAGCTCCTGACAAAATCAGAACACCAAAAATCCCTGCTTGATGGTTACGCCAATGAAGCGTCTCTGACCCAGGAAATGGCTGCGCGCTACCAACTATGGCACCAAAGTTGCCGTGACCTGGCGCATCATCAGCAACAAAGCCTGGAACGCGCAGCCCGGGCGGAATTGTTGCAATACCAGTTAAAGGAACTGAACGAATTCAATCCGCAGCCGGGTGAGTTTGAGCAAATCGATGAAGAGTACAAGCGCCTGGCTAACAGTGGGCAATTGCTCACCACCAGCCAACAGGCGCTGGCTATCCTGGCAGATGGTGAAGACATCAATCTGCAAAGCCAACTGTACACCGCAAAACACCTGATCACTGAACTGGCAGGCATGGACGGCAAACTTTCAGGTATTCTGGATATGCTGGAAGAGGCCACCATCCAGCTCAGCGAAGCCAGCGACGAGCTGCGCCACTATTGCGATCGTCTGGATTTAGACCCTAACCGCTTGTTCGAACTCGAACAGCGTATCTCCAGGCAAATCTCGTTGGCGCGTAAGCATCATGTTGCCCCTGAAGTGCTGCCACAGTTCTATCAGTCGCTGCTGGATGAACAACAGCAACTGGACGATCAGGCCGACTCGCTCGAAACCTTAACCCTGGCGGTGAACAATCACCACCAGCAGGCGCTGGAAACGGCAAAAATGCTGCACCAACAGCGTCAGCATTATGCGCAGGAACTGGGGCAACTTATTACAGAGAGCATGCATGCTCTCTCGATGCCGCACGGTGTCTTTTGCATTGATGTGAAATTTGAGGAGCATCATCTGAGCGCAGACGGTGCCGATCGCGTGGAGTTTAAAGTGACCACTAACCCAGGTCAGCCGTTACAGCCAATTGCGAAAGTCGCTTCCGGCGGGGAACTGTCACGTATTGCGCTGGCTATTCAGGTCATTACAGCACGTAAGATGGAAACGCCTGCGCTAATTTTCGATGAGGTGGATGTTGGTATCAGCGGCCCGACGGCTGCGGTAGTGGGTAAAATGTTGCGACAGTTGGGCGAGTCAACGCAGGTACTGTGTGTGACTCACCTGCCGCAGGTTGCGGGCTGTGGTCATCAACATTTCTATGTCAGCAAAGAAACAGATGGCGCGATGACGGAAACACACATGCAGCCGCTTGATAAACGCGCTCGCCTGCAGGAATTAGCCCGTCTACTTGGCGGTAGCGAAGTGACGCGTAATACCCTCGCAAATGCAAAAGAACTGCTGGCGGCATAAACTTTTTTACCTTGTGAAGGTCTGAGTTCAACATAAAATCGCCGACCGACCCGACAGCAAAAGGTTTTAAAGTGGTGAAAGGTCTATTATCATCGGCATATTACATATGAGCCGCGTACTGCTCGGGCCCGAAAAGGAATCAAATCACTATGCGCTGTAAAACGCTGACTGCTGCTGCAGCAGTACTACTGATGTTGACTGCAGGCTGTTCCACTCTGGAGCGAGTGGTTTACCGCCCTGACATCAACCAGGGAAATTATCTGACACCTACCGATGTCGCTAAAGTGCGCACGGGTATGACGCAACAGCAGGTTGCTTATGCTCTGGGTACACCAATGATGTCCGATCCTTTTGGCACTAACACCTGGTTTTATGTGTTCCGTCAGCAACCTGGACATGAAGGCGTAACCCAGCAAACGCTGACGCTGACCTTTAACAGCAGCGGCGTATTGACCAACATTGATAACAAACCCGCTTTGACCGATAACAAGTAGGTTTGAGAGATCAAAAAAAGGTGCTCAATGAGCACCTTTTTTATTGTCTGTTACTTTTTAGCGGATTTCTCTGCTCGCTGTCTGCGCAGCTCTTTTGGGTCAGCAATCAGTGGCCGGTAAATTTCCACCCGATCGCCGTCATGCAGAACATCAGCAAGCTTTACCGGACGGCTGTATATACCCACTTTATTTTTACTGAGATCGATATCGGTACGTAATTCCAGCAGCCCGGAAGCGCGGATAGCCTCTTCCACCGTTGCGCCCTGCTGCAGCGTTACGCGCTGTAAATACTGTTTCTCGGGTAGCGCGTACGCCACTTCAACGACAATTTTAGCCGACGCTGACACTGTAAACCTCTTTCGCGCGAACCGTGAAGGCCTGCACCATATTTGAAGCCAGTTCTTTAAAGATACGGCCAAACGCCAGCTCGATTAACTTATTGGTGAACTCAAAATCGAGGTGAAATTCAATACGACACGCTTCATGACTCAGTGGCGTAAACTTCCAGCCGCCAATCAGCTTCTTGAACGGCCCATCGACCAGATGCATCAGAATACTCTGATTACTGGTCAGTTGATTGCGCGTGGTGAACGTTTTACTGATCCCTGCTTTCGAGACATCCACAGCGGCCGTCATTTGTCCCGGAGTCGACTCCAGTACGCGGCTACCGGTGCAACCCGGCAAAAACTGAGGATAGGACTTAACATCATTCACTAGCTGATACATCTGTTCCGCACTGTAGGGTACTAAAGCGGTCCGGCTAATCTGAGGCATAACAATTCCCATCAATATCAATCACACAAATAATACCATTTATCACCCGCTAAAAAAAACGCTATAGCCTAACTCGTGCTAAGATAGCGCCTTGCGCCCCGCTGGATGAAATGGGGTGTTTTTCGATTCCAGATTACCTATACTGAGCGGCATTATGACGAAGAAAAAAGCACACAAACCTGGCTCAGCCACAATCGCGCTAAACAAGCGCGCACGACACGAATACTTTATTGAAGAAGAGTTCGAAGCAGGACTCGCCCTGCAAGGTTGGGAAGTCAAATCCCTGCGCGCGGGTAAAGCCAACATCGGCGACAGCTATGTCATACTCAAAGACGGCGAAGCGTTCCTGTTTGGCGCCAACTTCACGCCAATGGCGGTGGCCTCAACACACGTGGTATGCGACCCCACCCGAACCCGTAAACTGTTGTTAAACCAGCGTGAACTCGACTCCCTGTATGGTCGTATGAATCGTGATGGTTATACCGTCGTTGCGCTTTCGTTGTACTGGAAGAATGCCTGGTGCAAAGTGAAAATTGGCGTTGCGAAAGGTAAGAAACAGCACGACAAGCGCTCTGATGTGAAAGAACGCGAATGGCAGTTAGATAAAGCGCGTATCATGAAAAATGCTGGCCGCTAAATGCTACTCCCCTGTGACCAGTCTCTCCTCCTGAGACTGGTTCTTATTTTTTAGTTATCGAAACCCACACAATACATTCACCGAGTTTATAGTTTATTTATGCTGAATCGTTCAGATATGAAATAAACCCCCTGCCATTACCGTTGCGGTCTATAGTCCAATAATATAAAAGTTCAAGACCATAGCATTCATATTTCCATTTATTTAATAACACTATTATTACTATTGTTTATTATATTGACATTCATTTCAATAAAAACAAAATCATTTAAATACAATTAGTTGCCATGAATACAACCGTTAAAAGCAAACTGGAAAGTATCCTTTTCAAATGACTAATTACTTTTTTAATATGGATAAGTTGCAGAATACTTTCTTTCTGACTATATCATCTAATACGAAAGAACTATTCAGCCGAAAGGGCCCGGACGTATTTAATCAATAAACTAACATCTATGTGACCTAATCAATGAAATTACATGTGTAAATTCATCTTTATGATGAACGGAGCCCCTGTCTGCTCATTTTCCCAGCGCGCTGTTGCGGATTAATACTCCCGGCATGCCATCAGGAGTGAACATATGCGTCTACTCGCCGTTGTATCAAAATTAACTGGCGTTTCCACAAATGTTGAAGCCTCTGAAATTACGCTCAGTTCACCTTCTATCGTGAAACTGTCTGTGTCGCGTGAGGAGGTGAGTCAACTCACGCGCGTTAATCAGGATCTGGTTGTCACACTCCGCTCAGGTGAAACCATCACCATTAAAAATTTCTACCTCGGAAAAGGCGAAGCGCAAAACCAACTTGTTCTGGAGGACAGTAATGGCGCACTGTGGTGGGTTCAGGATACTGACGGAGCATTCCATTTCCAGCACCTGGACGATCTCACACCGCTGATGACGGCCGAAGGCAGTCATGAAGGCGGCGCCGTCTGGCCGTGGGTTCTTGGCGGGATCGCTGTCGCTGGCGGGATTGGCCTCGCTGCGGGTGGTGGCGGTGGCGGCGGCGGTGGGAGTGATAATAACGCTGGAAACGGTAACGCTGGAAACGGTAATGCTGGGAACGGCAATGGTAGCGGCGGCAATGGCAACGGCGGCAACGGTAACGGTAACGGTAACGGTAATGGCGACGGTGATGGCGACGGTGACGGTGATGGCGGCACACCGCCAACGACAACTCCTAACAGGCCAGACGTCCCCGTTATCACCAGCATAATCGATAACCAGGACCTGATTACTGGCCCTGTCAATCAGCAGGAATCCACCAACGATAATACGCCGACACTCCAGGGCACCGGCCCCGCGAATGCCACATTACATATTTTTGATAACGGCGTCGAAATAGGCCAGGTCACAATCGATGCCAACGGCAACTGGTCGTTTACGCCATCCTCTCCTCTGGCAGACGGCACACACCAGTTTACCGTCAGCGCTTCAAACGGTGCTGGCAGCAGCGGCATGTCGGACAGTTGGGAAATTATTGTCGATTCGCTTGCCCCCGACGCCCCCGTGGTCACTCAGGAAACCGACAATGTCGGTTCCATTACCGGCTTTATCGCCAATAACGGCGTAACCGACGATGCCACGCCGACGCTCACGGGCACAGGCGAAGTAGGTAGTTTCATCAGCATTTCTGATAACGGCATTCTGATCGGCATGGCCCAAGTGGATGACAATGGTAACTGGACATTTACACCGGACATTCCGCTCAGCGATGGTGTTCACAATCTGACGCTGACGCAAACTGACGCCGCGGGTAACGTGAGCGCGGAAACGCGCGTGCCGACATTCACCGTTGATACCACCCCGCCTGCAGCCGCAGTCATTTCCTCCGTTAATCCGGAAGGTACAACGGTAACCGGTAGCGCTGAGGCGGGAAGCCTGGTCATTATCATCGGCAGTAATAATCAGGTTTTAGGTTCAACAACGGTCGGTCAAACCGGCAATTTCGTCATCGCGATTTCGCCCTCACAGACGCACGGTGAAGCGCTGATCGCGAAAATTCAGGACCAGGCAGGCAACATCGGGCCAGATACATCTTTCAATGCCACCAACTCTGGCTACCCGGGCGTGCCCGTTATCGTCAGCATAATGGATGATTTTGCCCCCTCAACCGGACCATTGAGCAATAATCAGGCCACCAACGATAATACCCCCACGCTCTCTGGCACTGCCGACGCCAACAGCACGGTGACTATTTACGACAACGGCACAATTATCGACAGCGTACTGGCTGACGGTAACGGTAACTGGACATGGACTTCCAGCTCCCCGTTATCAGATGAGCTACACGCCTTCACCGCCACCGCGACAAACCAGTCAGGTACAGGAGGTATGTCACCAGCGTTCAATATCAACATCGACACCCAGCCACCGTCGCCACCTGATGATCTCAACGTATCTGCGGATGGGACTGTCGTCACCGGAACGACCGATCCAGGCAATACCGTGGTTATCACCGGCAGTGGCGGAACTCAGATCGGCAGCGGCGTCGCCGGAACGGACGGCTCATTTACCATCACCATTAACCCACCACAGACCAATGGCGAAACCATTGAAGCCATCGCAACCGATCCGGCAGGAAACCCAAGCCTGCCTGAAACAGCGCTTGCACCAGACATTACCGCGCCACAGCCCCCAACAAACCTGCTAGTTAATGGCACTGGCGACCAGGTCACCGGCAAGGCCGAACCCAACAGTACGGTCAATATTCTGGATCCAGATGGCAATATCATTGGTACGGCAACTGCCGATACGGATGGGGATTTCACCGCAACGCTGGTTCCGCCGCAAACCAACGGCGAGACCCTTACGGCAAATGCGACCGACACCGCAGGCAACAAGGGCAACGACGCCTCTGTCAACGCACCGGACACCACGGCACCTGATGCGCCAACCGGCGTCACCGTCGCCGGAGACGGCGGTTCTGTAAGCGGACATGCTGAAGCGGGAAGCACCGTCACCGTTAAAGACAGCAACGGTAACCCGATTGGCATAGGCCAGGCTGACAGCGGCGGCAATTTCACCGTGTCTATAGCGCCGTCGCAAAAGAACGGCGAAACGGTAAAAGTCACCGCAACGGACAGCAGCAATAACGAGAGTCAGCCTACCTCCGCGTTGGCTCCGGATATCACTGCACCAAACCAGCCAGTTATTATTGCCGTTACTGATGATGTTGACGATTTCACTGGCCCCATCAATAACAATGAGTTAACCAACGACGATAAACCGAAAATTGAAGGCATCGCCGAAGCAGGTTCGCGGGTCAAAATTTATGATAATGGCACCCTGCTTGCGACCGTTACCGCTGATAACAACGGTAACTGGAACTATACGCCCACCGCAGCACTAAGCCAGGGCGCGCACGTATTTACGGTGACGGCAACAGACGCTGCCAACAACACCAGCAGCGCCGCCAGTTGGAAAATTATTGTCGATAGCATCGCCCCAACCGTTCCAGTGATAACGTTGGTTAACGATGATGTTGGCAGCATTACGGGCAACGTTGCAAATAACGGTTGGGTCACCAACGATAACACGCCAACCCTCTCGGGTACCGGTGAACCAGGTTCACTGGTGAGCCTGTACGATGGCAGTCTGTTGATGACGGTTATTCTTGTCGACAGTTCAGGCACCTGGAGCTATACCGTTCCGGGAAATCAGGTGCTCAGCGATCGCACTCATCAGTTTACGGTATCGGCAACCGATGCCGCCGGTAATGTCATCACCTCACCCACAGTGGTCAGCGTTACCGTAGATACTCAACCGCCAGGCGATCCTGTCATTTTGGTTGCCACCGACGACGTTGGGAATGCGCCGATCGATCTGCCTTCCGGAAGCCGTTCAAACGATACCTTACCAGAGCTGAAAGGAACCGGAATAGCCGGTTCTACAATCACCCTCTATGAGGGTTCCACGCCAATTGGCAGCACAACGGTTTTACCCGCCGGCACCTGGAGTATTCAACTCAGCCAACCGCTCAGTGAAGGCGCACACAATTTATCCGCTATCGCCACGGACGCTGCAGGCAACGCCAGCAATGCCGGGAACTTTACGCTGACGATTGATACCACCCCACCAGTTGCCCCGGTTATCAGCTCTGCAGAAGGTCTGATTGGGACAAATCTACAAACGCTGAGTAACGGCAGCAGTACCAAGAGCTCGAATCCCGAACTCTCCGGAACCGGCGAGCCCGGCGCGAAGATTACGATTTATGATAATGGCGGTTCTATTGGCACCGTCACCGTACAGCCAGACGGCTCCTGGACATTTACCCCAACCTCACTCGCCGACGGGCCGCATAAATTTACCGCCACGGCGACTGACGTTGCAGGCAACACGGGGATCCCGTCGGCAAGCTTTACTCTGACAGTAGACAATACGCCTCCCGCACAACCAGCCGCGCCAATCATTACCGACGATGTGGCTCCGGTAACGGGTGTGGTCACTAATGGCAACACCAATGACACCACGCCAACCTTTAGCGGCACGGGGAACGTCGGGGATCTGATTACCCTCTATCTTGCTGGTACTCCCCCATTGCAGGGAACAGCAACAGTAGGTGCAGACGGTACCTGGAGCTTCACTCCGTCAGCACCGGTTGCTCCTGGTAGTTATCAGGTAACTCTCACCGCAACCGATCCAGCAGGCAACGTCAGCCTGCCATCTAACGCCATAACACTGAACATCGACACGACGCCGTCTGCACCACCGGTGATCATCGCCGCCAACGATAATGTCGGTGACGCCACGGGCGACCTTGCGCCAGATGCCGTAACTGATGACACCACGCCAACCATTCGCGGTACTGGCACAGACGGGGATACCATCACCCTGTATAACGGGGGGACGGTGATCGGTACTACAACGGTGGCTGGCGGAACCTGGAGTATTACGCCAGGGACTGCGCTGGCGAACGGAAGCTACACGTTAAGCGCCACCGCAACCGATCCGGCAGGTAACATCAGCGACAATTCAAGCAGCATTTCGTTTACGGTTAACAACACGAAGCTGACGTTGCCGCAGGTAACGGATATCCAGGATAACGTTGGAATCTTTACCGGTTCGCTAACCAGTGGCAGCGTCACGGACGATACCTCCCCGACCATTAGCGGGACCGGCACACCGGGCAGTACGGTGTTAATTTTCGATGGCAATAATCCCGTCGCAATTGCTACGGCTACGGTTGCTGCTAACGGCACCTGGAGTGTGGATGTTCCCCTCACGCCTAACGTCTCTCACACACTGACGTTCGGCGCCGTGGATGCTGCAGGTAACTCACTGGCTGCAGATAACCCGCTGACGGTGATTGTCGATACCCTGCCGCCTGCAACGCCTACGGTTACCAGCGTAGATCCTAACGGGACGCTGGTAAGCGGTACGGCCGATGCCGGCAGCACCGTGATTATTCGCAGCGGTAACACTATTCTCGGCCAGGGGGTGGCAGACGGTTCTGGTAACTTCTCTGTCACCATTTCGCCAGCGCAAACAACCGGTCAGGCGCTCAACGCCATCGCTCAGGATACCGCCGGAAATCAAAGCGACCCTACAACGTTTAACGCCGCTACCTCCAGCGTTCCGCATCCACCGACTCTTGAGATCGTTGATGACATCGCGCCCATCATGGGGGTGATTGGCAACGGTAAAACCACCAACGACACCTTACCGCTGCTGCAAGGGACCGCCACTGCAGGGGCATCGGTGACTATCTATCAAAATGGCGCATCCATCGCCACGGTAACCGCCGATGCCGTGTCTGGCGCATGGAGTTATCAGCTACCCACTGCGCTGACTAACGGCATTACCTATAACTTCACGGTTTCACAAACGGTGGACGGTACCCCAAGTGGTCTGTCGCCCAACTACGCAATCACCATCGACACCACGCCCCCGCAGGTGCCAACGATCACCAGTATTATTGACGATATTGCCCCCGGCACCGGATCGTTGGATAAAGGGCAAATTACCAACGATTCACGCCCGACGTTTAACGGAACCGGCGAAGCGGGGGCAACCATCACCCTTTACGATAATGGCATCGCTTATGCCACTACCACAGTAAACAGCAACGGATTCTGGAGTTTTACCCCGACCGCGCCGCTGGGAGAAGGCGACCATATCTTTACCGCTCGCGCAACAGATGCCGCAGGCAACCAGGGAGATCCATCCGGTGATTTCCAGATCATTGTCGATACCCTGGTGCCGAATGCCCCCTCTATTGTGACAGTCACGGACAACGTTGGTACAACCCAAATCCTGACCTCCGGGCAGTTGACCAACGATAATACTCCAACGCTTGCTGGCGTTACCGAGGCGGATTCGATTGTTACTATCCGCGATAACGGGGCGGTCATCGGCACAACCATCAGCGATGAAAACGGCAACTGGAGCTTTACGCCTGCGCCTGCCCTCGGTGAAGGCAGCCACTCGCTGACTGCCACCGTCACAGATGGCGCGGGCAATATCAGCCCGGCAACGCCGCCGTTTGTGGTTGTCGTCGACACGCTGCCGCCAGCGGCACCGACCATTACCTCCGTAATTGACGATCAGCCTGGCAATACAGCGCTGACCAACGGACAGTTGACGAACGATGCGCAGCCTACGCTGAACGGCAAAGGCGAGATCGGTACCATCATCACGATCCGTGATAACGGCGTCGCCATCGGTACAGCGCAGGTGGACGAGTCAGGCAACTGGCGCTTCACACCGGATGCACCGCTGGGACAGGGACAACATATATTCACTACCGTTGCCACCGATCAGGCAGGTAACTCCGGCGGAGTATCATCATCGTTTACTATTGAGCTGGACTCAGTTGCCCCGTCAATCCCGGTCATCAGCTCAGTTCAGGACAGCACCGCACCGACAACAGGCCCGATAACCAACGGGCAGACCACGAATGAATCCCGTCCGGCCCTGAGCGGCACCGGTGAAATTGGCGCGACCATTACCGTCCTGAGCGATGGTCAGCCCATCGGCACCACCACCGTTGGGGCTAACGGCACCTGGAGCTTAACCCCAACGGATGCACTCAGTAACGGCCCGCATACGCTGACCGTCACCGCCACCGACAGCGCCAGTAATACCAGCCAGCCATCCAATAGCTTCACGCTTATCGTGGATACCGTGTTGCCTGGTACGCCAGCGATTACTCAGGTTGCAGATGATGTCGGCCCGCTGATCGGTAATCTGAACAACGGTCAGGCCACGAACGATCCACTCCCGACGCTTAGCGGCACGGCTGAAGCCAATTCCACGGTAAGAGTTTACGATAACGGATCGTTTATCGGCTTTACCTCAGCGGATGGCACGGGCGCCTGGAGCTTCACGCCAGGAACCGAGCTTGGCAACGGTAACCACGCGCTGACAGTGACAGCCACCGACGCTGCCGGAAACGTCAGCCCCACGTCCGCTGGATTTAACATCGTTGTTGATACCGTCGCCCCGCTTGCGCCAACGATTATCCAGGCTTTTGATGACGTGCTACCGGGAACCGGAACGCTTTCGAGCGGGGCCTTTACCAACGACACCCGTCCCGTACTCAACGGCTCGGCGGAAGCCGGTGCCCGGGTAGCCATCTACGATAATGGCACACTGCTGGCAACGGTAACTGCGGCGATAGACGGCACCTGGGAATATCTGCCTGCCGCGCTGGGTAACGGTCAGCATGTGTTTACCGCTATCGCCACCGATGCCGCCGGAAACGTAAGTCCTACCTCCGGCGGGTTTATTATTAATGTCGACACCATTGCGCCATCCGCCCCGCTGCTGGTCTCAGTGGTGGATGATATCGCAGGCGGCGTGTTCAATGCGGCGCTCAACAACGGACAACTGACCAACGATGCGCGCCCGACGCTGAACGGTACCGCCGAGGCAGGCAGCACCGTCAGCATCTATGATGGAAGCACCCTGCTGGGTACGGCGCTGGTGCAAAGTAATAACAGTTGGTCGTTTACCCCAACTACGCCGCTGACGAATGGATCGCACACCTTCACCGTCACCGCGACTGATGCGGCGGGCAACACCAGCGGTGCGACGGCAGGCTTTAGCGTGGTGGTCGACACCACGGCGCCGACGCGGCCTTCAATCAGCAGCATTATTGACGACGTCGGGCCAAACACCGGGGCGATTGGCGCTAATCAGCCAACCAACGACGCACGCCCAACGTTAAACGGCACCACAGAAGCCAACGCGCGGGTCGATATTTACGATAACGGCAGCTTTGTCATCAGCGTGACAGCGGACGGCAGCGGCAACTGGAGTTACACCCCAACCACCGCGCTGGCACAAGGTACCCACTCCTTTACCATCACCGCAACGGACAGTGCGGGTAATACCAGTGGCATATCGTCTGCGGCAGCGATCGTGGTCGATACCGTCGCCCCGGGCATTCCTACAGGGCTGGCGGTAAACGCCAACGGTACCACGCTCACCGGCGTTGCCGAGCCAAACAGCACGGTCATTATTACCTCCAGCGGTGGAACGGTGCTCGGCACGGCAACCGCCAACGCCTCCGGTAATTTCACCTTCACGCTGAACCCACCGCAAATCAGTGGGCAAACGCTGCAGGTCAGCGCCCAGGATGCCGCAGGCAACATCGGCACGGCGGGTAACGTTCTGGCACCGTTTACTGGCGTACCGCCTGCGCCGGTTATTGCCACCGTTCTCGATGACGTCGGTACGATCACGGGGCCCGTCGCGGCGGGCAAAACCACCAATGATACGCTGCCAACGCTCAACGGAACGGCGCAGGCTAACGCCATCGTCAGCCTGTACAACAACGGCGTGCTAATGGGCACCACGACCGCAGACGGTAACGGGATCTGGAGCTTTACCCCATCCGGGGCGCTCAGCGAAGGTAACCACGCGTTTACCGCCACTGCAACAAACGCCAACGGCGCAAGCGGGTTGTCCAGCTCGTTCAGCGTGATTGTGGACACCACGCCACCGACCGCGCCAACGATACTGATCAGCGCCGATGGCGGCACCGTCAGCGGCGTCGCCGAAGCGGGAAGCACGGTCACTATCTCCCTGCCCGGCGGCACCAGCGTGACGGCAATCGCCAACAGCAGCGGTGTCTACAGCGTCAACCTGCCGGTTCGCCAGATTGAAGGCCAGTCGCTGTCCGCCACGGCGACCGATGCGGCGGGCAATACCTCATCGCCGACAAGCGCTATCGCACCGGTATTACCGCTGCTGGCTGAAGACAACGTCACCAGCCTGCCGCTGCAAACCGATGTTATCGTCAGCACCGATCATCAAAGCGATTATGGTTTCCTGCTGGTTAATGCGTTAGGGAATGTCGCCAACGTGTTGGGGAACGATACGGCAAGCGTTAATTTCAGCATCGCTTCTGGCGGCAGCGGGTCCATTACGATCAATGCCGCCGCGACCGGCGTGGTGCTGTCGCTGTTAAACACGCTGGAGATCGTCATCCAACGCTTTGACACCTCGCTGAATGCCTGGGTAACGGTGGTGGATACCGGTAAATCAGACTTTGCCAGCTTGCTCACCCTGGGCGCCTCGGGCGTAACGCTCAATTACAGCGGGCTGACTGGCGGTGATTACCGCGTGGTCAGTTACAACACCAACCTGCTGGCGACCGGGGCATACACCAGCCTTGATGTCTCGGTGGTGAAAGCCAGCGCAGGGACCATCATCGGCGGTACCACGGAATCCGGGAACATCATCACGGATACCGATCCCGCCAATGGGCAGGATAATGCGCCTTCCGGCACGTTGGTCACTTCCATCACCGACGGTAACGGCAACGTCGTGAATATCCCGGCGGGCGGCATTGATGTGCAAGGGAAATACGGTATTCTGCATATCAATCAGAACGGTAGCTACACCTATACCCTGACCAATACGTCAATCTCGGTGTATGGGCGCTCCGAAAGCTTCACCTACACGCTGACGCATGGCAGCGATCACTCCTCGGCAAAACTGGTGGTAACGCTCGGTCAGGCTCCAACCACCAGCACGGTAACCGCGGCAGACGATGCAGCAGTGCTGACTTACGGAACGCAGGTCATCGCGGTTGACCACTTGCCATCACAACAAACCGGCTTCACGCTCGCCAGCGTCGGACTCGGCAATGTGCTGGACGTCAGTCTGGTCAACGGTCTGACTAACCCGATTAAGTTCAACGTTGACGATGGCGCAACCCGCACGCTGACCGTACAGGCGAATGTTCTCGGCGTGACGCTTGGCGGCTTCGATCTCTATGTTTATCGCTTCAACGAGTCAATTCAGCAGTATGAGCAGTACCGGGTACAGCCAAACTGGGTCACCGCCCTACTGGGCGGAAGTTCGTCAGCGTATACCATTACGCTACCGGGTGGCGATTATCTATTCCTGCTTAACGCTTCCGGCGGCCTGACGCTGCTGACCAGCTATACCCTGAATATTCAGGCCGATCACACCTACGCCGTCGACAGCCTGAGTGCGACAACCAATGGCAATCTGCTGGTCAACGACTCGGCTCCGGCCAATACCGTTATCACCGAAGTAAACGGTATCGTCGTTAACGGGACGGGCACTACCACTATTAATGGGCAGTACGGCACGCTGACTATCGATGCGAAGGGGAACTACACCTACACGCTAAGAAGCGGACTGGGTGCAGACGGTATCAACACCCCGGACAGCTTCGTGTATAAGGTCAGAGCACCAAACGGCGATACCGGCAGCGCCTCGCTGAATATCAAACCAACGCCGCAGCCGCTGGACGCCGTAAATGACGTCAGCAGCACGATGGCGGTAAGTACCGTTCAGGATTCTGCTGCATACGGAAGCGGCGCGCTGGGAACAGCGACAATTCCGACGCTTGGGAACAAAGCAACCGGTACAGGTTCGTTTGATATCGCGACAAATGACGTACTGAAAAGCGCCACGCTCAACTTCAACATCGGCACGCTTATCACCGTCGGTACGCTGGGCATTGCCTGGACAATCACCGGTCCCGACGGATTCTCGCTTTCTGGCTCTGTACCCGCCAGTTCCATCAGCCTGTTAGGCAGTTCAATTGCCATCTCGCTGGGTAATGCCGAGCTGGCCGCAGGCCATTACAACATCAGCTTCACCGGAACAATGGGAGGACTGGCAGTTGGCAACGTCAGCATTACGCCAAACGTCACGGGCACGACATGGCACCTCAATACCTATGACGTTAACGCCACCACGGTGAATGGCAATATTTTTGATGGCAGTGATGCCGCCGGCGCGCACGATCAGCTCTCAACCGTCCATACCCAGCTCACCGTCACCGGCTTTAACGGCAGTACTGCCACCCTCAATCCGGCCAGCAGCGCCAGTAGCGCAATAATTCAGGGTCATTATGGATCACTGACCATGAACCTGGATGGCTCATACATCTACACGCTGAAGCCGGGTGCAACCGTAGCATCGATCACCAGCAAAGAGACCTTTACCTATACGCTTAACGACCAAAACGGGCATACGGACACCGCTACGCTGACCATCAATATGAATCCGCAGATGGTAAGCACCGCACAGCATGAGGTGATCACCGGATCGGTCTACGGCGATACGCTGATTTATCACCTGCTCAACGCCAACGACGCTACCGGCGGCAACATTAGCAATGGCGCTACCGACAACTGGACCAACTTCTCGCTGGCCCAGGGCGACAAAATCGATATCGGCGACCTGCTGGTGGGCTGGAACGGGCAGAACGCTACGCTCGGCAACTACCTCACCGTGACCACCAACGGTAACAACACGGTGATTGCTATCGACCGCGACGGTACCGGCAACACCTGGCACTCAACCAATCTCATAACGCTGGAGAACGTACACACCACGCTCGATGAGCTGGTGCAACAAAATCACATTGTGCCCTGAAGCTAACGCATAACGTTAAAGCGCCATAACTACAGCCCCGGATGCCATGACGTCCGGGGCAATAACAGTCGTCGCTGCCGTATTTTGTAAGGGATAAACTATGAGAAATGTCGCGCCTGTTGCCTTACTGCTGGCATTAACGCTCTGTACCCTGCGGGTGAATGCCGAAGATGAACCGCAAATTATTACGCCGGAAGGCCTGGCCACCAGCCAGATGCTGCCCTCGCTGGACGGCGCGGTTGCCGATCTGCCGCTGAGCGCCGCCGCCCCCGGCAGCCTGACGCTCAACGACGCAGTGAGCCGCGCCGTGAGCTGGCATCCTTCTATTCGTGAATCCATCGGCAAACTGCTCTCACAAAATGAGCAGATCGACGTGGCGAAATCAAAATATTACCCGCAGGTTTCTGCCGGGATGAACAACGGTTACAGCAATACTTATACCGATCACGGCTTTAGCCCGGCCCTGGTTATTTCAGTATCGCAAATGCTGTACGACTTCGGCAAAGTGGCAAGCCAGGTCCGCGCTGAAACCGCCGGATCCGCACAACAGCAGGCGAATGTGTTACTCAGTATTGATACCATCGCCCACGCAACCGCCAACGCGATAGTCCAGGTGCAGACGTGGCAGCAAATGGTGGACGCCGCCGAAGAGCAGCTCAGCGCCTTGAACGGTATTGGTCGGCTGACCCGTCAACGCAATGATGAAGGGGCAACCTCGCTATCCGACGTGGTGCAAACCGATGCGCGTATCGAGTCTGCACGTTCTCAGTTGGCGCAGTATCAGGCTAATCTCGACAGCAGCAAGGCAACGCTGATGAGCTTCCTCGGCTGGAACTCGCTTAACGGCATCAGCAACGAATTTCCGGTCAAACTGGACAGCAGTTGTGATGTGGTCAAACCGGACGATAAGCTGGTTCCCGCGGTGCTGGCGGCATGGGCGCAGGCGAATGTGGCACAGGCAAATCTCGATTACGCCAACGCGCAGATGACGCCCACTATCTCCCTGGAACCGTCGGTTCAGCACTATCTCAACGACAAATACCCCAGCCATGAGGTGCTCGACAAAACCCAGTACTCCACGTGGGTAAAAGTCGAGATGCCGCTGTATCAGGGGGGCGGACTCACCGCCAGACGCAACGCCGCCAGTCACGCGGTAGAGTCTGCACAGTACTCCATCCAGCGTACCCGACTTGAAGTGCGGCAGAAATTACTGGAATCCCGCAGCCAGGCGATGAGCCTCGCCACTGCCCTGCAGATCCTGCGTCGCCAGCAACGGCTGAGTGAACAAACGCGCGAGCTTTATCAACAGCAGTATCTGGACCTCGGGTCACGCCCACTGCTCGACGTGCTTAACGCCGAGCAGGAGGTATATCAGGCCCGTTTTGCTGAACTCCAGACTCAAAACCAGCTGCGCCAGCTCCAGTTGAACTGCCTCTATAACACCGGATCGCTTCGCCAGGCGTTCGCCTTAAATAACCGCAGTATTCAATCGGTGGAGATAAAGCTATGAGCGACGTCGATACACATGCGGAAGATGCGATTGGCGAACACGCCCTGAGCCTGTGGGCGCTGGCGATGACGCATATTGCCAGCCACTATCGCGTAGCCTGTTCGCCCGGCGCAATCCAGGCCAATGCCCCGTGGTTTGCGGGAAAAAGCCGAGCTATGGCCCTGTCGCAGCTGGCGCGTCAGGCGGGGCTGTCATTTCATGCGCTGGATACCGCCACGCAGGCATTCGGCCAGTGGCGTCTGCCGGTGGTGGCGGAACTGCGCGACGGCCAACTGATGGTGATAGAACATTTCAACGGTGAAGATGCGTTGGATGTTTTTATCATCGCCGAAGAGGGCCAGCGTAACCGACTCACAGTTGCAGAACTTCTGCCGGAGCTCGTGAGCATTACTGCGCTGCGCCCGCTGTCAGCGCTGAAGGACAGTCGGGTAGACCGCTATATTTCGCGCTTCAGGCCCGACTGGATGCGCGAACTGGTGTTACAGGACATCCGCCCTTACCTGCCGGTCATGGTTGCCGCCTTTCTGATTAACGTCCTGTCGCTTGCCGGGATTATCTTTTCGATGCAGGTCTATGATCGGGTGATCCCCGCCCAGTCTTATCCAACGCTGTATGTTCTCTCCACCGGCGTTCTGGTGGCGGTGCTGTTTGGCTTTTTGCTGCGCGAAGCGCGTACCCACATAATGGACCTGCTCGGCAAACGCGCTGATATGCGCATTTCCGATCGCGTGTTCAGCCACGCATTGCGGCTGCGCAACAGCGCCGTTCCCCGCTCGACGGGGAGCTTTATTTCTCAACTGCGCGAGCTGGAACAGGTTCGCGAGATGATCACCTCCTCGACCCTGTCGACGATTGTCGATCTACCGTTTTTCTTTTTGTTTATCGTGGTGCTGGCCTTTATCGCCCCGCCCTTGGCGTGGATAGCCCCCGTCGCGGCCCTGCTGATGATCCTGCCCGGTTTGCTGTTACAGAAGAAACTGGCGGTACTCGCCAACCAGGCAGCGCATGAATCCACCCTGCGCAACGCGGTGCTGGTCGAGAGCGTTCAGGGGCTGGAAGATATCAAGCTGATGCAGGCGGAAAACCGCTTTTTACAGCAGTGGAACAGCTACATCCGTATTACCGGAGAGTCCGGGCTGCGCACGCGCAAGCTGACTCAGGGGCTGATTGGCTGGGGCATGTCGGTACAAAGCCTGGTCTACGCCGCCATCATTATGTTCGGCGCGCCGATGGTCATTGAAGGCACAATGACCACCGGGGCGGTGGTGGCCGCGTCGATGCTCGGTTCCAGAATGATTGCCCCGATGGCGAACCTGTGCGGCGTGCTGGCCCGCTGGCAGCAGGTCAAGGCGGCGAAGATGGGGTTAGACAGCATCATGCAGCTTCCCACCGAAACGCAGTACGATGAAGACCGTGTGCATCAGGAGATTTTTCACGGCCATTATCTGTTTGAAAACGCGCACTTTCGCTACCACAGCGACGATCAACGCGTTCCGCTGCGCATCTCACGTCTGGAGGTCATGCCCGGTGAACGGGTGGCGATCCTCGGGCGTAACGGCGCCGGGAAATCAACGCTGCTACAGGCCATGGCGGGCGGCGTGGAGATTATCCAGGGCGATGTCCGACTCGATAACCTGAGTCTGGCGCAGATCGATATGGCCGATTTACGCCGCAATATCGGTTTTCTCAGTCAGAATGCGCGGCTGTTTTTCGGCACCCTGCGCGAGAACCTGACCCTCGGCGCACCGCATGCCAGCGACGCGCAGATCTTCGAAGCACTGGAGGTCAGCGGCGCGGCGGCTTTCGTTAAACAACTCGCCAAAGGGCTGGCGCACCCCATTATGGAGGGCGGCAACGGCCTGTCCGGTGGACAACGGCAGTCGATCCTGCTGGCAAGAATGCTGCTGCGATCGCCCAATATCGTGCTGCTCGACGAACCCAGCGCCTCGCTGGATGAACATACCGAACGAGAGTTTATTCAGCGCCTGAACCAGTGGCTGGGCAACCGAACATTGATTGTCGCCACCCATCGCGTACCGGTTCTGGAGCTGGTCGAGCGCGTAGTGGTGTTAAAAGAAGGTCAACTGGTCATGGATGCCCCGAAAGCGCAGGCGCTGAATGCGAGCCGGGCACCAGCCCCTACTCACGGTCGGGAGTGGAAAAATGAAAACCAATCCGCATGATGCTGCCATGGACGACCTCGATATCCGTCGCGAGCACCGTTTTTCCGGGGCCAGCCGCATTATTCTGCTCAGCACACTGCTGTTTGCCATTCTGGGTATCTGGGCGTATTTCGGCAAGCTGGATGAAGTCTCGACCGGCAGCGGGAAGGTAATCCCCAGCTCGCGCGAGCAGGTCTTGCAGTCGCTGGATGGCGGCATTCTCGCCGAGCTCACGGTACGCGAAGGAGATAAAGTACAGGCTAATCAGATTGTCGCGCGCCTCGACCCCACTCGCTCTGAGTCCAACGTTGGGGAGAGCGCCGCCCGCTATCGCGCCTCACTGGCTTCCAGCGCAAGGCTCAATGCCGAAGTTAACGATCTGCCGCTCATTTTTCCCGCTTCACTACGCGCCTGGCCGGATCTCATCGCCTCCGAAACGCGCTTGTATAAAAGCCGTCGCGCGCAGCTCGCTGATTCTATGGCAGAACTGCAGGATGCGCTGGTCTCGGTAAATAAAGAGCTGGCCATAACCCAACGGCTGGAAAAAAGTGGTGCCGCCAGCCACGTTGAAGTGCTGCGTCTGCAACGACAAAAAAGCGATTTAGGATTAAAAATCACCGATCTGCGCTCACAATACTTCGTGCAGGCGCGGGAAGCGCTGTCAAAAGCCAATGCCGAAGTGGATATGCTGGCGGCTATTTTGAAAGGACGCGAGGATTCCGTCACCCGCCTGACCGTGCGCGCGCCGATGCGCGGTATTGTGAAAAACATCCAGGTCACTACCATTGGCGGCGTTATCCCGCCCAATGGCGAGATGATGGAGATTGTACCGCTGGACGATCATCTGCTGATTGAAACCCGCCTGTCTCCGCGCGATATCGCGTTCATCCACCCCGGCCAGCGGGCGCTGGTGAAGATAACCGCTTATGACTACGCGATTTACGGCGGTCTGGAAGGCGTAGTCGAAACTATTTCCCCGGATACTATTCAGGACAAAGTAAAACCGGAAATATTCTACTACCGCGTGTTTATCCGCACCCATCAGGACTTCTTACAGAACAAACTGGGACGCCATTTCTCCATCGTACCGGGAATGATTGCCACAGTGGATATAAAAACAGGTGAAAAAACCATCGTCGACTATTTAATCAAACCGTTTAATCGCGCAAAAGAAGCGCTGCGCGAGCGGTAAATCCTTGAGGATTAGGGGTTGCGGGGGCTGGTCACGCATGTCACAAGTCTGTTATACTTGCTCTAACACATTGGGGCTGATTCTGGATTCGACGGGATTCGCGAAACCCAAGGTGCATGCCGAGGGGCGGTTGGCCTCGTAAAAAGCCGCAAAAAAATAGTCGCAAACGACGAAAACTACGCTTTAGCAGCTTAATAACCTGCTCTGAGCCCTCTCTCCCTAGCTTCCGCTCTTAAGACGGGGATCAAAGAGAGGTCAAACCCAAAAGAGATCGCGTGGAGGCCCTGCCTGGGGTTGAAGCGTTAAATCTAATCAGGCTAGTCTGGTAGTGGCGTGTCTGTCCGCAGGTGCCAGGCGAATGTAAAGACTGACTAAGCATGTAGTACCGAGGATGTAGGAATTTCGGACGCGGGTTCAACTCCCGCCAGCTCCACCAATCATGATTGGACAGTGCTAGGACAGCACTAACAAAAACAGGAAGTTAGCAGTCTCAGCAGGACACCGACCAGACGGTGAGGGGACGAAAAAGGATACGCAAAGGAGCCGCGGCTCCCGAGTGACAAAAAAGCCCGCTGATGCGGGCTTTTTTATACTCATTAGCTCAAGGCCGAATTCTTGCCTCGATAACTTTTTGATACAGTGTGATTGCTTCATCAACCAGAGCCAATGGATAGCAGGTGTTGATATTAATCCCTGAAGGACATTTAATCTTCTCGGCACCAGTTTCGCTACGTAGTTTCTCACACCACTGCCAAATCTCCTCGACAGAGTATCCCTCAAGCTCAAGTTCTAACAGGCGTTGCGGAACACTTCTGAATTTTGATAAATCCCTTAAACTTTCTAAAGAGTTAACTTTTAGTTCAACCTGGTTAACCCGGCTCTCGAGTTCTTCGCGCCTTTCAATCTCCATCACTAAAGCTTGAACTGTTTGCTGAAGACTATTTGCGAAAGCACTCAGTTCCGAACGTTCCTGCTTAGGAGGGGGCGGATAAACACCAAACTCGCGAATTGAGGGCAGAACGCTATGAAAGAGCCAGCGTTGAAATTTTTTCCCTGCTGCCGTCGTATCTTGAGCAAGGACCCTGTATAAACCAGGTTCAGTGAGGAAAGTTTCAGAAATTGTCTCACCATCTACAATGAGTGGAAGGTTTCTGAATTCATCTGGATCTAGCGTCTTAATTACTGCTTTAAGAACAGTTATAAGACTTTGGGATGTTTTACCATCAAGCTTTCTGTTTTCTGCTGAAAGTGTCTTCAAAACGTCCGAGAGTGAAACAAAAAGCTGTCCTTTTTCGTTCATGCTACGAATGTAATTTTCGCCACACTCCCCTTCGTAGCAAAGTTGTAACAAGTTTTTCTGCACGCAACCCCTCCTTAGTTTTTTGATTATACCGTCGGCAGCAATATTGTCATGGGTATAGTAATAAGTCACATTTTCCTACAAAACTGAAAAATCGTACACTAAGGATGAATTACTCCCAGCCCGCACAGTTCAAAAAACTATCACTTCCACATCACCAACCTCTTCCTTGGGACAGCTATAAACACAATACTTGGTTCTGAAAGATGGGGGTTGAGAGTGAACTATATGCAGACACAAAAACCAACACACATACAATATGTAGTTATTTTGGGTTAACCATTGCACTTCGAGAAAAAAATTTGTAAATTAAGTGCACACGTTGAGCTTAAAAATTTCTACAAATTTTGTTGATTTTGGGTTTGGCTTTCAGTATAAAGTAAGCAGGACTTGTAGGAGGCACAACATGGTAACTAGCTTTGGTAAGGCTCTCAGAAAACTGAGAATAGACCGGGGTATGGTACTCAAGAATATGGCTGATATGTTGGGGGTGAGCTCAGCTTACTTGTCAGCCATTGAATTAGGTAAGCGAGCCATACCTGACTCATTAGTAAATTCAGTAGCTGCTGTATTCGGATTAAGTGGTCAAGAAGCCAACGACCTTAGGAAACAGGCTGAGATTTCTCAACCATCGCTGAAAGTCGATATGTCCGATGCAGAGGATCAGAATAAAGAATTGATGCTTGTCTTTGCCCGTAAGTTCAAAGATCTGAGTCCTGAACAGCTTGATAAACTCAACAAAATGTTAAAGGACTAGATGATGACTATTGCGAAACGAGAACTTGGCCATCGCGTTTCACCTCTCAGCAATGACATGATTAAATCTTATGCGCAGCGTTTGAGGGATGTTCTTCAGATATCGAATCATACATATCTGAGACTGGATGTATTGCTTGAAGGTCTTATGGCCTCAGAAAGCATCGACCTTGAAATTGTGGAAGATCACGAGTTGCCTAAACGGTACGCAGTGACTTACCCAGACAAAAACAAGATTGTTCTGCAACAGTCTGTTTATGATGCCCTCTGTAATGGAGAAAATCATGCACGATTTACTGTCGCACACGAAATTGGTCATCTGATTATGCACCGCAATCAAGGAGCATACGCTCGTAGTAAGAGCAATGGTGGACACAAAATTTATGAGGACAGTGAGTGGCAAGCAGACGTCTTTGCCAGCCATTTCCTTATAGATGCAAGATTAGTCTCTCCAGCAATGAATGCTGAAGACGTTAGCATAACATTCGGAGTCAGCTTGCAGGCAGCTGAAACGTGGATGAGAAAAAATGTTAAAAGATAACGAAAAAGCCAGCGAACCGCTGTCGCTGGCTTCTCCTATCGTAAGCGAATACGAAAAACTTGGCGGTTGTGAGTATACGCTTACCTTAGGTTTTGTCAACAGCGAAACTTCAAAGGTACATATACATGAGTATTACAAACGCCAGTAACGAAGAGTATATCACTATCTATCGCCCTTTTATTACTGTAAAGGGTAAGCGAATCTTCGCTCATCAGAAAGGTCTTTCAGCCTTTCCGATCAAGATTCCAGTTTCTAAATATCGTGGTTAACCTTCATTAAGCAAAGGCCCTGGTTCCCCCAGGGCCTTTTTTAATATTATATCGTAGGACAATCATCAAACTCCGCGTTCCTGGCACCATTAATGATGTAAGTAATCACCCCGAATATAGCCGGTGCAGAACTGTAAGCGTCATCATCTACTGGCAGTTCTTCCCTTTTCCCGTTCTCCAGATTTATCAGGTGAGGCTGAGGGTGAGTTCGATATCGCTTGATCCTGAATTCCCCATCTATCGCGCATATCAGCAGCGAGCCATCACAGGCTGAAAGCGACGCGTCCACAACAAGCAGCCCACCCTGGATTATCCCTTCCCTGAAATGTGAACGTGATGCGCGCATGAAATAAGTCGCTGCGGGCTGGCTGATTAGCTGCTGATCGAGGGAGATCCTTGTTTCAACGTAATCATTGGCAGGTGAAGGGAAGCCCATGGCTATAGTCCTCCGTTTGGATTGAACAGCTGAAAGGTACGGTTCTCCCCTTCCTGCGTTGATACATCGCGGAATGTTGTCACATACCACTCAATCCATTCATTGGCCTGCTTCATCGTCCAGTTCCAGTTAACCTTGCTCAGTTCCTGGACAAACCGCTGTGTGGTGACGGTCTTCCGGCCATTAGGTTCTTGCTGTATCGAAGCATGCCAGGCCATTTCAATATCGCTGCGTCGTGGCATCAATTAACCCCTCTTGAATACCGGATAAAAACACAGTATAAATACTGTATATCCATACAGTAAAGAGGCTAAAAGCAATGTTCGTGGAACTCGTTTATGACAAAAGGAATTTTGATGGCCTGCCCGGTGCAAAAGATATCATTCTGGGCGAATTGACCAAGAGGGTTCACCGGGTATTCCCTGATGCTGATGTCCGGGTTAAACCGATGATGACACTGCCGGCGATCAACACTGACGCCAGCAAGCATGAGAAGGAACAGATAAGCCGTACTGTTCAGGAAATGTTTGAAGAGGCTGATATGTGGCTGGTTTCAGATTAAACGCCTTGAACCATCATATCGCTTGAGTAGTATTAGCTCAGACCTGAGCTGGCAGTCTTATGGCACAGAGCCGAACCTAACCTGACAGTCCACTCTGTGCCAGGAACGGACGTTGCTAACAGCGTAGTGTGTTAATCTATAGGGCGCAGGTCAGCTGATCTCTAGTCAACTGTTTGAATTCTTGAGGAGCAGTAATATGGCAGTAGTTCCTAGACAAAACGCACCAAGTAAAAAAAAGATCTGGCAGTACTGGATTGACAATGGAATTCAAAGAGGTTTGGATGATACGCGCTATGATAATGCGTGTGATTTCAATGTATGTGTCTGCTGTGGCCGCG
>NZ_KZ559420.1:0-823 GCF_002850715.1 Citrobacter sp. L55 | reverse complement strand
TATGCAATAAATGCCATAGAGAAAGCCCAGATATTGCTAATGAATCTGCGCTTATTGAATGGATGAATGAGCAACCTACTGAAATGGAAAGCATGTTAAGACTAATCCAACAGGAAATGGATAAATATAATAAAGAAACTCAAATAGCAGTTAATGAAATTCTTATCAAAGAAATTTTCAGTGAGTTGTTCAAAAAGGCAGGAGCACATGGTGGTAGAATTTCTGATGCAACCAAGGTGTATATTGTTAGGGAAGCTTTGAAAAAAATATTTAGTCAGGCCACTTTATAAATTAAAATAATTATAGTCATTCAGNGCAGTTAATGAAATTCTTATCAAAGAAATTTTCAGTGAGTTGTTCAAAAAGGCAGGAGCACATGGTGGTAGAATTTCTGATGCAACCAAGGTGTATATTGTTAGGGAAGCTTTGAAAAAAATATTTAGTCAGGCCACTTTATAAATTAAAATAATTATAGTCATTCAGATTTACCGGTCTATTTAATGTTAAGTTTTACTTTACATTAGATTTAAATTTTCTTTTAAGGAAATGCCCGCTCTTCGCTCAAAGCGGACTGACAATCATTCAGGCTTTGTTGAATAAATCAGATTTCGGGTAAGTCTCCCCCGTAGCGGGTTGTGTTTTCAGGCAATACGCACGCTTTCAGGTATACCTGCTTTCGTCATTTTGTTCAGCGCTCGTACCAGGGCCATAGCCTCCGCAACCTGACCATCGTAGTCACGCAGCGTCAGTGAACCCCCGAACAGCTGTTTTACCCGGTACATCGCCGTTTCCGCTATCGAGCGACGGTTGTAATCTGTTGTCC
>NZ_KZ559419.1:0-52213 GCF_002850715.1 Citrobacter sp. L55 | reverse complement strand
AAACATCAATACCGACACAAAGTGGACCTGGCAGACTCATTATTACCCATCCTTGCAAATGCGTTATGGAGTACGGACAACTGTTCGGGTTTCAGATGAGTGGCTCAGCATATGCGCCAGTCGCTTAGTCACGGGCTTAAAACCCTTGGAGAAATCAGGCTGCATACGCCGTGCCAAATCTATTCATCGCTATGGTAGCTAAATTTCAAGATACAAGGAGAAAAACATGTACGGAACCTGTGAAACCCTCTGCCGGTTGTTGCGTGAGCAGTATCCCGCAGAAACCCCGCTGAACCTCATTATCTGGTCCCCGGCGGATATCGAAGCACTGGCCGACGGAATGGAATATGCCGTTTCGGAGCAGGACACAAGGGCGGTACTGGCGCGTATGGACGCCATTCCGGAGGAACAACGGCTTGAGTCGGGCGTGTCTGCCGGTGCGGTGATGGATCTGATTGAACAGGTGAAAGAGGCCGTTCCGGCGGTGATGGTGCCGGCGGACATGCTTGAAACCCTGCTGACCACTGCCGAACAGGCGTTATGGCACAGGGAATGGACCGCCCGTGACAGCAATCATCCGGTCCCGGAAAGCGTTACCCGCCGTCTGGCTGATGCGGCGAAAGTTCGCGCCTTACTGAAAAACTGAAATCAACACGCCGCCCGGGCGGCGTGTACTGACCCCGTTCAGAGGAACCCATTATGCAGGAAACCACCACGTTAAACGCCCTTGTGATGCGCCGTGCGCGCGATTTGATTGCTGATTATGGATGGCCTGACCATACCGATGTTGATCAGCGTGACCCGGTCAATAAACCGGGCTGGATAAGCATTTATGTCCGTCTGGATGCGGCAAATATTGTTCATCTGCTGCCTTTGCTTTGTACCGGTGACGTACCCGCAGAGCTGCAAAGTGCCATGACAAAAATAGCCGGGACGCCAGCGCAGATTATTTTATCCGGCAGCCGCTATGCCGACGCGCCGCAGCTTCCGGAGGACGGAACACAGATAGCGTTCCCCTGGGCCGGGGAATGGCTGACGGAGCCGGAGATTCAGGCTGTAACGGATTGCCTGTCCCGCGCCGTGCGGGATGTATCCCGGCAGGTATGGGAGGATGCGCGCCGGATAAAGGCGGCACTGAACACGCGCGGGGAAACGCTGTTTTATCGCCAGACCCGAAATTTCCGTCTGGTTGTGAAGGAAAATGATATGCCCTGTTGGCTGGACGATGATGACAATTTGCCGGTGGTGCTCGATGCCATCCTGAACAAAGGGGCACGCTACAGCAGCGTTGAGTTCTTTGTTATCAGCGACAAAGTGGATCAAATCCTGGCATGTGGCCAGATGTGCGATGTGCTGCGTATTCCGGGCGAGCCTCCGCGCCGGTGGATGGATTTAACCCTTTTACATGAGGTCATGGCAGAAGCGCGTGCAGAAATCAGTCTTGTCCGCAATGCCCTGTCAGCAATACGGCCAGTGTAGCGAACAGCAGGGGGCGGCGGCCCCCTGAATCTGGCACGAAGGATAAGGATGTCGCCGGCTCCGCTTTTACGGCTCTTCCTCCACGTTGTTCCGGCTTCGCGGTGAGTAACGTCCCGTGCGGCCTGCGGCAAACGCCGTGCCTCTACTGTAGCCGGGCCGCGGCTGATGCAAGGGAAGCGTAAACGCCGTCACCTTCACCCGGTCGCAGTTTATTTCATACGTTATCCGCCGTCTTCCCGTCGTTTTCCGGCTCAGTTTTCGCCGTCAAACCGTCCAGCCTGCTCCTGCTTTTTTACTGCGCTGCGGCTTCGGTGACGCCCTTGCATCCTCCGCTTTTCGCCCGGCTGTCGTGTCGGCACGGCGTAAGCCGGAACTCAGACGACATCGACTATGGAGGATTTTTTATGAGCACTACGACCACCACACCGGCTGTTTACGTGGGTACGTATCACAAATACAACTGCGGCAGCATTTTCGGCAAATGGTTTGATCTGACGGAATTTAACGGCAGGGAGGATTTTTACGAGGCCTGTCAGGCGCTGCATGCCGATGAATGGGACGCCGAGTTTATGTTTCAGGACTGGGAAGGTATCCCGTCGCAGTTCGTCTCTGAATGCTCCATTGACTGGGATTTTATCGCCGCTTACAAACGCGCCGAAGAAGAGGGCAGGGAAGCCGCTTTTATCGCCTGGGCGGAGTATACCGGCGAGTGTGATTATGACGCGTTTGATGATGCGTACCGGGGCGAGGCGGAAAGCGAGGAGGACTTTGCGCGGGAGATGGTTGAGGACAACGGCCTGTTAAATGAGGTGCCGGAGCCGTTGCGCAGTTATTTCGATTTTGAAGCCTGGGCGCGTGACCTGTTCAGTAGCGGCTATGTGTTCCATGACGGCTATGTCTTCAGCAACTGATTAATGTCCGGCGGGGAAACCCGCCGGTTAAGGAGAAAACATATGAAACTTGCACCACAAAGCCGTGAGATCCTGCGACAGTACAAAGCCCTGATTAATGCCCGCCGACGTGATGCCGGTCAGCGGGAACTGACCACCGCGCAGGTGATGGATGAAATTTGTTACTACATGACCTGTCAGTGTGCCGTGTACATCGGCGGTCATTTCATCTTACAGGGTGGAAAAAGCCAGTAAGCAGGATGGCAGGCGTCCGGCCCGGAGGGCGCCTGTCAGCCCGCGCGAAAAACCGGGCAGGCTGCGCCTGCCGGAGAGAAACTTCGCTGCGCCTGCGGCGCCGCGTACTCTCCTCTCCGTTGTCTGTCGCTGTTGCCCGGGAATGCGCGTATTATCAGGGATATCTTCCTGTAACGCAGATCGGTGATGCATATGTCGAAGTGGAATATCGCCTCTTTCTCAAAAGAAGAGCAGGATAAGGTCTCAGTCGATAAAGCCGCCGCTGCCGTTGCCTGGCAGGAAAGGATGAACAAGCCCGTGGTGCCGGAGCTGGCTGAACGGGAACAGCCTGAACATCTTCGCCAGTATTTCCGTGAACGGCTTGAAGTTCATCGGCAGAACAGTCAGCAGCTGCCGCGCGCAAATGCGCCCGAATATAATAAACCCGGAGATGAGCAGCAGAAGTGATTCTTATAGTCAGATTCTCCAGGGAGGAAATTTTATGCGTATGTCTCTGATGTTTGCAGCCGTGACTCTTTTAACCGGTATTAACCTGTTGTTTATTCCGTTTCAGCCTGTACCTGCTCTGTGGGGAGCTGGCCTGGCCATTGCTTTTATCCTGATTAATGTCGTGGCGGATAAACTGCGTCTCTGGAGTGGCGTTGCATGGATTATCGTTGCCGGCATCATCATAACGTTGATGCTTAAGGGGAAGGAGCCGGGTGACGAATTCAGAGTGCTGATCACCGTTTTTGCTTTCCTGGCTTCGGCCTGGTACAGCGTTGTGCAGTACAGAAAAGAAAAGCATTTTCGCTCCTGATGTTCCCGGCAGGTATTAAGCCGGATAATTGTCAGCCATCTCGTGACTGCTCCCCGCCCTGTTGGCGAGGTTTCCCACTAAGCCGCATGTAATCCATTCTTATCCTCCCGTTCCCGTTTTCACTACGGGCGACTTCCCTGACGGGAACCGGGGCTGTCATGCTTCGCACCGAGCCAGCTGCGCTGTCTCTGCCCGGCCCCTTCGGGGCAGCGGGTTTCCATCCCAGGCTGTCGCAACGTCAACGGCAGGCTTGCTGCGACCGTTCCGGTCACGCCGCCCTTTTTACGCGCCGTATCCTGCGCTTTCTGCACCCCGGCAAACTGACGCCGGGCTGTAAGGCGCAACGCCGTTTCGCGCCCGCGCTTTCCGTCGTTGCGGCGGGTTCCTGCTCATTCCTTGCCTGGTTTTTCACCCTTTTGAGTCCTTTCGCCGGGGCTGAGACAACCACAACCCGCCTGGCTGTCCAGGGACGGCAAAGCCTTTCGCGATAAATTTTTTCCGGCCATTCCGCAGGCTTCATTAGACCGTAAAAAATTGACCGCTCACCCCGGACACCTGCACCGGGCCGTGGCCGTTTACGCCCTTGCGGCGAGCGGCTCTCAAACGGGTGAAGGTAACAACCAGCGGGCGCGTTCAGCAGGTCCCCGCAAAACGTCAAAACCGCGGCCCCGGCAACTCAACGGGTGATGGTTTTTAAAGGCAAAACAACCGGAAGGAGATTCATCATGACAGTACGCGGCATCAACAAAGTCATCATCGTGGGTAATCTGGGCCAGGACCCGGAAGTCCGTTATATGCCCAATGGCGGCGCGGTCGCTAATCTCAGCCTCGCCACCTCGGAGTCCTGGCGCGATAAACAGACCGGAGAGATGCGCGAAAACACCGAATGGCATCGCGTGGTGCTGTTCGGCAAGCTCGCGGAAGTGGCCAGTGAGTATCTGCGCAAGGGCGCTCAGGTGTACGTCGAAGGGCAGTTACGTACCCGCAACTGGCAGGACGACAGCGGCGTAACGCGCTATGTCACTGAAATCGTTGTCGGACAGAACGGCACCATGCAGATGCTGGGCGGTCGTCGTGACGGCGGTCAGCCACAGAACACTGCTCCGCAGCAACCCGCACAACCGCAGAGTCCTGCCGCTCCGGCACAACCTGCTGGCTCCCCTGAAAAATCCCCGAAAAAAGGCGGCAGAAAACCCCGTCAGAGCGCCGCACCGTCTCAGCAGGTGCCGCAGCCGTTACCGGACGATTATCCGCCTATGGATGATGATGCCCCGTTTTGACCTGCATGATGAAAACGCCCCGCAACATGCGGGGCAGGAAAAGGAGAAAACATGAGCATTTATAACGCCGGACCGTTACCAGATGACACCTTCACCAGAGCACAGGCTGAAGCAGTGGCGGCACAGTTTGAAAATGTCGCCATCGAAGACGATCAGGTTTCGCATTTTCGCCTGGTCGTTCGTCAGAACGGCGAAATGGTTTGGCGCGCATGGAATTTTGAAGCGGATGCCGGGAAATGGCTCAACCGTTACATCGAACGTTACGGCATTCGTAAACAGCAGTAAGAGGTGCCCTGCCGGAGCGGTAACTCCGCAGGGCCGGACAGTCATCAATATCTGTGAGGAGTATCAACTATGTCAGTAACCGAGTCTAAAGCAAAAAAGGTTAAAAAAGCCAGCCCCAAAGCGTCAACGCGTAAAGCTGATGCTCAGTCAGACGTCCTGGTTGCCGTACTGGACAGTGCCCCTGTCAGTTACACCGCATGGTCCCGCCTGTTTATCGGGGATCTCAACTGCCGTCTTATCCCGCACACGCCAGAAGAAATCAGGGGTTATGCCGACAGTATTTTCGCTGTCGGGCAAATCCATAACATCGTGGTCGTGGAATGTGATGATGGTCGGCTGGAAGTGGTTTGCGGCGGCGGACGTACCAGAGCCATCGGTTTACTGGTTGAAGAAGGGAAGGTAGACCCCGATCAGGAATGGATCTCCTGCAAAGTGGTTCCCCGCGAAATGGCGAGAGCTATCTCTCTGACTGAAAACGGCAGACACAAGACAATGCACCCCGCCGAACAGATCGCCGGATTCCGTTCTCTGGCAGAAGAAGGGAAAACACCAGCGCAAATCGGGGACCTGCTGGGCTACGGTGTGAAGCACGTCCAGCGCATGCTCAGGCTCGCAGGACTGGCTCCGGTTATTCTTCAGGCACTGGCAGAGGACAAAATAACCACCGAACACTGTCAGGCGCTGGCGCTGGAAGATAGCCCTGACCGTCAGGTGAAGGTGTATGAGGCTGCGTGTAGTCAGGGCTGGAACAATAAACCGGAAGTGCGTGTGATCCGTAATCTGATCACCGACAGTCAGGTTTCCACCCTCAACAACAGCAAGTACGCATTTGTAGGGGAAAACGCCTTCTCCGGCGATGAAATCCGCGCTGACCTGTTCAGCGACGAACAGGGTGGTTTTGTGGACAAACTGGCGCTGGATACGGCCCTGCTGGAAAAACTCCAGGTGGTGGCGGAGTGCCTGAAAGAGGCCGAGGGCTGGGCATGGGCGACGGGACGTCTGGACACCGTCAGTTATCACGGTGAGGACAGCGCGGTCTACCGTATTCAGGATGAGCCTGACGCGGTTTACACGGAGCAGGAACAGCAGCGCATGGATGAATTACAGGATCAGTATGACGAGAACCAGACCGCCAGCGATGAAACCGACGCGATGGAGTCAGAGATGGAGGCCATCGAATGCGCGGCACAGCTCCGGGCATGGACGCCGGAAATGCGCGCACAGTCCGGCGTGGTGGTGTCATGGCGTCACGGTGAAATCTGTGTCCAGCGCGGGATTTTCCTGCGTGAGCAGTCTGAAACGGAAGACGAACCTGCTCAGGTTCCGGTATATGAGCGCCAGCCCGAACCCGTTGACGAAATCAGTCTGCCTCTGCTGACGAAGATGTCCTCTGAACGTACGCTGGCCCTTCAGGCTGCGCTGGTACAGAAGCCAGAGAAAACGGTAGCTCTGATGGTCTGGCGTCTGTGTACCTGCGTTTTCGATTATTGCTGCACGACCCGTGATCCCTTCGTTATGCGTCTGGAGGTGCATCACAGCCGTCTGGTCAGTGAAGCCCCGTCCGGTGAAGAGGGTAAAGCGTGGCAGTGTCTTATGCAGGAAAAAGCCCGTCTGGAGGCGCTGTTGCCGGAAGGCTGGAAAAAGGATTTCACCACCTTTTTTACCCTTGACGGAAAGACGCTGATGTCACTGATGGTCTTCTGCACGGCCTGTTCTGTCGATGGTGTGCAGACCAGAACGATGGGACATACGACACGAAGTGATCTTGATAGTGTTGAACGTGCTGTTGATTTCAACCTGCATGAATGGTGGCAGCCGACGAAGAACAATTTCTTCGACTACCTGAAAAAACCACAGATTGTTCAGATCCTCAGCGAGAACGGGCTGACCGGGGCCGCCAGCGATGCGCTGAAAATGAAGAAATCTGACGCAGCGGACCTGGCTGAAACCATGATGGCCCGTCACCGTCCTCAGTGGGTGCCTGTCTGGATGCGCGCCCCTGATGCAGAAAAATCCCCGTCTGATGCAGAAAATGATGTATCTGATACCGAAAACGGCAGTGCTGATGCACCCGATGCGGCTTTTGATGCAGACAGCCACCACACCCTGCACGACGCAGCCTGATAACGGAGGCCGCCCCGTCATTCGGGGCGGTATTTAAGGAGAACATGATGCGTAACATTATTACCCCCGATGTACTGAAAACCATGATCCCCCAGGAGTTTGAAGACTGGCGCGACGGTGGCGAAGATTTACGCCGCGAACTGACCCATGCCGTGATGCGAGACCTTGACTGTCCGGCTCACTGGGACCTGAACGGCGAATACCGCAGCGAGTTTGGCGGTTTTTTCCCGGTGCAGATCCGTTTCACGCCATCCCACGGCAATTTCAGCCTGGCAGTATGCAGCCCCGGTGATATCAGCCCGTCCTGGATGGTGGTGTTTATTCCTGCCAGTGGTCGCCCGTTCTCTGTTATGCGCACGCTGCCAGCCTGGTCGCCGGAGGTTATCAGCCACACGTTGAGTCTCGTCGCCCGCCTCGATGCCGATGGTTACAGTCAGGCCAGTATCATCAGCATTCTGGCGATGGAGGGGGCATTATGATCCCGATAAACCTGTCACTGGTCCCTCTCAGTCATGAGCGTCGTGCGGTGATGCAGGCCATCGCAGAGGTGGAAGCAAAATACGCGCGTGGTATCCATGTCGCTGAATTTCCCTATGCCTGCACTTTTTTCCGCATCCTGAACGGCAGTAAGCGTGTCACTGTAAAGGATATCGGCTGGTTCTCTCCGGGGCTGACGGCTCAGTCGCTGCGGGGAAATAAACAGGACTGGCTGGCGGCTATCGACCGGCTGATTGAAAGCCGGGGCGCATGTTGCTGGTTACCCCTGTCGCTGTCGGATGGCTGGCGACTGTTCCCGGAAACGAAGTTCCAGATGCAGGAGCGTACCCGCCGGCACAGTGAACTGGGGGCTGAAAAATACACCCGCCAGCGCCGGAAGGAGGCGTGCCAGCGCGAAACGGCGTATCAGGCGCTGGCGGGGCAGGCGGAAATTGAGCTGGCTTTTCATACCCCGGAAACGGTCAGCAGCTGGAGCGCCCGCTGGTCGGGTACTGAACTTCACCAGTACGACCTGGAAGAAATGTTCTGGCGCTGGAGCGAGCGTTTTCCGTCGCTGGCACCAATGGAACGCTGGATGATGGCGAATCAGCCCTTCTGGAGTGTGATGGTCGAATCTGATGCTCTCGCTAAAGAAAGCCCGGAGCCGGTCAGACAACTGGAGCGATGGATGGTCCCCAACAAGCTGATACACCGGAGCCATGCATGAAGTGGTGTTACTCGTTGCGCTGGAGACTGCCCCGGACACCGTGTCCCGGACCGCAGGAACTGGCGTCAGAGGTGGTGGAGGCCGGGGAACCCGCGCCTGAATCGGTGATGTCCCGCTGGGTGGCGGGCGCTGGGTATGCAGTGTGTCTCGATTTTCTGGATGAAAGACAGATAAGACGCTGGAGTGATGAACGAAAAGCGGCTGCCCGTCGGCGGAATCTGGAACGTCGCGTGAACCGGATTGCACCGTTGTTTGCAGAAGAACTCATCGAGCGGGAACTGGAAGCCCGACCGGCGTATTTTCAGGGAAAACCATGAATATGCCTCCCAAAGGAGGGGAGTCATGCTGAAGGTTATGAGCTGTAACAAAGAATACGCCAACGTGAGGACAGGAAAATAAAAAGAGCGGTTATGCCTGCGGTATAGCTGCTCTTTTTTATGCCCCTTACGCTTTGTAATACCCTGCTGTTAATCTCCTCTGAAGAACGGACGCTGCGAATTATGGTGGCAGTTGTCTGTATCATCTTTTCAAATTTGCCTGCTGTCGGACGGGGTCACTGGCCATGACTGCGGGCGACTTCCCTGACGGGAACCGGGGCTGTCGTAAACGGAGCCGGTAAACCGTCTCCGCCCTGACGGGCTTCCATCCCACTGTCGCAACGTCAACACCTGCTCGCAGTGACCGTTCCGGTCACGCCGCTTTTCACCATGCCGGCGATAAAGCCGCCGGCACTCAGGTGACGCCACGTCGTTCCGCCGTGTCGGGTGTGTTCATCCTCTTCTCATACCTCTGGTGAGCCATCTCGCGTTAAGTCCCCGGGCGGAGGGCTGGTCGTAGCACCGTCGCGTCGTCATCCAAGGGGTTAAATGAACTCCGCCAAAAACTTTTTGCGAAGGGATGCAAAAACTTTTTGTCTCCGCCCCTTTCCTTCCTCCTTGCAACGTTGCTCCTTTGCCCTTTGCCGCCAGGGAACTCACCGAGAGATGGATTAACCACCAGACAAGAGGAAAAGCAGGATGAACACACAGAACGTCAACGTCAAAACCGCCACCAAAGAATCTTCCGAAAGATGGGGGGCAAACCCAAAAACACGACTGGCCTGTGTTATCGCAGAACAGCGTTCGTACCTGAATGAGCTTTGCCAGGTCTGGAATCTTCAGTTGAGCCAGAAAGACGAGGCAGAGGAAGTCCTGCGCCTTCTCAGCCTGATGAGTGACAACGTTCATAAGGAAGGCGTGTTGTGCTGGGAACGTTCATATCCGTTGGTTTCGTTTCATGTCGTGCAGCCGTGGTTACAGGCTAAAAATCATGCCATCCGCTTATACGGGATGATCGGGCGTGAGGCGTGGGAAATCGCACGTAAGGACCTTCGTGACAACATTAATTTTGCTCAGGCCATGCTGGACGTTGAAGTGTGTTAAGCAGCGTCACCCACGGCGGCAGGGGATGTCGCCATCAACAAAAGAAGGAGAACACCATGCATTTACACCTGACAGAATCCTCCGCTGTGCCGGGGATGCAGACCACCGCTGAGGCAGAGCGTGCTTACTGGCGGAGCCGTGAACAGGCGACGGTAAAAGCCCCTGCTGAAATCGACGTACACGCTTTTCATAATGCGCTGGGGCTGATGTACCCGCTGAACTGGCGCTGTAGTGAAGACGGTGAGTGCGAAACCTTCATGCTGGCGGAAATGGTCTGCGGCAACGTGACCGAAATTTATGCGCGGATCGGTATCCGTTATTACCGGATGCGTGACTACAGCAACCTTGACCACGCGGAAATTCTGGCCCGCGTTAAGGAGGTATCAGACAAGAGCCAGAAATGAAAAAAGCAGGCATAAGCCTGCTCATTCCACGCCGGATGACACACCCGCAAAAGTTTGCATCCGGCATACGCAAAACCAACATGGAGATTAAACCATGCCATTTGACCCGCAAATCGTCGCACAGGCGAACGCGTTTGTAAATGCCTTACGCAGTGGTAAACGTGCCCGTGTTCCGGCTTTAAAACTGGAGTACTGGCAGCAGTTCATGACCGTGGTATACGCTGGCCTCGGCCTCGCGTGATGTGAAACCTGCCGTCCCTTCGGGGGCGGCATTACAGGAGATTGTCATGTCACAACTGACTTTTGTCGATGTCTTTGATATGGCCAGAGAGAGCGCTGGCGGTTGTTGTGTCACTCAGGATGTGCAGGCGGGTAACGGGTATTTCCCGTCTGTTCACAGGCTGATGAGTACACAGTACAGCCGGAGCCGCTTTATCAGCGTGTTCAGATCCACAGGCTGCCATCTTCGGCGCTGGGAAGTGTTCAGCGATTTTCTGGCGCTGGCAGCCAGTGAGCTGGATATGGCCCGGATAAGAACGCCGGAGAGTATGGCGCACTGTCGGAAAATTTGCGATCGCTACACCATCACCGATATTGAGAATATGCACGAAATGTTCTGTCTGATGGTGTGTGCGCTGGAGGCAAAATTTCATGACTTTCTCGGTGCGATTTTCATGGAGCTTGAACTCGGTGATAACTTTCGCGGGCAGTATTTCACCCCGTATTCCGTACAGTGTCTGATGGCGAGACTGCTGATGCCGGGAATTCAGGACACCATCCGGCGGGAAGGGATAGTGACAGTCAGTGACCCTGCCAGTGGTGCGGCGGGAATGCTGATTGCTTATGCGGAGTGTCTGCTTCTGGCAGATATCAATCCTTCCTGGCACATGTTTGGCAGCTGCATCGATATTGACCCTGTGGCGGCTGATATGGCTTTTATCCAGTTGTCTCTGCTGGGTATTGCGGCGGAAGTGGTGACGGGTAACACACTCACGATGCAGTTTAACAGGGTGCGGTATACCCCTGTTTATTATCTCAATGATTTTGAAAAACGGCTGGCAGACCTGAAGCGACACAGGGCTATGCTGGCATTTATGCGCGGACTACCGGATGCCGCATAAATAACCAGAAGGGCAGGGGATAACCTGCCCGACAGCTGTCAAAGGCGGCGCGCCTGCGGCGTAAAGTAATACCTGCTGCGCTACGCGCTGCCTGTATTACTCCGGCGCGTGATTGTCTTATCATTATTATTTATTTTGGTAAGTCCGGTCTCTTTCTGCATCCCGCTGTTTGTCTCTTTGGGTATTCATTCTTTGTGATAAAAATAATAAATACAGGATCGGGCATCGTCCCTGACGGGACACGGCTGTCGTGAACGGAGCCGGTAAACCGTCTCCGCCCTCCGGGCTTCCATCCTGATGCAAATTCAAATTCGCGCTTGCTGCATCCGTAAACGGATGCGCCGCTTTAACCGTGGCGGTAATAAATTCCCGCCACTCTGATGACCGTAACGGTAATTCGTCTCGCGCCGATTTTGCCGTTCCGGGTTGTGTGCATTCTCCCGGAGTGTATATCGCCCGACTTCATCAATTCGCGGAGGGCTGCTTTTAGCATCAGACAGGAATAAATAAAAGGGTATATAAACGCTGCGCGCCCCTTTATTTATTCCTGCCTGCTGCTCATTGCCCTTTGCCGCTCAGTGATGAAGTCGAACGATTTAATAAATCCATAAGGAGAAAACCAGAATGCACACCATTAACGTCAAAACCGCCACTCGTGAATCAGCCGAACAATTTAAAACAGATGAATTCCAGCGCTATTGTGTAACTGATGGTGATGAACGACTTGATTTTATTCCCGCCCTCTTTTTTACACCATCAGCTGACAATATGATCGCCAGCTGGTTACACCAGCATTCAGATTATGATGGCGGTTTCTGGAATTACTGGATCATTCCGCAGGGTGTTGGTGGCAATGTGGCCCCGAACAGAATTATCTTCACCACAACACAAACAGGATATATCGCACCAGCAGGAGAACAACGTTATAACATGTGTGTCCCCGGTAATTATTTTGAGTCAGAGGTCAGTGCCGATGCTGCCGGAATTATCGCAACGTTGATGATAATGAACTGGCTGTCCTGGCAGGCGGCGGATATGGGGGATAAATATGCAAAAGTCTGTAAACATCTTGTCGCCCGGCAGGATGCGCTGAAGGATTATGTCAGTCTTATTCAACATCCGGAGTGCGGATTGATATGGCGGGCTATCGATTAAAACAGATGCGTCACTCTGGTGGCGCATTTTTTTTGATAGTAGCATAAATCGCCTGAATTTCTTTTGCATATTGCTGGCGTTTTTTCTCCTGTGATTCAGTTTCACGAAATCCTGCATTATAAGCCCCTACAGCCCGCCATGAGTATCCCCAGCGTTTAAAAGCAATGGCAAGGTAGTAAGCGCCAGTGTAAATGTTCAGGCAACTGTCAGTATAAAGTTGTCGGGGAGTGATCCCGAACTGTGCCAGATGCGAAAAATTTTGTGAGTGTATTTGCATCTTGCCGACTGCATATTCGCTCTGTGATACAACGTTGAGCGCATTATCACGCCAGGATGACTCACGGAACGAAATCGCCCGTAACAGATCCGGCTCGATCCGATAATCTCTGCCTGCCATTTCAAAACAGTCCTGCGCATTAGCAGAAAATGTTATCGCCAGTAGTCCTGTAATCAGAGTTTTCCTCACGTCAGCTATTCCTCATTACCTTTTCTTTAGCCAGAGTGCCATTTTTTATAAAAAACGGCAATGCCCGGAAATACTGAATTCTTCCCGGCAGGTATATTTCTGTATGCCTGCTCCTTAACATCAAACTCCCACACCCGTCGCAAGATTCGATCTTGCGTGATTATCTTTTAATTTCAGTATGTTATGTAAATTTTTTCACTGTTTTTATTATTGTAATATATAAACTGGAGTCATATGCAAATCTATAGTGAATCGTAAAGGAGTCGAATCCGGATTCACTCACGAATCAGGCCAGTAAATTCAGATAAATTGAACGATTCGAATCTGGATTCAAATCTGTGAATTCTGTATAAGGGATTCATCTGTCAGGCGAGTATGAATCTACTCTGACTCTATGAAAAAAAAGTAATGAATCGTTTGTGACTCTGACTAAAACGAGAAAGATTAATTTAAATAAGGATTTTGTTATGCCAAAAATTCAAACTTATGTGAACAATAATGTCTATGAACAGATCACCGATCTCGTCAGCATCAGGAAGCAGGAAGGTATAGAAGAAGCATCGATTTCCAATGTTTCTTCTATGCTGCTGGAACTGGGTCTGCGGGTCTATATGATTCAGCAGGAAAGAAAAGAGGGGGGCTTTAATCAAATGGAGTACAACAAGCTTATGCTGGAAAACGTTTCTCGGGTACGGGCTATGTGTACAGAAATTCTTAAAATGAGTGTTTTAAGTCAGGAAGCTATTGCCAGCGGTAATTTTGATTACACGGTTATCAAGCCTGCTATTGATAAATTTTCCCGAGAACAGGTCAGCATATTCTTTCCTGATGACGATGATTCTCAGGAGTGAGTCTGAATTCATTTAAAAAGCCGGAATCTATACAAAGATTCCGGCTTTTTTTTGGTCTCTTTAAAAAAATGGAATCTTTACATTCACACAAGAGACTCACATCACATAACTCTGGCACTTTGAATGTTTTGGTGGAATTGAATCATCCTGGCGTTATTATTTTATTTATCCAGTTCAAATGAGGGTTTGAAGAATTTAAAAATCAAAGGCGATAAATAAATTCAATTTATCTTAAAAGATTGCAATGACCCTGTGCATTGCTTGTGGGATTCATTTGTCTTTTTTCTGGAGGCCCGGATGCCTGTTGTAAACCCAGCACGTTTTATGTATGAGCGTAATCACTTTCCAGCTTTAACAGATAAAGAGTTTGAAACATTGGTTTTATACTGTCAGATGATGAATGTTCAGATGGTTGCTGATTATCAAAATCGTAAGCCTGATGTAATTTTAAAACATTTGAAAAACTGCAAAGAAAAGATTGGGGTGGAGAGTGATTTCGAACTTTATTTTATTGTAATAAATAAATTTTTAAACTTTGAAAAATTATTTCCAGAGCTAACATTACAGCAAGTTAATCTTCTGGCTGCATTTTCCTTTTATCCAAAAAGGTCAGCTATTGCTCGCCGTTTTGATATATACCGGAGTGATATATATGACGAACTAATTAAAATCAGGAACAACCTGGGTATTGAAGACCTGGACTCTCTCAGGATGCTATTTTTCATGAAGATTACTCTTTTTCTGTAAGTTTTAGATGTATGTTTGGGTGATTATTGGAGCTTGTTTTTTTGACTTAAATCAATCTATATTCCGTGAATTTTGTGAATGAGATCACCTTTTGAAAAATAACATGTTGTTTTAACTTTGAAAAATAAATTTCCCCCAAACCCTTGAATGGAGGAAATTGACTCTATCTAATATCCCTAACGCAAATTAACGCAGGTAGTTAAAGATGAAGGGGCCAACAAATAAAGTCAAAAATCTAATTGACCTCGGTGGGTTGATTGGCAGGAAAGTTAATATTAGCTGTAGTCTGGATGAAGCTATTGATGAGCTTTTAATGGAAAGTGCTATCAAGAGTGGAAGGAGTAAAAAAAGAGAAGCTGAATTAAGGCTGGAGGATCATTTGCGCAGGTTTTCTCTTGTACCTGCTGAAGAACAGTATATTGAGAAAAAAATGGATTAATACATTAAGCCTTCTGTTACAGAACCATTTGCCTCATCAGATGGTTCTGTGCCGGATTGACTTTACCGGTCAATACCGCTGGGTGTTTTATTAAAATTACATAAATGGAGTTTTTTATGAATTTATCCTTATCACAAGGCGGCCTCCCCGCGTCTGTAAAAAACCGCGCATGGCAGTACTGTCAGGCGGCATGGCGTGGCGTGACCAGTAAAAAATCGCTGTCCCGTCTGGCGGCCCTGTCCCCGCTGTTGCTGCTTGGCGTCGGGCAGATGGCCCACGCCACTGACCTGCTGGCCGGGGGCAAGGATGATGTGAAAGCCACCTTCGGGGCCGACTCCTTCGTCATGATGTGTATCATCATTGCCGAACTGATTGTCGGTGTGGCGATGTATATCCGCACCAAGAACCTGCTTATCCTGCTGGGTCTGGTCGTGGTCATCGTCTTCACCACGGTTGGTCTGACGTTTATTGTCTGATGATGGAGGGAAACGATTTAGATAAATACCGTTTCCCGAAAACCCTGTCAGAGCAGAACCGTATTATCGGACTGCCCCTTGATGAAGCCATCCCCGCATCGGTTGTATTAGTGTGGGGATTTTTCACCAAGAAATATTTATTCAGTCTGATTATTGCGGCAATTATCTGGCAACTGATCAGGGCGGCGAAACGCGGAAAAAGTTCCCGCTGGTTATACAACTGGTGTTACTGGTATTTACCCACTGAATTATTCCGGGTGGTCTACCGCGTTATTCCCGATTCCAGTTTCAGGAAATGGATCAAGTAAATTACCGCAGGGCCAAATTATGGAAATCAGCGCTCGTAATTCATCCACCAAAATTATTGCCATTTTTATTCTGTCACTCACGACACTGGTCTTTATTCTGGCTTTTGCTGTGGCATGGCTGGCCGTGACCAACAGAGCACTCATCCACGAACAGCGAACGGTTGTCACCCCGATGACCTATAACGCGCCGTTTGCCGTGTCGGAAACCAAATCTGATACGGAAAACTACCGGATGATGACGCTGTCCTTCCTGGCCCTGCGTCTTAATGTCTCGCCCGAAACCGTCGATTCGAACCACGCCTTTCTGCTCTCGTTTGTGGAGCCGGAGGCCCGGGAAGAGTTTAAGCCTGTCCTTGAAGAAGAAGCGGCGCAAATCAAAGCCAGTGAAGTGAACTCCGTTTTTTACGCCTCTGAAATCAATGTCTATCCCGTTGACGGCCGCGTCGATGTTCGCGGGGTACAGAAGATGTGGATTGGCAATGCCAGACCCTCCACCGAATTAAAAACCTACCGTCTCCGGCTGAAATACGCTGGCGGCTTTACCCGTATTGGCCGGTTCTATGAGGTGACCAATGAAAAATAACCTTCCGGCATTATGGCTGGGCACCGCCATGATGACCGCCGTGCCCTTTGCGGTACTGGCCCAGTCTCCCGCGACTATCAGTTTCCCGCAGGGGGGACAGTTCCGGCTCAGTATCAGCAATACCGACCCCAACCTGATATTTATTCCCGGCGATAAAGTCACGGCCATCACCGCCCAGGGGGGCATGCTGGCCGACAAGAAGCTGACCTCTGCCGGCGGCGTGCTGTTTACCTCGGTGGCCACCCGCGCGTTCACGCTCTATGTGGAAACCGGGCTGGGCCAGACCTTCTCTGTAGTGGCCACGCCGGTGAAAGGGGAAGGGCGCGTTTACAGGCTGATGAGTGCTGAACCGCCGGTGCGCCCGGAAACCCGGAAATGGGAAACCGCGCAGGCGTACGAAACACTGCTCATCAGCCTCAGCCGTTCCGTTCTGTCCGGCACGATGCCGGATGGTTATGGCGAGGTGAAACCGCTGGCAGACGGCATTCGTGTCCCCGGTGGTTTTTCCGTCACGCCCCTGAAAGCCTGGGCAGGCGACCAGCTGCGTGCTGACAGGTATACGCTGCGTAACACCAACACCTGGGGCGTGGCACTTCAGGAACAGGATTTCTGGAAGCCCGGTATTCGCGCTGTGATGTTCGATAACAATGCACAGACCCTCCTGGGCGGAGGAAGTATGACCCTCACCGTTATTCGTGAAAACGGGGAGGGCAGCGATGGCCAACGTTAACAAAATCATCCGTCGCCGCCAGGTTGCCCTGCTGATTGCGCTGGTACTCGGTATTGGTGCCGGTGGTGTAGGGACCTGGATGGTCTCCGAGATGAACCTGAAAAAAGCCCCCCAGCCCAAAGCGCCGAAAGGCGAACCCGCGCCGGACATGACCGGCGTGGTGAACCAGTCCTTTGACAACAAGGTCCAGCGTTCCGCGATTGCGGAGGCCCAGCGCCTGAACAAAGAAACGCAGACGGAAATTAAAAAACTGCGTACCGAAATGGGCCTTATCGGCCGTGACCTGAAAGGTTCGCAGGACCGTATCCGGGAGCTGGAAGACGAGAACAAGCTGCTGCAGACCCAGCTTGAGGCCGGGAAAAACTTTGATTCCCTGAATGCCGAACCGCTGCCGGGGGCGCTGGCCTCTCAGGGCAAACCAGCACCCGCCGGGGCGGTGCCGCCGCCGACCAGTTTCTGGCCCGCAGGCGGCGGACAGGCTCCCGCAGCTCCCGTGATGGAGCCTCTCAACCGTCCGGGCATGATGGACAGCCAGGAATTCAGCCTCCCGGATACCGGCCCGAAAAAGCCCCGCTTCCCGTGGATATCCTCCGGCAGCTTTGCCGAAGCCATCGTGGTGGAAGGGGCGGATGCCAACGCGTCTGTCACAGGGGACAAGAATACCGCCCCGATGCAGCTGCGCCTCACCGGCAAAGTCCAGATGCCCAACGACCAGGAATTCGACCTGACCGGCTGCTTTGTGACGCTGGAAGCCTGGGGGGATGTCTCCAGTGAACGGGCCATCGTCCGTTCCCGCGCCATCAGCTGCAAGCTGGGGGAGGACAACATCGACCAGAAGATTGCCGGGCATGTGTCTTTTATGGGCAAGAACGGCATCAAGGGCGAAGTCGTCATGCGTAACGGTCAAATTCTGCTGTATGCAGGCGGGGCCGGCTTTCTGGACGGGATTGGCAAGGGCATTGAGAAAGCCTCCGGCACCACCGTGGGTGTCGGTGCCACCGCCAGTATGAGCGCCGCCGATATCGGCCAGGCAGGCTTCGGGGGTGGGGCCAGTTCTGCCGCAAAAACCCTCTCTGATTACTACATCAAACGTGCTGAACAGTACCACCCGGTTATTCCGATTGGCGCAGGCAACGAAGTCACGCTGGTTTTCCAGGACGGCTTCCAGCTGGAAACCCTGGAAGAGGCCCGCGCGAAAGCGGCCGCACGTAAAAAGCAAAATCAACCCGCCGCCCCGTCAGCACCTGCTGCCATGCCGGCGAACACGCCGGACATGCTGAAGCAACTGCAGGACTTCAGGGTGGGTGACACCGTTGACCCGGAAACCGGGCAGACCGTCACACAGTAAGCAGGGACCGGTTATCCGGTCAGAACACCACAATCAATCCGGAACAGTCAGTGCCCTGGAAGACGTGAAAGGGATGGGCGGTAGCGTGTCCGGACAGCGCAAACAAGGAGAGCCTATGGCCGACGAACTGGACCATCTGCAGGTGCAGGAAGACCTGCTGATCCGGCTGCACATTCAGGCCGCGCGCCAGCAGTTCAGACTGGAAGGGGAAAGCCTCAGTGAGTGTGAATGCTGTGGCAACGACATTCCCCTCAGACGCCAGCAAACGATACCTGGAGTACGGACCTGTACAGAGTGTCAGCGGGTACTGGAAATCCAGAACAAACACTATCAGAGGTGAACGATGGAAGACAAAAAAGGCAATGTGACAGTCCCGGGGAAACCCGGCAGGGGTAAGACCGCCATCAGCGTTGAGGTTATGCAGACCTTTTTATCAGAACGGCAACGTAACGACTGGCGGGAATTACGGGACGGTATTCAGAGCAACGAAGAAAATTCAGGGGGTGAACTTCATGACAATCAAAAGTGATGGTGTTCCGGGGAAAACCTGTCACCTGAACGATATTGCGGCCTGCTGCGAAAATATGGGGATGCGTGTCATCTGTGTTGACGCTGCAGAGAGCGACTTCTGGTCTGCCGCGTCTCTGCCCTGCGCGCCTGCACTTGGGGGGATGGCCCGGATTTCTCTGAGCGTACTGCAGCGGGCGCGTAGTCACTGTCTGTTCCTGGGGAAACCGGGGTCAGGTATGAGCGTCACAAAACAGCAGGTGACCCGGGTATTCCTGGCGAAGTCTGACGTCAGCCAGATTAAAGCGCTGTACAGCGGTGAGGAGGGGGACTGTCTGGCGGAGGCTATCCGGCAGAACTGCAATATCTGGTATCAACTGGAGCCGGAGGAGGGGGGACATGATAAATAAGACTCTGGCCCTTACGGCATACTGCATACGCTGGCTGACCTGGGCCTTTCACTATCTGGTTATCGGGCCTGCTGGCACGCTGGTACTGATTGTGGCCCTGCTGTTCGGTCTGGATAACACCACCCCGGGAGCGGTTGTGGTGAGTTTTTTGCAGCAGGCAGACAGCATTACCACGGCAAGCGCTGGACGTGGCGCGAGTGTACGACACAGCCGCCAGCGGAACTCCCTCCCCCATCTGAATTTCCAGAACATGTCAGCAGTCTTCAGTTGGACCGTTGTCCGGAGGTGATCTCCGATGCCCGGGGCTATGCGGCATATGTTGACCGAACCTTGTTGGGAACTCTGACCTGGCTGTGGATTCTGATGGGGCTGACTTATGCCGGACTGGCCTGGATTCTGGGGAACAGACCGTATTTCCCCCGCGCTTCATCTCAGTCAGTAAAAGAAAACGAGAAATGATGATGGATATGTCTTCATTACTTCAGCGTGATTTCAGTGACCTGACCCGACAGGAACTGATTGCAAGACGTAAGACCGTGGAGATTTTGCGGGTAAACGTATTGCATACCCGCGAGCATATTTCTCCCCGAAAACAGTTGTCTTTCGTGGTGGCCATTGCGGTGCTGATACTCGGCTACGCCTTAACCCATTTTCTGCTCCTCGCCGGCGTCGCTGCGCTGGGCGCACAAATTATCGTCCTGCGTTACTCCACGCTGCCGCTGAACTGGCATATGCAGCTGGCTGGCGAAATAAAAAAACTGGAGCCACTACGGCAGTCTCCGCTTCGCCAGTGGGGCTGCGCCTCTGATTTTTCCTGGGAATACGCGCAGCACTGCCTGAATAAAGAAATCACCCTGATCCATCTCTCGCTGAGTTCTGCGCCGGCGCCTTTTGATGCCTGACTGATAAGGACTGTTATATGAAAAAAATCACCCTGTTACTGGCAGGCAGCGTCCTGCTGTTATCCGGCTGTGCCGGCGTCAAAAGCAGTTTTGACTGCGATGCCACCACCTCAGATACCTGTATGACCATGACGAAGGCCAATCAGCTGGCCCGGGACAAGGCAGCAAAACAGACGGGAAAGCCGGCTGCGGGCGGACTGCCTTCCCTGGTTAACCTGCCGGCGCAGGCGGCTTCTCAGCCGGTACCGGTACGGTCTGTTATCAGCACACCGTCAGCAACACCCTCCGCAGCACTCTCTCCGTCCGTGGGGAACTCCGCGACGTTGACTGCAGCGGCCCGGGCTTCTGCTCCTTCTCCCGCCCGTTCTGGCGGCCTGTTGTCACCGCGCCCGGTGGCTGGTGCGCCGGTGAGTACCACGGCCTCACGTCCAGTACTGGCCACGACCCCGGTCCGTTCCGTTACCCCGGTGAGCACGCCCGCGCCCTCGTGCCAGACCGTGCGCTGTGACAGCCCCGGATCGGTCCATCCGCAGCGCAGTCAGGACCGGATTGCCACCGTCTGGATTGCGCCCTGGGTGGACAGCGATAACGCCTTCCATCAGCCCGGTCGTGTGTCCTTTGTCGCAGACCCGGCGGACTGGGTTCTCCCGTCCCGCGTGAATTAAGGAGCCGGTGGTGAAAAAGTTTCTCAATGTACTGGAAAACCTGCAGAGCGCCTTCCGGATGCCCGATGGCGCGGCAGAAATGACACGTAACCTGGCCAGCCTGGATTTTCCGCAGCTGACCAGCATCCTGCCGTACCGGGACTATGATCGCGACAGCGGCCTGTTTGTGAACCGCAATACCGTCGGCTTTCTGCTGCACGCAGAGCCGCTTATCGGGGCCAATGAGCAGATAGTCTATGTACTGGAAGACCTCATCAAGAGCAAGCTGCCCCGTAAAACGCCGATATCCTTCCACCTGGTGTCCAGCAAACTGATTGGCAGCCAGCTGGATCGTGGTCTGGCTGACTTCCGCTGGCAGGGAAAGCATGCCGATAAATTTAACCGTATCACCCGGGCGTATTATCAACGGGCGGCGCAGCAACAGTTTAACAGCCCGACCGGCCTGCCGCTGACCCTGCGCGACTACCGTCTTTACATCTCCTACTGCGTGAAAGCGAAGAAGCGTTCGGCGGCGGTGATGACCGAAGTCTCACACACCATGAAGGTGCTGCGCTCGTCGCTGGATGCGGCGAAAATCTTTACCCGGGCAGCAGACGACCAGGAGCTGGCCACGCTGGTACACGGGATGCTCAATGCCCGCCACGACCAGTTGTACCCGGATGATGTCCGCGTCGGGAAGTTTGATGAGCTGCATCAGCGGTGTATCGACCAGCGCATCGGCATCGATGTGCATCCCGATGATGTGCGCATCAGTCTGGCGGACCGCCACGGGGCGGTGACCACGACGCGGGCCATGAACTTTATGCTGGAGAATAACCCGGACATATTCATGCTGTGGATGGGGGGCGATAACCTGTCCAACCTCCTCAGCCCGGACCTGACCATCGCCAGCCCGTTTGTCATCACGATGGTAATGGAGGCCGAGGACCAGGTGGCCACCCAGGGGGAGGCGACGCGCAAGTACCTCGACCGGGAGAAAAAAGCCAACTCGCCCTATGCCACCCTGTTTCCCGGTGTGGCCAGACAGGCCAAAGAATGGAAGGAGATCCGCGAGCACCTCAACAGCAACCAGACCTGCATTGTCCGCTATTACTACAACATCACCACGTTCTGTCCGGATACGGATGAGGCGGCCCTGGTCTGCGAGCAGCAGGTCATCAACACCTTTAAAAAGAACGGCATCGACCTGTTTTCCCCGACCTATATGCAGTTCCGGAACTGGATAGCGATGATCCCCTTCATCCACGCCGAAGGGCTGTGGGACGACATTAAAATGGGCGGGGCCACCTGCCGGGCCGAGAGTATCCAGGCGGTGAACCTGCTGCCGGTGGTGGCCGACAACCGGCTGTGTCAGGGGGGACTGCTGACACCGTCCTACCGCAACCAGCTGGCGTTCCTTGATATCTACGGCGACGGCCTGGGTAACACCAACTACAACATGGCGGTGACCGGCACGTCCGGGGCCGGAAAAACAGGCCTGGTCCAGCCTATCCTGCGCAGCGTGCTGGACTCCGGCGGTATCGCCTGGGTGTTTGATATGGGCGACGGCTACAAGTCGTTCTGTGAAAACGTCGGCGGCACCTACCTGGACGGCAAGTCACTCAAATTCAACCCGTTTGCCAATATCACCAGCATCAACGAATCCGGCGAGCGTATCCGTGACCAGCTGGCCGTACTGGCCAGCCCTAACGGGACACTGGATGAAGTCCACCACAGTCTGCTGCTGCGTGGGGTTCAGGAAGCCTGGGAAGAAAACAGGGAAAAAGCGCGCATTGATCATGTAGTCCATAAGCTGACGGCCATCCGTGAAGATGACAAATACCGGAATTCGCCGGGTATCACCAACCGTCTGGATGAGATTGTCGAACTGCTCGGGAAGTACTGCTCCTGGGGGATTTACGGCGAGTACTTTAACAGCGACGAGCCGTCCCTGACCGATGATGCCCGCTTTATCGTCCTGGAGCTGGGTGGCCTGCAGGATAAACCCGACCTGCTGGTTGCGGTGATGTTCTCCCTCATTATCTACATTGAGGACAAGATGTACCGCACACCGCGCAGCCTGAAGAAGTGCTGCACCATTGACGAAGGCTGGAAACTGCTCAACTTCAAAAATGACAAGGTCGGCCAGTTTATCGAAACCGGCTACCGGACCGTGCGTCGTCACCGTGGGGCATTCATCACCATCAGCCAGAACATCAAAGACTTTGACGCCGATGATGCATCCGGCGCAGCCAAAGCCGCCTGGGGTAACTCCGCGTTCAAGGTGGTACTCAAGCAGGATGCGTCTGAATTCAAGCAGTACAACCAGAACCGCCCCAACCAGTTCTGCGAACTGGAGCGCAGTGTTATCGGCAAATTCGGGGATGCCAAAGACCAGTGGTTCTCCTCTTTTATGCTGCGCATCAACGACACCTGCAGTTTCCACCGTCTCTTTGTCGATCCGCTCAGCCGGGCGATGTTCAGTTCAAAAGGGGACGACTTCGAATTTATCCGCCAGTGCCGGGAGCAAAACATGGATATCCATGACGCGGTGTATCAGCTGGCACTACGTAACTTTCCTGATGAGATGCGCGAACTGGAAGCGCTCGCGGAGGCCGCATGACCACAGAGCAAAACCTTACCCCTGTTCAGCCTGAACCCACCCTCACTGCGCATGACGTCAGGCAGGGCGTCACCCTCGCCCCGAAAGGACACAGGCGGGCGCAACGTCGTCGTCGCTGTCTGCGCAATCTGCTGCTGGTTGCAGCCACCATTGTGTGTATCAACGCGGCGGTCACGTCGGTGCTGATTAGCTGGCGTACCCCGACGGTCGTGTCCTTTGATATGAAGAGCACCGTCGATCAGTTCACCGAACAGGCGGGCGCCCAGTCCCTGGATGAAAAACAGACGACTGACCTGACAGAGCGGTTTATGCGCACCCTCAGCACCGAACTTCAGGAATACCAGCGCCGTCATGACGCTCTTATCCTGGTGACTCCGGCAGTGGTCAGCGGGGCCGCTGACATTACCGGTGATATTCAGTCTGCCGTGGCGGCGAAGATGGCCGCCGGAGGGGGACAGTAATGTACCGGTGTCTGCTCATTCTGCTTGTCCTGCCCGGCATGGTACAGGCGAAAAACCTCGGTACATGGGGGGAGATGTACCCCATTGCCGAGCAGGACATGCTGACCACCATCCAGACCCGACTGAAAGCGATGGAAGCCAGCGGCGAGATGGCCCGGGAGCAGGAGGCGTTCAAACAGCGCGTTATTGAAAACACCCTGCGCCCGAAGCCGGTTGACGGTCTGACGCTGGCGCAGGAGAACACCACGCATTATATCGACCCCTCACTGACGGTCAGTGAAGATCTGAAAGACCATCAGGGCCGGGTGTTTGCCCGTAAGGGGCAGGTGATTAACCCGCTGGATACGGTGCCGTTTACCGACACCTTGTACTTTATCGACGCCGATAACCCGCAGCAGCTGGCGTGGATGAAGGTGCAGAAGCCCGGGACGCTGACGTACCGCGTCATTCTGGTCAACGGCGATGTTCGTGAAGCCACCAATGCCCTGAATACCCGTATCTACTTTGACCAGGACGGTTCGCTCAGCCGGAAGTTTGCGCTGAAAGCCATCCCGGCCCGGGTGACGCTGGCAGAAGATCGTCGCCGTCTGCGGGTGGACTCGTTTGCCCTAGACGCGCCGGAGGTGAAGCCATGAAACGTTATCTGGCCGGTCTGGGGCTGATATTTCTGTGTCTGGCAGGGATGAGTGGCACGACACAGGCGGCCTCTGCGGAATGCGAGGGGAATTTTGTCAACCCGATCACCGATGTCTGCTGGGAGTGCATCTTCCCGGTGACCATCGGCAATGTGCCGGTGGCCAAAGGTCGCCAGCCGGACACGCCGAATCCGTCGATGCCGATTCAGTTCTGCCCGATGGGCATTCTGTACCGGGTGGGACTGGCCATCGGGTACTGGGAGCCGATGGCGCTGACGGATGTGACCCGCTCCCCGTACTGCATGGTGAATCTGGGCGGGTTCAATATCAATATCGGTAACGTGGGCAGCGGGACAGGCGGGCAGGAAAACCGCGCAAATCCCGGCGCATTCTACCATGTCCACTGGTACAAATACCCGCTCACCTACTGGCTGAACATTATCACCTCGATGGGCTGCCTGCAGGGCGGTGACCTGGATATCGGCTATCTGTCCGAACTGGACCCGATGTGGGACAGCAGTTCGCTGAGCATGATTATCCAGCCCGAAGCCATTCTCTTTGGCAACATCATCGCCCAGGGAGCCTGTGCGGCTGACGCGGTGGCAAGCCTCACGGGTAAACCCATTGATGCCCTGTTCTGGTGTGCCGGCAGTCAGGGCAGCATGTATCCGTTTAACGGCTATGTCTCTAACGAATTCAGCCCGCTGCAGACCTCTTTACTGCTCAGTGAACGCATGGCGTTCAAACTGCACCGTCAGGGCATGGTGATGAACAGCATCGGTGAAAACACCTCCGTGTGTTTTGAATATCCGTCCCCGATCATCCCTAAAAGCCGCTGGCGGTATCACCTGGTTAATAAATATCCCGATGCAGGCCAGTGTCATCCGCTGGGCCGTAGTGTGACCCGCTGGGAAACCGGCAAGAACATGCCCAACGACCGGCGCAATTTCGGGTATCTCTTCTGGCGCAAGCGTAACTGTGTATTTCTTTAAGTCACAGGGAGAAAGACAATGAAACGAGTACTGATGTCGCTGGCCGTGCTTCTGACCTGCGGGGCCGGGATGGCCAGTGACCATACTGAGAACCGCCAGTTTATTCACGACCAGTTGCAACTGGACAGGCAGCGTTTTCGTGCCCTGCAGACGCCGGAGTTTCTGCAACAGCCGCGCACCGTGGCACCACAGGACCAGGCGTTTCTGGACGCGCAGGCCTCACAGTTCCGTCAGGCCATGCAGCCCGGGGAGCGCCCGGTGGACGCGGCCCTGGTGTTTGTGTCCTTCTCGATGCCAGCGGAGGAACTGAAACAGCGCGTGAAGGATGCGGCACAACTCAATATTCCGGTGGTTATCCGGGGGATGGTCAACGGTGATATGCGGGCCACTGCCAATGCCGTGGCCGGTCTGGTGAAAGAGAGCAATACCGGCGGGGTGCAGATAGATCCGACCACGTTTCGCAAATACAACATTACCGCCGTGCCGGTGCTGATTGTGGCCTGTGGCAATCAGGGCGATACGGTCGACCGGCTTCAGGGGGACCTGACTTTACATCAGGCCCTGAAGCGGGTGGCGGAAGAGGGTGACTGTGCTGACACGGCCCGGAACCTGCTGGGTGAGGAGGCGAAATGAAGCGGTATCTTCCTTTACTGATGGCGATGGCATCCTTCTGCCTTGTTCAGCCACTTGTCGCGAATGACCAGTTTAACCAGGGCATGCAGCAGGGTAACGCCAGCAAAGGGCAGGGGGCCGGTGCCATACAGGGGTTTAACCCGGCAGAGGCAATCCCCGGCTACACCGACTCACCGCCGGAAAGCGGCTATTACGGGGGCGTGACGTCCTCCGGCGTGGACATGACCTCACCCGGGTCGTCGGCGCTGAATACCTCGGAGGCCGGGAAAACCATCACCGAATCCATTCTGAACACGCCGCCGGATAATAAACCGTCGCTGGATGCGCCGTTTATTTTTGAAGGGCTGGCCATGAAAGACAAGGCGGAGACCATTACCGGCGGCGGGTTTGCCGGCTGCGTGGACCAGCCTGCCAGCTTTACCGAAATCACCACCCATCAGTGTCTGCGGGATACGAAGATCGAGCAGTACTGTACGCGCACAGCCACGCTGGGGTATGAGGGCAGCACGGAATATGACGTGAGAGTGGTGGAATATGAGCTGAGTGAACTGCCGTCGTGGGAGGAAAACGGCAACATCGTGGTGGCAGTGACGCCGCAAATCAGCGGGGAAATCACGGAAGCCACGTATTCCTGGAGTAACTCCCTCGGTAACAAACCGCGTTTCCATATGACGATTTCCTTTCTCGGTAATAACGTGCAGTGGCACCAGAAGGGGTCGTACAACAACGTGAGCTTTAAGCCTGTTCCGTCCTCCCTGACTGCCGGTGTGTCGTTCACCTCCCGTCATCCCCGTAAAGTCCGGGATGGCTCCGGCTCGCTGACGCACCGCAAACACGTTCCGTTTAAACTGCGCTTCGTGCTGCGGGTAAAAAGGGACAGTTACAAACCCGTCGTGACCTGGTCCGAAAACTGTCCGTTCAGCAAGACCGAGGGGGCCATGACCGGTTCACAGTGCGTGGAACCGGGTGAAACCCGCACGATTGTGGTCGGTGGCCAGACGCTGAGTGCGTATCAGGCCTGCTGGAAATGGCAGGACACGTACCTGACCCAGACAGAGACGGAAGGAACCTGCGGGGAATACATGAGGGACTCCAGCTGTACGGTGACCCGCAGCGAGTGTGCCGACACGGTGGACGGCTTCTGCGTCAGTCAGCAGGTGACCTACTCCTGTGAGCGTAAAAAAGAGGGTAACGGCCAGATTTGCGGCGGGGAATTCTTCTGTAAAGACGGCAGTTGTGCCCAGGCGCAGACGGGAACCAGCAATATGTTTGGTCAGGCGGTCTCGGCGCTGGCGGCAGTGGCCGCTGCCGGGGAAGATGTGGCTCTGCTGAACGGGGAAAACGTCCGCGCCTTTACCGGCGAAGCGCAGCACTGCAAGAAGATGGCGGTGGGCTTCAATAACTGCTGCAAGGACTCCGGCTGGGGCCAGGATGTGGGCCTGTCGAGCTGCAGCAGCGAGGAAAAGGCGCTCGGGAAGGCGAAGGACAAAAAGCTGACAGTGTATGTCGGGGAGTACTGCAGCAAAAAGGTGCTGGGCGTGTGCCTGGAGAAGAAACGCGGTTACTGCGTGTTTGACTCCAAACTGGCGCGTATCGTCCAGGAGCAGGGCCGCCGTGGCCAGCTGGGCGTCGGGTTCGGCGGGGGAAAATCACCGGACTGCCGGGGCATCACGGTGGATGAACTCCAGCGACTCGATTTTGGCGTGATGAACTTCAGCGATTTTTATGATGACCTCAGTGCCGGCAGCGACATCCCCGAAGACCAGGCACTACTGAAAAAAGCGCAGGACATCATCGCGGAAAAAATGAAGGATGCGACGCCATGAAACGACTCGCTGTCCTGATGATGGTGTTATCCACCACCCTGCATGCCGCCCCGGATGAGGTTCTGACGTCTAACTTTGCCCGGGAAGAGGGCTGGCAGTGGTACAACCCGAATGCGGCTGAGGAAGACCCTGCCCCCGCGCCAGCCCCGACGCAGCAGGCGCGTCTGGCCAGTATGACTCCGTCAGAGCAAAAGAAGGTGCTCCAGCAGGCCACGCGTGAAGCACTCGATACCGCCATTCTGTATCCGTCAGCGGAGAACTTTCGTCGCTTTATGACCCTGCAGAATTTCTGGACTGACCGGGCGACCGACTTCACTCAGACCTCGAAACTGGCGCGTCTGAAATACCCGGAACTCGACTACAACGTGAAGCGCAGCCACTACAACGGTTCGGTGGAGGCGCGTTTGTCCGAAGAGAAGAAGGTGCAGAGTGCGGTGATAAGCCAGGTGGCGCAGCGCTACGGCCTGTTCTTCTTCTATCGCGGGAATAACGCCGTCGACAACCTGATGGCAGGCGTCATCCGTGCGTTCTGCGAAGACCGGGGTATCACGCTCATGGCGGTCAGCGTGGACGGCAAAATCAGCGACCAGTTGCCGCAGAGTCGCCCGGACAGCGGGCAGGCAGAGCAGATGCGCGTCACCCATTTCCCGGCCACCTTCCTGGTCGACCCGAAAACGCACCAGTGGCAACCGCTGGCCTGGGGCTTTATGAGCCACGACGACCTCGATAACCAGATGGTCAGTGTACTGACGCAGTTCCGGGCCACTTACTGATAATTCCGACCGCTAAGGTAATGTATGCATATCCCTTTACTGAAGACTGCCATCCTGATGGTGGCGATGCTGTCCGGCCTGACGCAGGCCGGGACCCTGGATGATATCCGCGCCCTTGAGGCCACAAAGACCGGGCGTACCGCCCCGGCGCTGGACGGACTCGCTCTGCCGAACACCCCGACAACTGCGACAGTTGATCGTCCGGTTCAGGATACAGCCCCTGTCTGGCTCCCGCTCAGTGACGGGCGGCAGGTGAACGTGCAGGACTGGAAGGTGGTGCTGTTTATGCAGTCAACCTGCCAGTACTGCCGCCAGTTTGCGCCGGTACTGAAATCCCTGTCACAGCAGACCGGCCTCAGCGTGTTCCCGGTGAGTCTCGACGGGCGGGGTGACGCTGAATTCCCCGATGTGCTCCCGGCCACGCCGGATGTGATGGTGGAGTACTTCCAGGGCGGGGTGCCGGTGGCGACGCCCACCACCTTTCTGACCAACGTCAACACGATGGAAACCTGGCCGCTGCTGCAGGGGGCTGCGGGGGCCGGTGAATTTAGCCGCCGTCTCGATGAGGTGCTGCGCATGGCGCTGGACCGTCAGGCCGGCAAACCGCTTCCATCATCTTCTCAGGGACAACAATGATGCGACTGAAACCACTCTGCCTGGCCTTTGCGCTGGGGCTGTACAGCGCAGGCACGGCGCAGGCCGCGCTGCAGGATGATATGAATTCGTTTTTCAATGACATGAGTTATGCCAGTAACGCCACCTCGGCCAAAGCCTGGCAGGGGCAGGCGGCACGCTATGTTTCCGGCGGTTCGTTCTATGCCCGGACCGGCAACAAGAATATCCAGCTGATTTCCATCAGCCTGCCGTCCATCAACGCCGGATGCGGTGGGATTGATGTCTATCTGGGGGCTTTCTCCTTTATTAACTCCGACCAGATTATGGCCTTTGTGAAACAGACGATGGCCAACGCGGCAGGGTACTTTTTTGACCTTGCGCTGGAAACCACGGTGCCGGAACTGAAGGCGGCTAAGGATTTTCTGCAGAAGATGGCTGCCGATATGAACCGCTTCAATATGTCGAGCTGTCAGGCGGCTAAATCGATGGTCGACAGCGTGGCGTCCCTGTGGGGGGAGAGTCAGCAGAACGTCTGCCAGTCGGTGGGCGGGCAAAAAAGCGTCTTTTCTGACTGGGTATCTTCCCGACAGGGCTGTACATCAGGCGGCAAATACGGTGCCGTTACCGACAAGGCTACCGGGGCGGAAAAGGACCAGGTCCTGAAAGATATCAACCTGATGTGGGATGCGCTCGGCAACAGTACGCTCAGCAGCAATGCAGAGTTGCGCCAGTTTGCCATGAGCATCAGTGGTTCGGTGATTTTTGGCAGCAGCGGGGAGGTGCGTATTCTCTCCTCGCTCGCCTCAGACCGCAGCCTGCTGACGGCGATGATGAGTGGCGGCAGCGCCAAAGTGTACGTCTGTGATAACCAGAACAAATGCCTGTCCCCGTCCATGAGTAACGTGACGATATCCGAATCCAAATCCCTCATTCGCATGGTGCAGGACATGCTGACCAGCATCGAGAACAAGGCCATCACCGACTCACCGCTGACAGAGAAAGAGAAGCAGTTCATCAACAGCACCTCCATCCCCATCCTCTCCTGGATAGTGGACCAGTCGTCACTGAGTGTGTCGCAGTCCCTGTTTGCCCAGCTGACGGATTACATCGCCGTCGACATTTACCTGCAGTATCTGGAGGCCGTCATGAAGGTGGTCAACGGGTCTCTGGCCACCAAAGACTATCCGGGGGCCAACATGAAAGAGCTGAAAGCCGGCCTGTCCGATGCCCGGCAGGCGCTTAACTCGCTGCGTATGGAGGTGCAGATTAAGGAGGACGCCCTCATCTCTGCCCAGCAGCAAATCCGCTTTATCCGCCAGCAGGTCTCGTCAAAGATGAGCGACCGCGTGCTGGGTAACTACCAGTTCAGCAGGGTGAATTAATATGTCAGTGGAAACGATTTATACCGTGGCGGGCGGGGCGTGGTTCCAGGACACGCTGAACGGGGTGGCCGCCTTCTTTAACAGCCGGGCGGGGGATGCACTGATTGTGATGGCCACTGCCGTCTCTGTGGTGGTGGGGGCGGCAACCTATATCCGCACCCGAAACCTGATGGACCTGGCGAAGTGGGTGGCCTTCTATGTTTTTGTGCTGGCCGTCATGATTGGGGATAAAACGAATGTCCAGGTGGTGGACCTGTCTGAACCTGCCGCCATTTATCAGGTGGATAATGTCCCGACCGGCCTGGCCGCGCCGGCCAGCCTGATTACCCGTATCGGGGCCGGGATGGCGCAGACTTACGATTTTATCTTTGCCCGCCCGGATGCGCTGACCTACAGCAAAACCGGGATGCTGTTCGGGGCGCAGCTGGCAGCCGGCAGTACCGATTTTCGTTTTTCTGAACCGGAAATTCAGCGTATGTTCACGGATTACGTCCACAACTGCGTGGTGGGCGATATCATGCTGAACAACAAATACACCATCGGGGACCTGATGAATGCCGCCGACCCGTATGCGCTTATTTTCAGCCGTCCCAGCCCGCTGCGTGGCCTGTACGATAAAAACCGAAATTTCCTGACCTGCGAACAGGCCACCACAAAAATTAACACCGATTCTGACGACATCAGCGGGGCCAACCCGCAGCCGTTTCTGCAGCAGGTCCTGAACATGACCCACGGGTTTACCAACCAGGTGTTCGGGCCGACAAACGGGAATAAGGCGGCACTGTTTACCGAAATGCTGGGCGACAGCTACAGCTATTTTCATGGCACGTCCCTGACGTCTACTGAGATTATCCGCAAGAACGTGATAATGAATGGCCTGCGCAGCGGTCTGGAGAGTTTTTCTGCCCAGAACGGTGATACGGCGGGGCTGGTGAATGTGGCCACCCAGACCTCGATGGCCAAAATGCGCCTCTCGCAGGCAACCAGCGCGTCAGTGGCGGCCAATACGCTGCCGGTGATGTATTCGGTGCTGCTCGGCATGACGATTGCCCTGTTCCCGGTTCTGGTTGTGCTGGCAATGGTGAGTTCCCTGTCCTGGATGATTATCAAAGGCTACGTCTACACCATCGCCTATCTGCAGATGTGGCCGTTACTGTTCTCCATCCTGAATCATGCGATGAATTTTTACCTGCAGGGCAAACTCAACGGCACGCCGGTGACGCTGGCCACCTTTGACCAGGTGCAGAACACCTACTCCGATATCGGGACCACGGCGGGCTGGCTGGCGCTGTCCATTCCGTTTATTGCCTGGGGGATGGTGAAAGGGCTGGGGCAGGTGGTGTCGCAGGCGGGGAACTATCTCGGCCAGACGCTGCAGTCCGCCTCCACACAGTCGTCCTCGCAGGCTGTCGACGGGAACTGGTCGTATAACAATATGACGACCGGGAACGTACAGGGCAACAAGTGGGACACCAACTACAGCCATCGTGAAGGTCATATGACCAGCCAGATGGACAGCGGGGCGACGAAGACCCTGACGTCCTCCGGACAGTCGGTCTACAACACCACAGAGGCGATTTCAAAACTGCCGGTCGATATTGCGCTGGGTAAAACTGCATCCAGTAACTGGCAGCAACAGCAGCGTGATGCCATGAGCGAAGCGCAGAGCCTCAGTAACAGCCTGTCGCAGACTTCAAGTCTGGCCACCTCGCAGATGAGTCAGTGGAGCCAGCAGCGGGGTAACAGCGACACCACCGTGGCAGGCAGTGACGCCTCTGCCAGCAGCAACCTGACCAAAGCGCTGAACACCATTCAGTCCATTGGTTCCCGCTATGCCCGGGATGAAAACGTCAGTCTGGCTGAAGGGGTACGGGCAGCAGCAACCAAGAGTCAGGATATGAGTTTTGGTGCCGGGGCCAGTGTGCAGGGTTCTGTTGACACAGATCGTCAGATTCTGGGTAAAGTGGCAGGCCTTGTGACCGGAGCAAAAGTCTCAGGGGAAGGACATCTGAAAGGTGAGTATACGGGCAGAAGTGGCTCCTCGCATGGCACCAGTTCCGATCTGACTCAGCAGGGCGGGACCAGTAAAGGGTTCAGTGCCCAGGAGATGAAGGATTTTCGGGATGCAATGGACGTGGTGACTTCCAGTCGCGTCACCGACAGCGGCAGTCATACGGACAATGCGTCGGCTTCCCTGGCGAACCAGCTGTCGTCCACCTTCTCCAGTCTGAAAAGCCAGGCATCGCAGTATAATGATGCGGTTACCCGCAGCCATGAATACTCGCAACTGGCCAGCTATGCTGAAAATAACAGTGCCAGCATTAACCAGAACTACTCGCAGGAGTTTGTCGGGTATGTCACCAGTCAGCGTCCGGGCGAAGCGGACCAGCTGCTTTCTGATGCGGCCAGCCCGGAAGTGCGTGCCGAACGTGACAGACTGGCGCAGGCATTTGTGGAAGACCGCATGAAGCCGCAGCTGCTGCAGGAGTTTGAGCAGAACAGGGGCCGTACCGGCGAGGGGATGGGAAGTGTGGGGCCTTCCTCTGGCGGCGGTAACCTGCAGAGTGAGTACGATACGCAACAGACTCAGATGGAAAACCGGGCAAACGCTGGCGGCGTGAGACAGTCAGATGATGTCAGTGGTGATGTGGCTGACAGACGCCGTCATGCTGAATCGCAGGTCAGTGATGAAAAAAATACTGTGATCTCGTCCGGCAATACACCGAAGGAAGAATACAACCGCTTGCAGAGTGAGCATGAACAGGGTAATAAAAACTTTAGTGATGCCAAGAGTGCTGAAGAAAAAAGGCAAAATGATTGGGTTGGTGATAATGGCGCAGGGAGAAAGGAATTGAATGATATCAAAGATAACCTGCAAAAAAAGTTTGACCAGGATTGACGGGAGGGATAATGAAACGTTCGGAGCTGGAAAAGGATGCTGCATACATTCTGGATACGTTTAAACATCTGGATTATGAAATTCCAAAAAATCGAGAGATCCTGAAACTCATTTTTAGTAAGCTGGTGATTGTTTATGTATTCCAGTTGCTGTTTATTATCTTTGATATTTTTATAAATTCAAATGTTAGTGAGTATCATTATTTTGATGCGTTTGTGCTGTCTCTGGGGGGTAATGCTTTTTTTAGCCTTATTTTTTTAATGTCAACATACAATCTTGTTAGCTTAAAACTTTCTTTAGGAAGCGAAATCACAGAGCAATCGGTTTTGTTAAAGTTAGTTGAGAGAAAAATTAATTCTTATAGTTTATTTCTCCTGACAGTGAATGCTTTTGTTGGATGTGTTTTACTGTGGTCGGGGGAGCGGTTTGTAGCAGGACTAGGATTCTCATGGTTTGTAACGTATCTAATTAGCATGCTGACACTACAGACATCCCTTTCTCGATATATGACTCCTGCGGTAGTCAGCAGTTTGTCAAAAGTGAAAGAGTTGCTCTCTGCCTCCGCAAAATAACCGTTTTATCATTGTCTGAAACTCCGAAAATCTGTGCAGCATAGCCATATTATTGATGTGGTTATGCTTCTGCCTGTACATTAACCATACTCACACTAAACGTGCGGGTAATAACACTAGTACCTCCGGGCATGACATGTGGCATGCGACTTATATGGAAATGAGAAAAATTATATGAAACATAGCGTTAAACTGATGGCAATGACTGCCGTTTTATCCTCTGTCCTCGTGCTCTCCGGGTGTGGCGCGATGAGCACAGCAATAAAGAAACGTAACCTCGAAGTCAAAACGCAGATGAGTGAAACCATCTGGCTGGAGCCGTCCTCACAGAAAACCGTGTACCTCCAGATAAAAAATACCTCTGACAAAGACATGTCCGGCCTGCAGGCGAAAGTGACCAAAGCGGTTCAGGATAAGGGCTATACCATCACGTCATCGCCGGACAGCGCACACTACTGGATTCAGGCTAATGTCCTGAAAGCCGATAAAATGGATCTGCGTACCGCCCAGGGGTTCCTGAGCCAGGGTTATGAAGGCGCGATAGCGGGCGCGGCATTAGGTGCGGGGATTACCGGTTATAACTCCAGTTCTGCCGGCGCAACATTAGGTGTTGGCCTGGCGGCGGGTCTGGTGGGAATGGCCGCTGACGCGATGGTGGAGGATATCAACTATACGATGGTGACGGATATTCAGATTTCTGAAAAAACCACCGCCAGCGTGCAGACCGATAATGTCGCCGCCCTGAAACAGGGGACTTCCGGATATAAAGTGCAGACCAGCACGCAGACTGGTAACCAGCATAAATACCAGACCCGTATCGTGTCATCTGCCAATAAAGTTAACCTGAAGTTCGAAGAAGCAAAACCAGTCCTCGAAGATCAGCTGGCGAAATCTGTCGCCAATATTCTGTAATACTGTCGGGGTGACCGCCGGGTCACCCTGTTTTAACTGTCGTTTCCTGAAATACATTACACCCTTTAATTTCATTAAATAATCCGTTAACCCGGCAGACTGGCCTGTATCCGGCACGTCTGCCTGTTGTCCGCTTCCGGGAAAATATAATGAGCCTGAATCCTCGCGACTTAACGCAGGGCGGTCAGGTCGCTTTTATGCGCCTGAAAATGTTCCTGCAGATAAATAATCTGATTTCTTATTACGTCATTATGGGGACGGTATTATTTGGTATTGCCGTCCTGCTGATGCGTATGAGTATTCAGAATCTGACTAACGGTATTATTTACTGGTTCGTCCGGGTGATGTCGCCTTTTACGGAACGAATGGTCAGCCAGCCGGTTTATAATATCCGGTATTACGAACATACCCTGCAGTACAGCGCCCGGCAGATCCTCAGCGACAATTACACCGTCTATTGCGGGCAGTTGCTGAAACAGGAGCTGATAATTGCCGGTTGCGCTTCGCTGCTGGTCGCTTTTCTGGCCACACTGGCCGTGTACTGGTATCTCGGGCGTACCGGTCGCCAGCAGAGTGAAGATGAAATCATCGGGGGCCGGGTCCTCAGTGAGTCCCCGAAAGACGTGGCACGCCTGCTGAAAAAACGCGGAGAAGCCTCCGATATTCGTATCGATGATCTGCCGCTGAAGCTGGATTCTGAAATCCAGAACTTCGCCATGCACGGGACAGTATCGACCGGTAAATCCACCCTGATGCGTAAAATCCTCAAGCAGCTGCGTGACCGTGGTGACCTGGTCATCATCTACGACAAGGGCTGTACGTTCGTGGAAGATTTCTACGATGAATCCCGCGATGAAGTGCTGAATGCGCTGGATACCCGTTGTCCCAACTGGGATTTATGGGAGGAGTGCCGCACGATTTCCGAACTGGAGAATGCCAGTACAACGCTGATCCCGGCCAGCAGTGGCGAAGATCCGTTCTGGCAGGGCAGTGCGCGCACCATCTTTGCGGAAGGTGCAGAGCGCATGCGTAAGGACGAGGGCCGCAGCTACAACAAATTCCTGCGTACACTGCTGGCAATTCAGCTGGACCAGTTACGCGCTTTCCTCGCCGGAACGCCCGCCTCCACGCTGGTTGACGGCAAAATTGAGAAGACTGCCATCTCCATCCGCAGCGTACTGACCAACTACGTCAAGGCGATGCGTTACCTGCAGGGCATTGACCGCCCGGGACGGGAGAAATTCACCATCCGGGAATGGATGAAGGGCCAGGCGGATAAATCGAAGAATGGCTGGCTGTTTATCACCTCTGATGAACAGAACCACGAGTCGCTCAAACCGCTGATCTCCCTGTGGCTCAGTATTGCCGCCACCAGTCTGCTGGCGATGGGACCTAACCGTCAGCGCCGCGTCTGGTTTTTTTATGACGAACTGGCCTCACTGCACAAGCTGGCCACCCTGCCGCGTATTATTTCAGAAGCCCGTAAGTTTGGCGGTTGCTTTGCCCTGGGATTTCAGAACTTCGCCCAGATGGAAAACATTTATGGGCCGAAAGGGGCCGCAGAGATATTCGACCTGCTGAACACCAAATTTTTCTTCCGTTCCCCGAGCGCCCAGATTGCGAAGTTTGTGGAAGAGGATATCGGGGAAACCCGCCGCCTGAAATTCAGCGAACAGACCAGCTTTGGTCATGAGCAGGTGCGTGACGGGATTTCGTTTGGCAAGGAGGAAGAACGCGTCAGTATCGTCAGCTACTCGGACGTGCAGTCCCTGAACGACCTGCAGTGCTTTGTCACCCTGCCGGGAAGCTACCCGGTAGTGAAACTGACCATGAAGTATGACGCGATGCCTAAAGTGGCTGACGCCCTGCTGTTGCGGGATGTGCAGACCAGTCTTGATAAGAATATTGAGGATGAGCTGGTCCGCCGTACGGAAGAAGAACGCCTGAGCCTGGACGGCCTGTTTACTCCCATGACGCCGGTGCCGGAAAGCGCACCCACTGTCGTCACTCCCCCGCTTTTCACCCCAACGGTGACGCCCCCCTCCGTATCTGTACCGGCAGCGGCTGCCGTGAGTACGGTGTCTTCCGCCACGCCTGCGGCAGGCGGTGCAGCTGCCACTGCCGTTACCACTGAAGGTGGCTCAGCCTCCTCCGGGGGAACAGAGCGGGATATCGAACAGGATTTACCCCGGGAGATGCCGCCGGGCCTGAACGGTGACGGGGAAGTGGTGGATTTTGCGGCCTATGAGGCCTGGGAGCAGGGCCAGCATCAGACCCGCGACATGACCCGCCGGGAAGAGGTCAATATCAACCATGCGACAGACAAAACGCATGAGATCGATGACGGGAGGGAATACTGATGCTCTCCATTTCTTCCATCAAGGGTGATGCGGGCTATTACAGCCACGAAGACAACTACTATGCCAGCGGTTCACTGGATTCCCGCTGGATGGGGGACGGTGCGGAGAGGCTGGGCCTGAAGGGGGAAGTGGCCAGCGCCGATATGGATGCGGTCCGCCAGGGCAGACTGCCTGATGGCAGTGACCTGTCCCGGATGGTGGATGGTGTCAACAAACACCGCAGCGGCTATGACCTGACGTTCTCCGCCCCCAAAAGTGTCTCCGTCATGGCGCTAGTCGGGGAAGACCGGCGTTTTATTGAGGCACATAACCGGGCCGTGGCGGTGGTGATGCAGGAAGTGGAGCAACTGGTCAGCGCCCGCATCACGCAGGAGGGAAAAACGGAAACGGTGCTGACTGGCAGTATGGTGGCCGCACTCTATAACCATGACACCTCCCGGGACCTTGACCCGCAGGTGCACACCCACGCCCTGGTCTTTAATGCGACATTCGCCGGTGAAAAATGGCGGTCGCTGGCCAGCGATACCCGGATGAAAACCGGTTTTTCTGAGAATCTGTACGCCACCAAGATAGCGCTGGGAAACCTGTACCGTTCTGCCTTACGGGAAGACATTGAGTCGATGGGATTCGAAACGGTGGCGGCAGGAAAACATGGCCTGTGGGAGCTGAAGGATGTGCCGGTGGACGTTTTTTCCTCGCGCAGTCAGGCCATCCGGGAGGCCGCCGGGCCGGACGCTTCAGCTAAATCTCGTGATGTTGCTGCACTCGATACCCGCCAGGCAAAAGCCTGGGCCGATCCTGAACTGCTGAAAGCTGACTGGCGCCGGCGCTTAACCGACGAAAAATTCGATATCGATAACTACATCAACCAGGCGCAGAAGCGGGCGGAGCCACCTGGTCCTGTTGTTGGCAGTACAGAGGGTATCCGGACTACAGGCCAGCCCGCCAGCGCGTCTTCCGCTCAGATATCTGAATCAGACGTGCAGAAAGCCGTCAGCGACACGATTTCGGCCCTGTCGGACAAAAAGGTCCAGTTCACCTGGTCCGAAATGCTGGCCGGCACAGTCAACCGCCTGCCGTCCGTGTCGGGCCTGTTTGAACAGGCACGCGCCGGTATTGAGGTCGCGATTGAAGGGCAGCGGCTTATTCCCCTGGACCGGGAGAAGGGCATCTTCACTTCTGATATCCACCTGCTGAATGAACTCAGCGTCCATCAGCTGGCGCGCACAGCCGTTGCGGAGCAGACCGTACTGGTCTTCCCGGAACGGGCAAAAGAGCGTGATATGCCCGCCGGGGATGCGGTCTCTGTCCTGACCCAGGATAAAAGCCCGGTTGCCATTCTCAGCGGGCGCGGGGGGGCACAGGCCCTGCGGGAGCGCACGGAAGACGTAGCCATGATGGCCCGTTCTCAGGGACGGGAAGTAATGGTGATTGCAGCCGATGGTCGCAGTGGCCAGTTCCTGGCGGAAAGCCCGCACCTGACAGGCCAGGTGATGCTGCGCTCGCAGATGAACGCTGACACCTTACTGCCGGTGCAGGGGACGGTTATCGTCGACCGGGCGGAGCGACTGTCGCTGAAAGAGACCGTCCTGCTGCAGGAAAAGGCACTCAGCGCCGGGGCACAGCTGATATTCATGGATACCGAGAACCGGCAGGGCACGGGTAATGCCCTGTCGGTGCTCAAAGAGGCGGATATTCCCCAGTACCGGTTTTACGGCACGCAACTGCCGGAGGTGCGGCTGGTCAGCGAGGCGGACAAGCGGAGCCGTTACAGCCAGCTGGCACAGGACTATGTGCGTCTGTCGGATGAAGGGCGGGATGTGGTGGCCCAGGTGACCGGCGCCCGGGAACAGCAGCAGCTGACGGAGGTTATCCGGGATACGCGGCGTGATGCGGGTGCGCTGGGTCGGGAGCAGGTGACGCTGCAGGTGCTGGAGCCGGTGTGGCTGGACAGCAAAACCCGCCATCAGCGTGATAATTACCGGGCCGGGATGGTGATGGAGCAGTGGGACGCTGAGAAGAAAACGATGACCCGCCATACCATTGACCGGGTGGCAGAGGCGACCAACAGTCTGGTGCTGCAGGGTGAAGACGGGAGTCGCCTGACCCTGAAGGTGACGCAACTGGACGGCAGCTGGAGTTTGTACCGCAGCCGGACACTGGCGGTTTCTGAAGGGGACCGCGTCAGGGCACTGGGGCGGGAGCTGAAGGGGGCCATCAAAGCGAAAGAACAGTTTACAGTGGCGGGGCTGGAAGAGGGCGCGGTACGGCTGCGCAGCGGCGACCGGGAACTGCGTCTGCCCACAGACCGGGCTGTGAAGCTGGCCCATGACTATGTGGAAGGGACCGGGGCCGGTACCAGCGCGTCGCGCACGGTACTGGCTGCAGTCGGTCCGCGAGGCCTGAATAAACAGACCCTGAACTCGCTGGCGCAGAGTGGCAGCGACATCCGGATTTATACGCCGCTTGCGCCTGAGCAGGCGGCGCGCAAAGTGGAAAGTGTGTCTGCGGTGCGCCTGGCCAGTGACCAGGTTCGCCAGTCGACCGGTGAGGCAAATCTGGATACGGCCATACAGGCCAGCCGGGACCGTCTGATGTCGGATGCGGAGCAGGCGGTGAGTCTGGCCATCCCGCGCGCCCAGCAGGGGCTGGTCCATCTCGGTGAACTTACCCTGCTGGCCGAGGCGGTGAAGTCTGGCCAGCCGCTGGCGGCGGTCCGGGCTGAAATCGCCCGCCAGGTGGGCAGCGGGGCGCTGATTAAGCTGGATTCGGTTGCCGGGGCGGGAAACCGCGTCCTGGTCCCGCGTGTGGCGTATGAGATGGAAAAGACCATCATTCGTCATATTGCTGAGGGTAAGGAAGCTGTACAACCCCTGATGGCGCTGACGCCTGCCTCGGTCCTGGCGGGCCTGACGGCAGGTCAGCGGGAGGCCACGCGGGCAGTGCTGGAGAACACCGACCGCTTTATGGCCATTCAGGGCTACGCCGGGGTGGGGAAAACGACCCAGTTCAGGGCGGTGATGGGTGCCCTGAACACCCTGTCTGAGTCCGTACGCCCGCAGGTCATCGGTCTGGGACCGACACACCGGGCGGTGCATGAGATGCGCGAGGCCGGGGTGGAGGCGCGCACACTCGCCAGTTTCCTCAGTGAAACCCGGCTGGCCATTCAGGCCGGGGAAACACCGGACTTCCGCAATGTCCTGTTCCTGACGGATGAGAGTTCTATGGTGGGCAACCGCGACATGGCAGAACTCTACCAGCTGGTTGCTGCCGGCGGCGGACGGATGGTCTCCAGCGGGGATACCGCGCAGCTGCAGGCCATCTCCACTGGTCTGCCGTTCCGCCTGGTGCAGCAGCGCAGCGCCATCGATACGGTGGTGATGCAGGAGATTGTCCGCCAGACCCCGGCGCTGCGTCCGGCGATTGAAAGCATCATCGCCGGTCAGGTGGAGATGTCCCTGCACCAGGTGGATGACGTCACCCCACAGCAGGTTCCGCGTCAGCCCGGAGCCTGGGTGCCCGATAATTCCGTGATGGAAATCCGTGAACCGAAAAAGGACCCGGAGCAGGGGTATCTCGTGGCTTCCGGACAGCAGGCGCTGTCTGTGGAACAGCTGGCCCTGGTGCGCACCGACATCATTGAAGCCATCCGGGACGACTGGATGGGCCGTACCCGTGAGGCGCAGCAGCAGACGCTGGTTGTGGCAGAACTGAACGCCGACCGTCATGCCATCAATGAGGCCATCCATGCCGCCCGGCATGAGAAAGGCGATACCGGCGCAGAGGAGCGTACGTTCACCGTGCTGGAGCCGCTGCGGGTACCGGATAACGTTCTGCGGGCCGTCGAAACGTTCGCCGCGTACACCGGCGCGGTGGCCATGATGAATGAGCGCTACTGGACGGTAGCGGACGTGAACACGGAGGACGCCGTGGTCACGCTGCGGAATGCCGACGGGGAATCGGTGCTGATTTCTCCCCAGCAGAACACGTCGCAGGATATTTCCCTCTTCACGCCCCGCGACCTGACGCTCAGCCAGGGGGACCGGGTTCGCTTTACCCGCTCGGACACCGACCGGGGCTATGTGGCCAACAGCTTGTGGGAAGTGGCAGGGTTCACTGATGATGGTGCCATCCGGTTCCGCCAGGGAGACCAGGAGAAAGTCGTCGACCCGCAGGCGATGACGGAGGACCGTCATATTGACCTCGCTTACGCCCTGACGGTGTATGGCGTGCAGGGTGCCAGCGAGCGCTTTGCCATTGCCCTGACCGGTACGGAAGGCGGCAGGAAACGAATGGCGTCTCTGGAATCCACCTACGTGACGCTGTCACGCGCAAAAGAGCATGTGCAGGTCTACACCGACAACCTGGCGGGCTGGCGGGCCGATGCCCGGCACTCAAATGCCGGTCAGACCGCCCACGACCTGCTGCACCAGAAAAGTGACCACGAATCCGACACCGGCAACCGACTGCTGGCCACTGCCTCACGACTGGATAAAACCGCGCTGGGGCGCAGGGTTCTGGCGGAAAACGGCCTTGAGGGCGAAACAATGGCCCGCTTCATTGCTGCCGGCAAAAAATACCCCGCACCGTATGTGGCCCTGCCGGTCTGGACCCGTCACGGGAAAGAGGCAGGGGCGCTGCTGACCGAAATCCGCATCGAGGATGACGGGATGCGCGTGGTGCTCAGTGAAGAGTCCCGGTTGCGTGGGGGAGAGGATGCGCAGTTCGCCGGCCTGCAGGCCAGCCGTAACGGACAGACACTCATTGCTGATGATGCGCAGACGGCGCTGCGCCTGGCACAGGAGAACCCGGAAAGTGGGGTGGTGATACGCCTGCACGGTGAAGAAAGGCTGCTCAATGCAGCCCGCCTGACCGGGGGGCGGATCACGGAGCCTGATGAGGTGGCCCGGACAGTGCGCAGTGTGGCGGAGGCTGAAGCGGCGGCGAAAGCGGAAGACCCCATTACGTTGCCTCCGGATGAGCAGCAGAAGCTGGCAGAGGCGCAGGAAAAAGCGGCGCGGGAACTGGCGGAGCAGGCCCGGCAGGAATTGCTGCCGGCATTGCCGGGGACGGAAGGTGATAAGCCTGACCCGCAGCTGTCAGCCAGTGACGAACGCCGTCTGCGGGACGGTACAGACCGGGAAACCCGGGAACTGGATGAGGCTGTCCGGGAAGCAGTGGCGGAAGGCCGGGGACCCCGCCAGCAGGTGCGCGAACAGATGGAGCGTACCGAGCGTGAGTGGGTGGTGAATGTGCCGGAGAAAGAGATTGAGCTGGAAAAAACGCTCGGTGGGGACTGATTAAGGGAGATAAAAAGTATGGTTATTGCGATTGTTATTATTGTCATTCTGCTGGCTGGTTTTGTGGTGCTGCTCCGGCAGGCTGGTCGGGCCAGCCATCCCCTGTTGCAGGCACTGCGTGCACGGGGAATGCGTCCGGGGACGGCGGAGCAGCTGCTGTGTGGCAGGCCGTCGTTTGTCAGTGCCGGACGTCTGATGACGGTGCGGGAACAGCGCTTTCTGCGTCGCCTCGACAGGGTGACCGATTCCCGCCAGTGGCGTCTGTGTCCGCAGGTTCGTGTGGCCGATATCGTCCGCGTGGCCCCCGACCGGAAGTCCGGCAGCCGGGAATGGTGGCAGCTGTTCCGTCTGGTCTCACAGTGGCACTGCGATGTGGTTATCACGGACCGTGACGGGCGTATCGTGGCAGCGGTGGAGCTGGACGACCGTACCCATCAGGCACCGAAGCGCCAGCGGCGGGACCTGTTGCTGGAGGAAGTACTGAAGCAGGCGGGTATCCCGCTGCTGCGGGGTGATGACGAACAGCAGCTGGCGGAGCGCGTCAGGGCGCATCTGTGTGCACAGCGTCCGGAGGGGACCGCATGAATCCGGAACCCGTTGCCGTACATCACATCAGACCGGTCCTGACCCTCTCCGGCCTGCAGCGCGATGTTATCCGGATGGTCGCGTTCATGGCGATGGTGGGGGACCACCTCGCCACCGCCTTTCAGGCTGACCTGCCGCTGCTGAATATGGCCGGGCGCTGTGCATTCCCCCTGTTTGCACTGGTCAGCGGGTGCAACCTGACAGGTAAAACCCTCAGGCAACGAAGCCTGAACCGTCTGTGGCTGATGGCGCTCCTGGCCCAGCCAGGTTACTGGCTGGCCTTCCGGGACGCGGGACTGGTCTGGTGGCAACTCAATATCCTGTTCACTTTTGCGGTGGTTATGCAGATGACCCGGTTCCTGCAGAACACGACTGTACTCAGTGGCATTGCCGCCTTCGCGGCCCTGGTGGGGTATCTGCCGCTCAGTTCTGCCAGCTACGGCATATCCGGTCTGCTGATGCTCGCCGGGGCGCTGCTGGTCTGGCAGGTCCGGGACACGCTGCGGCCCGCCCTGTTTGCCATCTGGCTGCTGCTGGTTGCCCTGCTTAACGCCCGTCACGGGGATGTGATGATGCTTTCCGGCGTGATTCTGACGCTGACGGTGCTGTTCTGTGTTCACGGGCTGGTACCGGCTTCCGGACGACGTCTGCAGGCCGGACGCTGGTTTGCGCCGGGTTACGCCCTCCATCTGATACTTATCGCGCTGCTGGTCAGTCTGCGCTGATGTCAGTTTCCGATTTCCCACATAAACAAAGGAGTATGTATGCGCGTTCTTAAATATGGCGTCCTGATTTGTGTCGCGATTCTTGTCTGCCTGACGGGATATCTGTCTTTACGCAGCTTCCAGGCGGAAGGGGCCAGTCTTAAAACCTGCGCGCTGATGTCAGGGCCACCCCTTATCTGGCTGTCTTACCAGAAAGTCAGTCTCTTTGCTCAAAAATTCATGACTGAAAGGAAATCATCATGAAAAACAAGACAATCATTCTCTCAGCTGCTGTCGCATTGCTGATGTCTGGCGGTCTGGCATTTGCCGGATTTGACAGTACTCCACAGACTCAGTATGTGGGCCCGCCATTCGGCAGCACTCCACAACCTGAGTATCTGAGCCAGAAGGGGGAACAGGTAACGACTAACGTGCTGTTGCGCCAGATTCTGGCGGAGGTCATCAGGTCAAACAGCCTGAAAGAGGACAGGCGTTGCAGCGACGGTGAAAAACAGTACTCGCCGGGCTACGTCATTACGGTCGACAGGAAAACGCTGCGTTGCGACAGCGGCAATGGCTATCCGGAGTGGGTGTCGGAGGGTAAGTCATGAGTTTCTTCAGGTATTTCATGTTACGTGTGCCGCAATTAATGCTGATTCTGTCCGTCAGCCTGCCACTGGCTGCGGTATTTTCAGTTCAGGTGTCCGCCGCTGGCCCTGTTAATGGCGGTTCATTTTATCTGCATGGCACAGTGTTGACCGCATTCCTGTGGGCGGCGTTAGCGCTGTATACACGTGAGACAGACAGGGTGCGCCACCTGACTTCATCCCCGGTGACGTTCGTCCGCTGCGACAGTTCCTTCACCGGAATGCGGCAGCATGAGAAGGCGGAACTCATCTGGCAGATACTGCAGGACGATGCGCTGTACCGGAAGCAGACACTGCTGTGGTGGCGGGGGCTGCGGAATTGTCTGCGCATCGTCATCTTGCGCGGGCCAGTTGTAATGCTGCTCGGGGCCGCTCTGTTCTGCTGGTTAGTTCCGGAAGAAACGGCCAGTGTCGTCAGGGACTGGCGCACGCTCAGCGCGGAAAAACAGGTTCGGATTGTGGGTAGCCTGCTGGTTATCGGATATTTCATCACGGCGCTGATATGGGTGGTAAACCATGCAGCGCAAATCAGGGAGGGAGATGGATTCTGCTTCAGAGCTGCCTGGCTCGAAAGTGTGCGTCGGTTTGCGCTACAGCAGCAGGAGCCAGAAACAGCAGGACGGGAAGCGGAAAGTGATACTGACCGGAGGGCTGAAAAATGATTGCTCCCGTCGATGTAAACCGTGATGAACATGGGTACTGGACGCATCCTGCGCTGACCCGCAGCGGCTGTGAAACCCCGGCAGAACTTCGCTACTGGCTGAGAACCCACGGACTGGAGTGCTTCGTGATGACCATGCGGGATGAGGCGCCTGAAGCCTTTGCTGCCGGATTCACTGACGAGGCACCGGATGCGCGCGGCTGGCTGCCGGAACCGCCGGATAATGATGGCTGGTTCCTGGGCTCTGTCCATGATACCAGCGACGGACCTGTCTGCTACTGGTTCCGTAATACCACAAAGGCCTGACGCCTCCGCAGGGCGTCGTTGTCCAACCCCGGCAATCGGGGAAAAACGAGTTTCCCCCGATTCCGGCGTTTCTGAGTAAATCCAGTGAAGGAAATCCCATGCAAATAATTCACAAAATCCCTGTGCACCGATGGCTTCTGCCCGGCCTGCTCGGTCTGGCACTGTGTTCTCCGGTATCCATTACTTACGCCGCCACCATTGAGACCGGTTTTTCTCCGGAAGGTACGGCTCTGCAGTTGGTTCTTAAGACAATTGAGAGCTCACAGCAGGAAATCCGTCTGATGGGCTATTCCTTCACCTCTCCGGAGGTCGTCAGCGCCCTTGTCAACGCAAAACGCCGGGGTGTTGATGTGAAAGTGGTGCTGGACTGGAAAGCCAATACCGGCAAAAACAACAACGCCAGCAGGGCGGCAATGAACTTGCTGGTCGGTGCCGGCATTCCGGTACGTACCGTCAGTGCGTACAAAATTCTGCACGACAAAGTGATCGTGAGCGACGGCCGCCACACCGAAGTGGGATCGTTTAATTATTCCCGGGCAGCAGACCGTTCGAATTCAGAAAACGTGCTTGTGGTGTGGGACGACCCGGTAGTCGCGCAGAAATACCTGAACCACTGGGCATCCCGCTGGGCGCAGGGAACGGACTGGAAACAGACGTACTGACGCAGTAAGACACGATCCTCAGACGTAAACCGTGCGCCAACGCGGGTTACGTTCATAAAGTAAGTCGCTGATTTCAGGAATCTGTAGTATTCTCTGCAAACGATCCAAGTTTGATCCTTGAGGAGGCAGAGATGTCGCAAGCCACTAATGTAGATACTTCCTCAGCGAAATCTAAACGTGCTTACAGGAAAGGTAATCCACTTTCTCCATTACAGAGACAGCAGTCTCATGTGGCGAAATTGAAAGAAACGCACAAAGAAATGCGTGTATATGTAGAAAAATCTCTTAAGGCCGATTTGGAGCAACTGTGTGCAGCTAACGGTATGACTCAGTCTGCGATGATAGAGAAATTGATACAAGATGCCGTTCTGGAGTGCAGAAACAACGTTACGGATTAACTTTCTTGAGTCTCTGGTGATCCAGTGCTAGATTACTGATCGTCTAAAGATATTTTTGGCTGGCCACGCCGTAAGGTGGCAGGGAACTGGTTCTGATATGGTGTCTACCCGGGACCAGAAAAGCAAAAACCCCGATAATCTTTCTCAAGTTTGGCGACTATGAAGATTATCGGGGCCCTAACTAAACCGTACAGAAGCTGTTGCTCTGTACGGGGAGTATAGTTTTATGCTCAGAAAACTGCAATACCTGTTTCTGTGCCATTTGCTCCTTCCGTGCAACATAAGCGCAGGAAGGGGTGACTGAAAGGCACAATCCGCAACACTGGAGTCAGCTGTCGACCGAAGACCAGATCCGTTTCTGGGAAGGTGTCGATGGTGGTGACACATCCTCTTTTCTGGTAACTCCTGAGAAGAAGCGTACACGTCGTCGCCGTGGCGAACACTCCACCAAACCCAAATGCGAAAATCCGTCCTGGTTCCGTCCTGCGCACTATAAAGCGCTGGGGGGGCAGCTTGGCCATGCCTATAACCGTCTGGTGAAGAAAGATCCGGTGACGGGCCAGTACAGCCTGCGTATGCATATGTCTTTGCACCCTTTTTATGTCCGCGAACGGCAGCGTGCCGGGCGTAAGTACGCCTTTCGTCCGGAAAAACAACGACTGCTCGATGCCCTGTGGCCGGTGCTAATCAGTTTCTGCGATGCCGGCAAACATACTGTGGGCATGTGTGTATCCAGGCTGGCCAGAGAACTCAGCCCAAAGGATGCAAAAGGGAGTGTCATACCTGAAACGGAAGTCACCGTATCCCGTCTTTCCTGCCTGATTTCTGAGCAGGTGCGCTTTGGTACGCTGGGTGTATCAGAAGAAACCAGTTGGGACCGGGAATCCCGTAAGCGACTGCCCAAATACGTCTGGATAACCACTACCGGCTGGCAGATGTTGGGCGTGGACCTGATGAAGCTACAGGAACAGCAGATGAAGCGGCTGCGTGAGAGTGAAGAACGTCGCCGGCTCATCGAGGAAGGTATTCTGGGGGAAGATGAAGATATTTCTGTCCACGCGGCCAGAAAACGCTGGTACCTGCAGCGCAGCCTGGAAGCACTGAAGTACCGTCGGGAGAAAGGCGCGGCGCGTAAACGTGCCAACCGTCTGGCAAAGCTTCCCCCGGACCGCCAGATTCACGAGATGTCGCGGCATATCATGAAAACCCTGCCACCTGATGAGGCATACTGGTGTACGTCTGAGCGTCTTGAGCTGATGGCTATCCAGAATCTGTACCAGCTGGAGCTTTCGCTGGCGGCCCCACCACCACACTAGCGATATCAGCCCCCGTTAATTTTCTGTCGCCAGCCCCTTACGGGGCTTGTGGTGCTGGTTCCGTTCGCCCATTTTTCGGCAGTCCATCGCTTTTTCTTCATCATCCCCCTGTGTTCTCCCATTTTTACGGTCGCAGGAGCGTTCATATTGACGACAGGACTGAGTTATCCACACATTTCCGCAAACAAATAAGTAAAGCTTTTCACAAACAGATATCAGCAAACCCGGAAAATAATCTAACCCCCCTTTATTAATCCCCTGCATCGCAAGCCTGCAGGGAGATCCTTTATCCTCTGAAACACTGTGAGTAAATGATATAAGGCCCGCCCTTGCAGCGGACTTACGTCCGCGCCGGTTCGGAAACACCAGAAGTACCTCCCGTCGCACAGCGCCGGGCCCCTTCAGTGCAAATAGTTACAACATCCAGAATTTTGAACAGCATAATCAGAGCAAAAACCCACCATCCAGCCCCTCCCGGCACTGAAAAGCGAGGCCGCCCCGGGCCAAAGGCCCGGAACAACATCGCTTTAAATGCTGGATGATGTAACTAAACATTTAAGTTGCTGCCAGTAACATCGCGGCAGGTTCTCAGTACAGCCCCCGGGCACCGGCTTCGCCGGCACCACGGCTCCGGAAATCACGCCCTGTACGTCGCAAGCGCCGTACAGCCCGCTCACCGGAGTTAAAAGGGCTTAATGAAACCACATCATGGCTATCAGCGGGTTATGGCTTAGCAGGGCGAAGGGATGGATTGGTGGAACCTGTCAACAGCGTAACCGGCTGCGCCGGGCTACGGCGCCATTAACAACCGTGCTCTGGTCAACTTCTGAGGGCGCCTCTATGCGCCTCTGGCGCATTCCCGGAATGCCTGCGCACTGCTCGGCATTCTTAACCCGAATATTGAAGCTGCATTTCCGGCTACGCCGGGTCCCGGCGCCACTCACCATCAGTATTCTGTTTACCACCTGATGGCGCCTCCATGCCGCCTCGCGGCATTCGTGACCACCGCTTATGCTCAGCAGTAGAAATACTGACGTTAAGCCTCTGCCGTAGTATATTTTCGCGATTATCCTTAGCTACGGCTAAGGCTGGCCGGGTAATGACTCCAACTTACTGATAGTGTTTTATGTTCAGATAATGCCCGATGACCTTGTCATGCAGCTCCACCGATTTTGAGAACGACAGTGACTTCTGTCCCAGCCTTGCCAGATGTTGTCTCAGATTCAGGTTATGTCGCTCAATGCGCTGAGTGTAACGCTTGCTGATTACGTGCAGCTTTCCCTTCAGGCGGGATTCATACAGCGGCCAGCCATCCGTCATCCATACCACGACCTCAAAGGCCGACAGCAGGCTCAGAAGACGCTCCAGTGTGGCCAGAGTGCGTTCACCGAAGACGTGCGCCACAACCGTCCTCCGTATCCTGTCATACGCGTAAAACAGCCAGCGCTGACGTGATTTAGCACCGACGTAGCCCCACTGTTCGTCCATTTCAGCGCAGACAATCACATCACTGCCCGGCTGTATGCGCGAGGTTACCGACTGCGGCCTGAGTTTTTTAAGTGACGTAAAATCGTGTTGAGGCCAACGCCCATAATGCGGGCGGTTGCCCGGCATCCAACACCATTCATGGCCATATCAATGATTTTCTGGTGTGTACCGGGCTGAGAGGCGGTGTAAGTGAACTGTAGCTGCCATGTTTTACGGCAGTGAGAGCAGAGATAGCGCTGATGTCCGGCAGTACTTTTACCGTTACGCACCACGCCTTCAGTAGCTGAGCAGGAGGGACAACTGATGGAGATGGAAGCCACGGGAGCACCTCAAAAACACCATCGTACACTAAATCAGTAAGTTGGCACCATTACCGACAACAGCTTTCTCTCTATTTCGCCAACCAGACGGGAATACTGCTTGAAGGCGGGAACATGTTTGTAAGCAATGGAGAGGGTTACATACGGATTAATCTTGCCTGTCCACGCGCCGTGATACAAGAAGGATTAGAGAGAATAAGAAAAGCACTGAAATAGTAAATCCCTGAAAATTTCAGCCTGATCGTCCAAAAGGTCGCAGTTTAAACAATGCGACCTTTATACCGGATAATTTAGCATGTTGAACCGATTTTCGGAGACTCTCTATCGCGCTGGACGGCTCTGCATGTACATTGTCGCCTGAAAAATAATATCAGGGATATAAATAGCCTGTTAATACCTCGTTTCCTCTCTTCATGACACCCTGACTCATTAATATAGTGTCACAGCATTGTGAGGGCACTGGACAACGCATTCGCCACAACCATCACAGCGTTCGTTGTCAGCCGACATCCGTCCAGACTCATTAATAAAGCAAGCCTGTCGTGGGCATACATCCACGCACTGTTTACACTGTCTGACAGGATTCACACAGGCAGAGTTACAGAACACCGGGCGCAGTCCGGTATCAAAACGAGACTGCACGCGTAGCGCGTCACTCGAACATGCTGCGATACACAAACCACAGCCATCACAACTGGCATATTCAATCATCAGTTGCGGGTAACCGTCTTCATGTCTGGACAGGACTCCCATTGGGCAGACATCAATGCACTGACTACATTGGGTACACTGGGTTATGAACTCCGCATCAGGAACCGCCCCTGGCGGCAACGAATGTCCCAGCCGGGTAGACAGTACTTCTGGCGTTGTGTGCTTTGCCGCGCTGACAAACGCACGAAACAGTCCGCGCCGACTGACGTGCCGGTGAGCCATCAATTCATGATAATATTTCTCTGATTTGTTCATCCGAAATACAGCCGCTTCACCGCAGGTTGCAACGCCCGTTGCTGTTGCAAATCCTGCAAATAGCGCGTGGTCACGGCGGCAAGGCGAGCATAGAACGGACTCACCCTGTTGCCCTGCAGACGTTCAAGATAGCGATATCCCCACGGTAACAAATAAACCTCTAACAGCTGATTAACTGCCGCATCTTTTCCAGCATCAAGTATCGCACTGCAGGCTAACAACATCAGCCCAAACTGATCTTCCGGCTCATTTTGACCCGAATTAAAAGTCATTCCCTGAGACTGCAGAAACGCCCGGTACTTAGCGGTGGTATTGCCCATTAGCAGGTTATCGCGTTCCAGCCAGACAGATCCCCAGGGTGGCACGGGCATCTCGCCCTGCCCTTCAAACAGCACGGAGAATTGCCATGCCAGTTCGTCATTATCGGGAAACGGCCAGTCTGCGCACAGTGAAGCTGTTCCCGCAGGGTCGCTCCATGGGTACAGCTCCGACAGAGTGGGCAGACAATCGAAAAGTGCTTTCACCTCTGGTCGTTCCGGAGAGTAGTAAAACAGTGCACCGAGGATCCTCGGTAATACAATATTGGGGGACATCCTGAGTTCTCCTGAAAACAGAGCGGCTACAGCCGCTCACAGATTACATCGGCAACGTCCACAGGTTGTAGAATGCGATCCTACCCACCAGTTCCGCAGCGATAACCACCAGTGACGTGGTCGCCAGAACGGCCACATTAGTTTTGAGTCGTACCCAGGCCACCACACCGACAATGCCGACAGCTAGCAGTACAACCTGAGCAGTGAACCAACTGGATTGAGCCGCAGTTAGCACCCCATCAGCATCCATAAGCGTCAAAATATAGCCTGGACGCAGGCAGAAGCTGACCAGAATCGCCAGCACACTCACCAGCAACCCCAGGCGCAGACCAAACAGTCCGGCCAGAATGCCACCTCCGATCATCGGAGTCAGTACCATCATCACCGTAGTGTAAGATGTCCGCCAGGTGACCACCGTCGGCAACTGATAGATTTGCGGGATGGCGAAGATAAAAACCACCCCCACCGCGGCCGCCAGCCACACCAGTCCTTTACATAACGAAGCCGCTCCACGATTGAGAAGCAACCCCAGTGCGCCCAGCCCGCCAAGGTAAGCGTCTAGCCACTGCCGCCTGTGATTCTGGTTCCGGGATCGCTAGCTTAGAGCTCCACCTAATTTAGAAGGAGCTCTATTCATGGACAATGCTGCCGACTGGCGAACTGAATCCCGCACTGTTTATTCCAATGACTTCAAACTTCGCATCGTTGACCTGGCATCCCAACCTGATGCCAATGTTGCTAAGATCGCCCGCGAAA
>NZ_KZ559418.1:0-74293 GCF_002850715.1 Citrobacter sp. L55 | reverse complement strand
CCCCTTCCATCATCCCAGCCACGAATAGTTTGCGCACGTAAGTCGGGCAAGACTCCGGACGGGTACGCAAGGGCAAGCTTAGGGTTTGCAACCTTATCAAATGTTGCACCGTTCATTTTCAGAAAGCCGGTCGGCGGTGTTGCCAGCGGCCAGGGAATTGGAGTCCCAACCGGGAGCATAGAGCCTTCTCCCAGACCAACGTTTTCCGGAAGACATGGTTACTTCTGGCGGTGTGGTACCTTACCTGCAGTACAGCCAGAAATGACGATGCTCGATACAATGCGAGGGACTATGGCATCTAAATAAAGGGGATTTTTATGCTGATCGGCTATGTAAGGGTGTCAACAAATGACCAGAACACCGCGCTGCAAAGAAATGCGCTGGAAAGCGCAGGATGTGAACAAATATTTGAAGACAAAATAAGCGGCACAAAAGCGGAAAGGCCGGGGCTTAAGCGTTTATTACGAACCTTATCGAAGGGGGATACGCTGGTTGTCTGGAAGCTTGATCGTCTCGGGCGGAGCATGCGCCACCTGGTGACCATGATCGAAGAGCTACGCAATCGCGGTGTTAACTTCCGCAGCCTGACAGACAGCATTGATACCTCAACACCTATGGGGCGTTTTTTCTTTCACGTCATGGGGGCGCTGGCAGAAATGGAGAGAGTTAATCGTTGAGCGCACCCGCGCCGGTTTGGTTGCAGCTCGTGCAGAAGGAAGGATAGGAGGGAGGCGACCAAAACTGACAGAGCAGCAATGGGAACAGGCGGGAAGACTGATCGCCGCAGGGGAGAAACGACAGCGGGTGGCTATTATTTTTGATGTCGGAATATCGACACTTTATAAAAAGTTCCCTTCAACAAGAAGGGAACATGAAGGGGCTTAAGGCATTATTAAAACAGACCGTTGAGCGAGTCTTTCACTTGGTTTATCGCATTATTTGCACTCGTCTTTAACCCAGCAAGGGCATCGCTGACGGTCGAGCTTTGCAGCTTCTCCCTGTAATCCGCATCGACACGGCTCAGACTGAGGGTAAATTCGATTTTTTTTGGATTCCCAAATCGGTCGAACTCGGACTTGCCCCGCTCCAGACGTGTTAAAACGTACATACCATAAATACGTCCCGTACCCTCAATAAGCGGCCATGGGCGCCCCGCGTAGCCGACGGTTTCAAGGGCTGACAGCGAGAGATTTCCACCGGTGATTTCTGGGTAAAGGACGCCTGACAGCGTTATATTGTCATCACCAGCGCCAATGTACTGCCAACCGGCTGACTGGTTAACCCGCTCGTTTTTTACGTGCCTCCACTCCTGCGAGTGCTGGAGTTGCTGGTAAGGGGTGGTGCGCAGCATAAAAACGAACATTCCAAAAACCATCATCATAATCGTCACCTATTCTCTGTCGCGGAAAGAACCACGGTTAATTCTGCCGGTGCTGGCCATCGCATCACGCACAACATTGCGCATCATTCTTTCCAGCTCCTGATCCGTGCGTTTACCAACATCGTTAAAGATAATGTTAAAAATTGGGGCGCCGCCGGTCGGAGCGGTAACGGGAGCTGATACCGGGGCCTGTGTGGCGGCTGTCGCGGAAATAATGCCGCCAGCTGCGGGCGTTGCCACTCGAGGTACTGATTGCGGTATGACACGCGCTTCCTGATATGCGCCACGCAAAGCCAGAGCTCGAGGCAGGTTCTTGAAAATAATGTCACCGGGCCCGACTTTCTTGGTGTTGTCAGCAGTTGCTTTTGTATTGTCTGCGATACTTTGCAGGCGTCGTTGTGTGCTGGTATTGCCAGATAGAGGCGAGGCTGCTGCGGGGGCACCAGTAGTAACAGGGGACTCTGCTTTTTTGGGAGCAACTTTAGCCATATCACCGGCAAGGAAAGCAACCTTATCCTGAAGGAGGGCAGATCGTTGCGCGTCCTCAATTTTCTTTCGCGCTCTCTCAGCCTCATCGGGTAAAACGCCAAGTTTTTCAAGTATCCAACCCAGAGCATCAAGCAGCATCCTGGCTGGAGTCAGGACGAGATTAATTGCCCCACCGAGAACGCTACCGAAGATCTGCCCGGCGCTAGTGCATTTATCAAGCGCCTCCTTACTGGCCTGTACCGGCGATAAAAGGTTTGTGAACCACTCCCAGACGGATTTAACTCCATTGCTTATTGATTCAAAGACAGGGGAGAAGGTTGCAAAGGTATCCCTGAGAGGGGAAATAGCCTGCATAATCCCGGTGAACAGACCAGCGAAAAACGCTTTAATTGGTTCCCAGTATCGCCAGATTAGCAATCCCGCAGCGACAAATGCGGCGCCAATCAGGCCGATAGGGCTCAGCAAAAAAGATAAAGCCCCACCAAGAACAGATACCGCACCGGTGATCATGCCCCAGATTGCTGGCAAGCCAGTAAGACGCAGCAACAACATACCAATATTTTTTGTCAGCGGACCCAAAAGTACGCCAGGAGACAGGAATGCAGTAAGCAGACCAGCGCGAACCGCAGGGAGAATAGCTGCAATTCTTCCCAGGTTAGGTGTGATTCCTGACAGTACGACTGACCATCCTCTGACATTAGCCATGGCTGGTCCCGCGACAGTGCCGAGAGTGCGAAAAGCTGCTATCGTGCCGAGAAGTCCTCGACCACCTGTCAGAAGGGTAAACCCTAACTGGAGTTTAGCTAGAGGCCCAATCAACAACCCGATCACCAATGAAATACTACCGAGCGCCGCAGTCAGTACTAAGGCGCTACCACCAACAAGAACAAGTGATTTAGTTAACTCAGGATTTCTGTCAACCCATTGCATTACTCCTGTGATGACAGAAGTAAGACCCTGAGTAAGCCTCCTGAATGTTCCGTCTACAGTATCATTGACTGCAATGCGGAAGCCTTCCCATGCGCTGTCTAGCTCCATAAGATCGCCAGTCAGGTTGTCCATCATTTTTTTTGCTGTGCTTTGGGCTTCACCATTCCCGTGAGCTTTTGAGATCCCATCATAAAGATCCCGAAGATAGCCATCACCTGCGCCATTGATGATCGCCTGAAGACCGACAAAACCCTCTTCCCCTGCGATGGCTTTCAAAAATCCTATTTGCTGTGGTGCTTTGAACTTTGACAGCTTTTGCTGCATATCAAGCAATAACTCAAAAGGTTTTCTCATTTCGCCCGTTGAGTCAGTTACTTCCACTCCAAGTTCTTGCAACGCTTTCTGTGCAGCTTTTGGGGGAGATGCCAAGCGGGAAAGGCTACGGCGTAGTGCAGTACCAGCGTCACCACCTTTTATCCCCATCCGCGCCAGTGCTCCCGTGAGGGTTGCTGTTTCTTCCAGAGTGAGTCCCAGAGCCTGCGCCACTGGTCCGGTATATTTCATGGTCTCGCCAAGTTCACGCAGGTTAGTGTTAGTACGTGTAAATGCACCGGTTAAAACATCACTGACGCGATCCATTTGCGATGCGTCAAGGGCAAACTGTGAAAGGATATTGGTACCAATATCCGCTGTCTCGCCTAGGTCAAGATCACCGGCCAAAGCCATATCGAGAACCCCGGGTAGAGCAGCGCGGATGGAGTCTGGAGTAAACCCAGCCATCGCGAGAAAAGACTGTCCTCGCGCCGCATCAGTGGTGGTAAATGCTGTTTCGGCACCGAGTTTTTTAGCCTGTTCTCTCAGGGCAGTAAACTCGGATGATTTTTTATCAATACGAGTCAGTGCTTGAACGCGGGACATTTCCTTATCGAAACTGAGGGCTGGCGCCAAAAAACGGCCGCCAGAGTAACCTGCTGCCGCAGTACCAAGCATCATCCCCATGCCCGCGCCGCGAAGCTTACCCGCCGTTTCTTTTGCTCGCTCGTACCTGGCCTGGGCTTTTTGAGTTGCAGCCAGCTGGCGTCGCTCGCGCTCAAGGGCCTGGTTATATTGCTCGGTTCGCCTGATTGCGCTTTGGATGGCACCGCTGCCGGAGGTGAGGTTAACGCCGTGCTGTCGTACTGCCTGTGCTGCTGTTCGTAGCTGTGTTGTCTGCCTGCCGTAGGTTTCTGTCAGTCGGGAAAGTTTGGTGCGAAGTGACTCAAGCCGTGCCGTCTGGGCTTCAGTAAGCTGGCCGCCTTCACGTTGTTTCTGGTTTAGACCGTCAAAGGCCCTCTGGGTGCTTTTCAGCTTCTGCGCAGTGTCATTGGCTTGCGAGCGCAACTTATCAAATGATGTTGCGCTTTTTTCCAGGTCTTTGATGGAAGACTGTGTTTTTTTGAGGGAGTCAGAAAGGCCGCCAATAGCTTTACTGGCGGCACTGACCGGGCGGGTGAGTTTGTCAATTGCACTGAACGCAACGCGAATACTAAGATCCATCGTCGTCATCCTCCTTATCATGGTTACCGCTTCTGACAGCCGCCCGTTCGCGCCAGGCCATCAGCTCGCGCAACTCCATGCTGTGCATTTCGGAGGGCGGCCAGTGAAATATCACAGCGATGTCAGCGATCAGATCGTCCACATCGCTGAATACTGCCTCTCTTACTTGCTCGCCGCCGCCGCCTCGCCCGGTGCGGACGGCGCCGCTTTCGTCAAAAAAGGTGTGATTTCTTCACACAGTGCCGTAAAGTCGCCGGTCGCCATTGAGGAAATGTCAGCGGATGTCAGTTGAGGGGTGGTGACGCGAGTCAGCAGGGTTGATACCGCGTCATAGTCGAAGTTGAGAACATCAACCAGACGCAGCCCACGCAGTGAGCCAGCCTGTTTGATCGTGTCGGTGATTGCGACGGATTTGATTTCCTGATCACCGCGTTTAATGGGTTGGCTGAGAGTTACTGACATTATTATTTCTCCGGGCGGCCAGACTGGCCGCCATTGGTAGTGGTTAAAAAAGGTTACTGTCCGAGGCCCAGCGCGGATGCAATGCGATCCGCGTAGAGACTCTTGCCGTTGCGCTTGTAGATGAAGTTCAGCAGGTCGATTTCCAGCAAAGGCTTGTCATCCACGGACAGCTTGTAATACGTATTTTTGAGCGCATAAGTATGGCTGGTGTCATCACCCTGCTTGGCTTCGCCCTGGTCGACTTCGGTGATACGTCCGCGCATCTCGACTTCAAGCAGGGAGCTTGTACCGCCGCTGTAGATCTCACCGACAAAGCGCGTGCGTAGTTCGTCAATATCCCCACCCCATTTCAGGATCAGCTCCTCGACCATGCCGCCAACAACCATTGATGCATCCAGTGCGCCTGAATCAAGGCCGAGGTCAACAGCAGCGGAGCCAAGCATCCCGCCACCCTGGTAATCTTCCGTTTTACGGGTAATTTTCGGGAGCGTGACGCTGGGGATCTTCCCGATGTAGTTGTCGCCATCGACAAACATCGTGAACAGGCGGAGTTTCTTCGGAATAGCCATTTATGCACCTCCCAGCGATGCAAAGGCTGGTTCGTAATACTGATCGGTAAACGTCTGGATCAGCGTCAAGTTTTCCAGCGGTGGCACGGGGCTGTAGTTGTAGCGAACAACCGCTTTACCCTGGCGAATACCGGTGGTCGGGTTATCGACAATATCAAACCAACATGCCGCACCAATCAGTTTGCCAGCAGTGACCAGCGCCTGAAGCTTGGCATTGATCCCGCTTACAACGTCTTTGACGTTAGCCGGGGTAAGCGGTTTATCCACGGTGGTGAATTGTGCTTCCGCAATGCTGTCCGCAAGAATTTGAGCCGTCCGGGTAAACACCTCGAAAATATATTCTTCGGTGTCGGTGGTACGGTTACCCCAGAACCGGAAACCATCGCGTTTGATCAGCGTGGTAATCTCGTTAGCGTTCAGCTCGTTAGCGTCGGAGTCCTCCGCCTGTAACGCCCAGAACACGTCTTTGGAGATACCCAGGACGTTTTTCACCGCAACGTTAGAAAGTGACTTGTGCCAGCCCTGCTCATTATCAATCAGTGCCCGCAGGCCAAGCGCATAGGCAACAGCCGGGAATTCTTCATTAACGCCAGTCTGCGGGTTGAAGGCGATGAAGTTGGGCCAAATCATCATCCCTTCACGCTCGGCGAACTGCTCGCGGTAGGTTTTTGCTTCGGCAATAGTCTCGCAGCCATCACAGTAGCTGTAAGAGAATGCACGCAGCTGTTTCGCAATTACGCGCAGCTGTGCGGTTACTTCCTGCGTGTCGTACATCGGAATGCCGAGGATGCGAGGGCGATAACCGGTTTTCTGCTCTGCGGTCAGCAGGGCAAACATCCCGGTATAGCTTCCGTCAGCCTGTGTGCCACCGATAATGAGCTGGGATTGCGTTTTGGCATTTTCTCCTTCCTTTGCTTCAGCGACACGAACAACAATTACACGCGTGCTGACCTGGTCGGAAATAGCCTTGAGAGATTTATACAGTGAGCCTGTTTTGCCCGCCTTACCCAGCACGCTAATCACGCGAGTGATCAGGACTGGCGTATCAAGTGGAAAGGTGAGGGGATCGGCATCATCGGCCACCGCAACCAGACCAATGACCGTTGAATCAATGTCATTGATCGCGGTCTGGAGGTCGGTGTTTTCTTTGGTGCGCGCCCCGTGGAAAAAGTTGTCGGTCATACTCTACCGCCATCATGTTTAGTGAGTTCATGGTGATATTCGCTGAATTCCGGGCGGTAGACACGTTGAGATGGATGTCGCAGGAAGGCGACAACAAAAGGCTGTTTGTCCTATCGCGCGCGCATGGAAATATTTGCGGGAGGAGAAAGCGATGGCACTGACAACTGACGCAATAGAGAGCGCAAAAAGCCTGCTGAATGCGGGTGCTGAGAAATTCAAAAATTATCCTGGCGACTTGTCACGTGTGCCAGCGTTTAACGTAACGCTTGGCGGCAAGGGGCTGATCATGCTGGATGAGAAACTGATCTCGTTAGAATTAACAGATAACAGGGGCTTTAATGCTGATGAACTGACTATCACTGTTGATGACAGCCAGGGAGATATTGAGTTACCGCCACGTGGCGCTGAGTTATCGGTAGCGATAGGCTGGCAGGGAGAAAAACTGGTACACAAAGGGATTTTCATCGTGGATGAAATTGCGCACTCAGGGCCGCCGGACCGTATCGAGATCACGGCCAGAAGTGCAGATTTTCGCGATGAATTTAACGTTAAGCGGGAGGTGTCGTGGCATGACGTTACAGTAGAGCGCATCGTCTCTGCTATAGCTCACAGATACAAGTTAAAACCTCTCATCTCAGAGCAACTGATGTCCGCCGAGATCGATCATGCAGATCAGACGCAGGAAAGCGATATGTCGTTTCTGACGCGCATGGCGGAAATGCTGGGCGCTATTGCAACTGTGAAAAATGGTTACCTGCTCTTCATCCTGCCTGGTGGCGGTGTCAACGCAAACGGCAGAGCGTTGCCGGAATTTTCCATCACGCGCAACAGCGGAGATCGCCATTCTTTCCGGATTGCAGATCGCGACGCATACACTGGCGTGCAGGCGTACTGGCTTGATCTGGATTTCGGGAAAAAGAAAAAGGTTACTGTTAAAAAGCGGAAGAAAACCGCAGACAAAAAGCCGCGTAGCAGCAGCCGGGAAGGGGACTATATTGCCGGTGAAGATGGTAACGTTTTTGTACTCCGTACGACGTACAGCAGTGAGATGGCCGCACAACGTGCAGCAGCTGCAAAATGGCAACAACTCCAGCGCGGAGCTGCTGAGTTCTCTTTAACCCTGGCTTACGGGCGCGCGGATCTGTATCCGGAGATGCACGGAACGGTAACGGAGTTCAAAGACGTCATTGACGGCCAGGACTGGATAATTGCGAAGGCAAGCCACACTATTGACGATAGTGGGTTTAAAACGCGGCTGGAGTTGGAAGCAAAAATACCTGAATGGATTGCAGAAACCGAATCATAGCGGCCATAATATGAGCGAGTTCAACTCCCGCCATGGGAGGCCATTATGTTTAAGTGTCCTGTTTGTGGTGCCGTCGCCCGTACGCGCACCAGTCGCCCTCTTAGTGAAATGACAGTCCGGCATTATCACCAGTGCCAGAATTTCGAATGCAGTATTACGTTTACTACGCTCAACAGCGTTGAGAAGCTTGTAACCAAACGCGCGCCCCGCGAAAAGTTACCGGCTGATTTCATCCCATCCGATGCTTTCCCTGCTTCGCACTATGGGAGGAATCAGCTTAATTTGGCCCTCTAAATAGTGGCAGCAAAAATCAAACCATTACCTGTGATTATCAGCGATTACCAGCAAAGAGAGTCTTATTTATCATAAGCTTATGTTTTATAAGACTCTCTAATAGTTTTTAAAATCCCTCGGCGTTCGCGCTGTGTGGGTTCAAGTCCCACTCCGGGTACCATGGGAAAGAATAGAATAATCAAAGCAATAAGCAGTGTCGTGAAACCACCTACGGGTGGTTTTTTTGTGCCTGAAATTTCCCGCTTCTCGCTCAGCGAACCTTCAAGATCAGAAATCCCCTGGCTTTCATCCTTTGTGCATCACAGGCATTTGGGGTGTAACGCAAGCATATCACCCTGACGGGCGCAACACAGATACGCCAACGCTATTGCAACTCTTACCGGTCTATTTGCACCATCAGTATGCGGTGAACTAACAGGTTAGATGAAAACAAGCAGAGTCACTATCAGCGTGCAGCATGAGCTCTTAAGGCCTGTCAGCCAGTCGTTGAGATAGATTTTCTGATACATATGAAACTCTCCCTGTTTTGAAATTCTCTTTTATGATTCCAAGTCAGGAGGGGCGGCTACAGGTCATGAGAGATAAACGTTCGCAGCCGAGGGGCCTCGAAGACCATTTATTCGACAAACTCAACGCGTAATCCGGGGATGAGTACTTCTGAGTCACGGAGACTTAAGGCTGAAATGTGAAGCTGTACATCTTTGCGACCATCGGAGGGGGAGATAAGGCCTTTACCGCTCTTGCAGTCAAAGGCTTTGACAATTCCTGTCATTTTACGAGACAAAAAAATTCCTTAAAGCTAATAACGTGTTGCACTATACACATACCCCTGGATAATGCCAGAAATATTTTTCAGCAATCGTGAGATCTGGATAGCTAAAATAAACATTGATTATTATATACGCCCGTGCGTTAATGGTCGCGTCGGTTTGAAGAACAGACAAAATACAAAGTAGTTTACTAAAGCAGTTCTCATTTCAGGTGTTTTATATTTATCCCTTCTTTGAGTCTCCCCACTAAGCACTAAGTAGTTTCTGTAATAAAACCATGTTCGCCGGAAGGCCAAATTAAGGAATACAAAATGTCAAAAAAGATGAATGGTTTAGTAAAATGGTTTAATGCCGATAAGGGATTCGGTTTTATTTCTCCTGTTGACGGTAGTAAAGATTTATTTGTACATTTTTCTGCTATCCAGAGCGATAATTTCCGCACCTTGTTTGAAGGGCAAAAAGTCTCATACTCCATTGAGAATGGTACTAAAGGTCCGGTTGCTGGCAATGTAGTTATTACAGAGTAAATCCTTTATTGTCTGTATGCGATAACGAAGAAGGCTAAAGCCTGAGTAGACATACTGACAGAAGCAATGGATGTATTGTTGGGTCAGTAGAGATGAAATGTTACTGATCCGGCATTCAGGGCAACGGTCAGCATATTTCATCTCTCTTTTGCATGAGAAAGTATGCTGACCATTGTGAGTACGTGTAGGTTCGCTGCACGAAAAGTCTAACCGCTTGCTTTGCACGGCAACGTACGCAAGGGGATAGCTTTTCCCAGATATCACCATAATTTTTATTTTTTAAATATGAAAATACTAAACCCGCAGCCAGCGGGTTTTCTATTATCTGTAGCTTGATAAATCTTAAAATACAGATGTGGTGATTCTGTTCCAGAAATAGAGTCTAAAACGGATTCAGGCTGCTTCTTTTTGGTTTGTCTGGAATACTTTATTGCAATGAGGACAGATTAAAAGAGAACCTTTTTGTACTCTTGAAAAACTGTGTTCAGATTGTTGGGTACAGTTTGGGCAGGTGCATTTGACAAGATAGTTGCGGCGTGATTTAGAGTCTTTACGTTCTGACATAGGCTTTTCCTTGAGTGGATGAACTTCAACCATACCCTAATTCGTCCAAAAAATCTTAACTTTATGATGTTTTGGATATGTAAATATAAAGAAAAGGTATCGCAAAGAGCCTGATGATAAGGGCGGCTTCCCAAATTTATTTCTGTAATCCTCAATCTCCCTGGCTGCGTGGTTCTAATGAAAATACGAAAAGATTGCTCAGACAGTATTTTCCAAAAGGAGCTGGCTTATCGGTTCGCAGCCAACAAAGAATTAACATTGTTGCATCCAGCGGTTGAACGCCCAGCAAAAAGCGGACGTTTTTGAGCTCAGTAAAAAAGGCCGTTATATTTTGGCCTGATTGACGCGAGATGAAAGCTCCTGATGGCTCTCTTTTCGTTCGCTGTAGCGATCGGCAAGGTAATCGGTTTGCCCCTTGAGCAGCAGCGTGATTTTAAACAACTCCTCGGCGACATCGACGATACGATCATACCAGGACGAAGGTTTCATTCGCCCGTTCTCATCGAATTCTTGCCAGGCTTTGGCTATTGAGGACTGGTTAGGGATCGTGAACATCCTCATCCAGCGCCCAAGGATACGCATCTGGTTCACGGCGTTAAAAGATTGAGACCCGCCGCAGACCTGCATCACCGCCAGTGTTTTTCCCTGTGAAGGGCGAACGGCCCCTTCGCTTAAGGGTATCCAGTCGATCTGTGCCTTCATCACCGCACTCATTGCCCCATGCCGCTCCGGGGAACTCCACACCATCCCATCACACCATCTGACCAGCTCGCGCAGCTCGGTGACTTTTGGGTGCGTATCTGGGGCATCATCCGGCAGGGGTAAACCTGAGGGATTAAACAGTCTTACTTCCGCTCCCATCGCCGTCAGCAGGCGTCCTGCTTCTTCTGCGGCAAAACGACTGTAAGAACGCTCTCTTACCGAGCCATACAGGATCAGTATGCGTGGCGGCTCCTGGAGCTGCAGGCGTTCAGCAATCTGCTGATCGAAGCAATCAGCATTCAGTGCAGGAAAGTGTTCCATTTTTTACTCCTCCAGGAGGTTCTGTGATTTCAAATTCAACACATATGATTTATCATATATGTATTCTAAAGGGAACGGAGTAAAAAATGCTACAGCCTGTTCAGCTTTTTAAAATCCTGTCGGATGAAACCCGTCTCGCCATTGTTATGCTTCTCCGGGAATCCGGCGAACTGTGCGTGTGCGATATATGCGCGGCGACCTCTGAATCACAGCCTAAAATTTCTCGCCACATGGCTATTCTGCGAGAAGCGGAACTGGTGCTTGACCGCCGGGAAGGCAAATGGATTCACTACCGTCTGTCTCCCCACATGCCTGCGTGGGCCGCTGAGACGATCACGACGTCCTGGCAGTGTCTGAGGAAAGATGTGGGTGAATGGCTGAAAAAATCAGCCTGCACATCCTGTTGAGAGAATTTTTCACATACACATAATCATATATAAAGGAATCTAAAATGCTTTTGGCAGGGAGTATTTTTATACTGACGCTGGTCCTGGTCATCTGGCAGCCCAGAGGTCTCAGCATTGGCTGGAGCGCAAGTATCGGAGCCTTACTGGCACTGGGGACAGGGGTCATCCACATTGATGATATTCCCGTAGTCTGGAATATCGTCTGGAACGCAACAGCGGCATTCATCGCGGTGATTATCATCAGCCTGCTGCTCGATGAGTCCGGTTTCTTTGAATGGGCCGCGCTGCATGTCTCCCGCTGGGGTAACGGGCGTGGTCGCCTGCTGTTTACCTGGATAATACTGCTTGGCGCTGCTGTTGCTGCGCTGTTTGCTAACGACGGTGCAGCACTGATACTGACGCCGATTGTGATTGCGATGCTACTCGCCCTGGGGTTCAGCCAGGCGACGACGCTGGCCTTTGTCATGGCTGCAGGATTTATCGCAGATACAGCCAGCCTGCCGCTGATTGTCTCTAACCTGGTCAATATTGTCTCGGCGGATTTCTTCGGCCTGGGCTTTACACAGTATGCCTCCGTGATGGTTCCTGTGAACCTGGCGGCCATTGCTGCCACGCTGGTCATGCTCCATCTCTTCTTCCGCCGCGACATCCCGGCCAGTTATGACGTTTCACTGCTCAAGATGCCTGCCAGTGCGATTAAAGATCCGGCGACGTTCAGGGCGGGCTGGATTGTTCTGCTGTTCCTGCTGGTCGGTTTCTTTGTTCTGGAGCCGCTGGGGATCCCAGTAAGCGCGATAGCAGCAGTTGGGGCTGCGGTGCTGTTCGTGGTAGCCAAGCGTGGCCACGCCATTAATACCGGGAAAGTGCTGCGCGGGGCGCCCTGGCAGATCGTGATTTTCTCGCTGGGTATGTATATGGTCGTCTACGGCCTGCGTAATGCAGGACTCACCGAGTATCTTTCTGCTGTACTCAATATGCTGGCAGACAAAGGTTTATGGGCTGCCACGTTCGGTACCGGCTTCCTGACTGCCTTCCTGTCGTCTGTGATGAACAATATGCCGACGGTGCTGATTGGTGCATTGTCCATTGACGGGAGTGCTGCGACCGGCGTCGTCAAAGAGGCGATGATTTATGCCAATGTGATTGGCTGCGATTTAGGGCCTAAAATCACCCCGATAGGCAGTCTGGCAACTCTGCTGTGGCTTCATGTGTTGGCACAGAAAAATATGACCATCACCTGGGGATATTACTTCCGCACCGGCATTATCATGACTCTGCCCGTGCTATTCGTCACTCTGGCCGCGCTGGCGTGGCGGCTCTCTGTCACTTTGTAATGAGATATTGATATGAGCAACATTACCATCTATCACAACCCGGCCTGTGGCACCTCACGTAACACGCTGGAGATGATCCGTAACAGCGGTAACGAACCAACTATTATTTATTATCTCGATACGCCCCCGACTCGTGATGAACTGACCAAACTGATTTCAGATATGGGCATTTCAGTACGCGCATTGCTGCGGAAGAACGTTGAACCTTATGAGCAGCTTGGTCTTGATGAAGATAAGTTTTCTGATGAGCAGTTGATCGATTTTATGATTCAGCATCCGATCCTGATTAATCGGCCGATTGTAGTGACGCCGCTTGGCACGCGTCTTTGTCGTCCCTCAGAAATTGTGCTGGATATTTTACCTGAAGGTCAGAAAGGCTCTTTTACCAAAGAGGATGGCGAAAAGGTCATTGACGAAACGGGGAAACGGGTTAAGTAATCTTTCCGCTTAATATTATCGGGTGCCTGTTGACTTCATACCGGTGCCTGCTCTTTGCTGATAACCCTCGTTCACGACTGGAGAAGCGTATTTGCGGGGGATCAAAACAGGTTCATTAGCCTGCCCACTTGCCAGAAGAGACATTTGTCTCACTCCGAATGCATTTCGTTTATCAATTATTGAAATAAATATATACATAATAGTTTTTGATTAGCAGAACTTACCGATGCAGGTCAGTTGAGGCAATTTCATTTCCCTTAGGGTAAGAGTCAAAAACTATCATGAAACAAGAGCTTGTATTGACAGATGAAGACTTACTTGCACGAGGTAACGATCGTTACGTCTTTCAGCATCCACAGGATAGTAACCTGCTGATCAAAATCGTTATTTCAGATATTGCGAACTATAAAAGCAAGTTACGGGAAGTCTTCCGGGACCTCAAAGAATGCAAGCCTGGTCATCAAACAGACTCTCTTTATATGCAAAAGATCGAAGGTCTTGTTGAAACAAATAAAGGTCTAGGGCAGATCACTGTGAAGGAGTGCGATGAGCATGGCAACCTTGCTCAAACTCTTTATCAGCTTGCTCTCAAAAAAGAACTCGATGACAGCAAATTGCAGAAGCTGAATGCTTTTTTAGCATGGTTTGTCAGCACCAAAGTCATTATTAACTCCTTGCATTGTAAAAACATTGTTTATGCCTGGGATAGCGAGCGTCAGGATTATCGCTTCAAAGTCATTGACGGTTTTGGTGACAAAACGTTTTTTCAACTCAGTAAGCTTTCGCAATCAGTTCGCGATAAGAATAAAATCAAATGTCTCAAGCGGATGCTTAACGATTTGAACGGTCTGCAACAAGCTTAACCACGCAGGTTAAAAATAATCGAATCACCAGTTTTCTGTTGCCGGACTTCCGATCCCGCATACCTGATTAACAAAGGTGTTTACGCAGAAGTAAGTTACATATTAACTTCTTGAAAAATATCCTGAACTGCTCGGCGTTCGTGCTGTGTGGGGGCAAATCCCACACCGGTACAATGGGAAAGAATAGAACAATCAAAGCAATAAGCAGTGTCGCGAAACCACCTACGGGTGGTTTTTTTGTGCCGGCTTTTGACGAACCATAGGTATTTTGCGTCAAGTAAGCCAGCCAGATACGTTAAGCCGCCCGCTACACACCCCCATTGCCAATCATTCTATCGATGAATCGGTGCATTAAACATAAACCTTCCCCGGGCTGGGTTGTTGATAAAGCCATCCCGGGCGGGATTATAGTTGTGGTCCTGAAAACCATTCATCATGATGGGATCGCCTATGCCATCCTGAATCGCCAAATGTCTGTGGATTCGGTTACGTGCCCTGAATGTGAAAGCGAAATCATCCGTCCCGCCAATGATGATGACGCCATTTCCTGCAAGAAGTGCCGCGCTTAACTCTTGCTCTCTTGCGGCCTGGTTTTGTAACGCGCTGGCTGCGGCAGACGATGACGCCAGCAGCAATACGAGGACGGCGCATGAAAATACCGGTGGCAGTTTCATGATTAATACCCATTAAAAGTATGGCTATTAAAGTATAGTCTTATACCTTCATCTCATCTGAATAGAAAATAAACAATTTAAGCCTGTTGCCTGTACGGAGTCTGAGGGGCCGGGAGAGGAGTGCCGCGCAATTAAGAACTATAATAAAAACAGTCGACAGCTGATGACTCCAGTTTGCAGATAGTACCGATACAGGGGGCGGTTATGCGCGGCTCATTTTCTCCGTGAGTTGCGTTCACCGCTACGACATCTGGCTGGATAATAATCACGGACTCCCTGCCAAAGTGATCAGCTATGCGCCAGATGGGCAGCGATTAGAAACTGTTCTTCTGGATGCTATGGTTATCAACACCCGTTTCCCCGTCAATTTTTTCACGCCTTGAGGGAGCCTGCACTATGACTGACTATCAGTTTTCCACAGTCTGGCGGGTTGAGGCTTCAATTCAGGAGGTATGGGATGTTTTTTCCCATCCGGATAGCTGGCCTGAATGGTGGGGAAGTCTGGAACGCATCGTTGAGATAAGGAAAGGGGATTTACGGGGTATTGGGGCGTTGCATCGTTATACCTGGAAAGGGGCGCTTCCTTATCGCTTAACCTTTGATATCAATGTGTTGAAAATACGGCCTTGCACATTGCTTGAAGGACAAGCCAGTGGCGCGGTGGAAGGGCGAGGGGTATGGTCTTTTACTGCCAATGGTACAGCGACTATTGTCAGATATGACTGGAATGTGCGTACCACGATCCGCTGGATGAATTATCTCGCCCCGCTGGCAGCACCTGTATTTCGCTGGAATCACAATACGGTCATGCGCGAAGGGGCAAGAGGGTTAGCCCGCAAACTGGCAACGACTGTGTATATAGTCTGAACGTATCTCCGCTGCTGTACTTTTTTGCCTGTAAATGGCTTAATAGCGACCTTGCAGTTTCTCACTTCATTCACAGTTAACAGGTCTGTTATTGATGAATAATCTCCATCGACTCGCCTTTTTATGCCAGCCTCTGTCTGCTGTGATGATCGCGTACGGTTTCCCCTTTAGCCGTAGCTCAACTCTTACAACCTGGACAGACAGCAATGCAACGTCGTCAGTTTCTCAAAAATAGCGTTCTCCTTTCCGCCGCCGGATTAGTCGGCCCTGCAGTCATTAGCCAGACGGTACGTGCCGCGGAGCCATCCGTTGCGCCAATAGCTCGTCGACGCTTTGTCTTATCTCAAACGTATAAACTTAATCCTCCTAAGGGATCGAGCGGCGTGGTGAAACTGTGGATCCCGCTACCGGTGGATACCGCGTTTCAACAAATGACAGCGCTTGCCTTTAGCGGAAACTATAAGCAGGCGTACGTCACCACCAATAATACCTACGGCGCGAAAACGCTGTTTGCCACTTGGGCTGACTCGCAGGGTGAATTGTTGGTTAACGTTGATATCGACATTGAAACCGCCGACTGGGAACCGCTGAAGCAGGACGCGCTGAAAAACTGGCAGGCACCTGAGCAGATTATTTATCCGCTGGATGTAAAACCGTATCTGTTGCCGACGGCACATACCCCAGTTGATGGACTGGTCCTGGAAACCGCGCGTAAAATCACCGGTAATGAGCAGGATCCGCTGAAAAAAGCGCGCCTGATTTACGAATGGGTCAGCAGCCATATGGAGCGTGACAACGACGTTATTGGCTGCGGCACGGGGGATGTGGCGGAGATATTAAAAAGCGGTAAGCTCAAAGGAAAATGCACCGACATGAGCTCCGTTTTTGTTGCTCTGGCGCGAGCCAGCGGTATTCCGGCGCGCGAACTGTTTGGCATCCGTCTGGGCAAGGCCAATAAGCTCGAACGTTACTCGAAAAGTGCTTTTGGCACAGCCGACAGTGCAGGCGTTGCCAATGTGAGCGGCGGTCAACACTGCCGTGCTGAGTTCTATCTGGCAGGTTACGGTTGGTTACCGTGCGATCCTGCTGACGTGACCAAAATGCGTCTGGCAGAGAAAAAAACGCATCAGGATGCCGATGTCCAGGCGGTTAACGCTTACCTGTTTGGTAACTGGGAAATGAACTGGGTTGGATTCAACTACGGACGTGATTTCGAGTTGTATCCGGCAACGGAGCAGGGGGCCATGAATAACTTTGGTTATCCTTACGCTGAAGTCGATGGCGACCCGATCAATTTTTATGATCCTAAAGCGTTCTCCTACAGCTATGTCGCCACAGAACAACGCTAAAGGTGCGGGGATTACCCTGTTGACGGCTGCTGCGGCCGCCGTCACCGCTGGCTTATGCTGTGTTGGACCGCTACTTTACCTGCTGTTTGGTATTTCGGCGGCGAGCTTCGCCGTTTTCACCCGGTTTGAGTTTTTGCGAACTCCTCTGGTACTGCTGTCCCTGGGATTATTACTGCGTGTCTTCTGGCGGCTCTATTTTTCCAAACGGTTGTGGTGCTCCGGGTGGTTAACTCTGAAGCAAGCGCGCGTTCTCTACTGGTGCGCGCTGGCATTGATTTTGCCGGTGCTATTTTACCCAACGCTTGTTGCCTGGTTTTATGAGGTATTTGAATGAAGATCTTCGCGTTAGTTGCATGCTTGCTGTTGCCGCTGTGGGCTCAGGCGGCCAATCAAAAAGTGGTGCTGGATATACAAAATATGACCTGCTCGTTATGCGTTATTTCGGTCAATCAGGCGCTACGTGAAACCGACGGTGTGATTAAAGCAAAATCCTCTCTCAAAACCAGGCAGGCAGAAGCCATCGTGCCAGAAGGTTTCCCAACCGATACTCTACTTAACGCAGTAGCGAAAACGGGCTATACCGCAACGCTCAACCGTATTGAACAACAGTAAACCACCTGCGGGTGGTTTTATTGTGTTTTCCCGGTATGATGCCCGGCGGCTTAGTGTTCTCTTTTGTGCGTTAACTACCGGAATTCCCCTCTTTTCCTGTTAACCTGAACAGGCGGCTGCTGTAAGCCGCATATGCCCATTTATATCTGTTATCCCTCCAGCCATGTAGGATGATCACAGGCAAGATTTTTTGACTAAGGAAAAGCGTTATGAAAACGGGACCATTAAACGAGAGCGAACTGGAATGGCTGGATGATGTACTGACTAAGTACAATACGGATAAGGCTATTCTGGATGTGTCAGAACTGGATGGTTTACTGACGGCGGTACTGAGTTCACCGTATGAAATTGAACCGGAGCAGTGGCTGGTCGCTATTTGGGGCGGCGCGCAGTATGTTCCTCGCTGGTCCTCCGAAAAAGAAATGACGCGTTTCATGAACCTGGCGTTTCAACATATGGCGGATACGGCCGATCGCCTGGATGAATATCCTGAGCAGTTTGAGCCGCTGTTTGGTTTGCGTGAAATTGACGAGCATGAACTGACCATCGTTGAAGAGTGGTGTTTTGGTTATATGCGCGGCGTCGCGCTGTCGGACTGGTCCGCGTTACCAGACTCGTTAAAACCAGCGCTCGAGGCTATTGCGCTGCACGGTACGGAAGAAAACTTTGCGGTCGTTGAGAAAATGACGCCAGAAGCGTTCGAAGAGAGCGTGGATGCCATCCGCCTGGCAGCGCTGGATCTGCATGCTTACTGGATGGCGCATCCTCAGGAAACGCCCGTTAAAGTACCGGTCAAAGTGGATGCCAAGGTAGGGCGCAATGACCCTTGTCCGTGCGGTAGCGGCAAAAAATATAAGCAGTGCTGTTTGCATTAAGAAAAAGGGGCGTTAAGCCCCTTTTGTTTTAACCCACTTCCGGTAGTAATCCTGCTGCAATAGAAAACTGTACGGCTATCACCACAATGCCGCACAAAAATACCAGCGCCAGCGCCGGAGCACCCCCTGCCACGCGGTAGTTAGCCTGTGGATTCTGTTTTCTGCTCTGCCATGCCAGCATCGAGGGAATGAGCAGCGCCAGCACCGCCAGGGCAACGCCCGCATACCCCAGGGCCATGACGAAACCACGCGGATAGAACAGCGCGAATGCCAGCGGCGGCAGGAAGGTCACCACGCCGGTTTGCATTCTTCCTGCTACGGTATTGCGGCGCTGGAAGAGGTCGGCCAGGTAGTCAAATAATCCCAATGCGACGCCGAGGAAAGAGGTTGCCAGCGCAAGGTCGGCAAACAGATGCACCGCCAGTTCGACGTGCGGCGAAGCCACGACTTCACGTAATGCTTGTAATAAACCGTTTAAACCAGCGTGGTTGGCTAACAGCCCCATGAACGTTGAGGAGTTAATACTGCCAAGCGTGGCCAGTTGCCAGAAGATATAGGCGACTAGCGGAATGGCGCTACCGGTGATAAACACCCAACGCAGTTTACGGATGTTACCGTTCATATAGCTGACGATACTGGGGACGCTGCCGTGAAAACCGAACGAAGTGAAGATAACCGGGATTGCAGACAGTGCCAGCCCCTGCTGAAGCGGTAACGTAAGCAGGTTTACTTTATGGATATGCGGCATTAACAGGGCCAGCATCACCACCAGGAAGATTATCTTGGCACTGAACAACAGACGGTTGAACAGATCGACCAAAGATGTGCCAACGCAAACCACGCCACCGGCAACAAAGGTGAACAGCAGTACGCCTGTTGTCGGGGAGAGCGTTGTCCCGGTCCAGTCGCTGATGCTGGAAGCCAGCAACTCACCAGCGCCACTGATATACGCCGCCGTCAGCGCGTACATTAAAAACATCATGCTAAAGCCCGTTACCCATTGTCCGTAACGACCAAGATAACGTTTTGCCAGCGTACCCAACCCGGTGTCTGCCGGTACGTGTTGATACACTTCAAGCAGCAACAGCGCGGTGTAGCACATTAGCGCCCAAAGACTCACTAACAATACCAGCGTGACGCTAAACCCCACGCCTGCCGCGGCCAGCGGCATTGCCAACATACCGGCACCAATCGTGGTTCCCGCCACGATAAAAATACTACCCAGGGTTCTGTTTTTCACGCTTTCCTCTGTCCCAGAGATAATCAACGGTTATATCTGCGGCGCAGGTTAAGGCAAAACGCTATTTTCGTCAAATCATCGTTACAATGAATGTACATTAATCTTTACGATGTTTGGCGCGTTAAGATGTATCACAAATGATATTTATCTGCGGGTAAACCTGCGTTAGCGCAAAGCAAGGCCGTGCCGTTCACATTAGGCTACGGACTTTATTGAGGAGGTAGTATGGAATCTATTCACGGTCACGAAGTGCTCAACATGATGATTGAATCTGGCGAGCAGTATTCAAATGCCAGCCTTGAAGCGGCGATAACGGCACGGTTTGGCGAGCAGGCTCGTTTTCACACCTGTTCTGCGGCGGATATGTCGGCAGCTGAGCTGGTGGCGTTTTTAGCGGCGAAGGGAAAGTTTATTGCAAAAGAAGACGGCTTCTCTACGCACGAAAGCAAGATCTGCCGTCACTGATTTTAGCGGGTAATGATGGCGGGTTGCCTTCATTACCCCACAACATTAATTCTGTGTATCAAGCGTAGCCAGTTCTTTATCGATGAAATAAAGACCTTCGCCACTTTTCCCTGCCAGCGATAACTTATCAATGACAGATTTAAATAATTTTTCTTCTTCATGCTGCTCGGCAACATACCATTGCAGGAAATTAAACGTCGGATAATCCTGGTGGGTCATTGCCGCGTGTGCCAGCTCATTAATTTTCTGGGTGATCAACTGCTCGTGTTCGTAAGTAACACGGAACAGTTCGTCCAGAGACGCATATTCAGCAAAGGGGGAAGGAACGGTGTTAATACACGGCAAGCTGCCGGTATCGGTCAGGTAGTCAAACAGACGCTGCATATGCGTCATCTCTTCCTGGGCGTGACGGCGCAGGAACGCGGCGGCACCTTCAAAGCTGTGATAGCTGCACCACGCGCTCATCTGTTGGTAGAGCAGAGATGAATATAATTCAAGGTTCATTTGCTCATTCAGTTGGTCGATCATTTCTGTTTTCAGCATGGTTGTGCTCCACAAACGTTATTATATATTAGCGTGGCGTCACTATAATTTGTTATTTAATTATTTGCAAAAGGTAAAATAATAAATTTATTTATTAAAAATGCGAATGGGAATAAAACGCATTAACGCTATTAAGCGGAGAATATAAATAATGAAAAGGCAGAAGACCAGCAATAATGTGCTGGTCGAAAATATTAATAATTGAAGGCAGGCGATTGGGATACCGCAACGCCGTGACACTGCCAGGCGAGCGTGATTTTGGTATTTAAACACAGAGAACCGGCATATACGCTACAGGTTGATACCGGCTGACCAAACGCCATGGCGTTGGCATAACCCAGGCGCTGACACTCTTTGGTGGCTGTGCCTTGGGTCACGTAATCATCGGTACGCGCCGTTTGTAGCATGGCCTGGTTGTAGGTCAGGCGAACGACGCCGGTGATGGCACTGGCTTCGCTGACCTGCGCCTGTTTAGTAATAGTGCATCCTGTCAGCACGAGCGGCAAAAGGGCAAGGATAAAGGTCTTCATGTGATCGCTCTGAAAGTTCGGAGATAGGCTATCATGGCATATGTGGTGGCGCATCAATGGCTTGAATAGCCCGAAGATCACCTGCGATTAATCGCAACGACGTCATTTTATTGAGGCTATTCTGAGCTGTCTCAGAAAAAAATGTGAGCACCTCATTATTTTATAAAACAAAATTTCATTAAATTTGAAAGTGAGTTTGCAAAATAGTAATGTGGCCTGAATGTTATGACTTTCAGCGGGCCTCCGCAGCGCATTCAGGAGATTACAGAATGAAAATTGCATTGATGATGGAAAACAGCCAGGCAAGCAAAAATGCCATCATTCATAACGAGCTTAAAGCCGTTGCGGATGAGAAAGGTTTTCCGGTGTATAACGTCGGGATGAGCGACGAAAATGACCATCATCTGACCTACATCCATTTAGGGATTATGGCCAGCATCCTGCTCAATTCCAAAGCCGTGGATTTTGTGGTTACGGGTTGCGGTACGGGTCAGGGGGCAATGATGTCACTGAATATACATCCGGGCGTGGTGTGCGGTTACTGTCTCGATCCGGCAGACGCATTCTTGTTCTCTCAGATCAACAACGGGAATGCGCTTTCTCTGGCATTCGCCAAAGGTTTTGGCTGGGGTGCTGAGCTGAATGTGCGCTATATGTTTGAAAAAGCATTCACTGGTCGTAACGGCGAAGGGTATCCACCAGAGCGTAAAGAGCCGCAGGTGCGTAACGCGGGGATCTTGAACCAGGTGAAAGCGGCGGTGGTAAAAGAAAACTATCTGGACACTCTGCGCGCTATCGATCCTGAACTGGTAAAAACCGCCGTATCTGGTCCGCGCTTCCAGCAGTGCTTCTTTGAAAACTGCCAGGACAAAGCGATCGAAGCGTTTGTACGCGAGATAGTTGGCTAAATCCTGTTGGCCCGGCGGTGTTCGCTTGCCGGGCTATTTGTTCTTGCTAGATACCGCGCTTCCAGCATCATGGGCAAGCCGCAGCGTATCAACCATACCTACCAGACAAATAATCGCAATAGCGACAAAGGCCAGCCGGAAACTGATCCCCGGAATATTGCCTAATGCCAGCCATTCACTCACCTCATCACCGATACGGATCCCGATAGCGGCCAACGAAATGCCCAAGCCTACCGCTAATTGTGTTGCCGTACTAAACAGCGTATTGGCGTAGCTCATTTGTGGTCCGGGGACGTCCGCAAAGGCAAGCGTGCTGATGCCGGTAAACTGAATTGAGCGGAACACGCCGCCCAGATACAACACCAACAAAATAACCCACACCGGGGTCTGCGGCGTAATTAATGCACAGGCCAACAGCGCCAGGACGTTTAGCGCACCGTTGATTAACAGCAGTTTCTTAAAGCCCAGCCAGCGTATCAACGGCGTGGTGGCAGGTTTTATCGTCAGATTGCCCACAAACACCGCCAGAACCAGCGAACCCGCGTGAAAAGCGTTCATGCCAAAACCGACCTGGAACATTAACGGCAGCAGAAATGGTACAGCGCTAATAGAGGCACGAAATAGTGACCCGCCGTACAGGGTGACGCGAAAAGTAGGGACGCTCATGGCATCAAGACGAATCATCGGCCAGGTAGTGTGACGAAAATGATGCAGGGCAAACAGAAAGGTCACGGTTCCTAGCGCCAGCAGCCCGGCGGTTAGCCAGCCCTGCGGCTGCTGGGTTCCCAGTAACTCCATGGCATACACCAGGCTAACCATCGCAACTGAGGTCGCGATAAAACCCGCTATATCAAATGGACGGTGCTCGTCGTCATGAATATCCGGGATGAAACGTAGCGCCAGCGCGATCGCCAAAATTCCCAGCGGTACGTTAATAAAGAAGATCCAACGCCAGTTAGCATAGCTGGTAATGAATCCTCCAAGCGGTGGTCCGATGATAGGCGCGACTAACGCGGGCCAGGTCAGGGTCGCTATGGCGGTGATCAACTGATGTTTAGGCGTGGTGCGCAGTACCGCGAGACGGCCAACAGGAACCATTAGCGCGCCACCCACACCCTGTAAAATTCGCATTGCTACAAAGCTCTCAAGGCTTTCGGACAAACCGCATAAAACCGAAGCGAGAGTAAAAATCGCCAGCGCCAGGGTAAACACTTTTCGGGCGCCGAAGCGATCCGCAATCCAGCCGCTGGCGGGGATAAGCACCGCGAGGGTGATCAAGTAGGCGCTGATACCAATGTTCAGGTCTACCGCCTGTACGCCAAAGCTTTTGGCCATGTCGGGTAGGGCTGTGGCAATCACCGTGCCGTCAATAAATTCCATAAAGAAAGCCCCGGCAACAAGTAATGCTGCCGGGGAAAGACCGCGTTGGTTCTCAACCGCTAACTGTTCACTCATGTTGTGCTTGCCATCTCAAAAGAAACTGACTGGACCTTTTTTATTTTCAGCGCATTTGTAATGTGTGCGCGGCTATCGTTTCGATCGCTGAATAGGTACTATGACGACCTTTCTATAAGGAGCTCACTATGTCCCAAACATTGAATGCCGATCAGGAACTGCTCTCGGACGTTGTTGCCTGTCAGCTGGTTATCAAGCAAATTCTGGATGTTCTTGATGTTATTGCCCCGGTAGAAGTTCGGGAAAAAATGTCCAGCCAACTGAAAAACATCGATTTTTCCAGCCATCCTGCAGGGGCCGATCCGGTCACTATGCGCGCAATACAAAAAGCGGTTGCCTTGATCGAGTTGAAATTCACGCCGCAGAATGAATCCCACTAAAATAAACCGTTGTTTCAGGTTTTAGAAAGGTTTTTTTGCGCCTCGCAGAATGGGAGGCGCGTGCCAGGGAAAATCAGAGGTTGACCGGATAAGGTGCGCAGCATCGCTATCCGGCATTAACGCGATGAAAACTGAAGATTAGTGATGCTGGTAGTTAACGACGTTGAGCAAGTGCTTATCGGTTTGCGCCATGCACAGCCCCGCGCGTTTGGCGCTGCGGACTTCATCAAGAATCGTCTGTAACAGCACGCCATCCTGCTGCTGCTCTTTTTCCAGATCGTGAAGAAAATCAATGGTTGGCGCATCGTTTAATGCTTCAGCTTCATTGGTTAAACGCGAGAGCTTACTCGAACGCTGCTGATATTCATCCAACGTTTTCTGAAACAATTCTTCAAGGGAACTCAGTTCATCACCCGGCACATCCATGGCCTTGACGATGGGATTAGCCCCGGCACTTTTCATAAAATTGAACATACGCATCATTTGAGTCACGTTACCTTGCGCCTGCGTGCGTAGAAACGTGGCTGTACCTGTCAGGCTATGCTCGTAGCACCATTCGCTGAGATGCAGGTAAAGATTCGAGGCGTAGAACTCGAGGTTCATTTGTGTATTGAGTTTATGAACAATTCCAACTGCAGCCATATCAATATCCTTATTTCCAGAAAGGGGGATGTACGTTACTCACGCCAGTACAGCGGGCTGCCGCTGCACTTCACCTCTACGTACAATTAAAACTGTTAGCAGAATAAATCCGTTCCGCCGGTCCTTTAGTGATCACGAATTATATTCGCTCCGATCGAGATTCAGCATAACGCTTGCTCTGGTATAAGAAAATCCTTAAATCTGCGTATTTATGTTTTTTTACATATTGTCATAACAGTATTCATGCTTCTGCTTTTTTGGCATATAGATGACATGAATGTAAGGGGTTGAAATTTATGTCATTAAATGATTTTCACGATAATGAAATGGTATTTCATATCACAAAATTAAATTCCACAATAAGGTATTGTCTGGCATCTGATGATTATCTGCCCAAGTTGAAAGGCAATTTCACGATCGGGATGGATTAGTACAAATTATCTGATGGCTAATTTTTTGCGCCAGATCAGTTTTAATCAAATTGAGAAATTTAACAGTCTGCACTGGTCGTCATTAATTGTTTCGTTTATGTGGATTAAGCAAGGAGTTACATATGAAGAAGGTTGCGGTGCTGCTGGCACCCGGTTTTGAAGAGGCGGAGGCGATTGTTACCCTGGATATTCTGCGTCGCCTGAATATCGAAGTCGAAACCCTGGCCTGCGCAGAGTCACGTGCGGTGGTGAGTTATCATGACGTACCGATGGTGATGGATAGCACGTTGGCCGCGCGCCAGACGTATCTCTACGATGCCGTCGTATTGCCAGGCGGGCCGCAGGGCAGCGTTAATCTTGCCGCCAGTGAGGCGGTCATCCAGTTTGTATCTCGTCATGATCAGGCAGGAAAGCTCATTTGCCCGGTATGTTCTGCGGCCGCGCGCGTGTTGGGCGGCAACGGTCTGCTGAAGGGGCGTCGCTATGTTTGCTCAGGAGATCTGTGGCAAAACGTCACGGACGGGGAATATATCGATGCGCCGGTTGTTGAAGATGGCAATCTGATCAGCGGCAAAGGGTTAGGGCATATTTTCGATTTTGCGTTGACGCTTGCGGCGCGCCTGCTGGGAGATGACATTCCGGTTCGCGATCACGCTGACCACATTTATTACCGATGGTAATCATGTTCCCGAATGCTTCGGTATTCGGGAACAAGGATTCGTTGGCTGATGTTATGGATTAATCTGCTATCCCTCTTTTTTCCCGTCGACAAAACCGCGTTTTTTTATGTCATTTCCCGCTGAATTTATGTACGCAATTACTGTAATTCTGTGGTGTGATGCCGCTCTCTTATGGAGAATCAATTTCCCGCTAAAACTACTCTCAGCACTGGCATTGATCTTATCACTAAAAGGTAATGCCTTGTTTTACGTCCGAATTACAAAAAATCGTCTGATTTTACCCTACATAAAAGAACGTTAAAGCTGGAGTTAACCATGCACAAATTCACTAAAGCGCTGGCTGCCATCGGTCTGGCTGCCATTATGTCACAATCCGCTATCGCTGAATCCATGAAGCTCGGTTTCCTGGTCAAACAACCGGAAGAACCGTGGTTCCAGACTGAATGGAAATTTGCCGATAAAGCCGGTAAAGACCTCGGCTTTGAGGTGATTAAAATTGCCGTCCCGGATGGTGAGAAGACCCTTAACGCCATCGACAGCCTGGCTGCAAGTGGCGCAAAAGGTTTTGTGATTTGTACGCCGGACCCCAAACTCGGGCCTGCCATTATGGCCAAGGCGCGTGGCTACGATATGAAAGTCATTGCCGTCGACGACCAGTTTGCTAACGCCAAAGGTAAGCCGATGGATACCGTGCCGCTGGTGATGATGGCTGCAACCAAAATTGGTGAGCGCCAGGGCCAGGAGCTGTATAAGGAGATGCAAAAGCGCGGTTGGGATGTGAAATCCACAGCCGTAATGGCCATTACCGCGAATGAACTCGATACCGCGCGTCGCCGTACATCGGGTTCAATGGAAGCGCTTAAAGCCGCAGGCTTCCCGGAAAAACAGATCTACCAGGTCCCCACTAAATCGAATGACATCCCCGGGGCATTCGATGCCGCTAACTCCATGCTGGTTCAGCACCCTGAAGTCAAACACTGGCTGATTGTTGGCATGAACGACAACACCGTGCTGGGCGGCGTACGTGCGACCGAAGGGCAGGGCTTCAAAGCGCCGAATGTGATTGGTATCGGCATCAACGGCGTTGATGCCGTGAGCGAACTTTCCAAAGGCGAAGCGACCGGGTTCTACGGTTCACTCCTGCCAAGCCCGGACGTTCACGGCTACAAATCAAGTGAGATGCTCTACAACTGGGTAACGAAAGGTGCAGAGCCACCGGCGTTTACGGAAGTGACGGATGTGGTGCTGATTACCCGCGATAACTTTAAAGAAGAACTGGCGAAGAAAGGCTTAGGCGGTAAATAACACAAATGCCGGATGCGACGCCAACGCGTCTTATCCGGCCTACGAATTGCGTACTCAGTAGGCCGGATAAGGCAAAGCCGCTATCCGGCATAAAGATCTGACTCACGGAGACGTTATGCAACAGTCTACCCCGTATCTCTCATTTCGCGGCATTGGCAAAACGTTCCCCGGCGTTAAAGCGCTCACGGATATCAGTTTCGACTGCTATGCCGGTCAGGTGCATGCGCTGATGGGCGAAAATGGCGCCGGGAAATCAACACTATTAAAAATTCTCAGCGGCAACTATGCGCCAACGACGGGATCTTTGGCGATCCGCGGACAAGAGGTTTCGTTTGCGGACACCAATGCCGCGCTGAACGCCGGTGTTGCCATTATTTACCAGGAGCTGCATCTCGTCCCGGAAATGACCGTTGCCGAGAATATTTATTTAGGGCAGATGCCGCACAAAGGCGGGATTGTGAACCGCTCGCTGCTGAACTATGAAGCGGGGCTTCAGCTTAAGCATCTGGGCATGGATATCGATCCCGATACGCCGTTGAAATACCTCTCCATTGGGCAATGGCAGATGGTGGAGATTGCGAAAGCGCTGGCGCGCAACGCCAAAATTATCGCGTTTGATGAACCCACCAGCTCCCTTTCAGCGCGCGAGATTGAGAATCTGTTTCGCGTCATCCGTGAGCTACGCAACGAAGGGCGCATCATCCTGTACGTTTCGCACCGTATGGAGGAGATCTTTGCCCTTAGCGATGCCATCACCGTGTTTAAAGATGGTCATTACGTCAAAACGTTCACGGATATGCAGCAGGTCGATCACGACGCGCTGGTACAGGCGATGGTCGGGCGCGACCTCGGTGATATTTATGGCTGGAAATCCAGACCTTATGGTGCAGAGCGCCTGCGTTTGCATGACGTTAAAGCCCCAGGCGTGCGTACCCCGATCAGTTTATCAGTGCGCAGTGGTGAAATTGTTGGATTGTTTGGACTGGTGGGCGCCGGACGTAGCGAATTAATGAAAGGTCTGTTTGGCGGCACGCGTATCACGGCAGGCCAGGTGTTTATCGATGAACAGCCTATTGATATCCGTAAACCGAGCCACGCCATTGAAGCGGGGATGATGCTGTGCCCGGAAGATCGCAAGGCTGAAGGGATCATTCCGGTCCATTCGGTACGTAACAACATCAACATCAGTGCCCGTCGTAAACATGTTCTGGGCGGATGCGTGATCAATAACGGCTGGGAAGAGACCAATGCCGATCACCATATTCGCTCACTCAATATTAAAACGCCGGGCGCGGAGCAACTGATTATGAACCTCTCCGGCGGTAATCAACAGAAGGCTATTCTCGGCCGTTGGTTATCGGAAGAGATGAAAGTGATTTTGCTGGACGAACCTACACGCGGTATTGATGTGGGCGCCAAGCATGAAATTTATAACGTGATTTATGCCCTCGCGGCGCGCGGCGTGGCCGTGCTGTTTGCTTCCAGCGATCTGCCAGAAGTGCTCGGTGTCGCCGACCGTATCGTGGTGATGAGAGAAGGCGAAATTGCCGGTGAGTTACTTCATGAACAGGCGGATGAGCGCCAGGCGTTAAGCCTTGCTATGCCAAAAGTTAGCCAGGCTGTAGCCTGAATAAGGAGAGAATGATGTCTTCCGTTTCAACATCGGGTTCAGGTGCTGCAAAGTCGGCGCTAAATCTTGGTCGTATTTGGGATCAATACGGGATGCTGGTCGTGTTCGCCGCGCTGTTCCTGGTTTGTTCCCTCTTTGTGCCTAACTTTGCCACTTTCATCAACATGAAGGGGCTGGGGCTGGCGGTATCGATGTCGGGTATGGTCGCGTGTGGGATGCTGTTTTGCCTGGCATCCGGTGACTTCGACCTGTCCGTTGCCTCCGTGATTGCCTGCGCCGGGGTTACTACAGCCGTGGTCATTAATATGACCGAAAGCCTGTGGATTGGCGTGGCTGCCGGGCTACTGCTCGGTATTCTATGTGGTCTGGTGAATGGGTTCGTGATTGCGCGGCTGAAAATTAACGCCCTGATCACGACCCTTGCGACGATGCAGATTGTGCGTGGTCTGGCCTACATTATTTCCGACGGTAAGGCGGTAGGGATTGAAGACGAGCGCTTCTTCACTCTCGGCTACGCCAACTGGTTTGGTCTGCCGGCACCTATCTGGATCACGGTCGTCTGTTTCATCGTTTTTGGCTTACTGCTCAATAAAACCACGTTTGGTCGTAACACGCTGGCCATTGGGGGGAATGAAGAGGCGGCACGTCTGGCTGGGGTTCCGGTCGTTCGTACCAAAATTATTATCTTTATTCTGTCCGGGCTGGTATCCGCCATCGCCGGGATTATCCTCGCATCTCGTATGACCAGCGGCCAGCCAATGACCTCAATCGGCTATGAGCTGATCGTGATTTCCGCGTGCGTGTTAGGGGGCGTTTCGCTTAAAGGCGGCATCGGAAAAATCTCATATGTGGTAGCCGGGGTGTTGATTCTGGGAACGGTTGAGAATGCAATGAACCTGCTGAACATCTCTCCGTTCGCACAGTATGTCGTACGTGGTCTGATCCTGCTGGCGGCGGTGATCTTCGACCGTTACAAGCAAAAAGCGAAGCGTACTGTTTGATGATTTTAACCCCAACTTTTTAGTCTAGCTTTAGCTCATCGCCAGCCGCTACCCGGCTGGCGATTGTTTTTCCAAATGGCGAGCATGGTCACACTGTCTATACTTATATCCGTCATACATCATATATACGGCGCGATCCGCGCGGCGTACAGACCATGATGAGGAGGATAACCGGGTGACAGCATCACTGATCTTACCCCCTGAACAATCTGCAAGCTGTGCTTATTTTTTTGATCTCGATGGAACACTGGCTGAGATCAAACCTTATCCAGACCAGGTCGTTGTCCCCCAGACAATCCTGCAGTTATTACATCAGTTGGCGACGCATAATGCGGGTGCGCTGGCATTGATTTCAGGGCGCTCGATGGTCGAGCTTGACGCGCTTACCACTCCCTTTCGTTTTCCGCTCGCCGGAGTGCATGGGGCAGAGCGCCGTGACATCAATGGTCAAACTCATATAGTGCGCCTGGCTGCGGCAATAGAACGCGAAGCAGGAGAGTTATTAAGTACCGCCTTGGCGACGATGCCGGGTACAACGCTTGAAGCAAAAGGGATGGCGTTCGCACTGCACTATCGCCAGGCCCCGGAACATGAAGCGGCGCTAATTAATCTGGCTGAGCGTATTACGCACAGATGGCCGCAGTTGGCTTTACAGCACGGAAAATGCGTTGTGGAGATAAAACCAAAGGGTACGAACAAAGGCGACGCAATTGCCGCATTTATGCAGGAAGCACCTTTTGCCGGACGGATCCCCGTTTTTTTTGGTGACGATTTGACGGACGAAACAGGATTTGGCGTGGTTAATCGCGCTGGGGGCATTTCCGTGAAGGTGGGGAATGGAGCGACGCAGGCGACATGGCGTCTGGATGGCGTGAGTGATGTCTGGCACTGGCTGGAACAAATTAACTCTTCGCAGAAAGAATCGAAAGCAACGAATAACAGAAGAGGTGGCTATGAGTCGTTTAGTCGTAGTATCTAATCGTATCGCCTCACCCGATGACAAAGGGAGCGCAGGTGGGCTTGCCGTCGGTGTGCTTGGCGCGTTGAAGGCTGCTGGTGGCCTGTGGTTTGGCTGGAGTGGCGACACGGGTAATGAGGACAAACCATTAAAAAAAGTCACGCGTGGCAACATTACCTGGGCTTCGTTTAATTTGAGTGAACAGGATTACGAAGAGTATTACTGCCAGTTTTCCAATGCGGTTTTATGGCCTGCATTTCATTATCGCCTCGATTTGGTGCAGTTTCAGCGTCCTGCATGGGAGGGCTATCAGCGGGTGAATGCCTTGCTGGTAGATAAACTGCTGCCGCTGCTCAACGATGACGACATAATCTGGGTTCATGATTACCATCTGTTGCCGTTTGCCAGCGAACTGCGTAAACGCGGCGTGAATAACCGTATCGGTTTTTTCCTGCACATCCCTTTTCCGACGCCGGAAATTTTTAATGCCTTACCCCCACATCAGATGCTACTTGAGCAGATGTGTGATTTTGATTTACTCGGTTTCCAGACCGAGAACGATCGTCAGGCTTTTCTGGATTGTCTGGCAGCCCAGACTCAGGTAACCACTCAGAGCGAGCAGCACCACCGTGCATGGGGAAAAGCGTTTCGTACCCAGGTCTATCCCATCGGTATTGAGCCGGATGAGATCGCCCGTCAGGCTTCCGGACCTTTGCCGCCGAAGCTGGCGCAACTGAAAGCAGAACTTAAAAATGTGCAGAATATCTTCTCCGTTGAGCGTCTGGATTATTCTAAAGGTTTGCCGGAGCGCTTTCAGGCCTATGAGGCTCTGCTGGAACACTATCCGCAGCACCACGGTAAAATTCGCTACACCCAGATAGCGCCAACTTCGCGTGAAGAGGTGCAGGCCTACCAGGATATTCGGCACCAACTGGAGACTGAAGCGGGGAGGATTAACGGTAAATATGGGCAGTTGGGCTGGACGCCGCTCTATTATCTGAACCAGTACTTTGATCGTAAATTGCTGATGAAAATCTTCCGCTACTCTGATGTAGGGCTGGTGACGCCGCTGCGAGATGGTATGAACCTGGTCGCGAAAGAATTCGTGGCCGCGCAGGATCCTGCCAACCCCGGCGTGCTGGTGTTATCGCAATTTGCCGGGGCCGCGAATGAGCTAACTGCCGCGCTTATTGTTAATCCTTATGACCGCGACGAAGTGGCTGGCGCATTAAACCAGGCTCTGACGATGCCGCTTTCTGAGCGTATCTCCCGCCACGCTGAGATGCTCGAAACTATCATTAAAAACGATATCGATAACTGGCAGGCGAGGTTCATTTGCGATCTGGAAAAAGTCATCCCACGTCAGAGTAAACAGCCATTGCCAGACAACGTTTCTCCCTGCACTAAACTGGCGTAACGCTCAGTAAACGCAGGTCAATCTCCAGCCAGTGGAACCAGCAGAACATCCACGTGGCTGGCACCGATCACGCTTTTTGCTGAGCAGGACGCGCGCGAAAAGAAGCTGTGGTTATGGTTGCCATAAATGACCAGATCGACCGCGTGTTTACGGCATACATCCAGAATATGTTCATTCAGTGCCCCATAGGTAATAAAGGTATGCTCAATGGGGTACTGTGCTTCTTTGCTGAGCTTGTCGATAAAATCCTGAGTCTCCTCTTGCATCACTTCACGCAGGTCCTCCAGCATAGGTGCTGCAAACTGATTATACAGTTCAGGGTCTGAGACCAGGGTTATCAGGCTAATACGAGCGTTGACAGGGCGAGCGATTGAAACCGCCTTGGCTAACAACTGCTGGCTTTCAGGGGTGGCGGCAACGGCCACAAGAATGTGTGTATAGCTCATAACTCGCTCCTTTTTTCAAGAATTATGAGAGGGTTTCTCAGCATTGCTCGGCTTACTCCATACTGCAACGTTTCCTTCCTGGATAGTGTGAATGTCATCATGCTTATTCATTAATTATTCTTATAAATAGAATAATTGCGTCATATAACTTGTAAATACGTTCAGCTTACTTAAGTAAAACTCACCGCTAATGAAAACAATGTGTTAATTAAAAATTAACATAAGTTAACATTTAACGGGTTATCACTACCCGGTATTAATTAATCACCCTTAATGTTTAAGTCATTGTTTATAAAGGATTTAATCAAAATAGTGTTTTACATTAAATATGTGATCAAGCTCGCTATTTCACAAGGTGATATTAACGTTTATGAACAAAATACTATTCGCTTTTATTGCAAGAATATTCGTATGTCAGGAATTGAAATGGCGAACTTGAGATTAAAAAATAAGCAAAGTAAAAGCTGTGCTGATGGATTTATGTTAAGTGTTTAGCTGGTTTATGTGATCTATGTCACATATTCTTCAAATTCGCAGCATAGCTACGTTGTATGTGTAACGGGCGGCGGGTAGAGTTGCGTCGAATTAGGAAAAATCTTAGACATTTGTAAGAATTGATGTGAGCTTGTAAGGGGCGCGGCTTTCTGAAAAGGGAATGTTTAGACAACGCGTAAGTGCCGTCACGCTGCTATGTATTTGACCTTTTGCTTTTTTTTACCGGGCCTTCCCGGCGACATCACGGGGTGCGGTTTCACCGCATGAAAACAATGTTGGTTATTATGGATGCAAATAATGCATACATCCGAGTTGCTGAAACACATCTATGACATCAATTTGTCATATTTATTGCTTGCACAGCGTTTGATCGTTCAGGACAAAGCATCTGCGATGTTTCGCCTTGGTATCAGCGAAGAAATGGCGGACACGTTGGCAACATTAACACTTCCACAAATGGTCAAACTGGCTGAAACAAACCAACTGGTCTGTCATTTCCGTTTCGACGATCACCAGACCGTTACTCGCCTGACGCAAGACTCCCGCGTTGACGATCTTCAGCAAATTCATACCGGTATCATGCTTTCAACGCGACTGTTAAGCGACATCGATGAAGCAGCGCGCAAGAAAAGGGCTTGATGATGAGCGAAAAAAGCATTGTTCAGGAAGCGCGTGATATCCAGCTAGCGATGGAATTAATCACATTGGGCGCCCGTTTGCAAATGCTGGAAAGCGAAACGCAATTAAGCCGTGGCCGACTTATCAAGCTGTATAAAGAATTACGCGGCAGCCCTCCGCCAAAAGGGATGCTGCCTTTCTCCACCGACTGGTTTATGACGTGGGAACAAAACATTCATGCTTCGATGTTTTGCAACGCATGGCAATTCCTGCTCAAAACTGGTTTGTGCAGCGGCGTGGATGCCGTGATCAAAGCGTATCGTTTATACCTTGAGCAGTGCCCGCAGCCAGAAGAAGGGCCACTGCTGGCGTTAACTCGCGCATGGACGTTGGTGCGTTTTGTCGACAGCGGATTGCTGGAGTTGTCCCGATGCAATTGCTGCGGTGGGAATTTTATTACCCACGCTCACCAACCTGCAGGCAGCTTTGCCTGCAGTTTATGCCAACCGCCATCACGCGCCGTAAAAAGACGTAAACTTTCCCAGAATGCTGCCGATATTATTCCACAACTGCTGGATGAACAGATCGAACAGGCTGTTTAACTGATACGGTGTGGACAAACACTCCAGCAGCGGTAAGCAATTACCGCTGCTTTTTTTTGTCCTGACCTTGAGTTAACTGCCCGACTGCGCATCCTGTCATAGTCAATTGCGAAAGGATGATGTCGTGCTTATCTTATTAGGTTACCTGGTTGTTATTGGTACAGTTTTCGGCGGTTACATGATGACCGGCGGACACCTTGGGGCACTCTATCAACCGGCTGAGCTGGTGATTATCGGTGGCGCGGGTATTGGGGCATTCATCGTCGGCAATAACGGGAAAGCCATTAAGGGGACGATGAAAGCCATCCCGATGCTTTTTCGTCGTTCAAAATACACCAAAGCGATGTATATGGATCTGCTGGCGCTGTTGTATCGCCTGATGGCCAAGTCACGTCAGCAGGGCATGTTCTCGCTTGAACGCGATATCGAAAACCCCAAAGAGAGTGAAATTTTCGCCAGCTATCCGCGCATTCTTGCTGATGCCGTGATGCTTGATTTCATTGTCGATTATCTGCGTCTGATCATCAGCGGCAACATGAACACGTTTGAAATTGAAGCGCTGATGGATGAAGAGATTGAGACGCACGAAAGTGAGGCCGAAGTCCCGGCCAACAGTCTGGCGATGGTGGGGGATTCATTACCGGCGTTCGGGATCGTGGCGGCGGTCATGGGGGTTGTCCATGCGCTGGCTTCTGCCGATCGTCCGGCGGCTGAACTGGGTTCGCTGATTGCACATGCCATGGTAGGGACATTCCTCGGTATTTTACTGGCCTATGGATTTATTTCTCCGCTTGCCAGCGTTCTGCGCCAGAAAAGCGCTGAAACCACCAAAATGATGCAGTGTGTGAAGATAACTCTGCTCTCCAATCTGAATGGTTACGCGCCGCCAATTGCCGTCGAATTTGGTCGTAAGACTCTGTATTCCAGCGAACGTCCATCGTTTATCGAACTGGAAGAGCATGTTCGTGCGGTGAGAAATCCAACTGCGCAGCAGACGACCGAGGACGCATGAAAAATCAGGCCCATCCCATTATCGTTGTAAAGCGACGCAAGCATAAAGGTCACGGTGGTGGGGCGCATGGTTCGTGGAAAATCGCCTACGCCGATTTTATGACCGCGATGATGGCCTTCTTTCTGGTGATGTGGCTCATTTCCATCTCTAGCCCTAAAGAATTGATCCAGATTGCCGAATATTTCCGTACGCCGCTGGCTACTGCGGTAACCGGGGGAAATCGTATTTCGAATAGCCAAAGTCCCATTCCAGGCGGCGGGGATGATTACACCCAGCAGCAGGGAGAGGTGAACAAGCAGCCGAATATCGATGATCTGAGAAAACGCATGGAACAAAGCCGCTTGAGCAAACTTCGCGGCGATCTCGATCAGTTGATTGAATCTGACCCCAAACTGCGTGCGCTGCGCCCGCATTTGAAAATTGATTTAGTTCAGGAAGGGCTGCGGATACAGATTATCGACAGTCAGAATCGCCCGATGTTTAAAACCGGTAGCGCTGAGGTGGAACCGTATATGCGCGATATCCTGCGAGCCATAGCGCCAGTGCTTAACGGCATTCCTAATCGAATCAGCCTCTCCGGCCATACGGATGATTACCCTTACGCCAATGGTGAAAAAGGGTATAGCAACTGGGAGTTGTCCGCCGATCGCGCTAACGCGTCGCGTCGCGAACTGGTTAGCGGCGGTCTGGATGATGGAAAAGTATTACGTGTGGTAGGTATGGCCGCCACGATGCGTCTGAGCGATCGCGGTCCTGAAGACGCTATCAACCGCCGTATTAGCCTGCTGGTTCTCAATAAGCAGGCGGAAGAGGCCATTTTGCATGAAAACGCTGAAAGCCAGAATGAGCCGGTAAGTGTCTTACAACAGCCAGCGGAACTCCCGCCGGCAAGCGTTCCCACATCGCCACCAGCCAATCCGAGGTGATAGCGTGAGCATGGATATAAGCGATTTTTATCAAACATTTTTTGATGAAGCTGACGAACTGTTGGCTGACATGGAGCAACACCTGCTTGATTTGGTTCCTGAAGCCCCGGATTCCGAACAGCTGAATGCAATTTTTCGTGCTGCGCACTCGATAAAAGGCGGGGCGGGCACTTTCGGCTTTACCATTTTGCAGGAAACGACCCATCTGATGGAAAACCTGCTGGATGAAGCGCGGCGTGGCGAGATGCAGCTCAATGCCGACATTATCAACCTGTTTTTGGAAACGAAAGATATTATGCAGGAACAGCTCGACGCCTATAAAAACTCAGAGGAGCCGGATGCCGCCAGCTTTGAGTACATTTGTAATGCGTTACGACAGTTAGCGCTCGAAGCGAAAGGTGAAACCGCACCGGCAGTCGTCAACACCGCAAAACTGAGCGTTGTTGACAGCGCTGCAATGCAGGAAGAGGCGGTTGCACAGCCTGAGTCCGCAAGCGAAGAGAGCAAGAAACGCATTATTCTCACGCGCCTGAAAGCCAATGAAGTGGATTTACTGGAAGAGGAGCTGGGGAACCTGGCGACCTTAACCGATGTGGTGAAAGGGAGCGACACGTTGTCAGCAACGCTTGATGGCAACCTCGCAGAAGATGACATCATCGCGGTGCTGTGCTTTGTGATTGAAGCTGATCAGATTGAATTCGAAACCGTCAGCGCAGCGCCCGCAGCCGTTGAAGCTGAAGCTGAAGCTGAAGCTGAAGCAGAAACGGTAGCCGTTGTCGCGAAGCCGCAGCCGGTTGCCGTTGCGCCAGCGGCAAAAGCCGCCGCCAGTGAAGCGCCAAACGGACGCGCGGAACGCGACAAACCCGCCCGCGCCAGCGAGTCGACCAGCATCCGCGTAGCGGTTGAGAAGGTCGATCAGCTCATTAACCTGGTCGGTGAGTTGGTCATCACCCAGTCTATGTTGGCACAACGTTCTAACGAACTGGATCCCGTCAATCATGGCGATCTCATCACCAGTATGGGTCAGTTACAACGTAACGCCCGCGACTTGCAAGAGTCGGTGATGTCGATTCGTATGATGCCCATGGAGTACGTGTTCAGCCGTTTTCCGCGTCTGGTGCGCGACCTGGCCGGTAAGCTGGGTAAACAGGTCGAACTGACACAGGTGGGAAGCTCAACCGAACTCGACAAGAGCCTGATTGAACGCATCATCGATCCGTTGACGCACCTGGTGCGTAACAGCCTCGATCACGGTATTGAACTGCCGGAAAAACGCCTTGAAGCCGGGAAAAGCCCAATCGGTAATCTGACGCTTTCCGCGGAGCACCAGGGCGGGAATATCTGTATTGAAGTCACCGATGATGGCGCCGGTCTGAACCGTGAACGAATCCTCGCCAAAGCTATCTCCCAGGGGATGCCGATCCACGAAAACATGAGCGATGACGAAGTCGGTATGCTGATCTTCGCTCCGGGCTTCTCGACTGCTGAACAGGTGACGGATGTCTCTGGCCGCGGCGTGGGTATGGATGTGGTGAAGCGAAATATCCAGGAGATGGGGGGCCATGTTGAGATCCAGTCCAAACAGGGACAGGGGACGACTATCCGAATTCTGCTGCCGCTGACGCTGGCGATCCTCGACGGCATGTCCGTGCGCGTGGCCGACGAAGTCTTTATTCTGCCGCTGAATGCCGTTATGGAATCACTGCAACCGCGCGAAGAAGATCTCCATCCGCTGGCCGGAGGAGAGCGCGTGCTGGAAGTGCGTGGCGAATATTTACCGCTGGTTGAGCTGTGGAAAGTCTTTGAGGTTGAAGGCGCAAAAACCGAAGCGACTCAAGGTATTGTGGTGATTTTGCAAAGTGCAGGGCGTCGTTACGCGCTGCTGGTCGATCAGTTAATTGGTCAACACCAGGTGGTCGTCAAAAACCTGGAAAGCAACTACCGCAAAGTGCCAGGTATTTCTGCAGCAACGATCCTCGGCGACGGCAGCGTCGCGCTGATTGTCGATGTCTCTGCATTGCAGGGATTAAACCGCGAACAACGTGTGGCGATCACAGCCGCCTGATTGAGTGAGAAGGGAATAATATGACCGGTATGAGTAATGTAACTAAACTGGCCGGCGAACCGTCAGGTCAGGAATTCCTCGTGTTCACACTGGGGGATGAAGAGTACGGTATCGATATCCTGAAAGTGCAGGAAATCCGTGGGTACGATCAGGTGACGCGTATTGCTAACACGCCTGCGTTTATCAAAGGTGTCACCAATCTGCGCGGTGTGATTGTGCCGATTGTTGACCTGCGCGTGAAGTTTAGCCAGAGCGATGTGGACTACAACGAAAACACCGTGGTGATTGTGTTGAATCTGGGCCAGCGGGTGGTCGGGATTGTAGTGGATGGCGTCTCGGATGTGCTGTCGCTGACAACGGATCAAATCCGTCCGGCACCGGAATTTGCCGTAACGCTGTCGACGGAATACCTGACGGGACTGGGGGCGCTGGGTGACCGGATGCTGATTCTGGTTAATATTGAGAAGCTGCTCAATAGCGAAGAAATGGCGCTGCTGGATATTGCCGCCAGTCACGTCGCGTAACCGCTATACCGTATCCGGCCTACAATGATTGCGGTTGTAGGCCGGATACGCGTAGCGCATCCGGCAGATTTCCCCTTACGCTTCCCGCTCAACCAGCTCCGGTTCTTCTTCCAGTAAACCTTCATCTTGTGCCAGCATCGCCGTTGCAATCCCGTTACCTAATACGTTGATTGCTGAACGTCCCATATCCAGGAAGTGGTCAATACCCATCAGTAACAGAATCCCGGCAACCGGAATATTAAAGCTCGGAATGGTTGCTGCCAGCACCACCAGCGCAGAACGCGGCACGCCGGCAATCCCTTTTGACGCCAGCATCAGCGTCAGCATCAGGACGGTGATTTCTGCAAAGGAGAGGTGAATGTTATAGGCCTGCGCGATAAACATCGAGGCAAATGAACAGTAAACCATCGAGCCGACCAGGTTAAATGAATAACCGATAGGCAATACAAATGACACGATGTTGGGCGAGCAACCAAATTTGGTTAATTGCTCCAGCGTTTTCGGATAGGCGGCTTCCGAGCTGCTGGTAGTAAATGCGACCAGAACCGGATCTTTCAGCATGCTTACCAGACGAAAAACCTCTTTTTTCAGCATGACATAACCGACTGCCAGCAGAACCAGGCAGGTCAGCAAAATAGCCACATAGTAGCCGCCGATGAACGACGCATAGTTAAGCAGGATCCCCAAACCCTGGGTGGAGATAACGGAGGAAATGGCGGCGAAAATGGCCAGCGGCGCAACGTACATCACGTAGCCAGTCACCTTCAGCATAATGTGGGAGACCACATCCAGCGCGGCAACCAGCGGGGCATTGAATTTCTCACCAAGGGATGCGCCACCAATACCGAAGAACATCGAGAACACCACAATTTGCAGGATCTCATTGTTGGCCATCGCCTCGGCTATGCTGGTTGGGATGGTGTGAGTCAGGAAACCTTTCAGGCTCATGCCGCTCACGGCCAGGCCGGTATCAGTGGCTTCCAGCGGGATCGCCAGGTTCAGGCCGCTGCCGGGTTGCTCAAGAGAAACCACAAACAGACCGACCAGAATAGACAGTATGGAAGAGCTGATAAACCAGATCATCGCTTTGCCGCCTACGCGCCCGATGGTGGACGTTTCTCCCAGGCGCATAATACCGACGGTCAGGGTGCTGAATACTAAAGGTGCGATCACCATTTTAATCAGGCGCAAAAAGATGTCGGTGAGAAGCGTAATATTATCGGCCCAGGCGGTCACTACGCCGGGGGCGGCATAAGAGTGGATCACCGCCCCTGACAGGATCCCCGCCAACATGAAGATCACGATAAACAACGTGAGTTTGTTTGCATTTGCCACTAAAAAGCCCTCAGTAAGGATTTAACATTTATTGTTCGGTTACTCATTTTTTATATTTATTAATTGGTAACTAAGTATTCATCATATAAATTGAATTAAAGCGCCAGCTGATACAACTTTTTTTAATTTTTTATCCATTTTGTTGTGGTGCAGAGGATATGTATTTGTGATCCTGGTCACGAAATAATGACTATTTCATCCAATATGACCGCGCCCACAGATAAATTTGAATGTTATTCACATGATAATTGTGACGTTTTTATGTGAATGATTTGTGGTTGCCGTACACCCGTCTTCCCCTCCTTCCGCGAGGCTTCACGTCCCTTCAGGATTTCCTTTTCGCAAACGTAAAGTTATCTCAGCGACTGCCGATAACGTTGATAACTCGTTTTCAGGAAGGTGCCTTATGTTTAACCGTATCCGCGTTGTCACAATGCTGATGATGGTGCTGGGGGTTTTCGCACTGCTACAGCTTGTTTCCGGTGGTCTGTTGTTTTCTTCATTGCAGCAGAATCAGCAAAGTTTTGTTATTTCTAACGATCTTCGACAGCAGCAAAGTGAACTCACCTCAACATGGGATCTGATGCTGCAAACACGTATCAATTTAAGCCGTTCTTCTGCACGCATGATGATGGACGCGTCCAACCAGCAAAGCAGCGCGAAAAACGATCTGCTGAAGAATGCGAAAGCATCGTTGGCGCAGGCCGAAACACATTACGCAAAATTTAAAAACATCACACCGTTACCCGAGATGGCAGAAGCCAGCGGCAACGTTGAGGAGAAATATCAGCAGTACCATGCGGCCTTAACCGAACTGGTTCAGTTTCTGGAGAACGGCAATATGGACGCCTATTTCGCGCAACCGACTCAGGGAATGCAAAACGCGCTCGGTGAGGCGCTGGGCAAGTACGCCAGCGTTAGCGAAAAACTTTACGCTCAGGCATTCGATAAAAGTGCGCGGGATTACCACTTCGCCCAATGGCAGCTTGGCGTGCTGGCCGTAGTGCTGGTGCTGATTCTGGTGGTGGTGTGGTACGGCATCCGCCATACCCTGCTTAATCCTCTGTCTCGCGTCATTGCCCATATTCGGGAAATCGCCAGCGGTAACCTGACCGCGACCCTGGCCGTCAGCGGTCGTAATGAAATCGGCGAGCTGGCCAGTACGGTTGATCATATGCAGCGCTCGCTGACGGAAACCGTCACCCTGGTGCGTGAAGGTTCTGATGCGATTTATTCCGGGACCAGCGAAATTGCCAGCGGGAACACCGACCTTTCATCTCGTACTGAACAGCAGGCCTCTGCGCTGGAAGAGACCGCAGCCAGCATGGAACAGTTGACCGCAACCGTGAAGCAAAATGCGGACAACGCGCGTCAGGCCTCGCAACTGGCGAAAAGCGCCTCCGATACCGCACAGCATGGCGGCAAAGTGGTTGATAGCGTGGTGAACACCATGCACGAAATCGCCGATAGCTCGAGAAAATCGCCGACATCATCAGCGTTATTGATGGTATTGCTTTTCAGACCAACATTCTCGCACTGAACGCGGCGGTTGAAGCGGCGCGTGCCGGTGAACAAGGCCGTGGCTTTGCTGTGGTTGCGGGCGAAGTGCGTAATCTGGCAAGTCGCAGTGCGCAGGCAGCGAAAGAGATCAAAGCGTTGATTGAGGATTCGGTTTCCCGAGTGGATACCGGGTCCGTATTGGTAGAAAGCGCAGGCGAAACGATGAACGACATCGTAAATGCCGTAACGCGGGTGACCGACATTATGGGCGAGATTGCCTCGGCCTCCGACGAGCAAAGCCGGGGGATTGATCAGGTGGCGCTCGCGGTATCCGAGATGGATCGCGTTACGCAGCAGAACGCCTCGTTGGTACAGGAATCGGCTGCCGCTGCCGCTGCTCTTGAAGAACAGGCCAGCCGCCTGACGCAGTCGGTGTCGACTTTCCGCCTTGCGTCACGTCCGGCGTCGGCTAAGCCACGCGATACACGATTACCTGCAACGGCGGCCGCATCCTATCCGCGCCAGAACAATGAACAAGATACGAATTGGGAAACATTTTGACTGATAGTTAAACCGCGGCCAGTGCCGCCCAATGGGAGCGTTGATGTTTAATCGTATTCGAATTTCGACCACGCTGTTTTTGATTTTAATCCTCTGCGGTGTTTTGCAGATTGGCAGTAATGGCTTGTCCTTCTGGGCATTTCGGGACGGTTTTCAGAACCTGAATCAGGTCGAACGAAGTAATCAGCAACGCGCTGCGCTGGCCCAAACCCGCGCTGTGTTATTACAGGCCAGTACGGCCCTTAATAAGGCAGGGACGCTGACCGCCCTGAGCTATCCGCCAGAGGATATCAACACGCTGATGACCCTCGCACGTGATAGCCTGGCGCAGTCTGAATTGATGTTTAAACGCTTTATGGTGACATCGGATACGACGGCACAAGGAAAGGCGCTGTTTGGCGCAACGGAGAAAAGTTTCAGCCAGTGGCACAGCGCTCTTGCGCATCAGGCCACCTGGCTTGAAAACAATCAGTTGTCAGATTTTCTGACCGCGCCGGTGCAGGCTGCTCAGGATGCTTTTGATGCAAATGTGAATGCGTGGCAGAGCAACATCGATCGCGTGTTGCAAACGGCAGGAGAGCAGAGCCAGCGAAATTACCATATGTCGGGGGTGATTTTCGCCACCATGGTGGTACTGGCGGCACTGCTCACCAGCGGTGCGCTGTACTGGTCGCGCAAGATGATTGTCCAGCCGCTGGCTATCGTGGGCAGTCATTTCGACAGCATTGCCGCGGGTAATCTGGCCCGGCCGGTAGCGGTTTATGGGCGCAATGAGATCTCAGCCATTTTTGCCAGTCTGAAGAAGATGCAGCAGGCACTGCGTGAAACGGTAAGCGAAGTACGCCAGGGCAGCTCAGCCATGCATAGCGGTATTTCAGAAATCGCGATGGGCAATAACGATTTGTCTTCGCGCACTGAACAGCAGGCGGCCGCGCTGGCGCAAACGGCAGCCAGCATGGAACAACTGACCGCAACCGTAGGACAGAATGCGGATAACGCGCGCCAGGCGTCAGGAATTGCCAAAAGTGCGGCAGATACAGCGCATAAAGGCGGCGAACAGACGTCCCGGGTCGCCAGCACCATGCATGAGATTTCCGCGAGCTCGCAGAAAATTGGCGACATCATCGGCGTGATTGACAGCATTGCCTTTCAGACCAACATCCTCGCGCTGAATGCTGCGGTTGAGGCCGCTCGCGCGGGTGAGCAGGGGCGTGGTTTTGCCGTGGTTGCTGGCGAAGTACGCAATCTGGCAAGCCGTAGCGCACAGGCGGCGAAAGAAATTAAGGGGCTCATTGAGGAGTCTGTCACCCGGGTGCATCAGGGCTCGCAGTTGGTTGATATGGCAGCGCGCACCATGACGGAAATTGTCAGCTCGGTTACCCGGGTTAACGACATCATGGGCGAGATTGCCTCTGCGTCTGATGAACAGCGCAAAGGCATCGAGCAGGTGGCGCAGGCCGTCAGCCAGATGGACTCCGTGACGCAGCAAAACGCCGGGCTGGTGGAAGAAGCCGCATCCGCCACCGGACAACTTGCCATGCAGGCCGATAATCTTTCTGCCTGTGTCGCATTTTTTAAGCTTGAAGAGCAAACCGTAGCAAAACAAGAATTGGCGCAGCCGCAGGTTGTGCCCGTTGTATCCTGAATGTGATTGAGAAGGCGCTATGACATCATCTCTGCCCCCTGGGCAAACGTCATTATTGTTACAGATGACACAGCGCCTCGCGCTGTCTGACGCGCATTTTCGTCGGATATGTCAATTAATCTACCAGCGTGCGGGGATCGTACTGGCCGACCATAAGCGGGACATGGTTTATAACCGCCTGGTCCGCCGTTTGCGAACCCTGGGACTGGATGACTTTGGTCGCTATCTCAGCATGCTGGAAGCTAACCAGAACAGTGCTGAGTGGCAGGCTTTTATTAACTCCCTGACTACCAATCTGACCGCGTTTTTTCGCGAAGGGCATCATTTTCCAGTGCTGTCAGATCATGCTCGTCGGCGCAGCGGTGAATACCGTGTCTGGAGCGCGGCGGCGTCAACCGGAGAAGAGCCGTACAGCATTGCGATTACGCTCGCCGATACCTTAGGTATGGCTCCGGGCCGCTGGCGTGTTTTTGCCAGCGACATTGATACCGAAGTGCTGGAAAAAGCCAGAAGCGGCATCTACCGCCTTGATGAGCTAAAGACGCTGTCACCGCAGCAGCTACAGCGTTATTTCATGCGTGGCACCGGACCGCATGAAGGACTGGTACGCGTTCGGCAGGAACTGGCGGGGCATGTTGAATTTTCCAGCGTGAATTTACTGGATAAGCAGTACAACGTGCCAGGCCCCTTCGATGCCATATTTTGCCGTAACGTGATGATCTATTTTGATAAAACGACGCAGCAGGACATTTTGCACCGTTTTGTTCCACTTCTTAAACCAGATGGGCTGCTGTTTGCAGGTCATTCAGAAAACTTTAGCAACCTCGTGCGCGAGTTTAGCTTGCGTGGACAGACGGTGTATGCGCATGCGCCAGGTAAGGATAAAGCATGAGTAAAATCAGGGTCTTATCGGTTGATGATTCTGCACTGATGCGTCAAATCATGACCGAAATTATTAACAGCCACAGTGATATGGAAATGGTGGCGACGGCGCCGGATCCGTTGGTTGCCCGGGATTTAATCAAAAAATTCAATCCCGACGTCCTGACGCTGGATGTGGAAATGCCGCGCATGGACGGCCTCGACTTTCTTGAGAAGCTGATGCGTCTGCGTCCGATGCCAGTGGTTATGGTCTCTTCGCTGACCGGTAAAGGTTCTGAGGTCACGCTGCGGGCGCTGGAGTTGGGGGCGATTGATTTTGTCACCAAACCACAGTTGGGGATCCGTGAAGGGATGTTGGCCTACAGCGAAATGATCGCTGAGAAGATCCGCACCGCGTCGCGGGCAAAACTGGCGGCCCACAAACCCATGACGGCACAGGTGACCTTGAAAGCGGGGCCGTTACTCAGTTCTGAAAAACTGCTGGCGATTGGCGCCTCAACCGGAGGAACAGAGGCAATTCGCCATGTACTCCAGCCATTGCCGCTTTCAAGTCCCGGTATTCTTATTACCCAGCATATGCCGCCAGGATTTACCCGCTCATTCGCCGAGCGTCTGAACAAACTGTGTCAGATCACCGTGAAAGAGGCTGAAGACGGGGAGCGCGTGCTCCCAGGGCATGCGTATATCGCCCCTGGTGACAAGCATATGGAACTGGCGCGCAGCGGGGCGAACTACCAGATCAAAATTCATGATGGTCCACCGGTTAACCGGCATCGGCCTTCAGTGGATGTGCTGTTCCATTCGGTGGCAAAACATGCGGGGCGTAATGCCGTGGGAGTGATCCTGACGGGTATGGGCAACGATGGCGCCGCCGGAATGTTAGCGATGAACCAGGCGGGTGCCTGGACCATCGCGCAAAACGAAGCAAGTTGTGTGGTGTTCGGCATGCCGCGCGAGGCCATCAATATGGGTGGCGTAAGCGAAGTGGTCGATCTTAGCCAGGTAAGCCAGCAAATGCTGGCGAAAATCAGTGCCGGACAGGCAATACGTATTTGAATCAGGAGTTTATTTTTTATGGCGGATAAAGAGCTTAAGTTTTTGGTTGTGGATGACTTTTCCACCATGCGTCGCATCGTGCGTAACCTGCTCAAAGAACTGGGTTTCAACAATGTTGAAGAGGCCGAAGACGGCGTGGACGCGCTGAATAAGCTGCAGGCTGGGGGATTTGGTTTTGTCATTTCCGACTGGAATATGCCGAACATGGATGGCCTGGAACTGCTGAAAACCATTCGTGCTGATGGCGGAATGTCCGCCCTGCCGGTGCTGATGGTTACGGCGGAAGCGAAAAAAGAGAATATCATTGCGGCGGCACAGGCTGGCGCCAGTGGCTATGTCGTGAAACCGTTCACGGCGGCGACGCTAGAAGAGAAACTCAATAAAATCTTTGAGAAACTGGGCATGTGAGGGTGTGATAATGATGATGCAACCACAAATTAAACCTGCTGACGAACATTCAGCCGGGGACATCATCGCGCGCATCGGCAGTTTGACCCGAATGCTGCGCGACAGCCTGCGTGAACTGGGGCTGGATCAGGCTATTGCCGAAGCGGCAGAAGCGATTCCCGATGCCCGCGATCGTCTTGATTACGTTGTGCAGATGACCGCACAGGCGGCAGAGCGCGCGTTGAACAGTGTGGAAGCTTCGCAGCCGCACCAGGACGCGATGGAAAAAGGGGCCAAAGACCTGACTAAACGCTGGGATGAATGGTTCGAAAATCCGATCGAGCTGTCTGACGCCCGTGAACTGGTCACCGATACCCGCCAGTTCCTGGGTGATGTGCCAGGGCATACCAGCTTTACTAACGCTCAACTGCTGGACATCATGATGGCGCAGGATTTCCAGGACCTCACCGGTCAGGTCATCAAGCGCATGATGGATGTTATCCAGGAGATTGAACGTCAGTTGCTGATGGTTCTGCTGGAAAACATTCCAGAGCAGGGCGCTCGTCCAAAACGTGAAAACGAAAGCTTGCTTAACGGCCCGCAGGTTGACACCTCAAAAGCCGGCGTGGTGGCAAGTCAGGATCAGGTTGACGACCTGCTGGATAGCCTCGGGTTCTGATCCGTAGCGTTTTTATTTGCTGGCCCGGCAGGCGCTCGCCGCCGGGCATTCTAACCGATAACGGCTTGCGCGTTATCCGGCCTACAGATACCTATCGTTCTCTTTACTTACTATCCATTTTTACGGTGACGTTGCCAGAACGGGTTCGAACGCTGCATACCGAGCGCTGCGCTTTTGTGGATCCCGCAGGGTTATTGGGCCGCCAGTCGGGACAATGTGCCCTGCACTATGATTCGTACCCGGTTGAATGCCAGGATGAAGTGGGTTCATCTGCACGGCGTATATCCTCTTTTTTATGCCATAACTTGGCGGTTATTTACCGAAATGATGCTGAGGTCACAGCAGGTTACGCCTGAGTGACAGTGCGATATATAGACTTGTCATAATAATTGCAGTTAAATGGTTATCAGTGCAAGGCAATATATTATGTCAGTAGGTTATTTATCGATATCCCGAGTGTTTTTACTCGAATAGCGGCGGGGGAGATATGCGAATTTTACGTGAGAATGATTTTTTTCATTCAGAGCAACATGCGTTTTGTCTTTTTTCGATGAATAACCAATTAATGGAAGGTGTGCACGGGCATGATTTTGATGAACTGGTGATTGTCCGTAGCGGTAGCGGGTTTCATATTATTAATGACTTGGTTCGTTTTATCTGCCAGGGTGACTTTTTTTTAGTGACCGCTAACGATACCCATAGTTATGTTTCAACTAATAATCTGTCGGTTATTAATATATTAATTCGTCGCCCGCGCAGTTTTCATTTTTTACAGCACATTGATAATTTGCTCGATTGTATAAAAGAAAAACTTCTACAGCCTACCGCGCTGGCGTTAACTCAGGGAGCGCTGGCGCGTATTGAGGTATTGAGCCAGGAGATAATCTCACGTAACGAGAGTAACTATGATGTGCTCTATTTTTCATTGTGTGAAGTCGCTTTGCTGAACATCATCAACACGCTTTGCCAGTGCGACCGCCAGACCGAGGCGCTTAGCCCTGATGAGCGAGGGCGAGCCAACCTGATCCGTATGCTCAAGACCAGTAGCTTGCGTCATTTGGACTGGAATGTGTTGAGTGATGATAACGGTGTCGCCAGGCGCACGATGTATCGCTTAATTAAGCGAGTGACCGGTTATACTCCGGTTAAATTCCAGATGTTGTATCGTGTATTAAAAGCTCAAGAATTACTGCGCACTACGGATAAAACCATCAGTGAAATTGCGGCACGTTGTGGTTTTATGAATGCGATCAGGTTGACTGAATCGTATCGACGGTATTTTCATTATCCTCCAAGTCATGAACGTGAACTTCATTCACGAGTTTTAATAGCGATTTAATTGTTAGGTTAATAACAATAAAAAATTATTACTACCATCCATCGTGACGGGGGTAGGCCATACGCTTATTTCTCGCCTTACTATCTGTAAATTTAAGGGAATCGTTATGTCAAAAAATAAAACACCTAACCCCTGGTATATTGGGGTGGTGTCTGGAATGGCATCATATATTGATTCGGCGGCTATTGTTTCCAGTGGTACAGCCTTAGTCATTTATCAAAAAACAATGGGTATTACTGCACTACAAATTGGCATTTTATCTGGATTATTAACGCTGAGTATTGCCGCTGGGGCTTTTGGTGGCGGTCGTCTTGGAGACCGTATTGGTCGTCGTAATGTTTTTATTATTACGATGGCGATGATTTTTATCGGCACGCTGGCGCTGGCCTTTGGTTTGAACTTCCCGTTCCTGGTGCTGGGCACACTCTTGGTGGGGCTGGCGACAGGGGCTGATTTACCCGTCTCTCTGGCGACTATCTCCGAAGCGGCGAACGATGAAAACCGCGGCAAGATTATCGGCTTGTCCAATTTACTCTGGCTGGTGGGAATTGGCGCCACGATGGGGATCTCCGCTATCGTCGGCGACTGGGGGCTGATTGGCGCGCAAATCATGTATATGCACGTTGGGCTGGTGGCGGTTGTGCTGATGATCCTGCGTTGGTCTATCCCAGAGTCGCCGCTGTGGTTGGCGGCAAAGGATGAACTGCGTCGTGGCATCGCCACCGTGCGGGCGCAGAAAACCGGCTGGCGCGATCTGCTCGAAGGCAAATACCTGTGGCCGTTTATCTCGCTGTGTATCTTTTATACCTTCACCAATCTGGCGGCCAATACCGGCGGGCAGTTTGGGGCTTATGTAGCGGTAAATGTGGTGGGCATTTCGGTCAGCACGCACTCGCTGTGGGGGCTGTTGATTCTGCCAGTGAGCGTGGCGTCTGGGTTGATGTTTATGCGCGTCGTTGATACCTCAAAACGGGTTCCATTCTTTATTTTTGGCGCGGTGATGATGTTCGGTGGTTATTTCGTGCCGGTACTGTTTAATTTCTCGCCACTCTCCTGGTTCTGCTGCCTGCTGTTTACCAATATCGGCACAGGATTTGCCTTCGAAGGCATCATGAAAGTGTGGGCGCAAGAGTCATTCCCCACCATGCTACGCGCCACCGCGCAAGGGGTGATTGTCGGTGTCGCCCGTCTGACCTGCGGCTTGTTGGCGTTCGTCACTCCTGTGCTGTTGAGCGCGGGGCCGGTGGTTCTTTATTGCCTGCTGACGGCGATTGTGGCGATAGGCATGGTTATCGGCTGGCTGTGCTTCCACGGCAAGCAACGTAATGAATTTAATGCAGAAACAGAAATGGTGGCGACGCCTGATAACGGACAGGCGTCGCACGATACTTTGCGGGCCAAAGCCTGAATATGAGCCACTGAGGGAAAAATTATGTTGGCAGTAGAAAAGATTACGCTCAACTATGAAACCACGCTGACGGGCTGCGAAACGTTGCCGGTTTTCGGCTGGATAATCACCAGTACCTTGCGCGATGTACAGCAGCGTAGCTGGCGTTTGCAGCTGTCGGCGCAAGAAGATTTTGCCCAATGCCTGTTTGACAGCGGCGAAATGCACGATGACCGCTCCAGTAATATCGAATTGCCCGACGTCGCCTGCCAGCACTCGACGCGCTATTTTGTGCGGGTGCATATTACCGACAACCACGGTGAAGAGAGCGGCTGGAGCCCGGCGGCAACGTTTATTACCGGCCTGCCAGCGCAAGCGTGGCAAGGGGTGTTTATCTCGGCTGAAACGCCGCAGGATAAAGACAACTCAAAAGGCACGTTGTTGCGCCATGCGTTCAGTTTGCCCGACGGTGATGACATTGTTTCGGCGGTGGTACATGCCAGCGCGCTGGGGCTGTACCAACTGTGGATCAACGGCGAAAAAGTCGGGCGTGATGAGTTATCGCCCGGCTGGACGAGCTACCACCACCATCTGTTGTATCAAACCTGGGATGTGACTGAGCACCTGCGAGAAGGCGAAAACGTGATTGGCGCGATGGTGGGGGCGGGTTGGTATAAAGGGGATATGAGCTTCAACCGCTATCGCAACTATTACGGCCAGCAGACGGGGTTTATTTGCCATATGGTGGTGACGCTCCGCGATGGTAGCCAGCGGATAATCGCCACGGATGCACACTGGCAGGGCTGCGATGACGCGATTTTGTTTGCTGAAATTTATGATGGCGAAGTGTATGACGCACGTCGGGAGCAGCGCGGCTGGAGCGAGCCTGCGTTTAGCGCCGGGCATTGGCGTGCGGTGACGACGCTTGCGGCAGAGACTTCGGTGCTGCAACCGCAAACGGCCTGCCCGGTACAAGAAATAGAACGGCTTGCGCCGTGCTCAATCATCACGACGCCAAAAAGTGAGACGGTGCTTGATTTTGGCCAGAACCTCAGCGGCTGGGTGGAGTTTCGGGTGCGCGGTGCGGCAGGTGAGCGCGTGGTGCTGCGCCATTTTGAAGTGCTGGATGCCGAAGGCAATGTTTATCTGGCGAACCTGCGCACCGCCAAACAGTGCATTGATTACACCTTACGCGGCGAGGGTGAAGAATGTTATCACCCGCATTTTACCTTTCAGGGTTTCCGTTATGTGCTGATTGAACGTTGGCCTGGCACGCCGACGCGGGATGATTTTGTCGCGGTCGTGCTGCATTCCGCGATGACGCCGACGGGTCACATTGAAACCTCAAATGCGGATCTCAACCAACTACATCACAACATCATGTGGGGGCTTAAGGGCAATTTCGTCGATATCCCAACCGACTGCCCGCAGCGCGATGAACGTCTGGGATGGACGGGCGATGCGCAAATTTTCTGTCGCACTGCGAGTTATCTGATGCAGACGCGCACTTTTTTTGCCAAATGGCTGACTGATCTTCAGCATGACCAAACGCCGGAGGGCGGTGTGCCGCACGTCATCCCCGATATCCTCACCGGCAAATGCGACAACGACCGCTTTTTATCCCACGGGCGCACCCATTCTGCCGCCGCCTGGGCCGATGCGGCGGTGATTAACCCATGGACGCTGTACCTGATGTATGGCGATAAACAGACGCTGGCCCGCCAGTACGACAGCATGAAAGCCTGGGTGGAGTTTATGCATGACAACGCTGTTGAGAACCAGTGGTCGTGGAAACTGCAGTTTGGCGATTGGGTTGCGCTGGATGCCAAAGAGGGCAGCTATTTTGGCGCAACGCCGAATGAACTGACCTGCATGGCCTACTATGCGTTGTCCACGCTGCTGCTGGCGAAATCAGCCAAAGCACTGGGAAATGACGTTGATCACACCCATTATCAGGCGCTGCATACCGCGATTGTCGAAAGCTTCCGCAATGAGTTTTTTACCGCCACCGGGCGGCTGGCGGCACGCACGCAAACGGCGCATATTCTGGCGCTTTACTTCCAGTTAGTGCCGGACGCGCACCGCGAGCGCACCGTGCAAACGCTGCTGGAACTGCTGGCGGAAAATGACGGTCATCTGGTGACGGGGTTTGTCGGCACACCCTATTTCTGTCACGCATTGAGCGAAAACGGACAGGCCGACGCGGCGTGGCAATTGCTGATGAAAGAGGACTTCCCAAGCTGGTTGTATCAGGTAAAAGCCGGGGCAACGACGATTTGGGAACACTGGGATGGCGTGAAACCGGACGGCACAATGTGGAGCCCGGACATGAACTCCTTCAACCATTATGCCTACGGGGCGATCGGTGAATGGCTGTATCGCGTGGCGGCGGGAATAAATACCGAAGAACACGCGCCGGGATTTAAATCTTCGGTACTGCGGCCTATTCCGGGCGGTGGCCTGACATGGCTGAAAGCGCGATACGGCTCGGTATATGGTGATATTGCCGTCCACTGGACGCAGGAACCGGCGCGCGATGGCTTACAGTCCATCACTCTTGAGGTAGATATTCCACCGAATACTCACTCAATGGTGATCCTCGATGGCGCACAAACGCTGCTCGATACCGATGGCCTCGACTTCGCGCCAGTAGACGGCGGCTATGGCGCGCAGGTGGGATCGGGCCATTATCGCGTTATCTGGCAGCGCTAACCGCGTGGTTGTCACGGCAGCGTTCGCGCTGTCGTGGCAAACGAACGCTCGAATTCCTCTGTTTTCGTTTCGCTATTCGACGCATTGGCAATGGTTGCGGTCGCGATAATACTCGTGACCGTGACGACGAGAGTAATGCCGTGGCAGAAGAAAGCGACGACGACAAAACAGAAGCCCCCACACCCCACCGACTTGAAAAAGCACGGGAAGAAGGGCAAGTCCCCCGATCCAAAGAGCTGACCTCACTGCTTATTTTGCTGGTGGGCGTGTGCATTATCTGGATTGGCGGGGAGTCGCTTGCCCGCAGACTGGCCGGTATGCTGTCGGCCGGATTACGTTTTGACCACAGTATGGTCAATGACCCTAACCTGATCCTCAGCCAAATCATCCTGCTGATTAAAGACGCGATGATTGCGCTGTTACCGTTGATTACCGGCGTCGTTCTGGTGGCATTAATCTCCCCGGTGATGCTTGGCGGCTTGATTTTCAGCGGTAAATCTCTGCAGCCCAAGTTCTCTAAGCTGAATCCGTTGCCGGGCATTAAACGCATGTTTTCAGCGCAAACCGGGGCGGAACTGCTCAAAGCGATACTGAAGTCCACGCTGGTGGGGAGCGTGGCCGGATTTTATCTCTGGCATAACTGGCCGGCGATGATGCGTCTGATGGCGGAATCGCCGATTACGGCGATGGGCAACGCCCTGGATTTAGTTGGTATGTGCGCGCTGTTGGTGGTGCTTGGCGTTATTCCGATGGTGGGGTTCGACGTTTTTTTCCAGATTTACAGCCATCTGAAAAAGCTGCGCATGTCGCGTCAGGATATTCGTGACGAATTTAAGCAAAGCGAAGGCGACCCGCACGTTAAGGGCAAAATACGCCAAATGCAGCGCGCGGCCGCGCAGCGTCGCATGATGGCGGATGTGCCGAAAGCGGACGTGATTGTTACCAACCCCACGCACTATTCGGTGGCGTTGAAGTATGACGAGAACAAAATGAGCGCGCCGAAAGTTGTTGCCAAAGGTGCGGGGCTGGTGGCGTTGCGCATTCGTGAGATTGGCGCTGAACATCGAGTCCCTACGTTAGAAGCGCCGCCGCTGGCGCGTGCGCTATACCGTCATGCTGAAATTGGTCAACAAATACCGGGTCAATTATATGCCGCCGTTGCCGAAGTGCTTGCATGGGTATGGCAGCTAAAACGCTGGCGTCTCGCCGGCGGCAAGCGTCCACCACAACCTGAAAACCTTCCGGTGCCTGAAGCACTGGATTTCATGAACGAGAAGAATACTGATGGCTAATCTGGTCGCGATGTTGCGTTTGCCCAGCAACCTGAAATCCACGCAACTGCAAATCCTTGCCGGACCGATCCTTATCCTGCTGATCCTGTCGATGATGGTGTTGCCGTTGCCGGCTTTCGTCCTCGATTTGCTGTTCACGTTTAACATTGCGCTGTCGATCATGGTGCTGCTGGTGGCGATGTTCACCCAGCGTACGCTGGAGTTTGCCGCATTCCCGACGATTTTGCTGTTTACCACATTATTACGCCTCGCCCTGAACGTTGCGTCGACGCGTATCATTTTAATGGAAGGGCATACCGGCGCGGCGGCGGCGGGAAAGGTGGTTGAAGCTTTTGGTCACTTCCTGGTGGGCGGTAACTTTGCGATCGGTATCGTGGTCTTCGTTATTCTCGTCATTATCAACTTTATGGTTATCACCAAAGGTGCCGGGCGTATCGCCGAGGTTGGCGCGCGCTTCGTGCTGGATGGTATGCCCGGCAAGCAAATGGCGATTGATGCGGATTTGAATGCGGGTCTGATTGGCGAAGATGAAGCCAAAAAACGGCGCTCGGAGGTGACGCAGGAAGCGGATTTCTACGGCTCTATGGACGGTGCGAGTAAATTCGTACGTGGAGATGCCATCGCCGGTATTTTGATCATGGTGATCAACGTGGTCGGCGGTCTGTTAGTCGGGGTGTTGCAGCATGGTATGAGCATGGGTAGCGCAGCGGAAAGTTATACCCTGCTGACCATCGGTGACGGGCTGGTGGCGCAAATTCCTGCGCTGGTAATTTCCACCGCGGCGGGGGTTATCGTGACCCGCGTGAGTACCGACCAGGATGTAGGCGAACAGATGGTGACCCAACTGTTCAGTAATCCTAGTGTCATGCTGCTTAGTGCGGCGGTGCTTGGTCTTTTGGGTCTGGTTCCGGGGATGCCGAACCTGGTGTTTTTGATGTTTACCGCCGCGTTACTGGGTCTGGCCTGGTGGATGCGTGGTCGTGAGCAAAAAGCTCCCGATGAGCCGCAGCCGGTGAAAATGCCGGAAAACAACTCCGTGGTGGAAGCAACATGGAATGACGTACAGCTGGAGGATTCCCTGGGGATGGAGGTAGGCTACCGCCTGATCCCAATGGTGGACTTTCAGCAAGATGGCGAGTTGCTGGGGCGAATTCGCAGTATTCGTAAGAAATTTGCCCAGGATATGGGCTTTCTGCCGCCGGTGGTACATATCCGCGACAATATGGATCTGCAGCCAGCCCGCTATCGTATTTTGATGAAAGGGGTGGAAATTGGCAGCGGTGACGCCTACCCGGGACGCTGGCTGGCCATTAACCCTGGTACTGCCGCCGGGTCACTGCCGGGCGAGAAAACGGTCGATCCGGCTTTTGGTCTGGACGCTATCTGGATTGAAAGCGCATTGAAGGAACAGGCGCAGATTCAGGGCTTTACGGTTGTTGAAGCCAGTACTGTTGTCGCCACGCACCTTAATCACCTGATTGGGCAGTTCGCTGCTGAGCTGTTTGGCCGTCAGGAGGCGCAACAGCTACTGGACCGCGTTTCGCAGGAGATGCCAAAACTGACAGAAGACCTGGTTCCGGGCGTCGTGACGCTCACTACGCTGCATAAAGTGCTGCAGAACTTACTGGATGAGAAAGTACCGATTCGCGATATGCGCACCATTCTCGAAACGCTGGCTGAACATGCACCGCTGCAAAACGATCCGCATGAGCTTACCGCGGTGGTACGTGTTGCGTTGGGACGCGCCATCACTCAGCAGTGGTTCCCGGGTAATGAAGAGGTTCAGGTTATCGGCCTTGATACCCCGCTCGAACGTTTGCTTCTGCAGGCGCTGCAGGGCGGCGGCGGTCTGGAGCCGGGTCTTGCAGACCGACTGCTGGCCCAGACTCAGGAAGCGCTGTCCCGTCAGGAAATGTTGGGTGCACCGCCGGTCTTGCTGGTTAACCACGCGTTGCGTCCGTTACTGGCTCGCTTTTTACGTCGCAGCATTCCGCAACTGGTGGTGTTATCGAACATGGAGCTGTCTGACAACCGCCATATCCGTATGACGGCGACTATTGGAGGTAAGTAATGCGTAAATTACTGTGGTTGTTGTTTTTTCCTCTGGTAGCGCAGGCTGCCGGAGAAGGCGCCTGGCAGGCCAGCGGTATGGGGATTACTTTAAATCACCGCGGCCAGTCAGCCTCGTCTTCACCTCTGACGCCCAGCCAGCCGGTCTCGGGGTTGATGACGCTGGTGGCCTGGCGCTATGAGCTCAATGGCCCAACGCCCGCGGGTTTACGGGTGCGTTTATGTTCTCAGTCCCGCTGTGTTGAGCTGGACGGGCAAAGCGGGACCACCAACGGATTCAATAATGTTCCCGCCATCGAACCGATGCATTTTGTCTGGGAAGTACCCGGTGGCGGTCGCCTGATCCCCGCCTTACAGGTTCAGAGCAATCAGGTGATTGTGAACTATCGTTAACGCCTCCCTTCATTCCGGCCAGCAGCAGAAACTGCTGGCTGCTTCGCAATTCCAGTCCGCCTCTTTGATTAAATAGAAACGCTGTTTTATAAAATAGGTGACATACGTTGCCGGACTCTTTGTGCTGTTGCCATTTCACGAATACCCCTGGCAAAAATAGAAAGGTTTCACTTGCTGTTAGCTTTTACTGTGGCCCTGTAAGGAGGCCCAATGTCAAAGCGAGGATTGCGGGGCCTCCCAATAATGTGCAGGGGTAACGGCAATGAATACACGTAAAATTGGGTTGGTTAACTATTTTGCCTACGGTTCGGGGGATTTTTTAGGCGCAGGCACCACGGCGTTAACCGCGGCCTGGCTACTCTATTTTTACACGACGTTCTGTGGCCTGACGCCAATCGAAGCAACCTTTATCTTCGCTACCGCCAGGGTGTTGGATGCCGTTGTTAGCCCATTAATGGGTTTTTTAACCGATAACTTTGGCTCCACCTGGCTCGGCAAACGCTTTGGGCGACGCAAGTTTTTTATTCTGTTGGGGATACCCTGTGTCTTTAGCTACTCACTAATGTGGGTGGGTGATATGGGGTTCTGGTACTACCTGCTCACCTATCTGATTTTTGACGTGGTCTACACCATGATTCTGGTGCCTTACGAAACGCTGGTACCCGAAATGACCGATGACTTTAAACAGAAAACCAAATTCTCCGGCGCGCGCATTTCGATGGCGCAAATGTCTGCCATTCTGGCCTCATTCTTACCTGGCGTTCTGCTGACGCTGTTTGGCAAGGACAACCCCGTCTCTTTTTTCTACGCCAGCCTGGTGTTTTCTGTGCTGTGTGCACTGATGCTGACCTTCGTCTGGTTCTTTACCTGGGAACGCCCACGGGAAGAGTGGACTGAGGCGGCGCTGCGAGCCGAAGAAGAGAAGAAAAGCCTGACCTTGAGTCAGAGTATGAACCGTTTATTTGTGGAACTGAGTTCAACACTGCGCATCCGTATCTTTCGCCAGCATTTAGGAATGTATCTTGGCGGCTATATTGCCCAGGACGTCTTTAACGCCGTCTTTACTTACTATGTGGTGTTTGTGCTGATGCAGGAAGCATCAATGGCGTCAAACCTGCTGGGTACGATGGCTATCTTCCAGTTTATTGCCGTTATCGCCATGATCCCATTGTGCATCCGTTTCGGACCTGCGCCGTCTTATCGCATGGTGGTCGTCCTGTTTGGCCTCAGTTCACTCTCCTATGCGGGGCTGTATTACGCCGGATTAAGCGATGTTTATTCTCTGTTGCTATTGGTTTCCGCCGTTGCGGGTTTAGGACGCGGTGGTATCAACTACGTTCCCTGGAATATCTACACCTATATTGCCGACGTTGACGAAGTGATCACCGGTCAGCGTCGGGAAGGGATCTTCGCCGGCATTATGACGTTAACGCGTAAAGCGTCGCAGGCGGGAGCGGTGATGCTGGTGGGGATTGTGATGCAGTTGTCTGGTTTTGTCTCCGGTCAGAGCGCACAACCCGCGGCGGTCAGCCATACCATCCTGTTAATTCTGAGCTGCGGAACGCTGATTGTTCTGGCGCTGGGTTTCCTGGTTTCCTTGCGCTTCAAACTGAACCTGCAAACGCACAGCACCCTGCGCGAAGAGACAGCAAAAATGCGTGAGTCCGGGCAACCCGTGCTGGAAGGACTTTCCGCTAAAGGACGCGCGACCGTAGAGATGCTATCGGGCATGCCTTATGAATCACTTTGGGGTAACAACAATATTGGTTACCTGAATCGTAATAAACCAGCGGCACCGAAACTGGAAAAGGGTGCTGTATTGAATTCGACATTGACAGAGGTTAAGTAAATGATTGTTTATCCGGTTAAACACAGTCCATTGTTGCGCCAGCCAGAACATTTTATTGCCAGGGATGAATTAAAAGCGTTGATCAAAAAGGTGACGCATAACCTGGTCAATATTCATGATGAGACCGGCGAGTTCTTGCTACGTCTGGATGACGGACGCGTTATTGATACCAAAGGCTGGGCGGGATGGGAGTGGACGCACGGCATCGGCTTGTACGGGATGTATCAGTATTATCAGCAAACCGGCGATGCCACGATGCGCGATATTATCGACAACTGGTTTGCCGATCGCTTTGCGGAAGGTGCAACGACCAAAAACGTTAACACCATGGCGCCGTTTTTAACGCTGGCATATCGCTATGAAGAGACGCGTAATCCCGCGTATCTGCCGTGGCTTGACAGCTGGGCTGAGTGGGCAATGCATGACATGCCGCGTACCCAATTCGGCGGTATGCAGCATATTACGCTGGCGGAAGAAAATCACCAGCAGATGTGGGATGACACGTTGATGATGACGGTCTTACCGCTGGCGAAGATTGGCAAGTTGCTCAACCGTCCCGAGTATATTGAAGAGGCAACCTATCAGTTCCTGCTGCACGTGCAAAACCTGATGGATAAAGAAACGGGGCTGTGGTTCCACGGCTGGAGCTATGAAGGACAGCATAACTTCGCCAACGCTCGCTGGGCGCGTGGCAACAGCTGGTTAACTATAGTCATCCCGGATTTCCTCGAATTACTTGATTTGCCGGAAAACAATGCAGTGCACCGCTATCTGGTGCAGGTTTTGAACGCGCAAATCGCGGCGCTGGCGAAGTGCCAGGATGAAAGCGGACTGTGGCACACCTTGCTGGACGACCCGCAGTCGTATCTTGAAGCCTCGGCAACCGCCGGATTTGCCTATGGGATCCTCAAAGCGGTACGTAAACGCTATGTCGGACAAGACTATGCGGCTGTAGCCGAAAAAGCCATCAGAGGCATTGTGCAACATATTTCGCCGGAAGGTGAATTGCTGCATACCTCGTTTGGTACCGGGATGGGCCACAATCTCGATTTCTACCGCAACATCCCCCGGACCTCCATGCCTTACGGTCAGGCGATGGCGATGCTGTGCCTTACCGAATACTTGCGTAAGTATTTTTGATATCGGTGTCCGATGGCGTTGCGGCTATCGGACCCGCTTGAGCATCGTCGCCCTGCGCAGCAAACAGATGATCCATGATTTGACGCATGACTGGTGCGGCGGTGACGCCATCGCTGCCGCCGTTTTCCAGAATTAACGCTATGGCGACTTTCGGGTTCTTATATGGCGCAAATGCGGTATAGAACACGTGGTCGCGCAGACGCACGGGGATCATTTTCGCATCGTAGGTCTGATTTTCTTTCAGGCTAAAGACCTGTGATGTGCCACTTTTCGCTGCAATGCCGTAAGGCGCGGTGTGAAAGAACTTATAACCGGTACCGTTTGGCTCATTCGCCATGCCGAACATCGCTTGACGCACCAGCCCCCAGTAGGGGGACGAAGCAGAGGCAATTTGTGACGGTGCTTCGGGAGCCTGGTACGGCGTGATGACTTTTCCGCTCTCTTCATCACGTAGCAGGTGAGGGGCGATAACCTTGCCGTTGTTAATCAGCGCGACCATGGCTTTAACCATCTGGATCGGCGTGGCAATCCAGTAGCCCTGGCCGATGCCAACCGAAATGGTATCTCCCTGATACCAGGCTTTTTTATGCACTTTCTGCTTCCATTCGCGGCTCGGGAGCAGGCCGTTATACTCCTCACCAAGATCGATGCCGGTCGGCTTGCCATAGCCAAACTGGCTGAGCATGCTGTTAATACGGTCAATCCCCATCATATATGCCACCTGATAAAAGAACGTGTCGGCAGATTCTTCAATTGCTTTGGTGACATCCAGCATACCGTGGCCCGTTTTTTTCCAGTCACGGTAATGTCGCTCAGTGCCGGGGAGCGTCCAGGTGGGGGCGCCGAAGAAACGGGTCTGCGGCGTGATCACGCCGTCCAGTAATGCTGACATCGCCATATACGGTTTGACCGTGGAGGCGGGAGGATACAACCCCTGCGTGACGCGGTTGATTAACGGCAGGTCCTTATCCTGAAGCAGCTTGTTATAGTCCTGATAGCTGATACCTTTAACAAACGGGTTGGGGTCATAGCTGGGGTTCGAAACCATTGCCAGCACGGAACCGTCATGCGGATCCTCAACCAAAACGGCGGCCCGCTGGCCCACCAACAGACTCTCAATATATTGCTGTAAATGGAGGTCCAGCGTCAGGTGGATATCTTTTCCGGCAACGGGCGGCACATCTTTGATCAGACGTACGATGCGTCCGTGGTTATCAACTTCGACCTCCTGATAACCGGTTTTCCCATGCAGTTCATTTTCATAGTAGTGCTCAATACCCTGCTTACCGATGTTGTGATCGGCGGCGTAGTTCTCTGTCAGGCCTTTTTGATCCAGCGCTTTCAGGTCGTTGTCATTGATTTTTGACACATAGCCAAGGACATGCGCCAGCGCTGCGCCATAAGGGTACTGGCGGTCTTCATAGCTATTGATATTGACGCCGCTGAAATGAAACTGGTTAACCGAGAAGCGGGCGATTTCCACATCGGTCAGCGCATTTTTTAGCACGACCGGGCGATAGCGGCTGCTGGCTTTCAGCGCATGGCGAAACTGGTCAATGTCATCAGGAGTGAGGTCAATGATAGGCGTGAGCTGCCTGATCAGGGCATTCATATCACTGATTTTATAAGGCGTAACGGAAATGTCGTACCAGGTTACGTTGCGCACCAGCGGGATGCCGTTGCGATCGTAAATCATGCCACGCGTCGGGGCCACGGGCAGCATTTTGATGTCGTTTGCATTTGAGCGGGTGGTGTAATACTGGTGCTGACAGATTTGTAAGTTGTAGAGATTGTAAATCAGGATGCCAAAGCAGATGACCACCAGGCCAAAGGCCACCAATACACGCCGCTGGAAGAGTTTTTCCTCCGCCTCAAAATCTCTGAATGTCATTGACCCGTACCCGATTAATTCGCCGCCTCATGATACGGAGGCTTAAACGGGATGACAGGCAAAAAATGTTCCATATCTCTACGGAAATGTGTCATTCCTTGTGAGTTGTTACAGATGGCCTGTTACAGAAATAAAAAAGGCCTGAGTCCGAATTTCGGAGTCAGGCCTGATAGGTAAGCTGATTTACATACGTTCTACGGTTTCGATACCCAGCGTATCCAGACCCAGCTTCAGGGTTTTCGCCGTCAACTGTGCCAGTTTCAGGCGGCTGTTACGAATCTCTTCGTTTTCAGCGCTGAGGATAGGGCAGTGCTCGTAGAAGCCGGAGAACAGACCGGCAACGTCGTACAGGTAAGCACACATCACGTGCGGCGTACCTTCACGTGCAACAACGGTCAACGTTTCTTCAAACTGCAGCAGACGCGCAGCCAACTGAGCCTCGCGATCTTCACTGATAATCACCTGCGCATTTGCCAGCGCGCTTTCGTCGATATCCGCTTTACGGAACACGGACAGTACGCGGGTGTAGGCGTACTGCATATACGGCGCAGTGTTCCCTTCGAACGCCAGCATATTGTCCCAGTCGAAGATGTAGTCGGTGGTACGGTTTTTGGACAGATCGGCATATTTCACCGCGCCGATACCGACCGCATTCGCCAGTTTTTCCAGCTCGTCGGCAGGCATGTCCGGGTTCTTCTCCGCTACCAGACGGCGTGCGCGTTCCAGCGCTTCATCCAGCAGATCGGCCAGTTTAACCGTGCCACCCGCACGGGTTTTGAACGGCTTGCCGTCTTTACCCAGCATCATACCGAACATGTGGTGTTCCAGCGGCACAGAGTCCGGCACATAACCGGCTTTACGCACGATGGTCCAGGCCTGCATTAAGTGCTGATGCTGACGGGAGTCGATGTAATAAAGTACGCGGTCGGCATGCAGCGTTTCATAACGGTACTTGGCGCAGGCGATGTCGGTCGTGGTGTAGAGATAGCCGCCATCTTTCTTCTGAATGATTACGCCCATCGGTTCACCTTCCTTGTTCTTATACTCATCAAGGAATACGACGGTAGCGCCTTCGCTTTCAACAGCCAGGCCTTTAGCTTTGAGATCGGCCACGATGCCAGGCAGCATCGGGTTGTACAGGCTTTCACCCATGACGTCGTCACGGGTCAGGGTGACGTTCAGGCGATCGTAGGTTAACTGGTTTTGCGACATGGTGATGTCGACCAGTTTGCGCCACATCTCACGGAAGTACTCGTCGCCGCCTTGCAGCTTCACGACATAACTCCGGGCACGTTCCGCGAAGGCTTCATCTTCGTCGTAATGTTTTTTCGCATCACGGTAGAAACCTTCAAGGTCAGCCAGCGCCATCTCGCCAGCATTTTCCTGCTGCTGTTTTTCCAGCCATGCGATGAGCATACCGAACTGAGTACCCCAGTCGCCGACGTGGTTGGCGCGGATAACATTGTGACCGAGGAACTCCAGCGTACGCACCGCAGCGTCACCGATGATGGTGGAACGCAGGTGACCAACGTGCATCTCTTTCGCTACGTTAGGTGCGGAGTAATCAACCACAACGGTTTGTTTAGCCGGTTGGGTGACGCCCAGACGATCGGAAGCCAGCGCCTGCTGAACGTGCTGCGCCAGAAATGCCGGATCGAGAAAAATATTGATAAAGCCCGGGCCTGCAATTTCAACTTTGCTGGCGATCCCGTTGAGATCCAAATGAGTCAGCACCTGCTCAGCCAGTTGTCGCGGCGCCATACCCAGTTTTTTAGCGACAGCCATCATGCCGTTAGCCTGATAGTCGCCGAACTGTACTTTTGCTGACTGACGAACCTGCGGTTCGCAATCTGCAGGCGCGCCTGCAGCAATCATGGCCTGACTGACTTTTTCTGAGAGAAGAGCCTGAATATTCACCGGAATACCTTACATTTATGAAGCGGCTTAAAATGCACCGCACCAGTTTAAGAATTAAGGGCGGGAGTATACTGCAAATGCCCGTTGCCGTCAGCATTGCGAGTATCGCCAGCAGCCTGAAATATAAACATTGTCATTACGTATAATTATTCATATTGCGCTTAAGAAAATCAGCAGTTGGTTGGGGCTGCGCAACAGGGTAAATTAGCGGCTTTGAATATGGATATGAGCTTTCATTATGGCGAACTGGCAAACAGTTGCAGAACTGCATGATATTTCCGCAGATTTACCGCATTTCATTCAGGCGTTAACGGATCTTTCCACTCGCCTTGGGCTGGATATCTCATCGCTTGAAGCCGATCACATTTCTCTGCGTTGTCATCAAAATACCACCGCAGAGCGCTGGCGTCGTGGGTTTGAACAGTGCGGCGAATTGATGTCAGAAAATATCATCAATGGCCGACCGATTTGCTTGTTCAAACTCGATGAGCCAGTTTGTGTGCAACACTGGCAATTTTCTATCGTAGAACTGCCGTGGCCGGGCGAAAAGCGTTATCCGCATGAAGGCTGGGAGCATGTTGAAATTGTTCTGCCGGGTGAGGTGGAGACGCTGAATGCACGAGCGCTGGCGCTGCTTTCAGATCACGGGCTGAGCCAGCCGGGTATATTTGTAAAAACCAGTTCGCCAAAAGGCGAGCGCGAACGTTTACCGAATCCAACGCTGGCGGTCAGCGATGGCAGCGTGACGATAAAATTCCATCCGTGGTCGATTGAAGCCATTGTGGCAAGCGAACGTCAGGAGTGAGTATGGCATTACTGGAAATCTGCTGTTACAGCATGGAGTGCGCGCGCACGGCGCAGCAAAACGGCGCGGATCGCATTGAGCTTTGCTCGGCGCCCAAAGAGGGGGGCTTAACGCCGTCCCTGGGCGTCTTGCGTTCGGTTCGCCAGCATATCTCGATTCCGGTCAATCCCATTATTCGCCCGCGCGGGGGCGACTTTTGTTACACCGACGGTGAATTCGCTGCAATGCTGGATGATATTGCGATAGTAAGAGAACTGGGGTTCTCAGGGTTGGTAACCGGCATTTTAGATGCAGAGGGTGATGTCGATATGCCGCGCATGGAGAAAATAATGATTGCGGCGGGAACGCTGCACGTCACTTTTCATCGGGCCTTTGACATGTGCGCTAACCCACTCAATGCGCTAAAAAAATTAGCTGATTTGGGCGTCGCCAGAGTGCTGACTTCCGGGCAAAAATCAGATGCGGTGCAAGGTTTAACAAAAATTATGGAACTTATTGCGCAGGGGGATGCTCCAATCATTATGGCCGGAGCGGGGGTTCGCGCCTCGAATTTGTCCCTGTTCCTTGATGCTGGAGTGCAGGAAGTCCACAGTTCTGCCGGAGTATGGTTGGCTTCCCCCATGCGTTATCGCAATTCGAGGTTGTCGATGTCTTCGGATGCACAGGCGGATGAGTATTCACGCTATGCGGTAGACGGGGCGGCGGTTGCGGAAATGAAAGCAATCATTGCACACCACCAGGCCAGCTGATTTTACCGTTGCATCATGTCGCCCAATATGATGCTTGCTCGTACCAGGCCCCTGCAATTTCAACAGGGGCCTTTTTTTATCCTGCATATTTCAAGCCGCAGCGGAGTTGGCTGCCTTTCTGCAACTTGAACTATTTTGCAGAAAGAGTGCTATCTGGCAAAAATAACTACGGCTTACGTGCAATCAATACCGCGCGTAATGGGGCCGGGTAGCCTTCCACCGTTTTGCTGTGATCGTTCGGGTCGAGGAAGTCGGCCAGGGATTCGGTTATCATCCACTCGGTGCGGCGCTGCTCTTCGGTGGTGGTGACGCAGACATCAGCGATGCGCACATCAACAAACCCACATTTTTCCAGCCAGTTTTTTAACGCCAACGCAGAAGGAATAAAGTAAACGTTACGCATCTGCGCGTAGCGATCGCCCGGTACCAGTACGGTATTTTCATCACCTTCGACGACCAGCGTTTCCAGTACCAGTTCGCCATCTTTCACCAACTGATCCTTCAACTGCCACAGGTGTTCCAGCGGTGAACGGCGGTGATAAAGCACTCCCATGGAGAATACGGTATCAAAGGCGTTGAGCGCCGGAAGCTGCTCAATACCCAGCGGCAGCAGGTGAGCGCGCTGGTCATTGCCCAGCAGTTTACGTACTGCCTCAAACTGGCACAGAAACAGCTGGGTAGGATCGATGCCAACCGCCAGATGCGCCCCCGCGCCAATCATGCGCCACATGTGATATCCACTCCCGCAGCCGACATCAAGAATGGTGCGCCCGGTGAGGTCAGACAAGTGCGGCAGAACGCGATCCCATTTCCAGTCCGAGCGCCACTCGGTATCTATATTGACGCCGTACAACGAGTACGGCCCTTTACGCCATGGCATCAGGTTACGCATCAGGGTGTCGATACGTTTGAGCTGACCGTCGCTGAGCGGCTCATCGCTTTCGGCGGTAACGCTATGCAGTAAGTCCAGGCGATGCGGCGTCAGCTCGGGCAGAAACTCGACCGCATTTGACCACTGCTTAAACAAGCCGTGCTGATCGCGCTGCCAGGTCGCGATTTGCGCCGGGAGCGTTTCCAGCCAATGGGAAAGGTGATTTTTGGCAATCAGTTGATAAAAGTTACCAAAGTCGATCATGCGCTAACCTCAGCTTTCAGTGCCACCAGAGAACCAAAGTTAAAGCACTGGAACCACAATTCGCTGTGTTCAAAGCCCGCCTGATGCAGTCTCGCTTTGTGCGTTTCGACCGAGTCGGTCAGCATCACGTTCTCCAGCATGCTGCGCTTTTGGCTGATTTCCAGCTCGCTATAGCCATTTGCTCGTTTGAAATCGTGGTGCATGTTGAACAGCAGCTCGCCAACGTTAGCGTCTTCGAAACTGAATTTCTCAGACAGCACCAGCGCGCCGCCGGGGTTCAGCCCCTGATAAATCTTATCCAACAATGCCTGGCGCTCAGGTGGCTCAAGGAATTGCAGGGTAAAATTCAGCACCACCATCGAGGCGTTTTCGATAGTAATGTTGCGAATATCGCCTTCGACAACGTCAACCGGTGTCGGCGCTTTATAGGCGTCAATATGACGGCGGCAACGCTCAACCATAGCCGGGGAGTTATCAACGGCAATAATTTTGCAATTCTCGTGATGAATATTGCGACGCACCGAGAGCGTCGCAGCGCCCAGAGAACAGCCCAGATCGTAGACCTGTGTGTTGGGTTGTACGAAACGTTCGGCCAACATCCCAATCATAGAAATGATATTGGAATAGCCAGGAACGGATCGCTGGATCATATCCGGGAAGACTTCAGCTACCCGTTCATCAAAGGTCCAGTCACCCAGACTGGCGATAGGCGCAGAAAAAAGCGTGTCGCGGTGAGACATAACGTAAAAATCCGGGAAAAATAAAGTGGCGTATTGTGCGCTAATGCAGGGAGAAAACCAACTCCCAGGGCATATACCAAAGATTCGCCAGCACCATTAGCAACAGCGAACACCAGGTCGCACTCATGCCTGAACGGCGCCAGCGGAAAAGCCGGTGATGGAATCCGTAATAATGCATCAGTCGTCCGGCAATCAAAATCAGCCCGCAAATATGCACCATCCACGTTTCTGCGCCGTTCATTTCCATAAATAACAGCAGCACCAATGCGACGGGAATATATTCCACCGCATTACCGTGAATGCGGATAGCGCTTTGTAGTTCGCTAAAACCTCCGTCACCATATGCAACGCGGTATTGCATGCGCAGGCGAACGACGTCAAAGGAGAACTTAATTAACAATAACGCACCCAATACGGCATAAAGCGCGCTTACCATACAAACTCCCTTTTAAAATGGCTGATGGCATTGACTATGATAGGTGGCATTTTCAGAAAAGAGAAGATTGCTGTGGAATAGACGGAGCTGATCCGATCTCTGGCAGGGCGCTGCGTAAATTTGCCCATAGCGTATCGACAAGCTCCGGGGCCTGCGCGATATCCGGGGTATGTAAAAACAGATACGGCGTTGTGGTTTGTTGCCATTGCGACAGCTTGGTCAGCCAGACGGCAAAAAGCGCGCTGTTTTGTGCCATATTATCGCTGCCGATAAAGCGTACCATCGGATGGTTTGCCGTCACCACCGCATGCACCGGAACCTTTGGCTTCTTGCGCTGGGCGTCGCGTATCGCTTCAGTATGTGGTATTGCGGCATGTACCGGTCGACTGTCCAGAATCACCCGATTTACCCTGCGCTCATGTAGGCCTCGATTGAATCGTTGCTCTGTTTCGCCTTTGGCAAAGAAGTCCGGATGGCGAACTTCCACACCGTAGGTAAAGGATTTGGGGAGCGCATCGAGAAACTGCCACAAGGCTGGCAGGTCGTGCGGGCCAAAAGTTGCGGGTAATTGCAGCCAGTATTGCCCAATGCGTGATTCAAGTGGCGACATGCGCGTGAAAAACTCGTGTACCAGGTCATCGCAATTACGCAGCGCGGCCTGATGCGAAATGGTGGCCGGAAACTTAAAACAAAATCGAAACACATCGGTAGTCTGCGCATGCCAGCGGGCCACAATGTCGGCTTTTGGCAGCGCGTACAGCGTGGTATTACCCTCCACGCAGTTAACATGACGGGCGTTAGAGGTTAACTTACTGATTTTAATAATCCTCCCGCACTGTTCTCGTGGCTATGGGGCATCAATGGGGCAAAATCTGCCAGCTTCTGATTCAGCATTGCGATCTGCTCTGCGCTGCTGTCAGCCATCCATGCACCATACACATTGAACACCATCTGGGCGCTCGCATGCCCCATCTGACTGGCAATAAAACTCGGGTTTGCACCAGCAGATAATGACCAGCACGCATAGGTATGTCGTGACTGGTACGCCTTTCTGTGTCTGATTCCTGCGCGCTTTAGTGCCGCTTCCCATGAGTCGCCTACAGAATCGACCCGGTAGATAAATCCGACCTGCTTACTGCGTCTTACCACATGCGGGTTAAAGACGAATGTACACTCATGGTTCACCACACGGCCATACTCACGTAACTGAACTTCAATGTGATGTTGCCTGCCCAGCCTTGTCATTTCAGCCTGATTTTTCAGGATACTGATTGCGGGCTGGATAAGATGCACCACTCGATCTGTGCTTGCCTCGGTTTTCGGTAGAGTGAACTCACCAAGTTTCGTATAATTACGCCTGACGGTAATTGTTCCCGCCTTCAGGTCGATATCTTCCCAGGCCAGGGAGACCAGTTCCCCGTGACGCATTCCTGTGTACACTGCTAATGACCACAGGTTTTTCGTCTGCTGATGCCGGCATGCATCTATCAGGCGAATAAATTCATCACGAGAAAGAGGATCTGGTTCTGCCCTGGCTTTTTTCAGAGGCTTAATTCCCTCGAATGGGTTCACCTCTAAGTAACCGTGATCCGCAGCAAACTGAAACATTCCGGCCATTGTCGTCATGTAATAGTTCACAGTAACAACGCTTCGCCCTTTTGCCGGGGATTTGTTCTTCGTCGGATTCTGGTAACCAGTTAGCAAATCTTTCCTGAGATACAGCAATTCCTCTTTGGTTACTGCTGACGCCAGGCGATTACCTCCGATCCTCGGCACCATATTCCTTGCGACAGACTCATAGCGATTGAATGCGTTCGCGCAGATTTCCATCCGTTTCAGATCCAGCCATTTTTCTTCAAGTTCTTTCACTGTAATGTCTTTTTTACTTACACCAAAAGCCTTGAGGTTAGGGGAGTCAGGAAACTGGGTTGCATAATCAAATGTTCCTGTGCGGATGGCAAAACATACTGATGTCCGCAGTTCCCCGGCTATCTTCCTGTTCTTAGCGGTGTCAGGGACACCGAGACTTTCCCTGACACGCTTACCTTTAAAATTAAACCAGATGCGTAAAGTGCCACCGTGGTTTTCGACGCCTGTTGGATATGTGACTTTATCCATTGGTGTTACCTCCAGACGCCCAAGAGCGATACGAGCTTACCTTTTTCATGGCATCAAATCACCCTGGCTGCTTGCTTTTCATTGAAGCGACCCAGGCATCTACAGCCTTTCTGTTATACATGCACTCACTGGAAGGTTTAGGATTCCCGTCAGGCGATACGTGGATATACTCCCTCCCAACCATCCAGCATTCTTTTCTGGCTCGGAGGATGGTACCGGGTTTGAGCCCGGTAACCGCGATAAGAACGCTTTCACAGACCCACTCGTTGGGGGCTAACTGGAGAATATTGCTCATGGTTATTTATCCATTACCCTGGCTGCACCCAGGGGAATTACAGATCGCTGCTGGTGGCCGGAATCAACTTATTCCAGATCGCGGACACGTATTTTGCCTGATGTCGCGCATCGGCCAGTGCGTTATGTGCAACCCCATCGAATGGCATATCTCGCTTTGGATCGAAACCCACAACTCTGCCTAATGTGACGATGGTTCTGACGTCGTGATCGTTCCAAAATTGCCACGGACAAACCTGGCCGGCGCGCTCATATGCGCCGCGCAATATAACGTTGTCGAAAGTAGCTCCATTGCCCCAAACTTTTAAATATTTTGGGTTATCAGAATGCCGATTAATGAAATGGCTCAGTTCAGATAGGGCAGACGATATCGGCATCGCATCATCAACACAGATTGCTGATCGCGCTTCTGAGCTTTGTCTTAACCACCATAGAATAGTGTCACCATCCGGCACCGCTCCCTGCTCCATAGCGCTTTCAAGGTTAACGGCGGTGTAAAACTCCTGACCCAATTCACCGCTTTGCGGATCGAAGAATACGGCACCAATGGAGACGATAGGGGCATTCGGTTTTTTGCCCATGGACTCAAGGTCGATCATTAAGTTGTTCACGTTAAATATTCTCCTGTTTGGCTATTCAGTAATCTTGCCGCGACGCATCGCACGTAGGTTTTTCAGGTTTGTTTCCTGCTCTATTTCGGCACATATTTTGCGATACTCATCATGCTCCACTCGTTCAAAATCTTCGTTAAAGCGTTTGATGCTAATCGTTCTCAGCCCGCCATCATTGCGTTTAATTCGGACCGAGTGATCACTACAGCTATGGATAATTACGGGCCAGTTGCTACTGTCCGTGTAGATTTGACCGCGCCGAATCAGGCTAAACATTCTTATTTTTTCTCCTGCTCTGACTGTTCTTTGATATGCAATCGAGGTTCCCCGTCTTTCGGCTCAGGCCATTGGCGAACCTTATTTATAGCCAGCTTTTTTATCATTGCCTGGGTAATCTGCTCATCACTGATACCGGCACGACGTTGCGCATCCCATAACAGGAATTGCATGTCAGCCCATTCGCTAAGGTCGCCTGGTTCAGCAGCAGCCTCGAGCGCTTCTTTGGAAAGGTGCTTCAGCGGACCAACTGGACCGACATCGCCGAAAGTAGCCTGTGACCACGCTGCATGCTCACGGCGTACCAGCTCGCGGGCAATAGCCCCATCAATATCAATCACCTTCACAGCATCAGCCATTGCGTAGCCTAGATTACCGCCGTCGCTTTGTGCTGCTGCTTTGCTGAGTATTTCGCGTATCTGGTGCAGGCGATCGAGTGATACAGGACCGTGCGCCTGGTGGTTAGTTGTCATGGGTTAGTCCTTCCCGATAACTGCGTTAATTTGATTAAGAACGATATCTGTCATCACTCCTTTCCCGTTTACGGAGACGTGGGCCATAATTTCACTTCGCGCTGCTTTGAGCGTTCCGACGCTCACCATGACCATTCTCTGATTCTCTTTGTTTGCAGACTGCAAACGCTCTAAAGGTGATTTGTCAGCCATGCTCACTCCCCCTTCACGCCAATGCCAGCGTATGGTTCGTCATCGAGGTCAATTGGAGAAGCGCAGCGAGGGCAATATCCATCACAATCAACTATCGCCAATACCTCGATGTCATGTTTGCATGAACAGCACTTCACAAATTTAGTCTCATCCCGCGCCTCCAGTTCTGCTATGCGCCGGTTAAGGGTTTTGATGGCACGGGTACCATCCTCCAGTTGCTCACGCAGAACCCAATCACCCATAGCAATAAGCTCTTCATTTGTTGCCGGGGTTTCTACCGGAAGGTAGGCAAACAGCAAACGACGCTTAACCAGGTAAACCAAGCGCTCGTCATTGCTTTCACTGAGCACATCAATAAGCCCCTCTGCATACGCGGCATTGATGCATCCTGCCGCATTTTCAACGCTGTTATTTAGCCCAGCGTTCTCGCTTAACAGTTCTGCTATGCGCTTCTCTGCGGCTTCCAGCTCATCCAGCAGCGCCAGAACCTCAGGATCGCCGCCAGGGCCATAATCGGTTACGCGAGAACGAGCATAATGGTCGTCTGCGAAGTCTCGACCCTCAGCAAATTTGTATCCTTCGCCATCCTTATCGATTCGGCCAGTGCATCCGTATACGACACTTCCACCACCGGCACGCTGGATTGTCATGACAGACCCGCAGATATGGCATTTCGGCGCTGGTTTTTCTGAATAGCGCTCACGCAGCGCCTGTTTGTTGAGTGCTGTCATTGGGCTGTTAGTCATTCCAGGCCTCCAGCTCGTTCTGGATTTCCTCGTCGATCTCGTCATTGGTGGCGTCTTCGTTCAGATAGTCACGAGCTTCTTTGAGATACTGTTCACGGCGTTCGTGGTACCAGGCAGAGAACTCCGGCGACCACCCTCGATTAGTCTCCTGAAAATCTACCATCGCATTATCCTCTGCCATACGCTCTACCATGCAATCAGCGGTAGTCAGGGCACATTCCCGGATGTAACTGCGAAGGTAGTGCTTACGCCAGTACGGACTGTGTTTCGAGTCGCAGCGGCCTTTAAATTCGACGGTCCAGCGACGGATGCAACGTGCGTTCAGAGATTTACTCATTGTGCAGCTCCCTTTCTGGCTGTGTTTAATAGCTGGTTAAACATCATGGTTAAGCTGTTACTGCACCCAAACGGCATATCGTTAACACGGTAAGTAGGAATTCCCTTGCGAACACCAGACTTCACGATCCGGCCGGTGCCATAGAGTTGCGATAATGCGCCAGCGACCGCGGGTGTCTTTTTGTTCATACCTTTGGCGATTTCACCGCTGGTGGTATTCGGATGAGCCTGGAGATATTCAAATACGGTCATGGCGTTTTACCTTTACGTTCCTGTTCCAGTTGCACCAGAGACTCTTTTAATGCTGCGAACGTAGCGTCCAGTCTGGTGGCGACTTCGCGCATAAGCAGTGCATGCTTTGGTGGCAACTCAGCAACGGAGGCAAAAGCCTCCGCTACGAGTTCTTTTACCTTCATGCGGCGCATTGGCGCTGCTCCATCAATTCGTTGAAGCGATTAATGAACATGCCATATGACTGGCCTGGACGAACTGGGTTGATGATGAATAGATCCGTTGGGACAACTCCCTCGAGGCAAGGCCACACGGAACCTTCGTCAATCTCAAAATCGCGGCGTTCGCTGGCAAGCATCACCAGATCGGCATATTTCACGGTTGGGTGTTGCCCCGTCGGTAGGCCAAATTTCTGGCGAATAGCTGCGTCTACGCGAGCTTCGATCACCTGGTAATCAGGTAACAGGCGCTTAAGCGGTGAGGGTATATCCTGCAGGTAGGCTTCGGCGGCATCATGAAGCAGGGCTTCTAATGCAAACTCCTGCGGAACGAGGTGGCTGGTTAAAACGCTATGTTGGCCGACGCTGTAAAACTCAGGAAGATGCCCTGCAAAGCGGCAGATATGAGACAACGCGGTAGCGATATCTTCGATCACGATATCGTCCTGTTGGATATCGAGGTAATTAAAGTGTTTGCCGGATAATGTCTGAATGTAGCTCATGGTTTTCTCCATATTGGCGCGCTGCACCGCGCAGATTTTGGTTGCACGAATCCCTCGCCGGGTGGCGATAATTAATGGAATTACGCTTCAATAAATCCCCGCGGCGCCGGGGATTTAATGCAGAGCAATTAGGCTTTAAAGTTACCGATGAAAGTTTCCACTGATTCACCTTCGAACTTGCTGATCAGCAAATCGCGGAATTCGTTGGCGATCTCTTCTTCCTGGGCTTCAAGTTGGACGATGCGCAGAACAAAGCAGGGTTCATCGCTGGTCAGCAGGCTGTTACGCAAGTTAAAGCGGCGTTCGCCCAGACCTTCATACGGCACACATTTGAACTCGAACGCCACAGGCATTACGTCTTTGCTGCTTGCTTCAACGCTTTGCATCAGCGATTTTTTACCAGCGAAATCACCAGTTTCATGGTCCTGCTGTGTTGCTTGCTGAATAGTGATACGACGCACAGCCTGAGCTGCCTGGGAAATCTGCATCGTATTGCCATCAGCATCAAACGCCAGAAGGTAATCGCTCCAGTCTTCCAGCCATTCGGCGATTTGCTTTTGCTTCAGACGTTGACCGTCGATTTGCAGTAGCGCGCGGAACGGGGCGGTTTTCTTCAGGGTGATTGAAGCAACGTTATCGGCGTGACCGGGATTATCCAGGGTGCCGATGTTGAACACTGAACGGGCGGTCATGTTGTCAGCGTCAATAAAGCAACGAGCTGGCTCACTGTCGCTAGCGTAACCTTTAGAATAACGTGCGAAGTCGTCAATACTGGTTGTGGCCATGGTGCCACGAAAGCGGAAACGCTCCAGAGAAAAGCGCTCGAGGCTTTCAACGCCAGTACCCTCTGGCAGTAATGCGGTCGGGCAAGCCAGGCCATGAATATCATTCAGGTGATAACCGGAAAGAACCAGGTCTTTGACCTGCTTGAAGGTACCGCTGTCTAACTGAGACATAAAAATTCCTTATTAACTGATGATCAAAGTGGTATCAGTGAGTTTGTTGTTGCGGATCACTGAGCCGCTTTAAGCTTTCCATCCACCGCGCCAGTGATCCCGAACAGCTGACCCTGATCTTCCTGCAGGATGGTGAGCTTCCCGCCTTTGTTGACCCACATCGGTGTTTCGGTTGTGTCCTCTTCGGAGGCTTTACCACGCGGTGTTGGGGTGCTGTAGTTCAGCTTGTGCTTGATCTTCACGCGCTTCTCTTCAACGGAATTACCCATACGCTCAAAATCAAATGTGAGGACTACTTTGCCTTTGTTGCCGTTGTTCAGAACCCCAAGCGCGGTGGTATTAAGTGCTGCCGCGATTTTGTTCATGAACACGCCGGCATCCAGTTCGCCAAGAAAATCTGGCACTACGGTCATGCGGTCATTACTCATGGTTTTACCCTCGTTAAGGCGGCTGCAACCGCCGAACTTTCTCCATACACAACAGAGAAGGGCACCTGCATTGGTCGGCGGTTTGCAGAGACCGCTTTCTTTTTGCCCGGGTGGATTGGGTTATGAGCCCGTCGCCCGGTGATGCCCTTTTCTGTTGTGCCCTGAAAAAGGCTGGCGGTTACCGGACAAACGGGAAAACACCGGGCCGCCAGAACAGGGAGTTACTTGTTATTGCTTTGGCCTGCTTTTAACCACATCAGGCGCGGTGGTATCCTTCTAAGTCGCT